>NZ_JAUSXM010000001.1:5096995-5734120 GCF_030815985.1 Paenibacillus sp. W2I17
CCTTGTTCCTTTTTTTAAGGAGAGATATCTGAGTACATCACGAGAGCTTCTGCTTACACTTTCAGCCGACCAACGGAAACTGGCCCTCCATCAATTATTGTGGTCTGTGCTCCAGTCGCTGGCCGCCGGCCTCATCATTATTTATCTAGTTGGACATGCGCTTTCCGGCCATTTCACAGCAGGTGACATCTTTTTATTCATTGGTGCCACTATTCAGTTAAATGAAGGAATGAATGAATTGTTTGCAGCTTTTGCGATCGGTCCCAGGGAAGCTCGGCATCTGGAGAAGATTCGTTCTTTTCTCTATAGCGAGAATGAAATGAAGTCAGGCTCATGCCCTCCGGCGGTGTCCGTCAAAGAGGGCTTCCGGCTGGAAGGGGTCCATTTCCGGTATGATGAAACCAAAGTTGTGCTGGATATCCCTGAGCTTATCATCCCTGCTGGAAAAGTGACCGTGCTGGTCGGTGAAAATGGGTCAGGGAAAAGCACGCTTGTCAAACTGCTCCTGCGCTTCTTTGATCCGAATGAAGGAGCGGTGTTTTACAACGGTATTCCGCTGAGAGAGTATGATATCGCTGCCTATCGAACACAGGCCACAGCGGTATTCCAGGATTTTGTGCGCTATGAAATGAATCTTCGGGACAATATTGGACTAGGTGACCTTGCGGCTGTTAACGAGCAAAGGATAGTCGAAAGAGCTGCCAAGCTGGGCGGAGTAGACGAATTTCTCCACAAGCTGGGGCAAAAATATGATACACAGCTAGGTAGGCTATTCGGAGGCAGAAGCCTTTCAGGAGGAGAATGGCAGCGGATTGCATTATCCCGTGCTTTTATGAGAGAGGATATTGCCGGATTGCTGATCATGGACGAACCTTCTTCTGCGCTTGATGTGTTCATGGAGGAAGACGTGTTCCAGCGAATGCGGGATTTAATGAAAAACAAGACGGTGGTCATCGTCTCGCATCGGTTAAGCACTGCACGACATGCAGATTATGTAGTCTATATGGAACAGGGCAGAATCATGGAGACGGGAACTCACGACCAATTACTGGAAAATGAAGCGGGGTATGCTGAACTTTACAATATGCAGGCTCAAAAATACAGATAAGAGGTGAGATGAAATGAGCGTGATTGACAATTTGCGACCGTTTACAGAGCGAGATTTGCCAATGCTGGAGGATTGGTTTAAGGATGCAGAGGTTCATCGGCGCTTGGAGGGAATGCTTCCTTTAGACGAGTGGTATCGGCACGTCGAGCAGCATCCCGGTTATAATGTGTGGGTCGCGTTCTCGCAGGACGAAGCCGTAGGTGTAATTATGATTGAGCGGGAGGAGCAGAATACGGGAAGCATTGCCATCGTTGTCCATCCGTCGATTCGGGGTAAGGGCTACGGCAGAGCAGTGGTTGGAAAAGCCATACAATTACCTGAGCTGGGAACGATCTATAAATGGTATGCCGGAATTGAAGCTGACAATGCTGCTTGTTTGAGGTGTTTTCAGTCTACTGGTTTTGTACTGGAGAACGAAGCTCCCGATGAAGACGGTTATTTCTCTTTATGGCATATCGCTAATATTAAAGTGTAGAGTGGAAACAAGGAGGGAAGGCAATGAAAAGAACAATACGGCTGCTTGTGTTCATTCTGCTGGTCTCGTTTCTTCCTGTATCTGAACTAAAAGCATCCGATCGGCAAGCCGATTACACCTTTCTCATCTATATGATTGGTTCAGACATGGAAAGTGATTTTCATATGGCAAGCGATGACTTGAAGGAAATGATGAGTGTCGGCTCTTCCGGCAATGTAAACGTTATCGTTCAGACAGGAGGCGCCCAAAGCTGGGACCATTCGTCCATCGAACCCGGTCTGAATCAACGATGGCGTGTGGAAAAGGGGAGGTTGGCCTTTCTGGATAACGCCGGCTCGCAAAATATGGATACATCCGATTCCCTTACAGATTTCATTCGCTGGGGAACCCGTGAATATCCAGCTCGGAAGCATGTGCTTATGTTCTGGGGGCACGGTCTTGGACCGATTGATGGATACGGTGGCGACGAGCACTACGGAAATAAAAAAATGAGCTTGACCGAACTTCAAAAAGGAATTGGACATGCTTATAACGAAACGGGAATTAAATTTGAACTCATCGGCTTCGATAATTGTAAAATGGCAAGTGTGGAGGTGGCCTACGCACTTAGGGATTACGGTAAGTATTTGCTTGCATCTGTTGACTACACGAATCAGAATGGCTGGGACTATACGAAAATGCTGAAGGCAGTTCAAGACAAACCCGGGATTTCCACTCTTAAGTTGGGCAGAATTATTGCTCAAGGATATCTGGAACAGTCGAAGGTAAACGGTGAAGAGGAGGACCTTCAGCAATCGATCATTCAACTGGATCAGATGGAAGAGGTTATGAAGGCAGTCGAGTCATTCAGCAAAAGGTTGTTAAAGCCCCAAGCTATGACAAAGGGTATGAATCAGTTGAGAAAAGCACGGGATCAAGCCGAGGATTATGCAGACGAAGCCGATTTGGTGGATCTTGCTGACTTGTTTACCTTGATCGGCAAAAGAATGAAAGCTGAGACTGAGGCGGACCGCGTCAAAAAGGCAATTCAAAAAGCGGTTGTTTATAACATGAAGTCTCCTGAGCATCCCAAGGGAAAAGGAATGAGCGTTTATTTTCCGAGCAGGGATGTTCATCGCTTTACCGAAAAGGCCAGTAAGTACCGAAAACTGGAATTTAGCTCGAGCTATAAGGCTTTCATTACTGAATACTCGACATTGTTGTCACGTCGGCCCCAAAATACTCCAAACAAAGAGTGAACATTGTTATATGCAACTGAAGTTAAGGAAGCAACGAAGCATGAATGACGATGCAAGCAATGGAGCCTGTGTGAAACCATCAGCACATAATCAGCGATGAAGCGGGAGAGCTTCTTCATACCTTTCTTGTTGGCATGGTTGGTGACTCTTCCATGTTACCAAACAAGCGAGGTTTTTTTGTTTATGGGATCTACAAGGGTGAATAACTAACATCCTCGCTGATATATCCTGCAATGGGAACTGCCTGGTATTACTTTGTTCAAAATAGAGTATTTTTGAGTAAATCAATGAAAAAATTAGAATTAAAGAGGTATGCTATTATTTTTTCAGCTTAATAGTGTTAGTACATATTACATCCTATAGTTATAATAATAGGTCAGTACATTAACGGACCCAGTTTTTCTGAGAGGGGAAAACTATAGGTGTCATGCTCTGTTCATGGCGCCCTGAAGGCAAGAAAAAGAAAACGGATTTGGACGGAAGCAAGCGGGACACATAGGAACGGATGGGGCATGTTCAGAAATAATGTTGGATAGCCTAACTCTCATGCTAAAAGATTCCGGATTCGCAATTTGAGGTACAGGCCAAGATCAATCTTGGGAACAGTGAAGTGCACGGAATTGATTATACTGTAGAAAGGATGTTATTTAACCACGATTAGATGAATTTTGCGAAAAGCATTCTGCTATTTGTGCTGTCTGTTGTAATGGGTCAGTGATGAACCGTATCGTTACCCATCAGGTGATAAGACAAATTGAGTTGATACACGTAGGAGGAACGGCAAGAACATATGAATACTTTAAAACAACAATGGTTTGGCAACATTCGCGGAGACGTGCTGGCAGGCATTACGGTAGCGCTGGCGTTAATTCCGGAAGCCATTGCGTTCTCCATCATTGCGGGTGTTGATCCGATGGTCGGGTTGTATGCTTCGATTACAATTGCAATTGTGATCTCGATTGCTGGTGGAAGACCAGGCATGATCTCGGCGGCAACAGGTGCCATGGCGGTACTAATGGTTGGACTCGTCAAGGATTATGGCGTGGAATATCTTTTTGCAGCAACGATTTTGACGGGCATTATCCAGTTTCTACTGGGCATATTTAAGGTTGGACGGTTTATTACGTTTGTGCCTCATTCGGTACTGACCGGATTTGTGAATGCACTGGCTATACTGATCTTTATGGCACAGTTAACCCACTTCACGGGAGCAAACTGGATTATGTATGCGATGGTGGCGGGAACGCTGGCGATCGTTTATATATTGCCAAGGTTTTTCAAAGGCGTTCCGGCTCCACTGATTGCAATTATCGTGATGACGATTATTACCGTGGTGTTTCATCTGGACGTAAGAACAGTCGGCCACATGGGGAATATAACGAGCACTCTGCCGATGTTCCACTTGCCGAATATTGCGTGGACTTGGGACACGCTGATGATTCTGCTGCCTTATTCATTCACCATGGCACTGGTTGGTTTGCTGGAGTCCTTGCTGACCGCAACCATCGTGGATGAGATGACCGAGACCAAGAGCAGCAAGAACCGTGAAGTGCGTGGTCAGGGTATCGCGAATTTTGTTAACGGTTTGTTTGGCGGCATGGGCGGCTGTGCAATGATTGGGCAGTCGGTCATTAATGTGAAGTCTGGCGGACGTGGAAGATTGTCTACGTTTACTGCAGGTGCGTTTCTCGCGATCCTGTTGCTGCTGTTTAGCGGTGTGGTGAAACAAGTACCGATGGGGGCGCTCGTCGGTGTAATGTTTATGGTGTGTATCGGAACATTCGACTGGAGTTCTATCAAAAATATTGCTCGCGTGCCGCGCGCGGAAGCCTTTGTCATGATCGTGACGGTGGCAATTGTGGTCTATACCCACGATCTATCGATCGGGGTTATGGTCGGCGTTGTGCTCAGTGTACTGCATTTTGGCTGGAAACAGACCAAGATTCGCGTACAGGCGAGCCAGGAACAAGGGCAGAAAGTATACCGGGTTCATGGACCATTTTTCTTTGGCTCTTCGTCCCGATTCGTGGATGAGTTCGATGCAGAGGCCGATCCGAAGGAGATCACGATTGATTTCGGAGGTTCACATATCTGGGATAATACCGCGGTTGTGGCTATTGGCAAAGTGAAATTCAAAATACGCGAAGCTGGGCAAAACCGTGCACCTTCGCGGGTTGAACGAGGAGAGCTCTCGCATTCTTGAACGGAGTGGATTTGCCACAGCGAGCGGGCACGGTTCGTAACTTGGTTGGAACGAAGTAAACAACGAATAGGTAACATAAAAAGATGCATTTTAATCAGTGTCGCACTTTTTCCGGATTTAATCGGGGAGAGGGCGTCGCTGTTTTTTTATTAGAGCCTGAGGCATGCTAGGTCATTTCCACATCATCAGCAACCTGAAGGCAGATCTAGAGTCACTTGGTCGATACAAGTTACGGTGATCTTGGGATTTTGTGCTACAAGTTGGGGGTGTAACACTGTATCCCCTTTTGTTTTGCTTGACTAACGTGTAAACTACAGGGTATGGAGAAGAAGAGCAACGAGTGGATTGCTTTTTAAAAAATTCATTTCATAATCATGATTGATATAAGGAAAACTAGTCTTGATGGCATATACTGATACTAAGGTCATTATGAAATGGACTTATCTAAATGAATATACAGAGGTGTAACGATTGGCAAACTTTGAACAACTGGGCATTCGCCCGGAATGGTGCGAGATCCTGAAACATCAGGGCATCGCCGTGCCGACTCCGGTACAGGAGCGTTCGATTCCGGTACTGCTGGGTGGACGCGATATTATCGCCGAGGCACAGACAGGAACAGGGAAAACGCTGGCATTTTTGCTGCCGATTATTCAGAAAATTAACGTATCGGACCGTTCGCCACAAGCGTTGATTATTGCGCCTACGCGTGAGCTTGCGCTGCAAATTACGGAAGAAGCGAAGAAACTCACGGCAAACGACGATAAACTGCACGTGCTTGCCGTATACGGCGGGCAGGATGTGGACAAGCAACTGCGTAAATTGCAGAACGGTACCCAGATCGTTATTGGTACACCAGGTCGTCTCCTGGATCACCTGCGCCGTGGCACGTTGAAGCTTGATAATGTGAAAAAACTGGTGCTGGATGAAGCCGACCAAATGTTGCACATGGGCTTCCTGGACGATGTGGAAACGATTCTTAGTGAACTGCCACACAAACGTCAGACAATGCTGTTCTCAGCAACGATGCCAAAGGGCATTCGCAACCTGGCGAAGACCTACATGAAAGATCCGGAAGATGTAAAAGTATCTTCCCAATCTGTTATCCCGATCAAACAAATTCGCCAGCAAGTGCTGGAATGTACGGATCGTGGTAAATTAGAAGCACTTCGCGGCATGATTGATACGTATCGCCCATACTTGGCGATTATTTTCTGCCGGACCAAGCGTCGTGCATCCAAGCTGAACCAAGATCTGCGTGAAGCAGGTTATGCAAGTGATGAACTTCATGGGGACCTGTCCCAATCCAAGCGTGAGAACGTAATGAAAGCGTTCCGCGATGCCAAACTGCAGGTGCTCGTTGCTACAGATGTAGCTGCACGTGGACTTGATGTTGAAGGTGTTACGCATGTATTTAACTACGATATGCCGCATGATGCGGAAAGTTATATTCACCGGATTGGTCGTACGGGCCGTGCAGGCGGTACAGGTCTTGCTGTAACGTTTGCAACAGAGCATGACAGACCGGAACTTGCACGTATTGAACAAGGGATCGACCAGAAGCTGTCCCGTATCCAGTGGACAAGCGAAGGACCAATTGCTTCGACTGGAGCAGCTAGACGTTCCATCAACAGTCAAGGGGATGACGAACGTTCAGGCGGACGCTCTTCCGGAACTGGTAGTGCCCGTCGCGGTGCAGGCCGTAACGATCGCAGAGATGGCGGACGTGGGGGGCGTGGTTCGCGCGGCGGCGAAGGTGGACGTAGTGAAGGCGGACGCAGTGGTGGTCGTAGCGGTGGCCGCAGCAGCGACAGCAGTCGCGGAGCAGCAGGTCAAGGTGGACGCGGTGCAGGTCGCAGTGGCGACGAGCGCAGCGCAGGTCGTGGTTCCGCGCGCAGCAGCGACAGCAGTCGCGGTGCAGCGGGCCAAGGCGGACGCGGTGCAACTAGCAGCGGCTGGGCTGGCCGTAGCGCCGACAAGCGCAGCTCCGGGCGCAGCAGTGAAGGCTCTCGCCGTCCGGAATCCGCAGGACGCGGACCGGCGAAGGGCGACCGTCGCGATTCTCGTCGCGGACGGTAAAGCCTTGGCGCAAGCGGCAATATAGCCGCACATGCGCAGGCACCATGCCATGCCACAGTGATTGGCATGGCATATATGAGAGGGTTCGGGTACAGATGTACCGAACCCTCAGATCAAGGGTCGCGACGGAACCACGTCGCGGCCCTTTTTTCACCAGTACAGATGCTCATTTCCGCTTATTCTTTTTGTCATCTGCTAGTACCTGTTTGCGCGCCTGCTTGATCCATGGAAGATGCCATTTAGGTATTCCCCATCTAGTTTTTCTTTCTGTCCGTGTACTGCGTATAGCACTTGGCAGACTTCCATAAAATTCAAAACACCTCATCCTAGACCTAAGGATGGGGTGTTTTTGGATTAATTCTTATATCATTAGAATCATAACCTTCGATCTGTGGTGCTGACGCGCATGCAGGGATGGATGAAATTGCATTCGTCTATATACAGGGAGTGAGTTTGCACTAAACCACGTTTTTCATTCCCAATATATCATCTCTACAGCTGAACATCTGCGTATTGATCCCGATATTTCTCGTTATACACCCGACCTACCGACTCTGCCAATCCCCCTCGTGCCTTGCTCGGATAGCGTTCAATCGTGTGATAGAGCCGCATGAATCGATCCTTGGGCATAAAGCGGGCGTAGCGGGTAATAAGACTAGGGAATAACTCAATATATTTGCTCTTGCGCACGGCAGCAGCAGCTACCGCTGTAAGTATCTGAATTCCATTGTGGAGCTGTAAAATGTTCACTTCATAGGTCGCGATATAACGAATCGCATCTTCACGGATCAAATCCGGCTTAAGTCGTGCGATCTCACCGATATATTCAGCCAGCAGCCGCTCGAAGCTGCGTAACAGCAAGGGCTTGAGCTGCAGATCCATATCACTGCGCAGGACAAAGGATTGTAGCAGCGCAACCTGCTGCAGTCGAATCCGGTCATTGTAGACGAGTGAGCCGATCTCGCGGAGCATCTCATAGGCAAGTGCTTCATCCTGCTTTCGAGCTTCGGCGACCAGAGCCCAGTTGCGGTTAATGCCCTGGCGGATGAGTTCCTCATCCTGTTGCAACGTGCGCTTCAACTCGCGCTGCTGCTCTACCTCGAACGAACGTTTCTGCATGAAGATCAGTAAGGCCAGAAGCAGCAGGGAAACGCTGGCTGCCGCCATGGTCTGATCTATGGTTTCACCAAAATAGGTGGCAGCTGCACCGAACAATATGGTAATGAACAGGTCGCGTGCAATGCGGCGTTTCACACGGGAAGTCGCCTTCGACTGAACGGAGTTCAGGGTACCCCGGCCACAGGCCGTGCACTCCTCTTCCCACAGGCAGGTGTACTGTCCACAACGTGAGCAGACTTGCAACTTTTCATAGGCATAGGTCGTTCGATGAAATGGTCGTATGGATACAACTAGTTTAGTACTCATGCTTAATCACGCTCACCATTCAGAATAGTGTAGAGGGTACGATCCGTGTCTTCGCGGGAGACCGGTTTCCGCCGATGAAGCTGGAGTGCAATTACCTTTATCATGACAAAAAGAAACAATATGGCGAGGCATCCGTATGTAACCATAATCCGTTCCCTTCTATGGCTTGGTGAACAAGCGCTGTTATATTGCAGTTTGCTGGCAATAACTATATCATATTTCCATAGTTGGTACTTTTGTGCCAGTTACAGGCGTGAAATCGTCGATTTTTGTCAGTCATTACAAAACTGTAACTCAAGATAGGGGTGCTTTTCAGAATTTATTAGTAGACTGTTAAGATTTCCTTAAGGCTTGACGCCTATAATAAACTATTCCCATTTTAATCTCAAACGTGAAGGAGTACACCCAATGCTGCGGACACGCAAAATACGCTGGCTCAGTGGAACGATGGTTCTGCTGGCAATTCTAACGCTACTGCTACCTCAAGCGTTGCTGCCACAAGCTGCAGCGGCTCAGGCACAGACGAGCGGAATCGATGCGGTACTTGTAGCCGATGTAAGTAACTCGATGAATACAAGTGACCGTGACAAGATTAGTAATGAAGCCATGAAAATGTTTGTTGATATGCTGCCGGTCCAGGGGGACAAGGTAGGAATTGTTGCATATACCGATCAGGTGGAGCGGGAAAAGGCTATGCTGGAGATTCAGTCCGATGCGGACAAGAGTAGCCTGAAGGATTTTATTGATCAACTCGGCCGAGGCCCATATACCGATGTCTCAGTTGGTGTCGCTGAAGCCGTAAACATACTGAATCATGGTGCAGACCCATCCCACTCGCCGATGATCGTGCTGCTGGCGGATGGTAACAATGACTTTAACAAAACCAAAGGCCGTACACAGGCACAATCCGACGCTGATCTGGCGAAAGCCGTGAAGGAAGCACAGGATCAAGGTATTCCGGTGTATACGATTGGACTGAACGCGGATGGCAAGCTGAACAAGAATGCACTCGCAGACCTGGCTCAGCAGACCGGAGGCAAGTCATTCATTACCGATACGCCGGATGATCTGCCACAGATTCTGAGTGAGATCTTCGCCGATCATGCCAAACTGAATGTGGTGAAACTGCCCTCTGTAACGGGAAACGGCAGTTATCAGGAAGTTAACGTGAATGTACCGAACGATAGTGTATTGGAAGCAAATATTTCGATCATGTCCTCGAAGCCGGTGGAAGTGCAATTGACGGATCCATCCGGACAAGCCGTGGATCTGAACTCGGATGCAGCCAAGCTCTCGACGTCGAAGAGTTATTCACTCGTGAAGCTGTTGAAACCCCAAGAAGGAGACTGGAAACTTCGGGTAAAAGGGGCTCCGAAAGACAACATCGATATCAACCTGTTGTTCAACTACGATCTTCAGCTTGTTGTGGACCAAATTAAGACCAAGTCCTATACCAAAGGGGACAAGGTTGATCTTGCAGCCAAACTGGAGAATGGCGGTCAGCCGCTTCAGGATAATGATCTGTATACAGATATGAAGGCCACGCTGGTTGTGAAAGATGTAGATACAGGTAAAAGCGAGGAACAACCGCTGGAAAACACAGGTTCTGGTTTTGCCGGAACATTTGAAGTACCAGACAATCATAACTATGAATTGGTCATCCGTGCGGAAGAAGACAGCTTCTACCGTGAAAGTGAGCCAATTACGATCAACGCGAGCGGAGCAGCTGGAAGTGGATCTCAACCAACTACGTCAGGCGGTGAACAGGATAAGCCATTTCCTTGGTTACCTGTCATTCTGGGTGTTATAGCTCTGATTGTGGTTGGTGTTGGTGCATGGTTCCTGATGGGCTGGCTGAAACGCAAAAACCGGGGATTTGTCGGCCAGATGGTTGTGGAGATTCGTGATGAGAACACGGGAGACAAGTCATATCCGCAATATAAAAAGCTGGTATCCTTCCGCGGCAGATTCCATCTGCATCAGTTGTTGCAACTGGACCCTGAGCTGAAGGAAACCGAAAAATATGTATTTACGCCCAGCAATGGGGATCGAATTATAATCCGTAACACCGCAGGCGGTACGCTGGAGAAATCCGGTCGTGCAGTTGATGCAAGCTCAGGTGTTGAACTGAAGAACGGTGACCGACTGAGCATCCCGCTGCAACAGGCGGACAAAACCATTTTAATTGAGTATCTGGTGTAAGTTGATTGTTTGGTTTAAAAGGAATGCAAATTTAAGTTGGATATAATTGTTTACACGAGAACGGAGAGGACAGAGAAAACCTGAAGAAGCGAAGCGTTCGCCTTTATCCCCGGATTTTCACCTTTATAAAATAAATCAAAAAATCAGGGGATAACAGCGATCGGAAGGTTGTTCTGTCATCGGAGTGGCAAGTGTAATTATGTTGAAGTTCCGACTGCGTTAACTAAAGGGAGGACATGGAATGAAACCGATTGTTAGAGAACATATTCAGCAACTGGATGTATCACTTGGCGGAGGTATTGTCAGTGAGAAGATCAGAGTTGATACAATTGATAACCCCATTCTGATTATTGGTCTGGGAGGAACGGGAATTGATGCGTTGCTGCGTCTCAAATATCAGATCAACCGTCGTTTCAAGCTGCCACAGGACCCGGTATCCAAGAAAAAAATGGACAAGCCGGACAATGTGGAGTTTCTGGCTTTTGAGACAAACGAACAGGATCGTGCCAAAAAGTATAAAGGAATCGGACTCGATCCGATCAATGAATTCGTTTTGCTGTCCAATGCCGAGATTGGCGGACTTCTGCAGAACCGCAGCGTGCTGGAGCCGTACATTACGGACTGGCTGTCTCCGGAACTGAGCATCACGGACGGCATGAACGGCGCCGCAGGTGTGCGTCAGGCTGGACGTCTGCTCCTGTTCACCAAGATTAATCAGGTGGTACAGGCCATCGACAAAAAGATCAAAACCTTATCCGTAGGCACCAACAAAAAACTGATGGTGTTCCTGCTGACAGGTCTGTCCGGCGGTACAGGCAGCGGCTGTTTCCTCGATATTTCCTATATCGTGCGCGGCATTATCGAGCGAGATCACGGCTCTGCCGGGATTGACCGCGTGAATACGCTGGGCTACCTGTTCACACCAGACGTGAACCTGTCCAACAAAAGCTTGAGCGAACACACTCGCGAATACATTCGTAAGAACGGATATGCTGCGCTCAAAGAGCTGGATTACTGGATGAACGTGGATAGCCGCGGTGAGCGGTTTACACAGAAGTACGGCAATATTTTAACAGTCAACTCACCACTACCGCCATTTAACCTGTGTCACCTGATCTCTGCGACGAATACAGAGGGCAAATTGCTGGAGAACGCCTACGACTACTGCATGAACGTCACGGCCGAGAACATTACCAACTTCATGGCAAGTGAGGAGAAGCAGTCGGGTGAGGAGTTTGCGATCCATGACTATATCAGCAACATTCGCACCAACATTGCACAGATGAATAAGGTGTACCCGGCGAACTATGATTACAACATCATCGGTGCCTCTTCGGCTGTACTGCCAATCGAAGAGATGACCACCTATCTGGCGTATCGAATGTTCGACAAAATGAACACGATGTTCTCCAAAGCACCGAACCAGGAGGATACCGAGAAGTTTGCCCGCAAGCTGGGCATTGATCTCGAAAGTGTGGTCAAGTCCTTTGAAGCGCGCGTGCCAGAGCCGCTGCCTGGTTATCAGAACAGTGAGCGTTTATCCTATGGCAACGTGGTGAAATCACAGGTTGTGAATATGGACACTGAACTGGAACAGAACTTCCTGGCGCGTGCCCGTGAAGAATATATCAAAGCGAAGAAACAACTGCCGGGTGAGATTGCGGGTCAGTTCACTGAACAGATCCGGCGTATGTTTTTGCATCCCGAACAAGGTCCGTTCTATGTCTCCCGTCTGATTTATACGGAAAAAGGTTTCTGTGTACTGAAGATGATTCAGTCGTACATCGAAACCCTGCGTGAGAATGCCTTCCGCATTCCGCGTGATATTGAAGCGGCTCAGGAGCAGTCCGAAGAGAAGCTGGGCGATGCGAAGAGTGCTTTTGTCTCCAAAGAGAAGAAAAAGAATGCTTATATTGAAGCAAAAATTCATGAGTACTGGCTGCATGCCGACGTGGAACGCAACGATCAGATGATCGAGTTCTATGAAGATCTGTATGAGTTGCTGAACCAGGAAAACAGCCGCATTTATAACGTATTTACCGAGACGCTGAACGCCCTTAGCTCGATATTCGCCAAGAACGGTGACCTGCTGACACGCGGCGAAGAACAAGCCGATCACAAAGGCAACAAAACATATTACTGGAACGTCGTAAGTGTACCGGATATCGTCAGTGTGGTGGACGGGCTATTGGATAAACGTGATACAGATGATCTGATCCGTGACTTCTCTCGTGAATTGCTGGAAAACTCCAGCCAGTGGGTGAAAGAAAACGAGATTGATATCGTCAGCTCCATCTCCGACTTCCTGAGTGAGAAATTCGGTGATCTGATTACCCGCTCCATGGAAGATTTCCTGGTGATCAAATACGGTCAGGATGAGTCAGTCGAGAAATTCGTGGAACGTTTCATTGCTGGCAAGTTGGATGATGAGGCTGTTCCGGTGTTCAATCTGAGCAACAGTACAGGCAGTCTGCATTTCCCTTCATGGGGATTTGTATCGGTACCGGCACAGGCACCAGGCATTCTGAAAGGGATTCGCAATTATCAGAACAATGCCGTGGGCAAGTCACATTTTACCGTTAAGGAAAGTGAAGTGCGTAACCGGATTTTCTGGCTGAATACCCGCAACGGGGTACCACTCTTTGTGTATACACCGCTTAAGGTATATGAGGAAAGTTATGAACGTACCATTTTGGACAAAGAAGGCATTGGTCGCCACTTGGTGCAAACGGAGAAAAACAACTGGACCTATCTGCCATCTCCGATTCCGGAGAAATCATGGGGAGATGTGTACGAGAATGCCCGCGTGAAGCAGTATAACGCCCGTGTGCGTAACGAATTCGAGCAGGCGCTTGGATACAACATCGTGACAGCCAAATCCATTGATGAGAATACAAGCAACCGGTATGCGATTGTGACAACAGAAGCGTTTGACCTGTCTGCTAAACTGGGGGCCTACGACATGCGTCTGACGTCCACCACGCCGAACCTGGGCGAAGTGAAGCGGGCGGTGATCGAGCTGAAACGTCTGCAATCCGAAGGGTTGCCACGTGTGGGAGTTAAGGATATTTTCGGCAGTATTAATGAAGATATGGCCAAAGAAAACCTGGTACGCTCTCCGCAGCTGATCGCGCGTGTACGTGAGGAACTGGCGAAGATGAATGCCATCTCGGCCAAAGTCGCGGAACTCGAAGGCATTCTTGCCCAGTACCAGGACGAAGAGCAGTGGTATGATCGCTTCATCGAAGCGTTATATACCGACACCATCGTCAAAAAAGGTGCGCTCTACGTCTATGACCGTGATCCGGAAGAAGACGCATGGGAGCCATTCGCGAACCTGATGAAGAGCCGTAACTTTGCCGAGTATGAAGTGTTTGGTAACTTCCGCGGCCTGGCGGAAAAAGACCGTAGTACACTGCTGCGTAAAGCCTCCCGTCGGGATAATGATCTGACGGCTTCAGAAGATATCACCCCATTGCTGACGAAGCTGGATGATCTGGCTGCGCTGTTCATGGAATCACGTGATCGTCTGGAGTATGAACGAGTAGAACTGGCTAACGGAGAAGACATCTATCAGTTCTACAGAACGATGTCGTCGAAGCTGAACGACATTCGCAGAAGGCTGAAGTAAGATGGCGGCCGGGATGGAGTTGGGCTCGAACAACACCCTGAAGCGTGATCTGGAGAAGTACGCGGTACAGTACGCAACAGAGCAGGAGCACCAAGGCAGCCTGGGTGATGGACGCAGCAGCATCCATTACCCAGCCTTGTTTCTGTTCGTGGGTGATCAGGTTGCACCTGCCGTGTCTGCGGTGAGGGAGATTAACCGGTTGAAATGGGATAATGGAGACGGTGTGGTCTACGTTCAGATTGGGACAGAAGATCAGGAAGCAGATCCGGGTGAAACGAGGAATGATGGCTCATCCTATGACGACGGGCAGGTAACTCTGCACCGCTTGCCACTGTCCACTGGGCAGAAGGAGCGACCGTCCAACACACGGCGTAAGGATGTGCACCGCAGTTTCCATGAATCGGATCAGGCGCTCTACGATCTGAATCGTACGCTTCGGCGGGTCAGTAACCGAATTGCCGAATATGGACGGTTATACTCGTCATTTGATCGGATTTACGTTACGGTGGTAACCAGAGCGGATGATCCGCTGAATGTATTGTTGCCAGAGCTCACCAAGCTGACGGAGACCATTTTGTCCCAAGCCTTCAAGTCGGTGCAGACGGATCTGCATGTATTGGTCAGTGAGATGGAACAGGTGGATTCCTTCGGGTATGCCAGCGCAGCAGGGCTTGCTTTTCTGCGGGAACTGGATTATATGCAATCCTTGGATTACACGTTCAGCGGTAAACTGTTGGTGACGGAAGATGGGATCTCCATTCCGGTTACACATCCTGCATCACCTTTATTCGATCTCGTCTATATATTGTCGGACAAAAATGAGCGTGGAACTGGCGTCCCCGGTGGCTGGATCGAAAATGCCGAGATTATCTGCCGGATCTGCCTGCTGAAGAACCGGAAGCAGGATACGGATCACTCGGGTACCGTCTCAAGCACAGGAGCGAACACGTACAACAATACATCCTTTAAAAACAATATTCGTACCACCTCTGATCAGCACGGTTATGCAAGCGCGGGTTTTGCTGAGATCAGGCGGCCCAACAAACCGATTGCGCTGACGGTGTTATACCACCTGTATCAGTATCTGCTCGCACGTATGCGGCAGGAGCCGGATTGGAGCATCAAGGACAAGCTCGCTTTCTTCGGACTGGATGCGGCCTCGGTGGAACGCAAAGTCGAAGGTCTGCTGCCCGATGAAGATCTGGTTAGTGGCATGAGCGGCATCATGACGCATAACGTTGGTTTCTCTGAGCTGAAGCCGCTCTCCCTACGTGAAGCGGAGAGAGCGTTGTTCGGACAAGGAGCCGAGTCATACTTCCGCGATAACGTAGTCCGACTTGTGGAGGAACGTGTGCGCGAGCGCAGCTCTAGCGGTTCCCTGCGCCGACAGGCCGAACAGTCCCGAGTGCAGCATCCAGAGGTTGGTTATTTCCAATGGGCGGTCTGGAGTGGCAGTGAGCCTGGCAGTGTACGTGAGGCACTGCTCGGACTGATTCGGGATAAATCGATGCAGCTTGAATCCGCACGTGCTCTGCTGGAGCAACGTCAGCAAGAGCGTGTGGAAGATCAGTCCTTCAAACGAGCATTGTTCCGTGATAAGCAGAATGTACGCAATCTGATTGATTGCATGCTGGAGCGGGTGTATATACCGAAGGTGGAATTACTGCGACTGGAAAATGAATTACATCTACTGCGTATCTACGATACGGAGATGGAAGAGCTTCACCGTTTCAGTCGCCACATCACAGCAGCACTTGAAGCGCTGGAACGCACACTGCGAGAGACAGCTGCCCAAAGTATCGCCGCTGCCGATGAATACATCGGGCAGAACGTGATGGAATACTACGGCAAAGTGACAGAAGAGCTAATCACCGAGTTGGAAGCCAAGCGTGGACGGGATGTATGGTTTGAGGACCGTTACATGGGAGACATGAACCGACTCGCAACGGAAGGCGATGATCGGTTGTTGAAACGTCTGATGGAGGTATGTCACTCGTTGCTGCTTACAGCCGAGCCGCTGCAATTGCCATTTGAAGAAGAGCTGTTGCAGCGGGCCAATGTGACGATTGCCTACGGAGACAAAGACGTATTGACCCGGGATGATCTGTTCCGCAGGTTGTACCACACGCTGGAGGATCAGGCCGTCGTAAGGGTGCGGGTCTTCGATTATACACAGGAACATCGGTATGAAGAGAAGTATTTCTTTGGTGACCATCATAGTGCTTTCATGGACTACGCGGCACATGCCGAAGAGACGTCACGCATCTACAAGCTGGGTGTGGTGTACGAAGAACGCAGCAGTGGTGTGGAGAAGCTGAATCTGATGGGCGGTTTTCATCTGGAGGATCTCATGGTGTATCGGAACGGTAAGGTATATTATGATTCCTATACGGAGAATGGCTATGAACTTCACCCCGCAGGTCTGGTGGAGAAGTTGTCGCCCATGCGTTAAGGCGCCGAGGGTGTCATGACACCCTGCTACAATTTTGTATTAACTCAGCCTGCTTACGGCTGGTATGGAAAGGATGCATGTAGACATGCAGCGAAAAATCAATCTTCTCCTGGTCCTGTTCAGCCTGATTGGCGGGGCAGTGGGCTTTGCGGCAGGAGAAATCATGCTGCGTCAATGGCTTGGGGAGATGCCGCGTCTGTTGCTGATGGGATTATACTTTGGCGTACTGGCGCTGAGCGTTGGGTTGTTCTGTTTAATCGCAGAGATGATCTCACCCAAGCTGAATGGTGCTTCATGGAAGCTCCGGTATCTGGGACTGTCGTGGAAATTGCTTGTTCCGGCAACACTGGCTTTATTGTTTGTTGTTGGACTCGCCCTTCAATTGTTGTACCAGATCAATCCAGGCGGTGTGAAGCAAGTGAAAGACATCGTACTGATGATTGATAACTCGGGCAGCATGAGCGAGACAGATCCGGATAACGGACGCTTTGAAGCAGCCAAGACTCTGATCAGCCAAATGGAGAGCGACAAACAGGTAGCTGTCATTACGTTTGATGACCAACCGCAGTTGTTACAGCCGTTTATTGCGCTGGATAGTGAAGCGGCCAAGAATGAGGTTTATGGCAAAATCGATGGCATTGTAACGACTTCGGGCGGCACCAATTTTGATGCCGTGCTGCGGGAAGGCATGGAGCAGATTCAGGGCAAACAGGACCCGAAACGCGGTACCGTCGTCATCTTGTTATCCGATGGCTTCAGTGAAGCAGACACGACCGATATTTTGTCCCAATATAACAACGAACAGATTTCCATTAATACAGTCGGCCTCAGTCTGGTGGACCCATCAGGAACGGATTTGCTGCGTAATATTGCCCAGCAAACGGGTGGCATGTACTATGATGTACCGGATTCCGGTGGTCTGAATCTGGCATTCCAGCAGATCTACGATACGATTGATGAACGGACGCTGGTAACGGAGCGTACAGGCATGATGGAACATAGCGTTTATCTGGCGATTTTCCGTGTAGCAGCCGTGTTACTAATCGGCGTGGCGCTGGGTGTGTCACTCGGACTCGTGTTTGATAATCGTCATCTCGCGCTCAGCTTCGGCATTGGTGGTGCGGTGTCTGGTCTACTGGCAGGGCTTCTGCTGGAATGGGGCCTCGACGGTTCGAACGTGGGTGATACATTTGTACGACTCGGTGCGATGCTCATCTTGTCTGGTGTACTGACCCTCTTCTCCTGGATTGTTCCGATCAAAGAGAACACGCCGCGGAAGAGCAGGGGTCGTCGTGAAGCTGGCGGCGGAACTTCTTCAGCCGAAGGGTTTGGCCAGAGAGCAAGAGATACACGGAGCAAAGGATTCTAACGTCGGGAGGTCAATGGAAATGCGGTTTACGGATGCAGACCCTTCGACACCCTTGATTCGAAAACTGACACTTGCGGTGGACGAAGGACGTTGTACACTTCGCTGGCTCTGGCCGGAACGGGTAGAAGCTGTGTATGTGGAACGGCTAGAGCTGGATATGATGAGCGATGATCGTACTGGGGAAGAGCCTGCACAGGGCAAGCTGAAGCTGTACACGAGAGAGGAATACAAGGCGAGCAATGGTTACACGGATCGGATCACGGGTTTTGGTGCCATCAAGTACACGGTGTATGTGTGTCAGATGGAGGACGACGGGCCTGTGCTGATTCGTCAACGAGACGAGGGCAACATGGTGATTGCAAGCGCAGGGAAGGCGGATATCCGCTTCTCCATTCGCTACAAGAGCGGTTTTTTTCAGAAACGAAAAAGTGTGTTGATCACCGTCACAGCGGAAGTACCTGTTCCAAAGGAAGCACTCTGTTATGTTCGCAAGCAGGGCGGGGTTCCGCTGAACAAGGAAGATGGTACGGTGTATCCTTTTGTGAGTGATTTTGCTCCCGGAAGAAATGAGATGCCGCCCGTTGAAGTTGCCAAGGATGATTATGTGAGATTATTCTTCACGGACGGACCGAAATATGGAGCCGCCTATAGGCTTATATCAGACTAGATAGTTGGACTAGCGATTGGAAGGTTACTCTGTCATCGTAGTGCAAGTGTAAATTGTCTTAGTCTGACTGATCAGGGGAGGGGAGTGGCTATGAGCTTTTTTAGTCGGTTTTTGAAGAGACAACAGCCGGAGGAACGTCCGCTGTTTTACGATATTGTATGCCCTTATTGTTTCAGCAAGTTTTCACCGGAAGAGGTTGTGTTCCGCGCCGCCCATCACCGTGATGATGATGAGGACTACGCACTCGGGGAAGATGCGAAGTTGAATCGGTATCGCGAAAGGTTTGGACTCGATACGGTATTTGATATGGAGGCCGTATTGGCTCCGCATGATGTACCGGAGGAACATCGCATTTATTCCGATAACATCGTGATGGGCCTGAACGATCGGTACGGTGTCGTTACACGTCGCCGGTTGTGCCCGCAGTGTCACAATGAGCTGCCTGTCACGGCAGGTAAAGCACCGAGTAACATCATTTCCATTATTGGTGCATCCCAGGTAGGGAAATCCGTCTACATGACTTCATTAATTCATACATTGCAGCATTATACCGCCGATCATTTTGACGCGGCTTGCATGCCATTGAATGCGGAGATCAGCCGCCGGTTCCGTGCGGATTATGAAGAACCGTTGTTCGAACGTGGCGATCTGCTGGATTCCACGCAGAAGGAGAAGTTGCAGGAGCCGTTTATCTTTCAATTTGTATTCAAGGACGAAGATAAAGCACCGCTGACTCTGGTGTTCTTTGACGTCGCAGGTGAAGGCATGGTGGAGCAGGATTATCTCGGACTTCATGGGCAGCACATCAAGAACTCGGCAGGTATCCTATTCATGGTGGACCCGCTTCAGATTCGTTCGATTCGGGACAAAATCCGCATTAACCTTGGCAATGAGCCGGGAGAGTGGACACCACGATACGATGAGCCACGTGACGTGGTGCTGACGATGTTCGGAGATTTTATTGCGTATCAGGACAAAGCCAAGACCAATATTCCAACAGCCGTTGTGCTCACCAAAAGCGACATGCTGCATTCCCTCAAGGATGAAGAGGGCGATTACATCAAATCTAACAGCAATGTCTTCCGCAACATGGTGCACCGCGATTGGTTCGACTTAACCGAGTTCGAGAATATCGACGGGGAGATCCGGCGTTTTATCGAGAAGGTGGATCGTCCGTTCAAGGGCACGATGGATGTGTACTTCAAGGATACAGCCTATTTCGCAGTCTCTGCGCTGGGCAGCAATCCGGTGGATATGAAATTGCAGGGTGTGGTTAGTCCGATTCGCGTGGATGAACCCTTCTTATGGCTATTGTACAAGCTGAAGTACATTGAGGGGAGAGTGGGATGATGCGTTCTTCCGTAACCCCGCCCATTGAACAACAGTTGTATACCCGAGAGCGGCGCGGGGTGTTTCGCACAACAGAGGGGTTTGATACGGTTGCGGCATCGCCGGGACTGGACCCTTCTTTTATCAAAAAAGTGCTTCACCCCTACTGTGTCTATGACGCTCCAGCGGAGCTCACAGGCCGTAGCGAGAAGGACGAGACGAAGTTTCCGGCTTCCATTCACCTGCTTCATCTGGAGAGTGGAGAGACGATTCTTGGGCAAAATGTGTACCAGTCTGCGGATTTCACCGGGCTGCGCAGTGCCTTTTTTGCACATAATTACGTCTTGTCTCCCGAGCGCTCGGAAGAGCAGATGAAACAAGGCGGCTGGCTGGATGCCGTGTTCGCCACGTCCTATGACATCGAACAAGGTACAGTTCTGCCAGCACTTGCTGAATTGCCTAAATCACCTAGGAGCGGACAGGGTGGGGCGACCGATGCTGGCGTAGGATCACCCACCCAAGTGCTGAGCACCTTGAAAATGAACGAAGTGCTGTTCAAGCGCCTGCTCTATGCGGTAATGCAGTCTATAGCGACACGTAGAAAAGTATACATTGCGCTGGATCTTCCCGCAGAGGAAGTGACCGCAGGGGCCAAAGGATTGCTACGTTTGCTATACACGGCTTTACCATACGCATTCCGGCGGCAGCTGGGATTCATGACGTTTGCCAAGGAGCCACAGGCCAAGAAGGGCATTCACGTCCAGTTTGTAGAGCGAGGAACGTTACGTCCGAAAGACCGCAATACGGAGAAGGATTTCACCTTTGATCTGGTATCCGGCAGAGTGACACATGCGGATGCATCTGTGGCGAAGTTACCTTATGCGGAATTCGCTTGGGCCTTATTGCAGGAACCTGGTGCGGCGGATGCGTTCTATACGTTTGCGGATGAAATGTTGTCCGGCATGGAACCTGGGCGGGAACTTTCCATTGAAGCATATGGCGAACTTGCGGTGTTCTATGGTCTTGAACAAGGCATGGAAGACCTGTATTTGGATAACAAAAGTCATGTCCTGAGTGGCTTGCTGACCTATTTGAAGCCGGATGGTGGATCGCAGCAACGTTCCCGTCTGAACGAGCTGTTCCTGACCTTGCTCAGTAGGGAACTGGACAGTGTGAAGCGTGAGAACGTACCCGAAGAAGACGTCGCAGCTCGCATTGGCGAATATTTCAGTGTTGCCGCGTCCGTGGTGCAATCCCGGATTGTGGACTATTTCATCTACGGTGTAAATAATGCCCGCGCCCAGAAGCGTATGCGTGCTGTGCAGGAATTGTATGCTGTGCTGGATCGGGATCCGCAGCTGAATCGAGCTTTCTTTGATAAAGTGCTGGCCAATGAATCGCTTACCAAGTTGTTGTTCGAGCCTTATCTGGACAATCAGCTGAAACGCACGGAATCAGCAGCGAACGTTGTGGAAGTGATCCGAAGATGGGTTACGTCCCATCCATCTGCGATCCACTACAGCTTCTTGCAGGAGCGGACAGCCAATGAGCTGCGTGAACGGTTATGTTCTGCGCCTAATCCGGTACAATCTGCGAATGAAGCACTCCAGCGGGTTAGCAGACTCGATAGGGTATCTGTGGAAGGTACGTATGATACAGGCATTACGGCACGAATTGGTCAATCTGAAGCTACAGCCCGCCCTAATCGCAAAGGGGGATCTCCGTCTGCCAGTCAAGATCCGGCATATCAGGAGGAGTTAACCCGCCTTGCAGACAAGCTTGCTTATGTTATTAACCTGTTTATGATTCAGGATCTCGATCTGGATCGGGTTAACCGTGAACAGCTATTAAGCATTGATATTTTGCAGCATGGCAATGAGGTTCGGGATTGGGCGGCACGTCAGGGCTCTGATGTATCGGCTCGAACGAACACGATGCTGGCTGCGAGAGTGTGGCTTAGTGGCGAGGAGAATGAAGAAGAGGCATTGGAGGCACTTTCCCTGGCAGAACGCAATGAACTTCAACGCTGGACGCGTCGCTGGCTTGCCGGAGAGCTGCAGGCTCATCCGGGGATCGCGGCATATGAAGCTTTGCCGATGGCTTTTTATCGGGGAGGAAGCGGCAGCAATCGGTTGGATTATCCTGGCCTGATTGAATTCATCCGCACCAATGCAAGTCGTGCTGAAGGGCTGTATCCATTCTTCGAATGGTCAGGTGATCATCGGATGTTTGTCCGGGGTTCCAATGCGCATAAAGGATATGCGGATGCCATCGTGGCGTATTTCAAAGCCCATGACCGTGAAGCTTTCAAGTCGAAGTCAGCTTTCAAACCGTATTATGCGAGAGCAAGCAAGACAATGAAGCCGGTCTATGATCGTGCGAAGACGGAATTGTCCTCTCCACTGGTGCGGATGCTAACGGGTAAAAGGAAAAATCTGTTCGGATTAATCCTCTTGATCCTGGTTCTTGGTATTGCTGGCGGTACATATGCATGGATGAAAGATTCTGTAGAGCCGCCAGCGGCATCCCCTCCATCTACCCAGGAGCCTGTCATACCGGCTGAACCTGAGGTGCAACTCGCGGAGCAGATTGCTTATATGATTCCTGCGAGTGAACAGGAGGGTACGCAATCACCTGCTCAACTGGTGATCCGTTTCAGGAACGATATGGGAAGCACTGAGTTTGAGCAAGGCAAACTTCAATTGACGATGAAGGATGATAGCACTCAGGAGTTGGATACTACAGGCAAGTGGGAGAGTTTTAATCGGAATGAAGAGCCTGATACCCAAGATACCTCCGATGGTGGCTCAGGAAGTACTTCCGAGGGAAGCACGGATAGTTCTTCAGCGGGGAACACAGAGCAGACGGAGGATGGCGATCAGCAGGCCGATCCTTCAACATCGGGTGATTCCACTTCAGATCCTGCTACCGATACAACAATGGATACAGGGACGAATGCATCGTCTAATGCTGCGAGTGGAGACACGGATCAAGGTACGGATGCAGATCAAGCTACTGGTTCCACATCACCTGACACATCTGTATCCAATGAACAGGATGCGGATGCGACCACTCCTGCACAGATGTCTATTGGAGAGGTGGATCGCCTCTATCCGTATGGATTGCAGATCGATCTTCCAGCGAATATGGATGCCGAGAGCATTGTCAGTGTGAAGAGTACGCAGGGCGAGATGACTATAATCCAATTGATGCCGCAGCCTAAGCTCTAAGTTATTTTATATGAACATGTTGCATAGATTCATTAAGTGTCTTTTGATCCAATAATGAAAAAAGCTGACTTCATACCATAACAAATGAGAGTATGTTAGATGACCTTGAACTTTAGATTTCAAGGTCATCTTTTTTTTATTTGATATGGCGGCTGAATAGATTGAACTAACATTTACACAAAAACGGAGAGGGCAGAAATAACCTGAAGAAGTGAAACGTTCGCCTTTATCCCCGGATTTACCCCCTAAAAAGGATAAAAAAATCTGGGGATAACAGCGATCGGAAGGTTGTTCTGTCATCGGAGTGGCCACATTCACAATTCAGACACAAAATTTGCGATTCAAGAGTTTGAAAGACAGTGAGAAGTGATAAAGTGCGCGGAATGAATGAGAAAAGATCTCATGTGTACTTGGGAAAAGAGCGGGATTTCTGCTACAGAAAGACCAAATAAAGCACGAAAAGAGAAGAAAATTTGGTTTTTTATGTTGACAAATGATAATGATTATCAGTATCTTTAGTGTAGAAGATATTTGCGTCGGAAATCACAGAATTACAATTTCGTTTTTGTTGTCATAGCCGGATTACATAACCGGGATAAATGAGAGAGGGATGATCGCATGTTTCGTCTGGAGACGACCAAGCTGGATATCGCTTATGAGGAAAGACTAATTGTAGAGGATCTGAATATTCAGATTCCCCAAGGAAAAATTACAGCACTTGTTGGAGCCAATGGTTCAGGGAAGTCAACCATCCTGAAAACGATGGCACGTATTATGGCTCCAAAAGCAGGTAATGTATTGCTCGACGGGAAGTCCATCCATAAACAGTCCACGCGTGAAGTTGCCAAGCAGCTTGCGATTTTGCCACAGAATCCAACAGCCCCTGAAGGTCTTACCGTTACTGAACTGGTATCGTATGGTCGCTTTCCTTATCAAAAAGGATTTGGATCCATGCGTGCGGAAGATAAACGTATGATTGAATGGGCTATCGAAGTGACAGCCATGACTGAATTCCATGATCGTCCGATTGATCAACTGTCCGGTGGACAGCGTCAACGTGCCTGGATTGCTATGGCACTTGCACAAGAAACAGATATCCTTTTCCTGGACGAGCCGACTACGTTCCTGGATATGGCTCACCAGCTTGAAGTACTGCAACTGTTAGAGCAGCTGAATGCCACAGCTAACCGTACCATTGTTATGGTTGTGCATGACTTGAATCATGCTTCCCGCTACGCACATCACATGATTGGTATCAAAAAAGGTAAAGCCATCGCTCATGGTTCACCTGTGGAAGTTATGAACTCAGATGTACTTCGTGAAGTATTCAACATTGAAGCAGATATCGTGATTGATCCGCGTTCCGGTGTACCGCTCTGCTTGCCTTACGCTCTTGCAGGCGAACGCCAGCAATCGAAGACGCCAGAGCAGCTGGTCATGAACAGTGCGATGGTTCATGCTGGAGGACGGACAGAACCACGTGTTCAAGCGACAGGAAGTTAACGAAATGGGCCATATGTGGTCCTTACATTATAGAATGAAGCCGCTGTGCGCTATCGCAGGCGGCTCTTTTGCATTCATGGGGAATTTGCAACGCATGGGAGCAATGGAATATGGGCAGACCCGGGATTTGGTAATCGCATCGGATCAGGTCTATAATAATAAGACAGGCTGTGAGTTCATTGGTTATGCCAACGTGCTCGCAACAGCCCAAACCAACATATGTCATGGGAGGAATCAGTCATGTCCGTATATTCATATCAGGCGGTAACCACCGCGAACCAAGAAGTCTCACTGGATCTGTATCAAGGTAAGGTATTGGTCATTGCCAATACAGCCAGCAAGTGTGGGCTGACCCCGCAATACGGTGAATTGCAAAAGCTTTATGATCGTTATCGCGATCAAGGCTTGGTTGTACTGGGTTTCCCTTGTAACCAGTTTGGAGGGCAGGAGCCAGGTACAAGTGAGGAAGCGGAATCATTTTGCCAGATTAACTATGGTGTGAATTTCCCGGTGTTTGCCAAGGTAGATGTGAATGGTGAGGACACTCATCCCCTGTTCCAATACCTGAAGGAGCAACAACCTGGCGTAGGTGAAACAAGCGACATCCAATGGAACTTCACCAAGTTCCTTGTTAACCGTGAAGGTGAAGTGGTAGGTCGTGTTGAACCGAAAGAATCTCCGGAGACAATGATTGCAGATATCGAGAAATTGCTCGGTTAATACATGAACGTTTAAGAAGCCTGTCCTTGCATAAGCAAGGATAGGCTTCTTTGATTATTTTATATACGTGGCTTTATTCTCTTCACAGGTAGGAGTTGGCCCCATAGACGCCTCTCTCTTTATGCGCCGATACAGGGATCGCGGAAGCCATTACATAGCATAATCCGATCCAAATCCGGGGACAATGAAATCAATACAATGAGGGGAAAAAGGCTTAAAATACAGGGAATGACCTCCTTCGACAAACTTTTTTTGCTCAACCTATTGCAATGTGAAAAATATCACATTATAATGAGTGTATAAAGTGAAATAAATCACATACACAGTTTCGAACAAGAAGTGAAATGTTTCACAACCATAACAACCCTATATTCAAACTCATTTATATATTTCGAGGAGGAACTCTTAATGAAAATCGCAGTTATCGGATGTACACACGCAGGGACCGCAGCCATCGTAAATACCGCCAAATTATACCCGGATGCTACCATCACCGTGTATGAGCGCAATGACAATATCTCCTTCCTATCTTGTGGCATTGCGCTCTACGTAGGTGGAGTTGTGAAAGACCCTGACGGTTTGTTCTATTCTTCGCCTAATCAACTGGCAGAGCTTGGTGTTGAGACCAAGATGCTTCATGAAGTAACAGCAGTCGATGCCGAGGGTCATACCCTTCAGGCTAAAAACCTGCAAACCGGGGAAGAATTTGAAGATACGTTTGACAAACTGATCGTGACAACGGGTTCATGGCCTGTCGTTCCAAAGCTTGAAGGCATCGAGATGGATAACATTTTACTTTGTAAAAACTACAATCACTCCAACACGATTATTGAAAAAGCCAAAGATGCCAAACGTGTTACTGTTGTAGGTGCAGGATATATCGGCGTAGAGCTGGTGGAAGCTTTCCAAATGAATGGCAAGGAAGTTACCCTGATCGACAGTGTGGACCGTATTTTGAACAAATACCTGGACCCTGAATTCACGGATGCGATCGAAGATACGTTGACTGGACGCGGCATCAAGCTAGCTCTCGGTCAAACGGTACAGAAGTTTACTGGAGAGAATGGCAAAGTGACTAAGGTGATCACGTCCAAAGGAGAGTTTGAAACCGATCTGGTTATTCTGTGCATTGGTTTCCGTCCAAATACAGAGCTGCTCAAAGGCCAAGTGGATATGCTGCCAAACGGCGCAATCATCGTGGATAAATATATGCAAACGAGTCAAAAAGACGTCTTCGCTGCGGGTGACAGCTGTGCTATTCATTACAACCCAACAGGCAAAGCATCTTACATTCCACTGGCAACCAACGCCGTACGGATGGGTACACTTGTAGCCCGCAACCTGGTTCGTCCTACGACACCGTATATGGGTACACAAGGAACATCGGGTATCAAGATTTATGAGCAAAATATCGCGGGTACCGGGATGACGGAAACGTCTGCTGCTGACGAAGGTCTGATTGTTGAATCTGTCGTACTGGAAGACAGCTACCGTCCGGAGTTCATGCCAACGGCTGAGAAACTGTTGCTTAAAGTGGTGTATGAGCAGGCTACTCGTCGGATCGTTGGAGCACAGGTGATGTCTCAGGTTGATCTGACCCAATCGATTAATACGATCTCGGTCTGCATCCAAAACAACATGACCGTAGATGAGCTGGCCTTCATCGACTTTTTCTTCCAGCCACATTACAACAAACCATGGAACTTCCTGAACACGGCGGGTCTGCAAGCACTGCCTCCAATAGAAGTGAAAGCACCAGCAATGGTGTAAGGGAGCAGAATAGATGGTTGAACAGAGAGCATGATAAACGCCATACGAAGATAAGTCATGCTTATGCGTAAATATGAGGTGTAAAATAACTGCCAGGATTACGAAACAAGGCGGATGATTATAAAGGATAAAGAAGACTGGCGATTATATCGTCAGTCTTTTTTGTGATTTTTAGCTACAAAGGGCCTTACTATACTCTTCTGTCATAACTATTCCAAGATACTCTTAAGTATCTTTTTAAACAACATTGTGATAATTTGCACAAAGTTATGTTTAGGACCGAGATACAATTAGGATATGGTATTCAACGCATAACTAATGAATTTCAGATGGTTTTATCCAATGATGAACAATGAAGGAGAGGATGAATGATATGGCAGCAAAAACACCTCTTGAGGTTGCACAATATACGGCGCAAACTGGCATGAAGAAGGCTCAATATCCGGTATCTTCTGTACTGGTGCTCAGTTTTCTGGCAGGGGCTTTTATTGCGCTGGGTTTTCTATTGGATATTCGGGTGATTGCTTCTGCGCCGGCAGAGTGGGGAAGTCTCGTCAATCTGATTGGAGCAGCAGTGTTCCCGGTTGGATTAATCTTGGTACTCATAGGTGGTGGTGAGTTGCTGACGGGAAACATGATGGCCGTTCCACTTGCAACGATTGCACGGAAATTATCCGTGGGTAGCATGCTGAAAAATCTAACCTTAGTGACGATTGGTAATTTTGTTGGAGCTTTGTTTGTCGCGTACGCGTTTGGACATGTGCTGGGTCTGACCGGAGAGGGTGTATATCTGGCGAAAGTAGTGGATATGGCTGGGCATAAGCTGCATGACGGTTTCCTGCAAGCTTTCATCTCTGGCATCGGCTGTAACTGGCTGGTGGCACTTGCCGTGTGGCTATCTTATGCTTCGGATACGATGAGTGGCAAGGTACTGGGCATTTGGTTTCCAACGATGGCATTTGTGGCGATTGGATTCCAGCACGTTGTGGCCAATATGTTCCTCATCCCGGCGGCAATCTTCGAAGGACATTATTCGTGGGGTCAATATGTGATGAATTTCATTCCGGTATGGCTCGGGAATCTGACTGGAGGTGCTCTGTTTGTAGCTGCAGCCTATTGGGTGGTGTACCTGCGCCAAGCTGAGCCGAAAGTGAAACCGGAGGTAGCAACGTCGATCGAACCTATGGAGACGGAGGCTAGAGTGATGTTGAGCAAACAAGCATAGTGGGCACAGCGAGGTATGGATACACGTATATTAGAAGTGAAGACGATTCTGATCTTGCTCGGTTCATGGCGAATATGCTGTGACGGAACAGGGCGGGATCGTTTTTTGTATGGGTTCTTGTTGGAGTTTAACGCAAAATAAATTCGCCATGACAAGGTTCGGGGGAACGAAACCTGTTCATGGCGAATTTCGGGAGTGGTCCATGATATGGCATGAGGAGGAAGTGGGGAAACACTAGCCTAATGCCTTATTTTTAATTTACCCCTGAATTCTGAAGTTGAATCAAACTCAAAAACATTTTTTTGAAAATAATTTAAAGCCGCTATAGCGGCGAATATGAAGTAAAAACATACTGTTCTCTTTACGCGATAACCTCGAAGAAGATATGATAGAGGGATAGCTTTTATAGAGGGGAGCCTTACGATGATCGATCAGGAGAATGGTATATTTGCGGCGGTGTGCCCGCTCGACTGTCCGGACACTTGTGGTCTGTTATTACATAAAGAGAACGGCAAAATTGTGAAGGTGGCAGGCAATCCGGATCATCCGATAACCAAGGGTGCCATCTGTAATAAAGTTAGGAATATGACTGAGCGGGTGTATCACCCCGAGCGTCTACAATATCCGATGAAACGTGTAGGAGCCAAAGGTGAAGGCAAGTTCGAACGAATTAGTTGGGATGAAGCGATTCGCGAGATTACGACCAAATTCACTGCATTGTCCGAAACCTACGGCCCGGAGAGCATCCTGCCCTACAGCTTTTACGGTAACATGGGCATTCTCGGCGTAGACGGTATGGATCGGCGTTTCTTCAATGCGCTAGGTGCGAGTGTACTGGAGCAGACGATCTGTAACTCCGCTGGAAATACCGGCTGGAAATATACGATGGGTGCCAATCGGGGAACGGTGCCGGAAGATACGGAGCATGCAGATCTCATCCTGGTGTGGGGTGGTAATATCGTCAGTACCAATATGCACCAGGTCGTTTTGGCGGAGAAAGCACGCAAGAAAGGCGCCAAGATCGTCGTCATCGACGTTCACCGCAATCGTACCGCACAGTGGGGCGACTGGTTTATTCCGCTGTATCCGGGCACGGACAGTGCACTGGCGCTAGGATTGATGTATGTGTTGTTCGAACGGGGACTAACGGATGAAGCGTTTATGCAAAAGTATACGATAGGTCATGAGGCGCTGCGTGATCATGTCCGTAGTTACACCCCTGAACGTGTTGCACGCATTACTGGCGTACCGGAGGAAACCATTGTGGAGCTGGCCGAACTATACGGCAACGCACAGGCAGCCCATATTCACATCGGCAATGGCCTCCAGCACCATGATAATGGGGGCATGAATGTACGTAGCGTTGCATGTCTGCCCGCCATTACAGGGCAATGGCTGAAGCAAGGCGGCGGTGCCGTTCGCACCAACAGCTACGCGAGCACGAATAGCGACGCGCTGGAGCGTCCGGAACTGCGGCAGAATCCTGAGCCGCGGGTGGTGAACATGAACCGGATTGGTGAAGCGCTGCTGGAAGCGGAGCAGCCGATCCGGGCCATGATGGTCTACTGCAGCAACCCACTGGTGGTGGCACCGGATACTGAACGAGTGGAGCGAGGTTTTGCACGGGAAGATCTATTCACGGTTGTACATGATCTGTTCATGACGGATACGGCGAAATATGCAGATATCATCTTGCCAGCCACATCTTCATTTGAAGCGACGGACCTGTACACCTCTTATTGGCATCAGTACGTTCATCTGCAAGAGCCGGTGATTGCACCGATTGGGGAGAGCAAGAGCAATGTGGAACTGTTCTCACTGCTTGGGCAGGCTATGGGGTACGATTCTGCAATCTTCGGAGAAACACCGGAACAGATGATTGAGGACGCACTTCAGGGCACAGGCAACCCCTACATGAATGGGGTCACGTTGGAAGGACTGAAGGAACATCGATTCGTGAAGCTGGATATGACGCCACATGCTACATATCTGGATCAGCTGCCCACACCTTCAGGCAAAATTGAATTATATTCGGAGACGATGGAACAGAGAGGGCTTCCGCCGCTCCCTACCTATAGTGCTTTGGTTGAAGGATACGATGGGGAGAATCCGGCTGGACCTGCCGATACGTATCCATTGATGTTCCTGTCGCCGCCAAACCATAATTTCCTGAACTCCACCTTTGGTAATTCAGCCAAACATCAGCGTTTGGAAAAGATGCCTCTATTGCAGATACACCCCGAGGACGCCATCCGTAGAAACCTGGAAGATGGAGATGCAGTGGTCGTATGGAATGATCGTGGGCGCATTGAACTTACCGCCAAGGTGAGTGAAGCCATGCTGCCGGGAACAGTGATTAGCCAAGGCTTATGGTGGGATGGTGACGGGAAGAAGCAGCGGGCGAATTCACTGACGTCCAATCGGTTGTCGGACATGGGGAACGGGGCTACCTTCTTCTCGGCCACTGTTGAAGTGAAGCGTCAATGAGTGTGCTTGCAGCGTCAATTTTTTGAGGTAAGATGAAATAAAGGGTCGAACTTGAGCAGGATCTAAAGAGCAATAGATGTAACACTTCCAAAGTCCTTCGCTCTGGCTGGTTATGCCGTCAGGGCAAAGGCTTTTTTGGTATGTTAATACGTTTTTATGGTACTAAGGAGAATGGATTAGAGATGATGAGATGGCTGGATAACTATCCAAAAGAAGTGAGAATATTTTTATTAGCAAGTCTGGTTAACGCAACAGGCAGTGCCTTGATGTGGCCGCTGACCACCATGTATGTGTTTGATGAGCTTGGACGGACGATGGCCAACGCGGGTTTTGTGATCCTCATTCAGTCCCTGGGTGGCATCTTCGGACAGTTGCTCGGAGGTTCGTTGTATCACCGGGTGGGCGTAAAGAAGCTGATTATTGGCTCACTAGCGCTTAATGCGTTAGGTTTGTTTGCGCTGCCCTGGATTAGTGCGTATTGGGTCGTATTTATATGTGCGATGGGCTGGATTGGTCTGTTCAGTTCGTTGTCGCTGCCAGCGATTCAGGCCTTTATTGGCTTCCGGTTTGCGGAGCGACGCGGTGAATTATTCAATATTATCTATGTGGCGAACAATATCGGGGTGGCGATTGGTACAGCGCTGAGTGGTTTTCTGGCTGACTTTTCCTATCACCTCAGCTTTGTACTGAACGGGGTGACCTCAGCCGGGTTCGCGATTTTCTTCTGGTATTATCTGTCCCGCGTTGAACCGGATCAGGGGGAAGTACATCTGACGAAACGCAAACCCGTTCCCGATGGGCCGGGCGTCTGGGCACTGCTGGGCAATACCCGATTATATCTGTTTATGAGCTTGGGCGTGCTGTTCCTGTTATTCGGCAATTCCATCTGGAACACAGGTGTGTCCCCGTATATCATTTCTGAGGGGATGGAAAAAAGAATGTACGGTCTGCTCTGGACCCTGAACGGGGTGCTGATCTTTGTGGGCCAACCGTTTACCAGCTGGGTGAAACGGACCATGGCCCGTACCTCCACTGCCCAGATGACCGCGAGTGCGGTATTCTATGGCATGGCCTACATTGTCATGATTACCATGTACAGCTATCCAGGCATGGTGCTCGCAATGGTACTTGCCACGTTTGGAGAGATGTTGATCTCCCCTGCAACACCTGCGTTTATCTCGGAGCATGCGGGCAGGGCGGCACCTTTTTACATCGGGATATCGGGTGGAATCGGTGCTGTTGGACGGGTTATTGGCCCCTATGCGATGGGGGTCATGTATGACAAACAGGGACTTATTCCTGTAGCGTGGCTGGCAACAGGCACAGCGGCGATTGCGGTACTTGGTTTTGTATTGCACGCAGTGTTGAACCGTAATCGTGAAGTGAAGGAGTATGGGATGGACGCCTAATAGATCTAATTGGGTTGGATAGGATGCGGAAGGGAAAACGAGTTGAAGTGGACGGTAAATCCACTGTAATGTGTCTGCTCATCCGTAAATTGTATTTGACAAAAAAATATATTTATGCTATAATTTACATACAAAAACATTCCGTATATAATAAGATTCTCCTGGCCAGGGGAATCTTATTTTTGATTGTACGGGAGGAATAAGTATGAAGCAAAATGAATCCAGTATCACATCATTGATTTCGACTTTTGGCCGAGCCTATCACAGCCAATATGACACACCCCTCATTTTCGATGATTTTATGGCGAGATTGCTGATCTCTCCTCAAGAGTTTTCAGATATCAGCAATAACATGGTTAGAGGCATTCATTTTTTCAACCCGGATATGGCTCAACAGCTCAAGGACGACCCGGAAAAGGTTCTAAAATGGATTACCCAGGTACAGTTATCTCCAATAACTCTGGCTCGGGCCGCTTACTGTGAGCATGTACTTTTGCATGAAGTTGCGTTGGGATTAAAGCAGGTAGTCATTCTTGGCGCCGGGATGGATACGTTTGCTTTGAGGCATCCGGAATTGGAGGACACGCTGGATATCATTGAAGTGGATTATCCGGCTACACAGCAATTCAAGAAGGAGCGGCTGAATCAGGCCGAGCTGACTATTCCGAACAATCTTCACTTTGTACCCATGGATTTTACGCGCGAGCTTTCGAATGACAGCTTGACTCTTGAAGGGTTGAAGAAACGGAAGACGGTGGCTAGCCTCTTGGGTGTTTCGTATTATTTGCCTAAAAATGATCTGTTTAACGTGATTCGTCATGTGTTTGCGAACCTGCCATCCGGAAGCTCTATAGTTCTGGATTATGCAGATGAGCACCTTTTTGAGGAAAAAGGAATGTTTAATCGGGTTGAAAATATGATTAAATTGGCTGCAATGGGTGGTGAGCCGATGCAATCCGGCTACGCATATGTGGAGATGGAGGCCTTGCTTGATGAAGCAGGGCTGCTTATTTATGAGCATCTGACTCCCGAGGCGATTCAGGAACAGTTTTTCCAGGATCGAATCGATCATCTAAGGGCATTTGAAACGATACATTTCATTCACGCAGTAAAAAAATAAATCGATCCGGGCATGTATGGTCACCTATATAGCCCGCATTTGCATAGCAGCGGCAAACCTTCACCCTGTGGCAGGGTGAAGGTTGTTTGGTTTGATCAAAGGACCAGCACAAACCATGATTCTGTAACCAATAACATCACACGTGATACAAATGTTCAGAAATCAGGCTTGTTATAGTTCAATTCCATGTCATTCAACGTCCTCCCCTCTATTTGTGCATAATGCCCATATAATAGAATGGAACTGGTTAAAGGCAGGAGGATGCATACGATGTACAAGGTTTTGTTGGTCGATGATGAATTTATGATTTCGGACGGGATCTCCAGTGTGGTGAACTGGTCCCGATTAGGAACAGAACTGATTGGCATTGCTCAAGATGGATTGGAAGCGCTTGCTTCAATCGAGCGGCAACGCCCGGATATCATCATCTCGGACATCCGCATGCCGGGAATGGATGGGTTACAGCTGGTTGAAGCTGTGGCAGAGAAGTATCAGGATATCTCATTCATCATGCTCACGGGTTTTACGGAGTTTGAATATGCGAAGACCGCCATGCAGTATGGGGTGAAGCACTACTTGCTCAAGCCCTGCAGTGAAGAGCATCTTGTACAGGCTATTAGTGAATTGGTCAGTGAGAAGCGAGAGTTGACCGATCAGGAGCGTTTTGTGCAGTCGATCCAATATAATCTGGAGCGTGTACTGCCACATGCCAAGGAATATTTTCTGAAAGAATTGGTGACCAACAGAACATATGGGGTCAAGGAATGGAAGTATTTCGAGGAATTATTCGATGTACAGTTTCAGGATCAACGTGTGCGGTTGCTGCTGGTAGAGATCGAGGGGGATCATGAGTATTTGCACTTGTTCGCGGTGAAGAACATTGCCGAGGATATTTTTCACAATCCCATCTTAAGTGCCACGGTTGGAAGGCATGTGCTACTAATTATGGAGGACAAGTTGTCTGAAACGCAGTTGTTCCATAATATCGATGAGATTCGCGCCACATTTACCCGATATTATCATGACGATCTCACGATTGCGCTGAGCGAGCCAGGAGATCTTTCGCAGGCACGCCATTTGTACATGCAGACGCTAGTGTATCTCAATTACCGCTTTTACCTCGGTGAGGGCAGTCTCATTATGGAGCGGGATATTTACTCTCCCGGAGAGCGCATTCTTCCTGAGTTCGAATACGATCCGGAGCGGATGGTTACTGCAATCAAGGCGGGACACTGGCAGGAAGTCGGATCAGAGCTGAACCGGATGTTTCAGATGCTTGCCAGCTTGCGATACGATATATCCCAAACGAAGTCCTATCTTATTCAGATGTTTATGGAGATGATTCGACTCAGCGGCTCTGCCGAGATGAAAAGGTATATGGACCAGTTGCCAGGCATGATTGAATCCAGCACGCTGCATTCTTTTCAACAGTTTTTGCTTGCCGTCGCCAAGGAAATCACGCTGCGTCGCTATGAACAACATCGCTCCAGACAATCGCAGATGGTAGGTAGTGTGAAACAGTTGGTAGAGAAACGCTACAGGGACGAGACACTGACACTCCAGTCCATCGCCGGGGAAATATATATGAATCCAGACTACATCGGCAAAATGTTCAAAAAAGAAACCGGTGAGAAATTTACGAACTATGTGTTAAGCTACCGCATCCGTAAAGCGTTGGAGCTTCTGGATCAGGACGGGAACTGCACTGTATCCTCGCTTGCCGAGCAGACAGGGTTTGGTGCCAACTGGCCGTATTTCAGCAAAATGTTCAAGAAATACACGGGTTTCTCCCCTTCCGAGTATAAAAAAGTACCTTAAGACAGCGTTGCTACCGGCTTTTACATAGCTAATCTATATATCCGATCTACATCTAATCTGTGATCGGGCCCTGTATGCCATTCATCGGCAGCAGGGTCTTTTTTTGTCGGACAGAACTCGGTTTTGAACATCCATTTATCGGAAATGAGCATGGGAAGAAAAGGCGCTCGATTCTATCATTAGAAGTGTCATGTTAGTGAATGAACATCGAGAGTGGAGGTTGAGTGGATGGAGCTGAATCGAAGCCGGGGGATTGGACCTGGGCGTTTGAAGCCAGCTGGCAAATGGAGTTCGGTGAAAAAGGAACTTGTCCGCAACAGATACGTTTATCTGATGCTCGTTCCTGTGGTAGCCTACTATCTGATTTTCAGCTATGGGCCAATGTACGGGCTACTGATGGCATTTCAGGAATCCTACAACCCGATCAAAGGAATCTTGGCGGGTGAATGGGTTGGGTTTGACAACTTCACCATGTTTTTTGAAAGTTATTATTTCTGGCGACTGATTAAGAACACACTGATTTTGAGTTTTTACAGTATTGTGTTTGGTTTCCCGGCTCCGATTCTACTAGCACTGTTGCTGAATGAAGTCCGGAAAAAGTGGTTCAGAGGCGCAGTACAGACCATTAGTTATATGCCGCATTTCATCTCGGTTGTCGTTGTGGTTGGAATGTTGAAAACGTTCTCATCTCTGGACGGTGGGTTATTTAACGTCATTCGTGACTTTTTCGATCTGCAGCCAATTATGTTTTTGGCGGAAAAAGATATGTTCCGTCCGATGTACATCCTGTCCAACATATGGCAGGGAGCAGGCTGGGCCTCGATTATCTTTTTGGCAGCACTAAGTGGTATTGATCCACAGCTATATGAGGCTTCCAAAATCGACGGTGCAGGTCGCTGGAGACAGTTGCTACATATTACACTGCCGGGCATCATGCCCACGATAGTGATCATGTTAATTCTGCGTATGGGTGCGGTCATGAATGCAGATTTTCAGAAAATATTGCTGATGCAAACGGCACCGACCTATGAGACATCGGATGTCATATCCACCTTTGTTTATCGATCCGGTATTTTGGAGGGGAACTATACGTATTCAACCGCCATCGGACTATTTAACGGCGTCATTAATTTCGCGCTGCTCATTATCGCAAACGCGATCAGCAGAAAGCTTAACTCAACCAGTCTATGGTAATCGGAAGGTGAAGCGATGAAACAGTCTATAGGGGAACGACTTTTTGATGTATTTAATACACTGCTGCTCTTGGTGATCATGGTTTTATGCTTTTACCCGATGCTGTACGTGTTCAATTCTTCAATCAGCGACCCGGACCAGATGCTGCGTTCCCGTTCACTGATGCTCATTCCTGAAGGTTTTCAGCTGGGAGCGTACAAGTCGGTATTTCAGGATACTCGCATCTATACGGGATATATGAACACCTTGTTCTATGTTGTGGTGGGTACCGCCATTAATCTGCTCATGACTTCACTGGCTGCATATGGGCTGTCACGCGGTGATCTGATGGGCAGAAAAACGCTGATGAAATTAATTACGTTCACGATGTTCTTCGGTGGGGGTATGATTCCAACTTTTCTGCTGATTCAGAATCTGGGCATGGTGGATACCCGTTTTGCGCTTATTATTCCGGGTGCCATCAGCACGTTTTATTTCCTCATTATGAAAACAAACTTTGAGGGCATTCCGATCAGTCTGATCGAATCGGCGAAGCTTGATGGTGCCAATGACTTTCTGATTTTGTTCCGAATTGTACTGCCTTTGTCAAAGCCAATCCTGGCGGTCATGATGTTGTATTATGCGGTTGACCATTGGAATGATTATGTCGGACCGATGCTCTACCTGCGCAGTCAGGAACTGTATCCGATCCAGATTATTATGCGTGATATTCTGATCAGCAGCAGTACAGAGGCCATGGGCGCGGGCGCTGATACCGGCTTTGCCATTGGGGAGAACATCAAATATGCGACTATTATTATCTCCACACTGCCGATTATGCTGGTATATCCGTTCATCCAACGTTATTTTGTTCAGGGTGCTCTAATCGGCGCTGTGAAACAATAAAAAATGTATCCTATGGAGGCGAATTACGTGAAAAAAAGAATGGGGTCCATCTTGTTGTCATCGCTACTTACCATATCTTTACTGGCGGGCTGTACGGGTGATAATGAACCAGGTAACGCAGAACCAGCAGAAGGAACAGAACCTGCGGTTCAGGCATTAACCGAGATTCCGCTACCGATTACAAGTGAGCCATTTACCATTGACTACTGGCGCGCCAATGATGCCAAATTGACAGCTTCCTTGAACAATTTTGGCGATATGGCGGCTTATAAGGAAAAGGAGAAGCTGACAGGCATCAAAGTGAAATTCACACATCCTCCGCTTGGACAACAGCGAGACCAGTTCAATCTGCTGATCTCCACGAAGGAGCTGCCGGACGTCATTTATTATAACTGGGCGGATGCCGTTGGCGGACCGGAAAAAATGATCAAGGACGGCCGGATCATCCGGTTGAATGAATTGATCGACAGTTATGCACCGAACTTAAAGCGAATTATTGAATCCGATCCGGATGTGAAAAAGCAGATTGCACTCGACGATGGCACGATCTATATGTTCCCGCTGCTGAAGCTGGATGCATTGAAGCTGAATGCCACTTCTGGTTTAATTATGCGCCAGGATTGGCTTGATGCATTAAATCTCAAGGTACCTACCAACATCGATGAGTGGTATACGGTGCTTAAGGCATTCAAGGAACAGGACCCCAACGGAAACGGCAAGTCTGATGAGCTACCATTCACCGGAAACTGGGGACCGGGTAATCTGACCAAGCTTCATGATTTTGCCGCGGCCTTTGGTGTCATTGGTGGCTTCCAGATGAATGGAGACAAGGTGGAGTTTGGACCGATTCAGCCGGGCTACCGTGATTTCTTGGAGACCATGGCCAAGTGGTACAAGGAAGGGCTGATTGATCCCGAGATCATGACCAATGACGGCAAAGCGTTCGACTATAAGGTCACCAGCAATCTGGCAGGCGCATATCAGGGTGGCGTGTTCAGCGGCATGGGGAAATACTTCAATCTGATGAGAGATACGGATCCGAACTTTAACGTGACGGGTGTACCGTGGCCTGTATCTCCGGATGGAACTTCGTATGCAACATTTAATCTGGACGCTAAAGTGTTGACTTATGGTGAGGCTATTACAGCTTCCGCAGACGAAGACAAATTGAAATATATCGTTCAGTGGATGGACTACAACTATAGCGAAGAGGGTAGTGATCTGTTCAACTTTGGTATCGAAAATGACAGCTATGTTCGTGACGGGGAAGGTGTCAAATTCACAGATACCATCATTAATAATCCGAACGGTCTGACGTATGATCAGGCACTGGCTTCCTATGCCTTATCCATTATGGACGGTCCGATCAATCAGGATAGTCGTTATCTGGATGCATTATTATTTGACGATGGACAGCGTGCGGCAAATGCGGAATGGATGAAAGCAAGCTCAGCATTAACGCTTCCTCCAATTCGTTTGTCAACAGATGAGGTGACCACAAGTACGTCCATCATGAGCCAGGTGAATACGTATTTGAATGAAACGATGACTGCCATTATTAGCGGACAGAAACCGATCACCGAATTTGACACCATGGCCGAAACAATCAAGAGCATGGACATTGACCGGGCGATTGAGGTTCATCAGGCTGCGTATGATCGATATCAGTCCAAATAATACGTGAGAAATCGAGCGCTAAAACTTTGGGAAAACCTTCCTGTATGTGATATACCTAGTAGTATCACGTGGTTCAAAGGAGCGCTTTGGTCATGACAGCCTACCGCAAACTGAGCATCAAAATGAAAATGTTTCTGATGATTATGTTCATGATGGCGTTTATCATCATCCTGGCGTTTGGGTCCTTGTACTATACGTACTCGGTGTATGACAAACAGCTGTTTGATAAGTCGTCCCGACTGCTGAACCTTTCTTCGTCTACAGTGGATGTTGAACTTCAGAAGTTGGAAGCGTTATCATTAAACATGATCTCCGATACTCAGATTCAAAGAGCTTTGAAGTCGTTGCTGGATGACGATAGCGCATATTCAAGCTTTATTGAACGAAAGAAGATCACCGATCGGTTATGGGAGCATATTAGTGGGGCTGCACGTTATGTGCAGTCCGTTCATCTGATTGATTCCAGGGGAAGAGTCAATAAATATGGCGAGACACTAACCGTATCCCAGGAAAAATATGATCGGATGATTGCGGCAGCGGAGCAGGCCAATGGTGCAGTGCGCTGGCTATACCCGGATGACGATGACCCGATGCTGGTTATGGTGCGTCAAGTGCGAGCCTATGAACCGATGACCCTGGAACCGGTAGGCATACTGTTTCTGCGTATTAATATCGAGCGACTCGTTGAGGAGTATGCGGGCATCGATAGCCAGGACAGTGACATTATTTTAAAAGCAGGCAGTGAAGTTGTCTATCCATATCGCCAGCTAACGGAAGCGGTGTCCGCCGGACTGAATCCACTTCCAGGCAGTGGGGGATATGAGATCAAGAAGCTGGATGGGAGGGAGATATTTCTTTCCCAGAAGAAATCCGCCTACACCGGCTGGGTTTACTATAATATGGCCTCTTATGATGAAATTTTTGAACGTATTATATGGTTGAAAAATATACTGATCGTCGTTTATCTTATCGCCATTCTGGTTGTTCTCGCGCTTGGTATGGTGTTCGCACGAAGTCTGACGAGGCCGATCAGGCAGCTCATCAGTCAGATGAAGGAAGTACAGTATGGGGATCTGGAGAATATGGATGCCAATCTGACCATTCCAACACATCAGCACATGGATGAACTGGGGTTATTACAGCGTACGTATCGACTGATGATTACACATATTAATACATTGATCAAAGAAAATTATGCAAGCCAGTTGGTCATTAAAGAAACGGAGTTCAAGGCGCTGCAGGCGCAGATCAATCCCCACTTTTTGTATAATGCGCTGGATTCGATCCATTGGCTCGCCAAAAAGAACAGGCAGGAGCAAATCTCCAGTATGGTGCTATCACTCGGATATTTGCTGCGTTCCTCCATCAGCTTCAAGCAAAATATCATTACGATTGCTGAAGAACTGGAGATCGTCAATCATTACATCACCATTCAGACCTACCGTTTCCGGCAACGGCTGGATTTCCGTATGGATGTGCCTGCTCCCTATCTGGGGTGTGCCATTCCTAAATTGACCCTACAGCCCCTACTGGAGAATGCCATTCAATACGGTTTGGAACCACAGGTTGGATCATGTCTGATTCGAGTGTATGCCGAGATATCAGGTGGCAAGCTAGCCCTTATCGTGGAGGATCACGGTCCCGGCATGGAACCCGAATATGTGGAACAGGTGCTGCGCGGTGAAGTGAAAACCAGAGGCACAGGTATTGGTCTACTGAATATCAGGGAGCGGGTACGTCTGGCTTTTGGAGAAGAATATGATGTTCTGCTGGAGAGCAAGCCGGGGCATGGAACGAGAGTAACGGTGCTGCTGCCACCCCCATCACCAGGTAAGGAGGAGAAGCTATGGGAAGATGGATGCGAATGATAGGCATGCTCTGCCTTATGCTGACTCTTCCTGGCTGCGTGAACCAGTTGGATCAAAGGCCAGGCATGATTGTGGAAGAAGAGCCGATAACGCTGCGCATCGCTTGGTGGGGTGGGGAGTTCCGCAACAATGCAACGATAGCTGTTATCGACCTGTATGAGAAGTTGAATCCACATGTGAACATCGAATACGAATACAGCAGTTTCAATGAATACTGGAGAAAACTTGCCCCACACGCAGCAGGCAATGCGTTGCCCGACATTATCCAGATGGACATCTCCTATCTGTCCCAGTACAGTTCGCTGCAACTGTTGGAGGATATGACGCCGTACATGCAGAGCGGGCTGATTGACACGACAGATATTGAGAAGGAACAGCTGGAGAGTGGTAGCCTGAATGGAAAAACCTATGGTCTCAGTTTGGGGGTTAACGCCATGCTCAGCATCTATGATCCGGAAGTGTTGAAGGCCAATGATATTGAATTGCCAACGGATACGTGGACATGGGCGGATTTTGACCGGATGGGCGAGCAATTGCTCGGGAAAGGCATCTATCTGGGAACCTATTTCACGCCGGAACAGTTTTTCGCGTATTATTTGAGACAGTACGGTTCCAAGCTGTACGCCGAGGATGGCAAGAGATTGGGGTATGAGGATGATGGGTTGTTTATTGATTACTTTGGCAGGATGCAGCAGCTCGCGGAGAAGAAACTTATTTTTGCACCGGATATCTGGACGTCAGATATTGGCCAGCCTGATAACGACCCGTTTTATCTGGGAGAGGCTTTGTTTAGCTGGGGGTATTCCAACCAATTTATCAGCACCGCTCAGCGTTATGGCAAACCCTTAACCATCTCCCCAATGCCAGGGCCAAACAGCCAGGATGGATTGTTCTTGAAGCCAGGCATGTTTTTCTCCATGGCGGGTAATTCCAGACATAAGGAGGAAGCGGCCAAGTTCATCAGCTTTTTTGTGAATGATTTGGATGCCAATCTGCTGCTCAAAGGGGAGCGGGGTGTGCCTGTCTCATCCAGTGTCAAAGAGCGGATGAAGCTGGTGGTTGAACCGGAGCTGGCGCAGGTGTTTGATTATATTGATTGGGTTGCGGATAACAGCACTCAGATGGATCCGCCTGATCCTGTAGGTGCGCCAGAGGTCACTGCGGTATTGCGTGAATTGTATGATCTCCTACTGTTTGGCAAAATTACGCCTGAGCAGGCGGCGGTGGAATTTCGTGAACGGGCGAACGAAATACTGGGTGGGAAGTTATAACGAATAGTAAATATAAGAACAACCTTCACCTCTAGTACAGAGGGAAGGTTGTTTTGCTGTTGTTATAGTGACTTATTTGTACAACTCATATATTGAACTTAAAGCGTTTAAGCCCTGCCTTTAACCAAACTGGGCTTGATGCAGTCGGCTGTATGAGCCTTTACGCGCGAGCAGTTCTTCATGACTTCCTTGTTCAGCGACACTGCCGTTCTCCACGACCACGATGCGATCCGCGTGTCTTATGGTTGCCAGTCGATGGGCAATCACCAATGTTGTACGTCCCTGAGCCAGCTCGGACAAGGCCAGTTGAATGGCAGCTTCCGTCTCGGTATCGAGAGCGGATGTAGCTTCATCCAGAATGAGAATTGGCGGGTTTTTCAGGATCATTCTGGCGATGGACAAACGTTGCTTCTGTCCGCCGGACAATTTCACGCCACGTTCACCGATCATGGTGTCCAGTCCATCTGGCTGGGATTGTACCAGCTCTTCCAATTGGGCCCGGCGAATGGCTTGCCAGATTTCCTCATCGGAAGCATTCAGTTTGCCGTATGCAATATTTTCTCGAATCGTTCCATCAAACAGGAAAATATCCTGCTGCACAATCCCGATATGGGAGCGCAGTGATTCCAGTGTCATGTCCTTCACCGGAATGCCATCAATGGAGATATGTCCTGCATCCACATCGTAGAAACGTGGGATCAGACTGCATAACGTCGTTTTACCTCCGCCCGAAGGTCCAACCAGAGCAACCGTCTGGCCTGCCTGGATATCCAGATTGACCTGAGACAGCGTAGGTTTGTGTTCTCCATAAGAAAAGGTAACGTTATGGAAAGCAATATCACCTTTGACATCCGGAATCGGTTTTGCCTGTGGTGTATCTTCTACATCAGGTACAGCCTCAAGCAACTCCAGGTAACGTCTGAATCCAGCGATGCCTTTGGGATACGTCTCGATGACGGAGTTAATCTTCTCGATCGGTCCAAGGAATACATTGGATAACATCACAAAAGCGATGAATTCCCCGTAGGTCATACTGCCTTGAATGACAAACCAGGTTCCACATACCAGTACAAACAGCGATACAAATTTCATCAGAATGAAGCTGAGTGAAGAGTTCCAGGCCATAATACGGTAGGTGATTAGTTTTGTAAGCCGGAAACGTTCGTTGTTCTCAACGAAACGTCCTACTTCATGTTTTTCATTGGCAAAAGCTTGTACCACACGGATGCCGCTCACATTGTTCTCTACTCGTGCATTATAATCGGCGATATCCGCAAACATACGCTTGAACGCCTTGGACATTTTGCGACTGAAATACAGTGACAGGTAGATCATCAGCGGCACAATGATGAACGTCATCACAGCAAGCTGCCAGTTGATCCCCAGCATAATCCCGAAAGCTCCGGCGAGTGTCATGAGGGCAATGAATAGATCCTCGGGTCCGTGATGCGCGATCTCACCAATATCCATCAGATCGTTGGTCATGCGGGAGACCAGATGCCCGGTCTTATTGTTATCGAAGAAGCGGAAGGACTGTTTCTGTACACGCTGGAACAGTTCACGCCGCATATCGGATTCGATGTTAATACCAAGCTTGTGGCCCCAATAGGTGACTGCATAATGGAAAAAGGAACTGAGCAGGTAGATACCGAGTAGTCCGACACATGCCGCTAAGATCATGGACCAATTGCCAGCCGGAAGCAGTTGATCGACCACCCGGTTAACGGCGAGTGGAAAGGCCAGCTCCAGCAGCGCGGCGGCGATGGCACAGGAGAAGTCCAATATAAAGAGCCTTTTGTAAGGACGATAATAAGACATAAAACGGCGAAGCATATGTAAGTCCTCCTCGATATGACACAAATGCCCGAGCAGGCTCATTAGCCTGTCCGGACACCTGTATTCATGCTTATGTTATTTGCGGTTTTGCTCGGCACGTTCTACGATCATATCGGCGAATTCTTCAGCCTGACCTTGAATCGCAATCGGGTCGAAGTACCAGTAACGGTCTTCCAGCAACTCATACACCTGATTGTTTTTCACAGCCGGCAGGGATTGCCAGATAGAGTCACCTTGGTAATTTTTATTGTTCTCTCCAACGGTTAAGAAGATATGATCCCCTGCATAATCACCAACTACTTCACGCGAAATTTCTTTCCATTGGGTATCACCCATCAGTTCTTTTTTGGTGATTTCGAGTGGGGCAAGTTGCAAAGCACTGTAGACCGCTTGTCCTCCTCGACCAAAATTATCTCCATATCCATAATAACTTTTGTCGGATACCTCAAGGATGGAGAAGGTTTCCTCCGGTTTGATGACTGTTTTCACCTTGGCACGAGCGGCTTCAATCCGTTCATCGTACGTTTTCAGCCATGCTTCGGCTTCTTCGGATTTGTTCATCAGCTCTCCGAATCCCTGGATTTCGTCATGTACATTGGTGAATGTACCGTACGGAATGACCACAGTTGGTGCGATTTTTTTATAACTTTCAATCTCTTCGGCTTGATCAGAGTAGGTAATGATCAGATCCGGGTTCAAGGCAATAACCTTCTCCATGGATACCGCTGCCCGATCACCGATACTTTCGATGCCCGCCACCTGATCTGCATAGAACGGGTTTTCCAAATAATATTGAACAGCCCCAACGGGTTTCACACCCAGTGCGAGCAGATCACTTACGTACATATCCGTGACGATTCGTTTCGGTTCAGCCGGAATCTCAACATCTCCGCTTAATGACTTGTAGATCCGTGTAGCATTTGAATTGTCTGAAACGGACGACGTGTCTGTGTTCGTCTCAGAAGAGGCTGTTGTCGTTTCGGTTCCCGCTGCCGATGTCTGTTCAGTGGCAGTCGAGCCTGTTCCGCTGCTACATGCAGCCAGAATCATAATGATGGCGAGCATAAGTAGCAAGCCCGAGAAGCGTTTTTTTGCAGCAAACATATTTTTGTTCCCCCTGTGTATAATCAATAATGATTATTATTCTCATTAATAACATAGAGGAAGATGTGATATTTGTACATGGACAACTATGATCACTACTGTATGGACAATTATGATGTGAGGTGACGCATGATATGCTGCAACTGCTCCATAACGGACAGGGGATCAAATCCATAGAACATGTCGGCATCAATCTCGTATACACGTCCTTCACGAACGGCAGAGAGGGTGCCCCAGGATTCCTCATTCAGCAGGTTATCCAGCATTTCTCGTTCGGTAGGTTCCTCAGGGTAGGCGATAAACATGTGATCTGCTGCATACAAGTGAATCTCAGACAACGGAACATGAACGTATCCCGTGAGTAACTGCCCATCCTGCTCCATACGTGAGGGTGGAGTGAAGCCCAGCGATTGATACAGCACATGAGAAGCTCTGCCCCAGCCATGACCATAGATATAAGCCCCGTCCTCTCCAATCATAAACATGCAAACGGCGGACCCTCGTGTTCCTTCCATCTGTTGGTCCAACGTATGATTGGCTTCTTGCTCAAGTTGATGATATTGATCTAACAACGCTTGTGCATTGGACTCAAGCCTGGTAATTCGGCCCAAAAGGAGAAGCTGCTCCTGCCAATCAATTTCCTCAAAGGGCATCAGAATGGTCGGTGCGATCAGACGTAGTTCATCGGAAGCGGGATGCGGTGCATATCCGACAATGACATCGGGCTGAGCGTTTGCAATCAGATCCGTATGTTTAACCAGCTCATATTCGGAATGTTGCTCAAATTGCTCATGACCATGTTCCCCCAGTTTTTCTTCCATCCAGCTGGCGACGGCGCCCATGTGGGGAGTGTGGCCCAATGCCAAAAGTGAGGCCGTATAGTTGTAAGTCAAAGATACAATCTTCTTGGGCATTTTCCGGTAGTGTGTTGGTGCTGATCCAACCATCTGTTTGAATTTGCGGCTCAGATAGAAAGTGTCCCTGTAGCCTGTCAGTTGTGCAATCTCCTGTAGCGTAGGATTCGCGAACAACATATGCTCCTGAGCCATCCTGATTCTGAGACGAGTCACATATTCAACAAACGTAAGACCTGTATGTTTCTTGAACTCCCGTGAAAAATGCTCAGGGCTCACATTTGCATCCCGTGCCAATTGTTCGCGGGTTAACGGATGGGTATACATCTGATGGATATGTCTGAGCACGGCATCGAGCCAGGAGTGATCTTCATGAGCAGAATGAGCCGCATGATCCCGCAAAATATCCAGTAACTCATAGAAAAGCATATGTGGCCTGAATGGACTGGAATCATGGCCCTTTGAACTTGCTTGAACCAGCTCTACTGCCCTATCGGTGAGCGTACGACTCGCAATGGGAGCTGGTATCCCGAAAGGCCAGAACAGCTGTTCATTTTCAATGGAATCAAAAGCAATAGCAATGCCCTGTACTGGCGACAGGGAGCCGCGCTTGTTCTCGTGCTGAAGCAGGGTTCCAGCTTGTCGAACGACTGCAGAGCCCGCATTTAATGTTAGTTTACCCTCTGCACTGATCAGCCTGGCTTGGCCAGCAGTAATGACGTATAGCACATGAAGAGTGCTCCACATCTCATCTATGCGGGAGAATACGTCGCGGTCGTGAAGCTGCACCAGATGGCACAGCTTGAAGAGGGCAACAGGTACGGACTGAATCTTCTGCAAGGAAATGAGACGGGACAGCGATTTTTTATGATAAATGGGCTTGGAAATATTCATTAGATAACTGCCTCCTTACATAAGTCAGCAGGGACAGTATTCGTCTCATGCCCCTGGTGTACTGGCGTAATTCTCGGATCTCGACTATTATGCAGTATATACTATAAACGGAGTGACGTGGATGGACAGATTGAACAAATCAACTTTTTATTTGAAAAATAGATAAAGTGGTTGAAATCGCTATCAACACCGACTATAATGAAAATGTCGAAACGTTTCAATCTGGCGTTTACTGCCAGTTTCATTGTATTAGGCACGAACTGTTTATAGAGCGCCAGATTGAAAGACGTGTCATGACCATCACTAATGGTATGGATTGGAACGGGACGCATTCAACCGTGGCCCCATAAGGATAGGAACGAGGGTTTTTTTTGAGAACACCTCGAAACGTTTCGATTGACATCCATCGCTATGATATGTACAAAGATTAATAAACGATAATGCAGGATTTAGTGGCTGTTCTAACCATGTATCGTATAGAATGTAGATAACCTTGAATTTGTTTTAGTTTAGAAGGAGCGAACGTGGAATGGCAACGATTAAGGATGTGGCAAAGCTGGCAGGTGTAGCACTCTCGACTGCTTCCTATGCGCTGAGCGGGGATAGCAAGGTTAGTGCCAAGACCAAGGCTAAAGTGCTTGAGGCAGCACGAGAACTGAATTACCGCAAGAACGGCTTTGCCATGGACCTGAAACGGAGCCGGACGAACACGATCGCTTTGATCCTGACCGATCTGTCGGGCCCGTATTACTCGGAGTTGATCCGTAGTGTACAGGATGTAGCCCTCGCGAACGGGTATGACCTGATTGCTTGTAGCTCCATGGGTGGACGGGATTCAACGGCAGTACGATTTTTGCGTGAAAAAAGAGTAGATGGAGCCATCATCCTGGCGCATAACATTCATGATGATATTCTGGTGGAATCTGCCGGTCATCGTTTTCCGATCATTGTGATGGATCGTCAGCTGTCGAGTGACCATTTGGTCAACGTGCTGGTGGATGGAGAGCAGGGCGGTTACCTTGCTACCCGCCACCTGATTCAGGCAGGACATCAGAAGATTGCTTATATCAGTGGCCCATCCAACTCGTATGACAACGCGCTCCGTTACCAAGGGTATCTGCGGGCGATGCGGGAAGCGGGACTTGAAGAAAAGTCCAAATGGCGTCTGAACGGTAACTTTGTGCGTGAGGGCGGATACAGTGCAACCAAAATGATGATCATGCAGGGCGATCTTCCCTCAGCGGTATTTTACGGTAACGATGAGATGGCGATTGGTGGCCTGAAGGCATTGGAAGAGCGTGGTGTATCGGTGCCGGATGATATTTCCGTGATCGGTTTTGACGATATTCAGTTGTCCGAATATGTGCATCCACCACTGACAACGATACGCCAGCCGAAGCATGAAGCTGGGTCGCTCGCCGGACATCTGTTATTCCAGATGCTCAATGGCGAAGCGGTTGACCCTTCATATACGTTAACGATTAATATGATCGAGCGCAGCTCTGTACGTTCGGTTTAGACCGAGTCTGAACAACAAAGAACTGCCCGCATGCTGAAGTAAAAGTTTAATGATGGGGTTATCGTCCGGACGGGCTTTAAAAAGCCGGTTTGAAGAGGCCCCTATTCTTTTTCAGATTCATCGAAACGTTTCGATTTTAACTAATTCAAGGAGTGAACCTTATGACAACGATGATTAATGAACCGATCCGGTTGAGTGCCGGAGAGTTATCCTTTACCTTTTTGAACAGTGGCGACCTATACCAGGCTACATCCGGTACAACGATGTTGAACCAGTTGCTCAGCAACCAGATTGATGGATCTTTGAACAACCTGTACCTGCGTGTACACGAGGGAGAGAATATTAGCTCGTTCCCGTTGCTCGGTGTACGTTCGAACAGCAAGGTGATTACAAGCAAAGCACAGTCCAGCAACCAGTTGATCTGGGAGGGTACAGTCCAGCTCGAAGGCAGTGAACAGGGCATTGGCTACCAAGTTGTATTTACGGCTACCCCGCAAGGTGTCTGGTTCTGGGATGTGAAGCTTACAGGACAACAACATAACGTAGACGTGGTATATGGACAGGATATAGGTCTTGCTGATCCAGGTGCGGTACGAAGCAATGAGGCTTATCTGTCACAATACATTGACCATACGGTGTTTGAAGATGAAGCGAAAGGTTATGTGGTGTGTTCCCGTCAAAACCAGCCTCAGGGCGGTGCATTTCCTTATATGCAACAAGGTTCCCTGACGAAAGCAATCGGTTACTCCACAGATGGATTCCAATTCTTCGGTCTGTCGTACAAGGAAACGAATCAACCAGAGAGCTTGAATCGCCCAATGTTGGCGAATGAGACGTATCAGTATGAATTTGCCTACACGGCGCTGCAATCTGAACTGCTGAATCTAAACGGAGAAGCTCAGGTGGTCTTCTATGGACTGGCGAAGCCTAATCATGCCGAAGGAATCTCTGCACTGGAATTCGGAGATGAAGTTACCGCAGCATGGAATGAAGTACAGGCTCTGACTGTGGAAAACGGCGATACGTTAGAACAGGTAAAACTCTCCTCCTTCCTGGGTGAACCACTGGTTACACTTGATCTGACACAAGATGAGATTCATGATCTGTTCCCTGATCGTCATCAGGAAGAGCACAGCGGTGAGGAACTGTTATCCTTCTTCACAGGCAGCTATGAACATATCGTTCTGAAAGCAAAAGAATTGCTCGTAGAGCGTCCGCACGGTCACATTCTGATGAGTGGTGGCAACGTGCAACTTGGGGCACAGGTTATTACGACAACGTCGTATATGTACGGTATTTTCAACTCTCAGCTCGTTATTGGTAACACCAATTTTAATAAAATGATCAGTAATGCCCGCAATGCATTGAATGTGCCGAAGACGGCTGGACAACGCATCTATGTGGAAGTGGACGGACAATATCGTCTGCTGACGATGCCTTCCTTGTTTGAGATTGGCTTCAACTATGTACGTTGGATCTACAAAACGGCATCCGATACGATCATCGTGACCAACTATACAGGGGCACATACTACGGAAGTAAGTATGAATGTGCGTTCCACAAGTGGTAAGGCGTACCGTTACCTGGTAACAAACCAGATTACGATGAATGTGAATGAATACGAGTATCCGCTGCATATGACGCAGGATGGCGATACTTTGATCTTCAAGGCTGATCCACAAGCGATTAGTGCTGGAACGTATCCAGATCTGCAATACCGCATGTCGGTGGACGGCGCAGCTGTGAATGTAGGGGACGAAACGTTGCTGGCAAGTGGTATCCGCAGTGGTTCCGCATCACTGGTTACGCTTAGTCTGGAAGCAAGTGCTGAATGGACGCTGAAGGTACAAGGGGGATTGGAAGGCCAAGCAGGCAGCGGAATGGTGGCAGGTTCAAGCCTGACGTTTGAAGAGGAAGTGCAGGCATACCGCGAGTTCTTCGCAGGTGTGATGAACGGATTCCGTTTGTCCCGTGGCGAAGGTCAGAGTGCTGAGGATCTGTTCAAAGTAAATGCGCTTGCTTGGTGGTACACCCACAATATGCTGGTTCACTACTCCGTGCCCCACGGTTTGGAGCAGTACGGCGGTGCAGCTTGGGGTACGCGGGATGTGTGCCAAGGTCCGGTAGAGTACTTTATGGCTACGCAAAAATATGAGCAAGTTCGCGATATCATCAAAATGGTCTACACTCACCAATACGAAGATGATGGCAACTGGCCGCAATGGTTCATGTTTGATAAATACTTTGCGATTCAACAGGAAGAAAGCCATGGCGACATCATCGTATGGCCGTTGAAAGTGCTGGCGGATTACCTGACAGCGACTCGCGACTATGCAATCCTGGATGAGAAAGTACCTTATACCGTGAAACATAGCTTCGGGTTCACGGAAGAGACGGCAACGGTGCTGGATCACGCGAAAAAAGAGATCGAATATATCCGTTCGCACTTCCTGCACGATACGTTCCTGTCTTCCTATGGAGATGGCGACTGGGATGATACGCTCCAACCAGCCAATGCACAGCTGAAGCAATACATGGTGAGCAGTTGGACGGTGGCATTGACGTATCAGTCCGTGAATGTGCTCTCGCAAGCGCTGAAATTCAAGGATGCAGACTTTGCACAGGAGCTTGACGTGTTGGCTCAAGGCATTCGTGAGGACTTTAACCGTTACATGCTGGGCACAGATGTGATTCCAGGCTTTGTATACATGGAAGAAGCGGACCAAGCGAAGCTGATGCTTCATCCAACAGACACAGAGACAGGCATTCAATATCGCCTGTTGCCAATGACGCGCAGCATGATCGGTGAATTGCTGAATGCGGAGCAAGCAGAATCGCATTACGCATTGATCCGTGAACAGTTCCTATGCCCGGATGGCGTGCGTCTGATGAATCGTCCAGCTCAATATGCTGGTGGTGTAAGCACACACTTCAAACGTGCAGAGCAAGCATCCAACTTCGGTCGTGAGATTGGTTTGCAATATGTACACGCCCATATCCGTTACGTAGAAGCGATGGCGAAGCTCGGTAAGACAGATCAGGTGTGGAATGGTCTCGCGATGATCAACCCGGTTGGTATCGGCGAGGTTGTACCTAACGCGGAGATTCGTCAAGCGAACTCGTACTTCAGCAGTTCAGACGGCAAGTTTAATACACGTTACGAGGCGCAGGAGCATTTTGACCAACTTCGTAAAGGGACTGTACAAGTGAAAGGCGGATGGAGAATCTACTCCAGCGGCCCTGGAATCTACATGAACCAGCTGATCTCCAATGCACTTGGTATTCGTCAAGAGGGCGGCGATCTGGTCATTGACCCGGTATTGCCAGCTGAGCTGAACGGTATGCAATTCGAATTCGAGTATGCGGGTGAGCCGGTGACGTTCATCTATCACTTGAATGAAGGTGCTGTGAGCCGTGTAGCGGTGAACGGCAAGGACATTCGTACCGAGCGTACAGCGAACCGTTACCGTCAGGGCGGTGTAAGCATCTCGCTTGATGAGTTCAGACAAGCACGCAGTGCAACTGAGCGTACGGTTGTTGATATCTATATGTAATTTCATAGCATGATGTACACCAAGGTCATCCTCCTTTATTCAAGGCGGGATGGCCTTTTTGGCATATGCTCATGATTGCTCACCGCAGCGGAACTGCCAGCAACGTATGCAATAGCTCATTATGCCGCATATGCTTGGTTACGTAGCCCTGTTGCTCCAGCCAGCTGCATAGCTCACTCAACAGAGGGAAGTGACGCTCGCGCAAGGCGCGCAGCTGTTCCTCGTGTCCTGTGGTTTCTGCCTGCCGAATATAGGAATCACGGTGAGTCACATCAACAAACATCAGATCGGTTAGGCCGATACGTCCGCGCGAGGTTAATACCCGCTGCATCTCCTGTAAGGCCAATAGTTGTTGATCTGGACTCAGATGATGGAAAGCAAAGCTGGATACAACAAAATCGAAGGAATGATCGGCAAAAGGCAGCGCCAGGAAATTACCAAGTTTCACATGCATCTCAGGATATTTGGTACGACATCTGCGTAGCATCTCCCGGGATTGGTCGATTGCAGTCATGTCTGCGCCGTGCTGTAGCAGTTTCCTAGCCAGATTACCTGTGCCTGTACCAATATCGAGTCCTTTCTCACCAAGGGCGGGAGAGATCCAATGAGCTGTCTGTTCGAGCGCTTCGTCATAGTTGTGATACAGATAAAAGGAACACTGTACCGTATCATTGGAATCGCTCGGCGTGGAATGATCTGTATCCTGATATGGATGTGAAACTTCAATCTCATTGCTTATAGGCGAGGTGTTGTCCGAATGATGCCTGCCCTCTGAATTGGGATATTCAGTACTGATTCTGCCTTCTGCCTGCACTCGCTGATCATGGATGGCTGCCTGCGTGTCATAATTCCACCGATCATGCCAGTTCTGCCGGGCTTCGCGCAGGCGACGGGCACTGTCCGCGAGATCGTGTAGATGGCTGACATCCAACGGACCATCCTGACGATTCAGGTCAATCATGCGCTGAGTTGTATCCATCATACGTTTGAGCTCAATCCACTGGGCATACATGACGGCCTGTTGCAGTTCCAGATATTCTTCCAGCCGCTGCTGGTTTCCTTGATCAATCTCTCCGAGCGCATGTGTAATATCCTGTAGCGACATGCCAATCTCACGCAGCGCAGCAATGGTCTGAAGCCGCCAGATATCATTCTCAGTGTATGTGCGATAACCGTTACTGGACTGTTTGGTGGGTAGAATTAATCCTTTTTCCTCATAAAAGCGAATGGCTCTTGCCGATATACCTAGCCTGCCTGCTGCCTCTTTGATGTTCATCATGCATCCCCCTCCTTATCGAATCAGTATAAACTATGACGTAACGGTAAGGTTAAGTGTTTATTTCATTTTGCGAAAAGGTCCAATACTGAGTGGAATTTTAGTCAAAGCTGAGGCTATGCTACAATATATAGAACAATAAACTTAAATAGTGAAGTAAACGAACAATGTCTTCCTATTCCTAAGTTTCTCAACGTTCTTAACTCTCTTAACTTTCCCGACGTTGTAGCGCACAGCGTTGTCGACTATAGCACGAAAGGTTGAATCATTATGCTTACCAGCCATACATTTACGATTCGTCCATCCGAGATTAAAGATGCTGCCCAGCTAATGGAGTTGGATGCCCTGGTATGGGACAAATACACCTCTCCTGCACCGATGCATTGGCGCTCCAGACAGCAATATCTGCAGCATTGCCCGCCAGGCAGTCAATTGATTGCGGTGCAGGGAGAGCGGGTATGTGGTTATGTGGGCTTTCAGCCAGCCACAGGTATGCCGGTCAACCGTCATGTCTACGAGATTCATATTGCAGTTCACCCTCATGATCGGCGTTGTGGCATTGCTACAGCTTTGATGGATGCCATCAAGCAGCATGCGGCCCAACATGGCGTTCTCAAGCTCAGGCTGCGCGTTCTCTCCAGCAATCCGGGAGCCATCACGTTTTATACACAGTGTGGATTTGTGACGGAAGGCAGGTTGGTGTCTGAGTTTTATATCGGAGACAAGTATGTGGACGATATTCTTATGGGTTATTTTATCCAGACCAAATAGAAACTAGCTGAGGAGGAGGAACAACGATGGACATGGGACTTCAAGGTAAAAAAGCACTGGTGCTGGCTTCCAGTCGAGGGCTGGGCAAAGCGGTAGCCGCTCAACTGGCAGCAGAAGGTGCTGACGTCATGCTTGCCAGCCGAAGCGAAGAAAAGCTCGCAGCAGTGAAGCAGGAGCTTCTGGCGCTTGGTGGTGGCGGACGTGTGGAATATTGTGCAACCGATGTGACACGTAAGGAAGACATTGAGGCTCTGATTCACAAGACAGCGGAGCTGTTTGGGCAGATTGATATTCTGGTGAACAATTCGGGTGGCCCGCCATCGGGTTCATTTGAGTCACTAACCGATGAAGATTGGGAGCGTGCATTTGAATTAAATGTACTCAGTTATGTAAGACTGATTCGCGGTGCTCTTCCTTATATGAAAGAAAGTGGAGGACACATTGTCAATATCGCTTCAACTTCGGTGAAACAGCCCATTCCGGGTCTGGTGCTGTCCAACACGTTCCGTACCGGCGTGTTTGGATTGGCGAAGACGTTATCCCAGGAGCTGGCTCCATACGGAATTTTGATCAACACGGTGGCGCCAGGACGTATTGCAACAGACCGTATACGTGAGCTGGATGCAGCACGGGCTGAGCAGAATGGAATCAGTGAGGAAGAGGTATCTGACCAGTTCCGTAAAGAGATTCCACTAGGACGTTATGGTCAACCGGAGGAGTTTGCCAAAGCGGTGGTGTTCCTGTTATCCGGGGCCAATACGTACATTACCGGAACCTCATTGATTGTGGATGGTGGCATGGTCCGAGCACTCTAAAAGTCATGGATGCAATAAAATACCCTCTGTCACCACATTCCGTGGAGATCGAGGGTATTCGTGTTGATCTATTATGTTGGGAGAGATCACTCCCGATTCATTATGTAAGCGAATTAGCGCAAGAGTTCCCATTCATGCTGAAGCATGCCGTACACCGCATGGTTCACGTAACCTTTAGGCAGTTTCTCTGCCTGACGAATGACACCCTCGAGAACAAATCCGAGTCTTTCAGGGATAGCGCGACTCCGTTTGTTATTCGTTGCCGAGCGAATCTCGACGCGATTCAGATCCAGGGTCACCAGAGCATAATCGACTAGAACGCGACAAGCACTTGTCATCAAGCCCTGACCTTCAAAGCCTTTTCCCAGCCAATATCCGATGCTTACCGAGCGGTTGGTCCAGTTAATTTCGTGGAATCCGATGACGCCTGCGAGATCGCCTTTTAACCACACGCCTGCGGTGAAGCCGCCATTTTCAGCACCTTGTTTTAATGCGTTAGTAATGAAGTTTGAGGTGTGTTCCACTTCTGTCACATGATCCACCCACGGCAACCAATGTCTCAATTGATCCCGCGAACGATCCGTCAGTTCAAACAGCGGTTTGGTATGTTCCATGGCCAGTGGCCGGAGTTCGGTATATTCATCCAATGAATAGGTAAACATGAATGCAACCTTCTTTCTTTATTAGTATAGGTTTGTTTGTAGTGGATTAACGGGAAGTCTTGGGCAACTTTTGCTCCAGTGCAAACAGGTCTTCTTCCATTGAGGCCATGCGTTGATTGACCGTTGTGCGCGCGTCACGGAGTGCCTGATTATATATGTAGGGAGCCAGCTGTGTCATGAACAGGTCGAGGACACCCCAAGCGGCCAGATCGCCGAGCTCTTCGCCACGTTCCTCTTCGAAATACGACTGAATGGTGCGAATGGCTTCATCCTGCTGTTCTTTGGTCAGTTTAAGCGAGTTCAATGGAATGGGAAACCCTCCCTTTAATTTGATTTTACTATCATGCTACATGATTCGAGCGAACCCGTCAAAATGGTTTTGGGCCTATTTATGCATGGCTGATCCTGACTTTGGTGCCGTTCTTTATTGAACTCCTCCCCCGTTAAAGGTATATTTAAATGAAACGCGTACGAAACTTTCCAAGAAAATAGATTTTTTCAGGAAATGACTTCGTTATTAAGGAATTATAGCCGGAATTGCTGCAATTCCCTAAGGCTCCAATCCATTCATGAAAGGTTTGATACCTGTGGACAATCGTACAACCCCACCTAACTTTATCAAAAATATTATTACCGAAGATCTCCGGTCTGGGAAAGTCCAGGAAGTTATTACCCGTTTTCCTCCGGAACCGAACGGTTATCTGCATATCGGCCATGCCAAGGCGATCTGGATTAACTTTACGCTGGGCGGCGAATTTGGCGGCAAAACGAATCTGCGCTTTGATGACACGAACCCGGTCAAGGAAGATGTAGAGTACGTTCAATCGATTCAGGAAGACGTGAAATGGCTCGGATACGAGTGGAACGAGAAACGTTTTGCCTCGGATTATTTTGACGAGATGTACAACCGTGCTGTCTTGTTGATTAAAAAAGGTAAAGCCTACATCGACGATCAAAGCGCCGACGAAATCCGTGAAATGCGCGGAACGCTGACGGAGCCGGGTAAGAACAGCCCGTACCGTGATCGTTCAGTGGAAGAGAATCTCGACCTGTTCACACGTATGCGTGCAGGTGAATTCAAGAACGGAGAGAAAGTGCTGCGTGCCAAGATCGATATGTCTGCACCGAATATCAATCTGCGCGATCCGGTTATTTACCGGATTTCTCATGCACATCATCATAACACGGGCGACAAATGGTGTATCTATCCGATGTACGCCTTTGCTCACCCGCTTGAAGATGCAATTGAAGGTGTAACGCATTCCCTCTGTTCCTTGGAGTTTGAGGATCAACGTCCATTCTACGATTGGGTTATTGCCGAGTGTGAGATGGAGAACCAACCGCATCAATATGAATTTGGTCGCCTGAATCTGTCCCAGATGGTAACAAGCAAGCGGAAGCTGAAACTGCTCGTAGATGAAGGACATGTGGATGGATGGGATGATCCGCGCATGCCAACGATTTCCGGTCTGCGCCGCCGGGGTTATACACCGGAAGCTATTCGTGATTTTGTATATGAGACAGGCATTTCCAAAAACTATGGAGTTATCGACCTGCAAACGCTGGAGCACTTTGTACGTGAAGACTTGAAACTGAAAGCTCCACGCACGATGGCTGTCCTGCACCCACTCAAAGTGGTCATCACCAACTATCCTGAAGGACAAGTGGAATGGCTTGAAGCAGAGAACAATGTGGAGAACCCGGAGATGGGTAATCGCCAAATTCCGTTCTCCCGTGAGATTTATATTGAACAAGACGATTTCATGGAGAATCCACCGAACAAATATTTCCGTTTGTTCCCTGGCAACGAAGTTCGTCTGAAACATGCGTACTTCATCAAATGTAACGATGTGATCAAAGATGCAGAAGGTAATGTAACTGAGATTCATTGTACCTATGATGTAGAGACGAAGAGCGGCAGTGGATTCACTGGCCGTAAAGTCAAAGGAACAATCCACTGGGTAGAAGCGACTCAAGCGGTACCTGCTGAATTCCGTCTGTACGAGCCGTTGATCCTGGATGAAGCACCGGAAGCAGAGGTCGAAGTGGCAGTAGCTGGGGCTGAAACTGAGGTTGTGGAAGAGCAACCGGAGAAAACGTTCCTGGATCAACTGAACCCGAACTCTCTTGAGATTGTTAATGGGTATGTGGAACAAGAGATGAAGGAAGCGAACGCTCAGGATAAATTCCAATTCTTCCGTCACGGTTACTTCAGTGTAGATCCAAAACATTCCGAGCCAGGACGTCCGGTATTTAACCGGGTCGTATCCCTGAAAAGCTCATTCCAACTGCCGAAGGCATAATGTGAACATAGGTAGGACGATAGGTTAGCAGTAAACTTAAATCTATGAACGTAAAAGGCGTCTCCAGGGCAATAAGCCAATGGAGACGCCTTTTTCTTGTGCGCCTGCAATTGATAAAGAAGGTTGTACTAATACAAGTCCTGGTTCTGCGTGGATACACAAAAAATAATTATTAATACAACGGGATACTTAAATGAACATTTTTCCAACTTTCGGCGTTTAAGTTAATGTGAACAATAATTTCAAGGAGGAATCAAGATGAAGCGATTTGTTTCTTTATTGTTGATGTTAACTTTAGCTGTCTGCGTAGGCTCTGTTGCCTCTGCTGCTTTGGACCAATCCCTAATGGATCTACCTTTTAAGGAACGTGCGGCGAATGTGTACAATTCATCACTAAAAAAAGTTGAACTAAGTGTCATAAAGGAAGGAAAGGCAACAAAAACAACTTATAATTCCATTTATATCCCAGTGAAAGATGTTTTTAAACGATCCGGAGCAACGTTTAAATGGGATGGAAAGAAAAAAATCACCACGATTAAAAATGAAGGACAAGAACTGATTCTTAATTTCTCTGGCAAAGAAATCACAGCGGGTAACAATCAAGTTGTGCTCCCTCAAGAGTGGGTACAATTGAAAAACGGGGTCTCGAGTATGGATGCATTTGTCTTAGCATATATTTTTGAACTCTCGACTGATGACTCTGATCAAGAAAGGGTGGACTGGAAAGAGAAACTGAATTTCTTGGATATCAAAGGTACAACCGGTTTTCCAGGATTAGATAAGTATATGCATGTGTTTGTTCAGTTTAATGATTAGTTAAAATCTATAGAGAAACTAGCATCGTATTCAATTATGATAGAACGAACTACAGCTCCGCTTTATCCCCGGATTGTACCCCTTTGAAAAGGGAATCAAAAAAATCTGGGGATAACAGCGATCGAATGATTGTTCTGTCCTCGTAGTGCTCCAGTGGAAATCTTTCAACTTTTTCTAACAAAAGATTATCGGTCCTCATCCATATTACCCATCTCCGTCAATACAACTGGCTGATAGCCGTTACGTCGATTCGATAACCACATGATGCCGAATCCAACAGCGCCGATGAGCGAGAAGAATACGCCGATGCTATACATGATTTCCGCACCGAAGCTCTGGAACAACCAGCCGCCGAACAGACCGGCAATGACGCCGGAGAGACCGCCCCAGGCCATCGTGTAGACAGCTTGACCGGAAGAACGATAAGGTCTTGGGATAAACAGCATAGTCAGCTGTGTACCCACATAGAAGTACCCACCGAACGTAATGGAGTGCATCAACTGAATGAATACAATCTCCAGTGGGTTGTTAGCCAGTGCCATGAGCTGCCAGCGAAGTGCAAACAGCACACTGATCAGGATAAGGGATGCCAGGAGCATGCTCATTTTGCGTTTGAGCAAGCGATCTAGCAGCAGGAATACGCCGACTTCGAGAATGGATGAGGTGAAGATGGCCCAGCCGACCATCTGTTTGTCGCCACCCATTTCTACAATATATAGTGACATAAACGTACTGTTCATCGCATTAGGCACCGATACGAGTACACCCAGGCCGATAAATGCCATAAAATACGGATTGAACATGACTTTGCCAAACCGCCGAAAAGTAACCACGGGTGTATCCGAAGCGATCGGCTGTCTGGGTAAAAATACGGATAATACAAAGGCGGTGGCAATCATGCACGCAAATATAATGGATACACTGCCGATGCCAAAACGGTCAATGAGCGGTCCGGCTGCGACGGCAGTCAGCGCCCAACCGAGTGAACCCCAGAGCCGGAATGATCCAAATTTCTGGGTTGTACCATCGATATATCCGAGAATCAGGCTATTGGTTTGAGCAAATAATGGACTTTGAAAAAAATAAAAGAAAATCATGGCTACATAGATCCAGGTATACGTGGGCGCATAGAATACACCCTGGGCGAGCACAAATGTGCCTCCCATCATAATCATCAGAATGATGCGAATGTTGCGAGATTTATCGCTCCAAAAACCCCAGAACGGGTTGGCAAACAAGGATACAAAGGGTCCAATCGCCATCAGACTGCCAATCTCTAGTTTGGTCATACCAATCTCTTGCAGGTAAAGCTGCAGGAATCCGGCGAAGATCGAGATGGCTCCATATATGAAAAAGTTATATAGTTTCAGAGAAACCAATGAGGGATTGCCTCTTGAAGGTGCAGGTCTGTCCAATTAAGCCATTCCTTTCAAATGCATATTGTTCAATGTATCATTTGTTGAAAGGGGATTCAATGCATAGCGAACGTTTTGAAATTGATGCATTCAAACACATATCGTGATCTGAGGGAGGATAACAACATGAATACGCGTGAATGGACAGGCATCATATTGGCAGGAGGTTTATCCAGTCGCATGGGGACCAACAAGGCCATGCTGGAACTGAACGGTTCCGTTGTACTGCAACATGTCACAAAGGCCATGAGACCCGCAGTATCCCGTATCATCGTGGCAGCTGGACCCAATGTGACAACCTACAGTGCAATGGGCTACGACTGCGTTCAGGATCACTATCCGCGGAAGGGGCCACTGGCGGGTCTTCACGCGGCGCTGGAAGCTTCCGATACAGACTGGAATCTGGTAGGCGCCTGCGATATGCCGCTCCTGCAAACGTCTTTTTTTGATGGAATAAAAAAACTGGTCGAATCGCATAACTCTTATTCTGCTATCGTTCCACGCGTGGATGGACATGTCCACCCTCTTGCAGGGGCTTACCACAAACGAGTGCTCCTTGATCTGGAGCAGCGTCTGGTACAGGATCATCTTCGAGTCATGCGATGGCTTGAAGAGATCGGTTGCCTCTATGTTGAAACGGAAGAGCTTGAGAGAGCGGGTGTTCACCAAGTAGCGATGCAAATGAGTAATATGAACACGCCGGAAGAGTACGAACGTATCCGTAATCAAGATTGTGGACTCGATTCGGATCTGTAGGATACAGGATCACCTGATGTATCTGCATGATGATTGCGATATTGCAGCGGGCTTTGGCCTGTCCAACGTTTGAATTGTCTGCTGAAATGGGACAGATGGGTGTAACCTAGCTTCCAAGCAATTTCCCCGAGCGACAGCTCTGGCTGTTCGATCAGCACTTTGGCTTCCTGCAACTTCAAGCTGGACAAGTAAGCCCTGGGCGATCGCCCGTACACCTTGCGAAAGACCTGTAGACCATATCCCGGGCTGATGCCAAACGAGGATATAATCTGCTCTACTTTGACAGTGGATATACTGCTTTCCTTGGTTCGAAGCTGGGCATGGAATGCCTGCTTGATCGCCTCCGCTATAGCTCCCGCATAATGCATGGCTGTTGGAGCTGGTGCATGTGAAGCAGCAACGGAAGTGGTCGACTCCGGTTCATTGTCAGCGGCTTGGGACAACAGGGCGAACAGTTCAAACATGCGTGCCTGCATGATCATTTTGTCAGTGGACGTGTAGGCTTCAGATACGTTAATCATCCCCATCCAACTCTCCAGCACAACGCGCATTTTCCTATTATCAGCCGTACCTGCTGCGTAGATTCGGCTGTGCTGTGACATCAGCTTCAGGGTGAAGACCGGATCATCCACATTAAAGTGAGCGCTAAAATAAGTCATGCCTTCCGTGGATACACATTGATTTGTATGTTTGAACCCAGGAGGAATGAGAAGAATGGAACCTTCCTCCACGGTATAGGTATAACCATGAATCACACTCTCCTGCGTACCTTCGATGATCAACATAATCTCAAAGCCCGGATGTGATTCCTCAGGCATCGCCCATCCATAGGGTACTTGTTGGCTGTGAGCACCATAGAATTTGATGTTACAGTCGATAATAGGCAGCCAGTGGGCCAGCGTATGGTGAGGCATTTCTCGGAGCTGTGATCGGATATCCATTATATTCACCTCGGAAAAGGGTAAAAACAACTTGCCTTATACAATCGGCACCCGTAGTATACTTCATTATAATTAGTTTAACGCAAGCATGGATAATCCATGGAACACATCAGCGTTTGAAGTGGTTGCTGAACAATGCAAGTTCTTCAACTGATAATAATGTAAACGCTAACATTATAGATTGGCATATGTCAACTCTTGCACACGTCAAGATCATTATATTTTCCACCTAAAAAAGGAGATTAAATCATGGACAAATTATTATATGGTGTAGCCTACTATGATGAATATATGCCTTACGAAAGATTGGACAAGGACATTCAGATGATGAAGGATGCAGGGATCAACGTGGTCCGTATTGCAGAATCAACCTGGAGTACCCATGAACCACAGAATGGCGTATTTGACTTCTCTTCCGTAGACCGTGTGCTGGATGCCATGCATGAAGCGGGAATTCAGGTCATCGTTGGGACACCAACGTATGCTGTTCCAACGTGGATGGTCAAGGAACATCCGGACGTGCTGGCCACCACCTCGCAGGGACCTGGTAAATACGGCGCAAGACAGATCATGGATATTACACACCCAACCTATCTATTCTATGCCGAGCGGATCATCCGCAAGCTGATCTCTCGGGTAAGCACACATCCAGCGGTCATCGGTTATCAGACAGATAACGAGACGAAGCATTACAATACGGCCGGAGATAATGTACAACTGCAATTCGTCAAATACATGCGGAACAAGTTCAGCTCCCTGGATGAGCTCAACAAGGAATTTGGCCTCGATTACTGGAGTAATCGGATCAATAGCTGGGAGGACTTCCCCTCTGTTGTAGGGACGATCAACGGCAGTCTGGGTGCTGAATTTGCCAAGTTCCAGCGGCAGCTGGTAACCAACTTTTTGGCTTGGCAAGTGGGGATCGTGAATGAATACAAACAGGAAGGACAGTTTGTTACCCAGAACTTTGACTTCGATTGGCGTGGATATTCCTACGGCATTCAAGGGGATGTGGACCATTTTGCCGCATCGAAACCTTTTGACATCACCAGTGTGGACATCTACCATCCTTCCCAGGATGATCTGACCGGCATTGAAATTTCATTCGGCGGGGATGTGGCACGTTCCACCAAACAATCGAACTATCTGGTACTGGAGACTGAAGCGCAGGCGTTCTGGCATTGGGTTCCGTATCCGGGACAACTGCGTTTGCAGGCATTCAGTCATCTGGCATCAGGAGCGAACATGGTCGCCTACTGGCACTGGCATTCGTTGCACAATTCGTTTGAGACGTACTGGAAAGGACTGCTCAGTCATGACTTTGAACCGAATCCGGTGTATAACGAAGCGAAGACCATTGGCAGGGATTTTGCCCGTCTCAGTCCAAAGCTCGTTAATTTGAAGAAAAAAAATCGGGTGGCGGTGCTTTTTAGCAATGAGGCTCTGACATCCATCAAGTGGTTTGGGTTTAACTTCACCAGTGACAAGAACTACAATGACGTGGTGCGCTGGATGTACGATGAATTGTATAAAATGAACATTGGCTGTGACCTCATCGACCCATCGGTTGAGAGTTATGCGGAGTATGACGTGCTCGTTGTACCTGCTCTGTATGCTGCTTCGGATGCATTGCTGGAAAAATTAAATCAATTCGTACAGGATGGCGGACATATCGTCTATTCGTTCAAAAGCGGATTCACAAATGAGCATATCAAGGTACGCTCTACCCGCCAGCCCGGCCTGATCAGTGAGGCATGCGGGATCAGTTATAACCTTTTTGTAGAGCCCAAACATGTCTCGCTGCGCGATGATCCATTCGAGGTTGGTGAGGAGCAGAACCAGGTTCACACCTGGATGGAACTAATTACACCAACAACGGCTGAAGTACTCGCTTGGTATGATCATCCACATTGGGGCGAATATGCGGCAATTACCCAGAATGCCTATGGAAAAGGCAAAGCAACCTATGTCGGCTGTTACACCAGTACTGCGGTGATCCGTAAGGTGTTGGAGCGAGTCATGAAGGAAGCGGGCGTATGGGGAGCCGATCAGGAGCTGGCTTTTCCCATCATTGTGAAGACAGGTGTGAACGATCAGGGGAACACGATTCGCTACTATTTCAATTATGCAGATGAGGCAACATCCTTCGTGAATGCTTATGGAAAAGGAACTGAACTTCTGGCAGGAACCCCGATTGCTGCGGGAGAGAAGATCGAACTGGAACCATGGGGCATACGGATTATCGAACAATAATAGGAAATAATAAATATAGGTATATAAGTTGAATTTAATATGTACACGTTAACGGAGAGGGCAGAAATAACCTGAGGAAGCGGAGCGTTCGCCTTTATCAACGGATTTTCCCCTTAGATAAGGGAATCAAAAAAATCCGGTGATAACAGCGATCAGAGGGTTGTTCTGACCACGTAGTGATCTCGTGTAACCATTCATTCTATTGTATAACGTGATATTTTAACATTTCCAAACGAATACAAAGACCAAAGCGCCCTCAGCTTCCATGCTGGGGCGTTTGTCTATTTTAGCTCAGGAGTGGATGCGCTGTGTTTACCGAATGTTATCGGAAGCTGATAGATCCTTTCAAACGCAGCATTCGCAATAAGTTGATTCTTACCATGACGCTGCTGGCTGTTCTACCCGTCATTGCCATGACCGCTATGGCTGCTGAGAATACCCGCTCTTCCATGGAAGAGGAGATTATGGAGACCAACCGAGCCAATATGAACTGGGCCTCCATCTATCTAGGTGAACAGTTCGCCCGCATGAACAATATTATCTATTCGATTCAGATCAGTGACGAATTGCATCAATATCTGGCGTTGAACGAAGAAGCGCCGGCAGCCAGTCGGTTCGATGAACAGAAGGCCATGTTCAATATGCTGAACAGTGTATACTATTCTGCTGGCAATTATGTATTTGGTGTTGAACTCTATCTGAAGGAATTGGACACCCTGTTCACCTTCAACTCCATGGATTCTCGCATCAAAGCGGTATCGGAAATACCGGAAGGGTATCATGAGCTTTTTGCACAACATAAAGATTTTACGATTATCAATGATCCGGACGATCCGCAAAAGTTTCACATGACCCGCAGCATGAACCGCTTCGAGGATCAGGCACAGATCGGTGCCATCAGTCTGGAGGTCAAGTGGGCTGAGTTCAATCAGACGCTGGAGCTGCTGGATAGCCGGGGTGACTATGGGGTATACATTGCTGACAGCACGGGCAGTCCGGTCTATCAGCCGAACCAAGAGATTCAGCCGTCTGCGGAAGCAATGGAGAAATTGGCAGGCACAAAAGAAAGTTCGGGCTTCATCCGGACAGCCAAGGAATATGTATTCTTTCACTCCATCGAGCCGTCAGGACTGCGTGTGGTCAAGATTGTACCTGCCCATATCGTTAACGAAAGTGCTTTGGACACGATGAAATACGGACTGGTCGTGGGTGGCCTGGCCACCGTCATATCTGTGGGACTAGCTGCGCTGGTGGCCTGGCGCACATCGAAGCCCATTGTCAGACTGGCGAATTCCATGAAGGGTATTCAGCTGATCAAGGACAGGGAAGTGGTACGAAGCGGCCGGGTAGATGAGATTGGTCTGCTGGAGAAAAATCTGCACGGTATGGCTAGTCGTATTCGGGAACATATTCGCGACAATTACCTGATGAATCTGGAGAAGCAAACGGCCGAGCTCAAAGCACTGCAATCTCAGATCCATCCGCATTTCCTGCAAAATACACTGCAGATGATCGGTGGCATGGTCTACTCGCAAAAACCGGCAGACAGTTACAAAGTCATTCGAGCCTTGAGCGAGATGTTTCGTTATATTGTGCGAGCGCCGGATGGACTTGTACCCCTACAGTCTGAACTGGACCAGCTGGAGCATTATATGCTGATTCAGAAGCAGCGTTTTGCCGGCAGGCTTGAATATACACTGGAGATCACCGGAGAACTTCGGGCGTGTTATATCCCCAAGTTGTCTTTGCAACCCATTGTGGAGAATGCATTTTTGCATGGTCTGGAGAAGAAGCAGGGTGAATGGAAACTGGGCATTGAGGTCGTCTGTGAACCTACAGATGTAACCATTCTAATTTGTGATAACGGCGTGGGTATGGATGCTGAGAGACTAACGGAGATGCAGTCCAGACTGGAGCGGCTTACCCGGCAGGCAGATCGGGTGTGGAGTTCAGGTACAAGTATTGGACTGGTCAATGCGGCCTCACGGATGGTAATGCATTTTGGACCTGAATATGGGATGAGCATAGAAAGTGAATACGGACAGGGGACAAGCGTTACGGTACGAATTCCCTGCAATACAGGAGGCGAAGCCTTGTGAACAAGGAACTGTACAGAGTGCTGCTGGTGGACGATGAACCGTGGAACCGGGATATTTTGCGCAACCTAGGAGATTGGAATGAACTTGGCATGACTGTTGCAGGTGAGGCAGAGGATGGCGAGCAGGCCATACAACTGGTCAAGCAGCATCAGCCTCACATTATCATTACGGATATGCGAATGCCCGGCAAAGACGGTGTGGAGCTGTTACAGACACTGAGCGGACAGTACCCCACAGATCAAGGTGATCGTGGTGAGCGGATATGACGACTTCAATTATGCAAAACATGCGATCCGCCATCGGGCTGCAGATTATCTGCTCAAACCGGTGAATCCGGATGAACTGAATGGTGTGTTGGCCAAATGTGCACGAGAATTGGAGAAGGCTGAATCAGCGCCTGAATCATGGGAGTCGTACCCATCTTCGTTCGCAGGTGAGTTCTCCCTGTTTCAACAGCAGGCCCGTCTGCGGTTTAATGACCTGAACGGTCAGAGTCTGCGGGGTTGGTTCCAGCAATTACAGCAGAAGCTGGAACGATGCGAGATTAACAGACCCCGGCAGCTTGGGCGGGTGGCTTATGAATTACAGGCTTTGCTGGATGAACTGTGCGTCTCCAATGGCTTGTACGAGCGGCCCGAAGCAACGGCGCTACCTCCTTCAACAGCGCTGGCTTCCATCGAATCCACGATCACATGGATTTCGAGTCCGTACTATCAGGCTTTGGAGCAGCTGATTGCGCAGCGCAAATTTAAGAACAAGCTGAACCTGGACGAGGTGAAGCAATACATTGAGCAACACTGTATGGAGATGATTACGCTGGAGCAGCTCGCCCAGATCTTTTTTGTCAGCAAGGAATATCTCAGCAAGGTATTCAAGAAAGAGTATGAGGTGAATGTGACCGACTATGTTGTCCAGTTGCGTATGACGCGAGCGAAGGAATGGGTGATGGATGAGCAGATTCCATTCAAGCATGTTGCCGAGATGGCGGGTTATGAGGATGTGTCCTACTTCTATCGAGTGTTTAAGAAGCATTTCGGAATATCTCCAGGGGAGATGCGGAAGGGACAACCTCGTATATCAGGCAATTCAAGCAGTAGCACGGAATGAGTCGTTCGAGAGAGCATTCACGGCAGGATTAAGGTTTAAAATAATCCAATACACAAGTCTAATTTTGTCCAATGAAGCGCTTTCATTATCTGATATATAATGAGCCTATGAAAGACAAACCAGTTACACACCGGGAGGTCATAAGAGATGAAAGTATGGAAAAGCGTAGCAAGTGCGGTACTGGTCAGTGTTCTGCTCGCAGGTTGCGGTTCCAATGCAGGAACGGACAATGGGCAGGAGGAATCGGCATCAGGCAGCACGGTATCACTCAAAGTATTCGTTGCACAACCTCGGCTGAAAGAACATTACGATAAATATATAGAACAGTTCAAAGCCAAGGAGAAAGCAGAGAAAAACATTGAAGTGAACGTGCAACTGGAGATGCCGCCAGCGGACAATGCCCCTCAGATTCTGAAGACTCGTCTCGCCTCCAATGATGCACCGGATGTGTTCGCCCTGCATGCAGTCAATGAGATTCCACCATTCAGCAAAGCTGGTTATCTGGAAGACCTGTCGGGCCAACCTTTTGTCGATAAGCTGCTGGATTCGGTTAAACCTTCCATAACGGATGCGGAGGGCAAAATCGTAGCTATTCCATTGGAAACAGTATCATGGGGCTATCTGTACAATAAAGATATTTTCAAAGAGCAAGGGCTGGAAGTGCCAACGACGTTAACAGAAATGAAAGCGGTCGTGGAGAAACTCAAAGCAGCCAACATTACACCGTTTGAACTATCCTACAAAGAAGCCTGGATTCCGCAATTATTCCTGCCACTTACCGTGGGTGCATTAACTCAGTCTGAGCACAAAGACTTCGTGGAGAAGATGAATCAGGATCAGGGCTCCTTCTCCGATATGAAAGCATTGTTTGATATCTTCGATCTGGTTAATGCCAATGGAACGGACAAAGCGCTGGAAGTGGGCGGAGACGATGGTTCAGCAGCCTTCGCATCAGGAAGCGCCGCGATGTGGATTCAGGGACCATGGTTTGCCGAAACCATTCTAAAGTCCAACCCGGACTTGAACTTTGGTGTAGCACCAATGCCGATCAATGACAATCCGGATGATACCAAAATCAATCTGAGCACCTCCACTTCACTGGCAGTATCGTCATCTAGCAAAAACAAAGAAGTGGCACTCGATTTCGTGAACTACATTCTCGATGACAAGGATTCAAGTGCATTCTTCGAAGCACTCAAGTTCAATCCGATTGCCAAGATCCATGACTTCAAGAGCTTCCCATGGGTAGACGATGCCCAGAAATATGTGAGTGAAGGTAAAGCTTATGAGGACCCATCCCTCCCTCAAGCGGTGAAAGACGAGTCAGGCAAAGCGTTGCAAGGCTACTACTCTGGGCAATTAAATCAACAGCAGGTTATCGATGCGCTTGACAAGGCGTGGAAATCCTACAACAAAGTCAACAAGTAAGGAGCTGTGAGGAATGGAGTATCCGCTTTTGTTGGCAATCTCAACGGTTTGAGAGTTTTGTCAACAAATGAGCGGTACTTTATTTCGTCACAGTCTCCAAGCAGATGATACGGCAGGCAGAACGTTCTTCGTTCCCTCGTTTACAATCATCCGCTTCGAGTGAAAAGGGGGAGAACCAATGGCTACGAATGTGTTCAAGAAGTATCTGTCACTGCTCGCGTTCACTGCGCCTGCCTTTGTCATCTATGCGATTTTCCTGCTGTATCCCACGTTTAGTGGCATGTTCTATAGTCTGACGGATTGGAACGGACTCAATCAGGATTACAGCTTTATCGGTCTGGGCAACTTCATGGAATTGTTCAAAGAAGATCCCGACTTTCTGAATTCCCTGTGGTTCACGATGAAATATGTAATATTTATGCTGATTCTGCAAAATGGAATTGCCTTGCTGCTCGCTGTGTTGATTGAATCACGGACGCGCAGCAAGGGGCTCTTCCGGACCCTGTTCTTCATGCCTAACATGATCAGTACAATCATCAGTGCTTTCATGTGGACCTTCATCTTCTCTCAGGTGCTGCCTCAGCTCGCAGAGAAACTGGCTTTTTCGTTCCTCGACCAGCAATGGTTGGGTGATCCGAAGTTTTCATTTTACTCTATCCTGATCGTATCGCTCTGGAACGGTGTAGGGTATATGATGATCATCTATCTGGCTGCTCTCCAGGGTGTGCCGAAAAGTCTCAAAGAAGCGGCTGTTATTGATGGGGCCAACGCATTCCAGGTGCTGCGCAATGTGGTGTTGCCGATGATTACTCATGCCGTGACCATCTGTTTCTTCCTGACATTGAACGGAGCATTCAAAGTGTTTGAAGTGGTGTATGGACTGACTGGTGGTGGACCGGGCCGGGCCACGCAGGTGATCACGATGAACATTTATGAAGAAGCGTTCTCCAATAACTTCAGATACGGCTATGCGAGTGCCAAATCGGTTGTGCTGTTCATCATCGTACTCATCTTTACACTCATCCAGATCACCGTCATGAAGAAGAAAGAGGTGGAAGCATGAGGATGCAACGACTGAACAGTTATCTGATTCGACTGCTGCTGATTCTGGGCTCTCTCGTCGCTATGCTGCCGATCTACATGGCGGTGGTGAACTCTTTCAAAACGCAAGGTGAGATGTTCCAATCTTTTATCGCGCTGCCGACAACGCTTCACTGGGAGAATTATTCGGACGCGTTTAACAAAATCAATCTGTTGGGCAGTTCGATGAACTCGACGATTGTATCCTTTCTGGGGATCGGGGGAATCGTCTTCTGTGCCTCACTTGCGGGATACAAGCTGTCACGTACCTCCGGCCGGTTGAGCAACCTGATCTTCTTCCTGTTTGTTGCTTCCATGCTGGTACCGTTCCACTCGATCATGATTCCGCTGACACGGGTAGCCAAAGGCATGGGTGTACAGGGAAGTACGTACGGATTGGCCCTAATCTATATTGGGCTTGGTGTGAACATGGCGATCTTCCTCTATCACGGGTTTGTGAAGTCTATTCCGCGTGAATTGGAGGAATCGGCTCAGATGGACGGATGTAATGAGTTCCAGACGTTCTTCCAGATTATTTTCCCGCTCTTACTTCCCATCACAGTCACCATCGCGATTCTGGACTTCCTGTGGATCTGGAATGACTTTTTGTTGCCACTACTCATGCTGACCGATGTGAATCGTTATACGCTGATTCTGTCCACGAACATGCTGTTTGGTGAATATAACAAGGAATGGCCGTTGATTCTGTCCTCCCTGGTACTGACTGCGATCCCGGTTATTCTGATCTATGCGTTCTTCCAGAAGTTCATCATGGAGGGCATTGCTGAGGGTGCTGTAAAGGGGTAAAAGATTCGAGGGAATCCCGTAACTTCACTGGTAGCTACGCGCCTTTGGTATTCGAACACACTTACGAAACTTACGCAAATAGCCTTGATCTGAAGGACATGGTCCTTCCAGGTCAAGGCTGTTTTTTGGTTGTGAAATCAGGAAACAACATTCGTCGAAGTCAGGAGCCAGAATCCATATGCCTGTGGACAGCCTCTGCGAGGCATTGTAGTCCACGCTCCATCTCATCAGGGGAAGCATAGGCGTAAGACAGCCGAATGTGACTCGCATCCAGCCTGTCATACAGATAGCCCGGGTGGATTAGTACATCCTGCTCCAGACAGGTATGGAACAATTGGCGGATAGAAAGAGGTTCAACCGTGAATTGCAGCCAGATGTAAAACCCACCAGCAGGTATCTTCCACTCCGCAATCCCATGAAAGTGACGTTGAAGCAGCTCCAGCATGATATCTCTGCGTCTTCGTAGTTCAGGGCGAAGGCGTTCCATATGTCCAGCGTGATGTCCTTCGGCGAACCACAGGGCAGCAGCTTCTTGGGCGAGTGAACTGGTACCATAATCGGTCTGCATCTTGATATCTGCGAGACGGCGAATGACCGGCTCTGGCCCAACCAGCCATCCGAGGCGCAGACCGGGACTGACTGCCTTTGACAGGGTGCCCATATGCAGCACCCGTCCTTCCTGGTCGCGCGCCTTTAGTGATGGCGGCGGAGGTGTATCCAACCACAGATCACTGTAGGCGGCATCCTCCAGTATGGAGATGCCTAGTGTTCGAGCGGTGGTCATCAGTTCTTCCCGGCGGTGATCACTCATCACAGAGCCGGTGGGATTGTGAAAGCTCGGGATCGTGTAGAGAAGCGAGATGTGATCTTGATCTTTTACATGCTGCGCCGCGTCCTCCAGACGAGCAATGTGCAATCCTTCGTCATCCATCGGGATACCACTCATTTTCAACCCTGCCGACTGAAAGGCGTGAATGGAATAGAGATACGACGGTTTTTCCAGCAGAACTGCTGATCCGCGAGGGAGCAGTCCGACCGAAATCAAATGCAGTGCCTGAAGAGAGCCGGATACGATCAGTATGGAATCTGGAGAGGCTTGAATGCCAGTCGTCTGCAAATGGACGGATAAAGCCTCACGAAGCTCCAGGCTTCCTTGAGGTTCCAGGTAGTTGAGTGTACGAGAACGATGGGACAGGGCATACAGAATGTCGTTAAAAGCATCCTGAGGCATTAGCTCCGGGGCAAGCTCCCCTGTACCAAGACGTATGATGCCAGGCCGGAATTCAGCCTGATTAATCTGCTGGATCTCGGGCAGGTTGGGATAATACCAACCCTCCTCGATGGCTTCGTTCCAATTGGGCATCGCTCCGTGAGCCATACCATGCCAACCGGAGCCGGAAATATAAGTTCCTCCGCCATGTCTGCCTTCAATCAGACCAGCCGAGGCCAGATTATCCAGGGCAGTGACCAATGTACTGCGGTTCACCCCCATGGACTCAGCCCACATTCGTTGTGAGGGGAGACGATATCCTGCTGACCATTCGCCTGTTGTGATTTTCTGCCGGACATAGGCTTCAATCTGGCGATACAAAGGCAAGTCGAGAGAAGGGTTCGGCTTCCACCCTAAGTTTAGCCGAGAATCAGAACGTTCCATGACAGGCAGAATCACCTCCGTTTGAATTTACACTTGGTACTTCGATGGCAGAACAACCTTCCGATCGCTGTTATCCCCAGATTTTTAAATTTGTTTTTATAAAGGTGAAAATCTGGGGATAAAGGCGAACGCTTCGCTTCTTCAGGTTATTTCTGCCCTCTCCGTTTACGTGTAATTTTTTATATAGATAACTTCTGAAATGACACTTTGTAACAAACACTATATCATTTGGTTGGGTCTGATGCCATCCAAGTGGTTGGTTACGTCAGTTATCATCTGCCCTAATATGGAGGACAGAGATAAGGGGGAAGAATGATGGAGGTTGTTATTCACGCAGTGATTCTGGCGTTTGGCCTGATCTTGCCACTGGGTGTGCAGAATGTATTTATTTTTAACCAGGGCATGAGCCAGAGGCGTTATATACATGCACTGCCTGCTGTTATAACGGCAGGGGTCAGTGATACGTTGTTGATCGGAGCAGCCGTTGGAGGGGTGTCACTCATTTTGCTGCAATGGCCAGTTCTGGCGAATGTGTTGTATGCAGTAGGAAGCCTGTTTCTGCTATATATGGCATGGAGTATTTGGAGGTCGTCCGAATCTGTGCAAGGTTCGCAGACGGTAATGTCAGCAGGACGACAAATTGCGTTCGCCGCATCGGTATCTTTACTCAATCCCCATGCGCTGCTGGACACGGTTGCCGTGATTGGCACCAGTTCACTTCAGTATGAAGGGGTGGAGCGCATGTATTTTGCCCTGACAGCCGCGGCTGTATCTTGGATATGGTTCATGGGACTTGCAGGCGCAGGCAGGGTGATTGGCAGAACGGATCGTACTGGACGCATCAGTCTGGTGTTCAATCGATTGTCTGCTCTAGTCATGGTCGGTCTGGCATGTATGATGCTGTGGAAGCTCATTTATTCATAGAAGGACCGTGATGTGGCTGGCACAACTTGTTAAAATAAAAAAACTCCCCGTGACGTTAATCGCACGGAGAGTTCAATGTGGATGCTGAATTTGGTAATCAGCATAGCCTGTTGAATTAGTTATTGAGTAGGAATATGTAGTGCTCGATAATGCATCGATGTTGTGTCTCCCATATATGGCGGGTCATTTGAGTTATGGAGATCATAATCGGATCTATTCCGCCTTCAGCAGCATGGATTCAATAAACACTTTCAGATCACGGCTTACACTGTTCAACTGATCAATGACCTCGCTGAACTCGGTTACCAGCACCGCTTGTTGGTTGCTAGACTGTGAGATGGATGTGATCTCCTGCTCCATCTGCTGAATGGAATGCTGAACATCCTTCAAGGAACGTTCGATATTCACCGTAGCTTCTTTGGTGCCTGTAGAAAGTTTACGCACTTCAGATGCAACGACGCTGAATCCGGCGCCTGCTTCACCTGCTCGGGCCGCTTCGATGGCTGCATTCAGGCCTAGCAGATTGGTCTGTTCTGAGATTTCACGGATGAATGCGGCGACCTTGTTGACTTCGCCTGAGTTCTGCACAGCCATGCGGGTATTATCCAAAATCTGCGTGGAAGATGCCGTCAATTGCTCGGATTGGGCGGCTACCGTCTGCACCATATCTGTTAATTTTCCGCTGATACCGCCGATCAATTCAGTGAAGTACTCCAGTTTTTCCTCGTTCTGAAGAGAGAAACCAATGGCAAGTGTGCCCACGATATTTCCTTGTTCATCCCGAAGTGGGGTGGCCGCCGAGTTGATTGATGTGCCATAGAATTTTGCATCAATACGGTTCGCTGAAGTTTCTCCATGTATAAGTGCCCGGCGGAGTGTAGGGTCATCGAGGGAAACGGGGTCTCCTGCCTTGATGCCCAGATCGAGTTCGTTGCTGGGAACATAATACCAGAACTTCTCCGTATCGGTTACCGCAATCATGATATCGTGTTCTTTCAGCATAATTTTAAAATATGGACTTGCTGCAACGAGTGCTTCAACGATGTTCAATAAGGTTCAGCTCCTATAATGTATATGTATCATCTAGATGTATTGTATACATCGTCAGAATGAGATTAATCTTGAAGACCTGATAAGGGCATAACGTATATTAATTAAATTTTCAACAAATGAAACAGGAGAATTGATGATTTTCAGGAATTTATGAAAACATAACGAAAAAGCAGACAAGAACATCATGTTCTTGTCTGCTTTGGCTATCCACCTATGCCTTATGACATGCTCCACTTCACGTTATGAATGCTGATTCACGTAAGGGTTCACCACACCAGTGTTACCCCATCTGTTGTGTGAAGAGGTCATCCTGACGGTACAAATAAGTACCCGTACGAAGGAATACGCGGTTGTGTTATATGCGTACTGTTGCTATCCGCCAATCTGGGACATGCGGCGTACCGTCGGCGTATGAGATTGCATTTTTTGTTCCAAAGCCAGAGCCATCTCATGATTCTTCGGTTTCGTACCCAGCGCTTTGAGGAAAAGCGCCGCCATGGCATTCGGATCATCCACAAAGCGGCGAACATTATACTCATCTGACCAGTAGAGGCAGGCTTTGATATGTCCGTCAGCGGTTAGCCGAAGTCGGTTGCAATTGTCACAGAAATGATCACTCACGGGATGAATCAATCCAAATGTGCCTTCGGAGCCCGCAATTTTCATATTACGTGATGGGCCATTGCCCGCAGGGCCTGTTGTATTTTCTACCGTCCAGCCTGCTTCAGCACATACATCTGTCACGGCTTCCAGCGGCAAATAGGATTTGCGCCATGAATCCGAGGCCTGTCCAATCGGCATATATTCAATAAAACGCACATGAAGAGGTTGATCAATCGTCATTGCAATAAAATCCTTGATCTCATCATCGTTAATACCCTTCATCAGCACAACATTCAGCTTGATCGGAGCAAGGCCAGCGGCAGTTGCAGCTTCAATGCCTTTCAGCACCTTATTCACGTCTCCGCCGCGGGTAATCATGGAGAAGCGATCAGCACGCAGGGAATCCAGACTGATGTTAATCCGGTTCAACCCAGCATCTTTTAACGCCTGAGCTTGTTTGTCCAGCAGAAGAGCGTTGGTAGTCAGGGCAATATCGTCAATCCCGTCAATTGCCGAGATCATGCTGACGAGCTTGTGCAGATCCTTGCGTACCAACGGTTCGCCCCCGGTGAGTCGGACTTTGCGCATGCCCATCGGGGCAAGTACCTTCAGCACCTGTGCTATTTCTTCGTAGCTCATAATCTCATCATGTGGAGCAAACTCCATGCCCTCTGCAGGCATGCAGTACACACAGCGTAAATTACAGCGGTCCGTAACAGAAATACGGATGTAGTCATGTATCCGGCCAAATGAATCCTGAAGCAGTTCCATGCAGACCACCCTTTCATCGGTTCAGATTGGAAATCTTCTATTATAAATGATACGACAATTTCAAAAGGAACAGTTGCATCAAATTTTAGCTATTTCTCCAATCCGCGTCAACGATGACGTCAGATGACAGCATTTTTGGCGGGGTGATTCAGATGGAATTGTCCCACGAGTTGTTGCAGAAAGACCGTAATGGCTTCCACGTTATGCGAAGAATGCTGAACCTGCAACATATCATGGATCAGCTCCATCATTTCTGCTTCTACCTCGGCAGAAGTCGCCCGATTTTGATGGCTGATTGCAGCAATATTCTCCATCAGCATGACCACTTGATCCACGACTTGTGTGCGCTCAGGTTCTTCAGCGGTAGCATTTTGCAGAAGTTGCGAAGCGGCCTGAACCAGTGTTGTTCCTTCAGCCAGCACCTGATCTCCCTCTGTGATTAATTGAGATGCAGCTCCTGCTGCCGTTGAGATTCGGTCCAGAATCTGATGGATATTTTCAGTAGAAGAGCGGGATAACTCGGCTAACTTGCGAATTTCCCCTGCCACGACCGAGAAGCCTTGGCCATGTTCGCCCACGCGTGCGGCTTCAATGGTAGCATTCAGAGCGAGCAGGTTGGTCTGAGCTGAAATCTCATCAATGACAGCCAGAGCACGGTAAATCTCTTTCATGGTATCCATGAAGGACAGGATGGTACGGTTGGTATCGGATACCGCTCCTGAGATTTGGGTCATTTTGTCGCCGATTCGTTCCACTTCCTGCTGAGCCACGCTGATCTGTTCGGTAGCAGAGGTCTCCAGTTGTTGCAGCGTTATGCGCATGTGATCAGCAGCGATCTTGGCCTGGTCGAGATCTTCCAGTTGGGTGCGAATGGCCTGAATCATCGAACCAAGCTTGTAGTTCACACGCTCAGTCGTACCTTGGGTTGTCTCTGTTGAAGTTCGCATCTGATACTGATTATCCATAACGTCTACCGTGGCAAGTTGTACCTTCAGCATAATGCCTTCCAGAGAATCAATCATGTTGTTGATCCACTTCGCCAGTTCACCTGATTCATCTTGGGCAAAAGCAGACGTGTCCAGGCGCTGGGTCAGATCCCCCCTGCCTTCGGCGTTAATTCGAATAAATCGGCTGATACGACGCAAGTCTTCATGAACTCGTCGATATTGGCTGCGATGCATCTGTAATGCAGAGAAGAATCCGAATAACAAATTAAAAGCTGCCATTGCTGCCGCGCTCCAACCACTACCAGTGAAGGCATAGACAAGGGCGGCTCCTGCAGCGCCTGACAAAAGCGTGAAGAGACTGTGCTGCTTGAACTGGCGCCAGCCGATGCTTCGTATCCGATACACTTCCTCCAGATCCCCTTCACACATCATGCCCCAGCGATCAGGACAGTGTGGCAGCTGGAAGGTGATGCCTTTGCCGATTACAGAAATATGGCGGTAATCCGAGTAGCCGGGAAAGGCTACGAACAGATTGGAACCATTCTGAATGGTGTTTGCTACTCCGGGGTGTAGTTCTCCGGTCGATGGATCAGTGAACATGAGTTCCAGTTCGGTATGCTCTTTGACGGAAACGATACCCCATTCGGTGGTGACGCCATCTTTGAGATTTTCCCCATGCGTAAAGGTACGGTCTTCGAAGCGGCTTCGGGATAAGGCGGTGCCGGGTTGCAGATGGGGCCGTAATTTCGACTCAGCCATAAAGAGGTAATTGTCACCAGAATCGGGATAGATATGACCTGATTCTCGTTGGATCAGGTTACCCAGTACATCCCCGGGAACACGGCTGCATAATGAACCGACATATCGACCTTCCTGCAGGATTGGGGAGATAAACAGCAAGGTGACATCATCGTGAAAAGCGGACGAGCGTGGACCAATATCCAACGTCAGTGGATCAGAATATGGACCATACAAGCATTTTTTGCCATGACGATCTGCTCTGGAGTATTTCAATCCTGGTCCAATTAAAGCTTCGTAATCTTCATAGATCTGTCCAATATGTTTCTTATATGTAGAGAATACCACCTGATTCTGTTCGTTCAGCATGAATAGCTCCGTACTGTCTACGGCTCTAATATAACTGGATTGAAACCATGCATCTAGTTTGCTTAGTTGCTGTGAACCTTGTAATACATCCTGTAATTGGACCGACTGTATCTGTTGAAGCAAACGATCCAGGTGGTTCCATTGTTCATCTGCCCAGTCCATCATAAGCTGCCGTCTCGTTTCGGCAATTCCCTCAAAGATCTGTTCGACATCTTCCTTCATATGTGCGTTCAACCGATACGATCGCCACAGCGGCAATCCTTTTCTCCATCCCAGCCAATCAAACATCATGACCACCCCGATTTCTGGATTTGAAAGCTTCGTTCTACTGATCTTTGGATAGACCTATATATGTGGTTTTCAAAGTGATATATGACAGAGGAATCCAACCTGTCTATTCAATCTTTATACAAGAAAACGAGCAAGAATACGAGGGCATATGTCATATTTTCCGAATATTTAATCAATAAATACAAATGATCGTGCGCTTGTTGTTAGGTGAAATGTATGTTAGCTATCTACGAAGAAAACTCACATGTATGTATCTGAGAATCCGTCTCATTTTACATTGTGTAACATGAACAGGCCCATACTCAAAACACACTGTATAATGTAATCCCCGCCCAAAGCGATATAGTATTATCTAACAAGCAAAACCTGTTACGTTCGTGTATATAAACCTCCCATTCAGCCTTGGTGTGCAATGAAAACAACTTCCCACAAAGGAGAATGCCCATGTCCTCCATATCCTCAGCCACAGTCCCCGAAGCCTGCCATATTGATCTAGATCATGTGTCCGTTGTTTTTGGTACAGGTACACAACAAGTCACTGCCTTGTCGGATGTTACATTCCAGATCCAGTCTAATGAGTTTGTCTCTCTGCTGGGCCCTTCCGGCTGTGGCAAGTCGACCTTGCTCCGGCTGGTGGGTGATTTACTTCAACCTACCTCAGGCACCGTACGCATTGCAGGCCAGGAGCCTGAGCGGGCTCGGCTACAGCGGCAGTTCGGCATTGTCTTCCAGACCCCCGCCTTGTTCGATTGGCGCACCGTTCGTCACAATGTGGAATTGCCCTTGGAACTGCTCGGTACCCGCCGTAAGGAGTGCCGCCGCATTAGCGGTGAACTGCTTGAAATGGTAGGGCTAACCCGCTTCGCCGACCATTATCCATGGCAACTCAGTGGAGGGATGCAGCAACGTGTATCCATTGCGCGTGCACTTGCGCTTGATCCGCCATTGCTGCTCATGGATGAACCCTTCTCTGCCTTGGATGAATTCACGAAAGAAAAGCTTCAATTGGAGCTGCTTGAGATCAAGCGCTCAACAGGCAAGACCTTCCTCTTTGTCACACACAGCATCCCCGAAGCCGTGTTTCTGTCCGACCGGATCATCGTGCTCTCGGCACATCCGGGGCAAGTGCATTCCATTCATTCCGTCAATCTGCCTTTCAAACGTCATAGTGAACTGAGAGAAACGGAAGCCTTCTACCACATGATCACAACCATTCGCAACTGCTTCTACGAGGAGCGTGATGAATCTCATGTCCCTGCGGTTCTTTAAACCGGGATATCGATCCTGGGTCGTCATCTGGATTATGGCCATATTGGTGCTATGGGAAGGAATCGCCTGGATACTCCAACTGTTCTTGTCACCCCAGCAGGCGGCGTCTCGGCTTCCTTATCTGCACGAAGTCCTTGCAGCCTTGTTTCGTTACTCGAGTACGCTCGCAGAGCAGGGGGCTGTCACGTTTGGCAATGCAGCCATTGGTTTTGCAGGGGGAACGTTGCTGGGTCTGGGTTTGGCGCTGCTCATGAGTGCGGCTGTCTGGCTGGAGCGCACGTTATCGCCATATGTTGTCTCCTCACAGATGGTTCCGGTTATTGGTCTCGCACCAATTGTGTACGGCATCATTCACAACGCGGAGTGGGCCCGAATTGTTATGGCGGCGTATGTCACTTTCTTCCCGATCATCATCCATACGTTAAAAGGATTGAAAAGTGCAGCACCAGAGCACCTGGAACTGATGCGTTCCTGTGGAGCTTCACTGACTGCACGATATATCAAATGTCTGCTGCCCTCAGCACTGCCGGGACTATTTTCCGGTATGAAAATAGCTGCTCCGCTCACGGTGACTTCCTCCATCGTTGTGGAATTGATGGGCGCTCCCGATGGACTCGGCGTCCTGATGGTCAGTTCGTTATATTACGGCCATGCCCAAGTTGGCATGTTCTGGGCCACCATCATGCTTAGCATTGGCATTGGCCTGATCTCATTTCTGGCCATCAGTCTGGCTGAACGTTGGCTAACCCCTTGGCAGCCTGAATTCAGGGCCAAAGGAGGAGATGCCACATGAGTGAAGGTAGCGTGTTGAGCCGAAAAAGTGATGAAGGTGTGTCGATTGCTGCTGTAACTGGCGCGGCTACGACCCTCAATGGTTCACAGACGGCAGCTGTCCCAGGATCGGAAATTCATGGACAACGGGGACAAGCCGGAAAGGCTAGATCGGGCTCTGGCGTTCGCGGACGATCGGTTGCACTGAGTATGCTTCCTTGGGTTGCGGGTGTGTTGTTTCTCGCCCTCTGGCAGCTCAGGTTGTTTCATTGGATATTCTCGCTGGAAAGCTACCAGCTGCCTGTGCCTTCCGCGATTGCGGCATCCATACAGGAAAATGCCAATATGCTCTTTCGTTACGCGATGTACAGCGGAACCGAAATGCTGGGTGGGTTCCTGCTCGGTTCCCTGCTAGGCGCTATGGCGGCAGCGGGTGCATCGTTCTTTCCCACAAGCGGCAGGGCGGCGGTTACGGTTTTGTCTGCACTGAACGCGGTCCCCATCGTGGCCCTTGCCCCGATTATGAACAATTGGTTCGGTGACGGGATCTGGTCTCGTATTGCTGTTGTCACGGTGATTACGATGGCAACCATGGCTGTCAGCCTGTTCAAAGGGCTGACTTCAATTCAACCGCAGTACAGTGATCTGCTGAGTGGCCTTGCCGCGAGCAGGATGCAGTTTTTTTGGAAGCTGAGACTGCCTCACGCCATGCCTTCCCTCTTTGCCGGTCTAAAGATCAATATGTCGACCAGTATTATTGGGGCCATTGTGGGTGAATTTTTCATCGCGTCCCAGGGGCTCGGATACTTGCTCTCGGATCAGATTCGACTGGCGAACATGCCTTTGGCCTGGTCCTGCATTGTCATCGCCGCGGGGCTCGGCATTGTGTTGTATGAAGCGGTTGTTCTGGCGGAAAAACGACTCACTCCGTGGAATCGTGCACGCACAGATCACTAACATACATCAGGGTATCAACCATCCATAGATCGTAATACGTGATTGAGGTTGTTCAAAAAGTCCACGGTATTGAAAAGCAGACTTTTTGAACACGGACTGATGCTTGAAAAGTCGTATATAAACAGGGGGTTGTTCTGTACATGTACAAAATGTTGAAGCCGGGTTTGCTGGTATTGGTCCTGTTGGTTGTTACGATGCTGGGCGCATGTTCTACGAAGTCTGAGCCGGCGGCTGAGCCTGTCGCTGCGAGTTCAGGAGGGGCGGGGGAAGCAGATCAACCCTTAACCAAAGTGAAAATTCAGCTAAAATGGGTGCCGCAGGCGCAGTTTGCCGGGATCTATGCAGCGAAGGAGAAAGGTTTTTTTGCAGATGAAGGCATTGATGCCGAGATTATTCCGGGTGGTCCGGATATTGTGATTGAGCAGCAGGTGGTCAATGGTGCGGCCGATGTGGGGATCACGGGAGTAGACAGTCTACTGGTCAGCCGGGATAACGGCTTGCCGCTCGTTTCGCTCGCCCAGATCTCGCAGAAGAGTAGTTATCGCTTGATTGCCAAGAAGTCCTTGGGCATTACTGATCCGGCTCAGATGAAAGGCAAGAAGGTCAGTACCTGGTTTGGCAGTCAGCAGTTTCAGGTGCTCGCGTTCATGGAGAAGAATGGCCTAGATCCGAAGAAAGATATTGAACTGGTGAAGCAAGGGTTCACAATGGATCAGTTTTTCAATGATCAGGTAGATGTGGCGACGGCAACGATCTATAACGAATATCACGTGGTGCTGGAAAGTGGAATGAAAGAATCCGATCTGGATGTATTCAATATTGAAGATGCTGGTGTTGGGATGTTGGAGGACACGCTGATTGCCAAGAAGGATTGGGTAGACAACAACCGTGAGCTTGCGGTCAAAGTGACCCGTGCCATTTTGAAAGGCTGGAACTACGCCATTGATCAACAGGATGAAACGGTGGATATCGTGATGAGTAATGTGACGGATGGCAGCACCACCCGCGAGCATCAGGTCACGATGCTCGAAGAGATTGCAAAGCTGATTCGCCCCGAAGGATTTACGGAACAGCAAGTCGGCAACTTTGTGGATGAGTCCTTTGCCCGAACTGCGGATATTGCACTGAACTATGGCCTGATCAAAAAAGCCGCAAATCTGGATGAAGCGCTCGAGAAAAGCATCTATGAAGAAGCGGTGAAATAAGCGTGTGGAGGAGGATGACGAATGAGTTCTGTAGATCAGCAGCCTCAGCCGCTTGGCGGTACGAAGGAAGAATGGTTGGAGAAGGATCGCAAATACGTATGGCATCACATCTCACCTCATAACGATCATCCAATGATTGCGGTAAGTGGGGAGGGCAGTTGGATCACCGATCAGGATGGTACGCGTTATCTGGATGCGATGTCTGGACTGTGGTGTGTGAATGTGGGGCATGGTCGTGAGGAGATTGCGAGAAGTGCCTATGAACAGATGAAAGCACTCGCTTATGTACCGATGACACAGAGTCACGAACCAGCGATTTTGCTGGCGGAGAAGCTGAATGATTGGCTGGAGGGGGAGTATCGAATATTCTTCTCCAACTCAGGTTCAGATGCAAATGAGGTGGCTTTCAAAATAGCCCGTCAGTATCACCATCAGAATGGTGAGCCTACTCGGCACAAATTCATTTCCCGTCACCGTGCTTATCACGGTAACTCTATGGGAGCGCTGGGCGCCACCGGGCAAGCCGCCCGCAAGATCAAATACGAGCCGCTTGGCGTGGGTTTTTCTCATGTTCCGCCACCATATTGTTACCGATGTCCGTTTGGACGAAATAAGAATGGATGCGCACTTGAATGTGCAACCATCTATGAAGAGGTGATTCGTTGGGAAGGTCCAGAGACGGTTGCGGCAGTAATTATGGAGCCGGTAATCACAGGAGGCGGCATGATTGTACCCCCGCCGGATTATATGCGTACCGTGCAAGAGATCTGTCAGCGCTATGGTGTGTTGCTCATTGTAGATGAGGTAATCTGTGGTTTTGGCCGCTCTGGGCAGAAATTTGGTCATCAGAACTATGGCGTACAGCCTGATATTGTGACAATGGCAAAAGGCATGACCAGTGCCTATTCGCCGCTATCAGCAACGGCGGTGCGAGCCGATCTGTATGAGACGTTCCGGGAACCCGGACCGGATGCCCATTTTCGCCATGTGAATACCTTTGGTGGGAATCCCGTGTCCTGCCGGGTGGCACTCGCGAATCTGGAGATTCTGGAACGAGAGAATCTGGTCAGCCGGGCGGAAGAACTGGGACAACTGCTTCGTGAGAAGCTGGTGCCATTGCTGGAGCTGTCCATTGTGGGGGATATCCGTTCATTCGGATTCGCCTGTGGCATTGAATTGATTGAAGCAGACGGATCTCCTGCGGAGGCGGACAAAGTGATGAAAGTACTCGCCAGTTGTAAAAGGGATGGCATCCTGATTGGCAAGAACGGCGATACCGTACCGGGGTTTGCAAACATTTTGACGATCTCTCCGCCATTTGTCACCACCGAGGAAGAGCTGGATCTGATCGCTGGAAGTTTGCTCGTTGCGCTGCGTAGTCTGGACGCAGGTTAGTTGCCATACACAGGTACGACAGACGTTTACGGTTTAGCAAGCGAGATGGAGATTTTCATATCATTACGCGATAAATAAGCGCAAGGAGGCGAGGCAGGATGCAGACCACAACAGGCAAAATCATTAATCAGCTGCGGCTGAATGAACGAATTGAGCAGTTGTCACAGATTGGCCGAATCGCGGAGACGGGTGTCTGCCGACTTGCCCTGACCCCGGAAGATATGGACGGCATCATTCAGGTTCGTCTCTGGATGGAAAAGGCCGGTCTGACGACACGACTTGATCCGTTTGGCAATCTGATTGGTCGTCTGGAAGGTGCGGATCAGGCGCTGCCGATCCTCATGATTGGTTCCCATATCGACTCTCAGCCCTACGGCGGTCGATATGATGGTGCGATTGGCGTACTCGGCGCGCTCGAAGCAGTGCAATGCCTGATCGAAAATGGCATTCAGCCCCGAATGCCGATTGAGGTGATTGCCTTTTGCGATGAAGAGGGTTCCCGCTTTAACAAAGGTCTGTTCGGCTCGCGTGGTATAACTGGTCAGTTGGAAGAAGGCGAACTGGAGCGGCAGGATAAAAACGGAGTGACCCGCCGGGAGGCGCTGGAAGCCTTTGGTTGTTCTCCTTCAGATTTTGAAGAAGCGATCTATCCGCCAGGTTCCATTGGCAGTTATCTGGAGCTGCATATTGAGCAGGGACCGGTGCTGGAAGCGCTGAATGCTCCGATAGGTCTGGTGGCGGGCATCTCGGGCCCGCTGTGGCTTACGGTGACGATGAAAGGCATGGCGGGTCATGCGGGCTCTGTTCCGATGGGGATGCGGCATGATGCTTTGGTAGGCAGCGCCAAAGTCATTGCGGCTTTTGATGACATGGTGAGAGAAGACCCGGAAGCTCCAACCGTAGGTACGGTGGGAAGTCTGAGGGTGTTTCCAGACTCGCGTAACATCATCCCGGAGGAAGTCAGCTTCACGGTTGATTTACGAGACATGGAGATGGAGCGCAGGAACCGGCTTGAAGCCCGATTGATGAACATTTTGGATGACGTGAGTTTCCGATATGGTCTAACCTACTCGCTGACAGAGGATACGAATAGTGAGCCGCGGTATTGTGCAGAGCCAATCAAGTCGGTGATTCGTTCATCCGCGGAAGAGATCGGGGTTACTTTGCCAGAACTGATGAGTGGTCCGTTCCATGATGCGTTGGCCCTTTCGCTTGTGTGTGATTATGGCATGATCTTTGTCCGCAGCAAGGACGGCATCAGTCATCATCCCAGCGAATATTCCTCCCCGGAGGATATTGGACTTGGCACGGAAGTGTTGTATCGCACCATTCGGAGGATGTGCAGTGGAATGAACCAACCAATCATTTTACCTGAGGAGGCGTTGTGACGTTATGAGCAAAGTCAGCATCGGATTAATCCAGGCTTCACATGGGATTGAGGGTTCGGCTCCCGTTGAGGTGCACAAAGAGGCTGCGGTTCAGAAGCACATTGCGCTGGTCCGTGAAGCTGCTGCAAGAGGGGCCAAGATCATCGGGCTGCAGGAAGTATTCTATGGCCCGTATTTTTGCACAGAGCAGAATCCCAAATGGTATGCATCTGCTGAACCGGTGCCGGAAGGACCAACGACCAGACGTTTTCAGGAGCTGGCGAAGGAGCTTGCGGTGGTGATTATTTTACCCGTGTACGAGGTGGAGGGCATTGCTTCGTATTACAATACGGCAGCCGTCATTGATGCGGATGGTTCATATCTGGGCAAATATCGCAAACATCATATCCCGCATGTGGAGGCGGGTGAGGGTACGAATGGGTTCTGGGAAAAGTATTATTTCAAACCAGGCAACCTCGGCTATCCGGTATTTGATACGGCCTACGCCAGAGTCGGCGTGTACATCTGTTATGATCGTCATTTTCCGGAAGGTGCACGATTGCTCGGGCTCGCGGGGGCAGAAATTGTGTTCAATCCGTCCGCAACAGTTGCGGGTACATCGGAATATCTGTGGAAACTGGAACAGCCTGCTCACGCGGTAGCTAACGGCTATTATGTAGCGGCCATCAACCGGGTCGGTGTGGAAGCGCCATGGAATATGGGTGAATTTTACGGACAGTCGTACCTGGTCGACCCGCGAGGCAGAATGGTAGCGATAGGCAGCCGGGATCAGGATGAGGTCGTTATTGGCGAGGTGGATACGGAGATGATTCGTGAGGTGCGTAATGTGTGGCAATTCTACCGGGATCGCAGGCCGGAAACGTACGAACATCTGGTTCGTCTGTGAAGTAGCTGGAAGCTAGCCCGGATCAAACTTCAGGAGGTGCATGACATTGATGAACAGCTCAGGAACAACGTTATCCGATTATGGGTGGGAGAGTCGTTTTGCCGAGATGAAACCCGCCATGACAGGCAAGGAAGCGATGGAGGAGTCGAACCGCTGTCTGTACTGTTACGATGCACCTTGTATCAAGGCTTGCCCAACTGACATTAATATCCCTTCTTTTATTAGCAAAATATCGACAGGGCACCTGAAAGGATCGGCCCGCACCATTATGGATGCGAATCCGGTTGGAGCCAGCTGCGCACGTGTATGCCCCACAGAAGAGTTATGTGAAGGCGCATGTGTACTAAACGAATCGTCGAAGCCGATTCGAATAGGTGACTTACAACGTTACGCCACTGATTGGGCACGAGCGAAGAACGAGCCGTTATTCCAGGCAGCACCTGCCAATGGGAGAAACGTTGCTGTTGTGGGAGCGGGTCCTGCGGGACTTTCTGCGGCACGTGAACTGGGGCGGGCAGGGTATGAGGTGACGATCTACGAAGCCAAACCCAAAGGCGGCGGGCTGAATACGTACGGCATCGTATCTTTCCGTTTGCCCGAATCGGTTGCGCTATGGGAAGTGGAGCAGGTAGAAGCTCTTGGTGTGCAGATCCGTTATGGGGTGCGCATCGGTGTGGATATTCCTGCTACGCAGTTGCTGGAGCAACATGAAGCGGTCATTCTGGCATGTGGCATGGGTTCAGTACCTATGCTGGGCATTGAAGGAGAGACACTGGAAGGGGTCTATGATGCCATTGAATTGGTGGAGTCTACAAAGCAAGGTGTTCCACCCGCGTTGAATGGTCTGAAGGTCGCCGTTATTGGCGCGGGCAACACGGCGGTAGATGCAGCGACCTGTTCGGTACGTCTTGGTGCCGAGCGGGTGCAGATGTTATATCGGCGCGGGGAAAGCCAGATGACGGCGTATGCGTTTGAATATACGTTTGCCAAGCAGGAGGGTGTGGAGTTCCGCTGGTTTACCCTGCCGAAGCGTATTATTGGAGACGAGAACGGTCGGGTTCAGGCTGTGGAATGCGTGAAAATGGAGCTAATTACCCCGCCTGGTGGTGGGCGCGCGTTGCCTGTGCCTGTAGAAGGATCGGAGTTCATGATTGAATGTGATACGGTCATCCGGGCGATTGGGCAGCATCGTTTATTACCATTAATCGAAGCGTTTGGGCTTCGTCACCACTGGGGCGTCGTCGAGATCGAGCCGGATACGTACCGTACCTCGCATCCTCAAATCTATGCGGCAGGAGACGTTATTTTTGGTCAAGGGCAGGGTGAGGCGATGGTTGTCTCGGCTGCACAGCAGGGTAAGCTGGCTGCCGCCGCTGTCATGAAGGCGTTGCCTGGACAGGTGGAAGAGACGGCGTGAGTTGTGAGGGAGACAAGGGAAAGTGGAGCGTGCACGGAAAGCGTGGAATGGAAGCATGCAAGGAGAGAGTACGGGGGGGAGGGCGCAAGGGACTGCTAGAGTGTTGAAAGTGTAGATTTGAGCAAGAGGTCTGGTGTGCATCGAAACCCTGTGTCCCTTATGCGCTAACCAACCCTACACATCTTATAGTGGCAATAATGGAGGATTGAAAAATCTAAAGAATCTCACACGTCTTATGTTGACGAACACCTGTTGAAATGAAGCCGAAATGAGCGAATACAGCCATATAAGCTTTCTACGAATCGTTAGATTTTGAAATTGCCCCATAGGTCCCGAATAAGAGATGTACGGTTCGTTAGAATTTAGGTGCTATCCAGAACCAATTACTACGCATAAATCCTGAGCGCGACCAAATGTCCAGTGTAACTAGTAAGTTCAAACAACACCAAGGAGGGATCGTTATGGCTGACTTATCCATTAATCTGGCAGGTATTCGATCACCCAATCCATTCTGGCTGGCTTCTGCACCACCGACCAATACGGGGTATCAGGTTCAGCGTGCGTTCGAGGCGGGCTGGGGTGGTGCGGTGTGGAAGACGCTGGGTGAGCCAATTATCAATACATCCTCCCGTTTCGCGGCGGTCCATTTTGGCGGACAGCGTGTAGCGGGGTTTAACAATATTGAATTGATATCCGATCGTCCGCTGGAAGTGAACCTGCGGGAGATTGCCGAGACCAAGAAACGCTTCCCGGATCGCGCGGTTGTCGCTTCACTGATGGTGGAACCTACGCGGGAGAAGTGGCATGAGATTGTGAAAAAGGTGGAAGCCGTCGGTGTCGACGGCCTGGAGCTGAACTTTGGCTGCCCGCATGGCATGGCTGAGCGTGGCATGGGAGCTGCCTCCGGTCAGCAGCCGGATCTGGTAGAACTCCAGACGATGTGGGTGAAGGAAGTGGCGACCACACCAGTGATTGTGAAGCTCACGCCGAATATCACGGATATTACGGCGACTGCCCGGGCAGCTGTCCGCGGTGGCGCAGATGCGATCTCTCTGATCAATACGATTAACTCCCTGGCAGGTGTGGATCTGGATTCATGGAATACCGTGCCGCATGTGGGCGGCAAAGGAGCGCATGGCGGATACTGTGGCCCAGCGGTGAAGCCAATTGCACTGAACATGGTTGCTGAGTGTGCGCGTAATCCAGAGGTAGGTGTACCGATCTCAGGGATTGGTGGCATATCTGATTGGCGGGATACCGCAGAGTTTCTGCTTATGGGCGCTACAGGGGTTCAGGTATGTACCGCAGCGATGCATCATGGATTCCGTATAGTGGAGGACATGATTGATGGCCTGAACGATTATTTGGATGAAAAGGGTCTGAGCAGCGTTGCAGAACTGGTAGGTCAGACGGTCCCACGTTACTCGGATTGGGGCAATCTCGATCTGAACTACAAAGTGGTCGCCCGCATCAACCGCGATGTCTGCATCAATTGCAACAAATGCCATATTGCTTGTGAGGACACCTCGCATCAGTGTATTGATATGTTGACCGACCCGTCTGGCTCCTATCTGGAAGTGGTGGAAGAGGACTGTGTTGGCTGTAATCTGTGTTCGATCGTTTGCCCGGTGGATGGGGCGATTGAGATGGTTGAACTTGTACCTGAACAGGAACCTGTAACCTGGAATGAACGTCAGTCTGCGATTGCGATGCTGCAATCCGTTAGAGATCAATCAACCAAGGAGGCGATATCATGAGTACCCGCAAATTGATTCGTAATGGTGTGTTGGTCACAGCGTCGGATACCTTTGAAGCAGATATATTGATCGAAAAGGGTAAAATCACACAGATTGGTATCGGACTGGTGCCTGACGAACGAACGGAGATTGTGGATGCAGCGGGCTGTTACGTCATTCCGGGCGGTATAGACCCGCATACGCATCTGGATATGCCCTTCGGTGGAACGGTAACGGCGGATGATTTTTCGACAGGAACAACAGCAGCAGCCTTTGGCGGTACAACAACGATCATTGATTTCTGTCTGACACAAAAAGGCCGTCCATTAGTCGAATCCCTCCAAGAGTGGCACGCCAAAGCCGAGGGTAAAGCCGCCATCGACTACGGTTTCCATCTCATGATTGGGGAGATGAATGATCAGGTGCTGGAAGAGTTACCGCAGATCATTGAAGAAGAGGGCGTATCATCCTTCAAGGTGTTCATGGCGTATAAAAACCAGTTTCAGGCCGATGACGGGATTCTCTTCCAGACGCTGCAAAAGGCAAAAGAGTACGGCGCACTCGTCATGGTTCATGCCGAGAACGGGGATGTCATTGATCTGCTGGTACGACAGGCGCTGGCCGAAGGGCGCACCGAGCCGATTCATCATGCGTTGACTCGTCCATCCATGCTGGAGGGAGAAGCAACAGGGCGTGCGGCACGTCTGGCTGCACTTGCGGATTCACAGCTGTATGTGGTGCATGTGACCTGTGCGGAGGCTGTGGAGCAGATCGCGCGTATGCGTGAAATGGGCTATCGAATCTGGGGGGAGACCTGTCCTCAGTATTTGACGTTGGATCAGTCGATCTTGGATCAGCCGGACTTTGAAGGTGCAAAGTATGTTTGGTCACCACCGTTGCGGGAAGCAGCGCATCAGGAAGTACTCTGGAACGCACTAAAAAGTGGCCAGTTGCAGACGATTGGCTCCGATCATTGTTCGTTTAATTTCAAAGGGCAGAAGGATCTGGGTAAGGATGATTTCAGTAAAATTCCGAACGGGGGGCCTGTCATCGAAGATCGCCTCAGTATTCTGTATTCGGAAGGTGTAGTCAAGGGGCGGATTACGCTCAATCAGTGGGTCGATCTGTGTTCGACAAGAGCGAGCAAGTTATTTGGATTATTTCCGCAGAAAGGGACTCTGGCTGTCGGGACAGATGCGGATATCGTTATTTTTGACCCCTCTGTAAACAGGGTGATCTCGGCAGATACGCATCATATGAATGTGGATTACAGTGCATTTGAAGGTATGCAGGTACAGGGATGTCCGGTGACGGTGTTGTGCCGCGGGGAGTATGTCATTCGAGATCGGCAATTCGCAGGATTGGCAGGAGCAGGCCAATATGTGAAGCGCAACAAGTATGATGCAGGTGCACCCATACCGGTGAAACAGCCTGTGACGGCAGTGAATGGAGGGAGAAGCTGATGTCAGATCATGATGTGTTTGAGGCCGAGAGGATCGCCATAGAGCGAATGGTTGCACAGGGTTATCGGATCTATGCGGTACGGGAACATCTGGAGGGTGCTCACGTCATATGGGGGCACCCGGATCTTCCCGAAGAGAAACAAGAGCAATACGTGGGCACGGCGTCTGGACGGAAGTGGTTCAGTCACATTTTGATTCGCCAGCTTCAGGCGCAGCGGGGAGCTTAGACGATGCTGGAGTTCTTCATGCGATTGGCCCATGAACGTACTCATAGGCGTAGATGGCAAGTTCGATCGCAACCCTTTTCTCGGGGAGGATATAGTCTTCTCCCAAAAGGGCTTCGATTTTGTCCAAACGGTGATACAGTGTCTGTCTGACGATATATAGAGCGGTGGCCGTCTCTTGCTTGGAGCAGCACAGGACCAAATATTGCTTGAGGGTCCGCAGCAGTTGACCTCCTTTCTCCACATCGTAACGAATGAGCGGCCCCAAATATTCTTGGATGAAATCATCCAGATTACCGCTCTGCTTCATGCTGGCAATGATACGGTAACAATGAAGGTTACTGTAAAAGGGCTGCTGCATCACACCGATGTCCTTCTGAATTCGCAGTGTCTCCTTCGCGGATTCCAGACTATCCTTGAGACGGGAGAGGTCTGTGCAGTTATGACTGATACCGATCAAGCCTGAGAAGAGGCAGTGGGTCTGTTCCTGCTCGTGCTGCTGCAGCTGTTCGATGCAGCGCCAGAGACTGCTTTTGCGCTGAGATCCAGGTAGTGGGTCGAGAATGATAAGAATGATCTGGTGGTTCAGAACGGTGCTGTAGAGGGTGAAGTTCTCCCGAGCGAACACGGAACGGGCAACGATGTTGCGTTGGATCAATAATTTCTGAAGTTTGAGGCTGTCTGTGTACGCGGGGTTGCTGTCGAATAAGATTATGGTAGCTTTGCTCGTTGCGAGAAGGGGATTAACGGTGGATACATATTCATGGATTTCCTTCGTGGAGTGATGTCCGTTAAGCCAGTCAATGACCCACATATCTTCCTTGTAGCGGCGTTTCTCTTCCATGTATTTGGTTCGCATCCAGTCCTGGGCAATCGCGGCCGCGCATCGTTCCAGTGCCTGAATGACGAATTCATCCGAGGGTTTGATTGGTATGCTTGAATCTTGATCCGGCAGTTTTTGATGCCTCAGCACAAGGTCGGCAAAGGTGTAGTCTAACGCCTGAACAGGTATGCTGAGTGCATGCAATGTGTTATCTGACAGCTGCATTAAATTCGGAATATCCTCCCCCGCCAAATGTTCCCGCTGCAAAAACCAATCCTGCCGACGAGTCTCCAGCTGCTCTGGAGGGCAGTAGGGAACGGCACTTGCTTCCCCTTCAAGTGGATATAACGCCACGGCACATCCGGTTGTTCGTGACAATAATCGAAGCAGGGGTTGTACCCCGTCTCCATTCAGAAGAAGTTGGTTAAAGGAAGTGGTGAGACTATCGAGTTCAGCGATCATCCGCTGATGACTGCGAATCAAGGTGAAATGCAAGTCTTGCGTAATATCAATATAACGGACTTGTTCGTGGAACCAGATCAGCGGGAAATCCGCGGCGACTGCAATTTCTTTCATCGCACCGAGTTGCGATTTGGTGTGATCCCCCAGCTCCATGCAGAGTCCGGCAGCCCCGCGTGCAATTAACTGACGCAGAAAAGACAGACCTTGCTGCTCACCTTCCTGCCAGCCAATGCCTGTCGTCAGCACCAATTCCCCGCCATTGAGTAAGTCCCCTACCTCAGGAACTTCCATGATATGAACCCAGCGAACATACCGCTCCAGCGCACGATCACTGGCCAGAACTTCCGCCTTGCGAAACACAGGACGTTTTAACATGTCTCTGACTTGAATATGAAGCGTTGTCTCCCCCACACAACCACCGTCCTTCTCCAATAACATGTGATCTATCTGGAGTCTGGAATCCGTCAACTTGCATAATTAACCCATATTATAAGTCTATTTACAGCCGATGGGCTGAAATCTAACGTTACTTTGTTTCAAATGACAAATGGATCTCTACTTTTTGTGATTTTGATTAAAATGAAGAATTTATATGTCAGTCTATATGACGCTTATTTAATGATGAGTTCGCTATCATGAACGAAAAGTACTTCCGGACGATGCTTCATGGGTATCCGGAAGTACAAGTGAATGTAGTTATTCTGTTTGAAGGTTAGAACTTGAGTCGTTAAATTCAAATCCGTGTGCACCAGCATACGTAAATTTGAAACCAAGCTTTCGAAGATCTCCGGTAGACATATATAAATTACCAAAGGATTTCGGAAGATCCTTTTTGAATAGAGTCACAGCGTTATTGTTTTTTGTTAAAATGACATGCGTAGCATCTGTTGTCAGGGTTACCCCGGTTTGTTCGGCAAATGCTTTAATCGGAAAGTACGTTTTTCCTTTTAGCGAGAAGGGTCCCTGTCCTTTAAAAACAAGATATTTGCCATTGTAGATAAAAGGTACAGGATCGTTAAGTGAATTTAATTGTTCATAGCTGAAATTGTCCCAATAATTCTCTGGATGATTATAGGAGTTATAAAGGATGAACGTCTGATCATCTGCAGGTATGGCATAATCACTTGTTACTGAATAGAATACAGGTGGAAATGTGTTTGGCATGCCAGTGCTGTAATTAATCATCATTAAATCATCGGAGAACCATACTACGTCGCGACTTCCCAAACCATAATGAGGTTTGATTTCACGTACCAATTTGGGTTCGCCGGACAGGTCATATAGATACATTCTTAATTGCTGGAGTTTTCCCTTTTCCACGATTTCCTGGGAGAGCAACAGGTATTTTTGATTCGGTGACATAAAGGTCATCAGATATCCTTTGCCTTTGAACAGGATCTTTTTCTTTTTCCCCTTAGTGTAGCTGAGAGTTGTTGTGTTTTCAGAAAAAGGAGTGTATGTATGAGGCATGTATAGCTCCAATTGCTCTTTCTTAAAAGGAATGATTCTGCGTGTATATCCAATGCCAGACTCATCGGTAGAGGCCTGAATTGCCAGCTTCTTTAGTTGACCATCAATCAAGGTGAACATGGCTGGATTCTTTGAATCAGTACCACTAATAATGTGAGTTCCATAACTTGGATATTTTTCGAACCAGGGCATGAACCTCTCACCAACACCACTAAATCGGTTTGGATAACGTGTGGCTGTAGGAATGGGTTTGCTATCCGTAATGCGATACAAGTAGGATACCGGATTGCGAATAGAGTTACTTTCTAGCATATATGCACCTGCTGAAGGATATACGAACACCGTAGCGTCAGTGGGCAGATCCACAACTTTTCTCAATGTCTCAGTTTTGAGATTAAACTCAAACAGTACTCCACCGACACCATCCTCAGGATCGAGAATTCCATAGGCCTTCAATCCGGCAGGTGTCATCGTAAGTTCGCCTTGCCCCTGATTCCTCCAATTCATATCCATTGATGATTTCTTCATATTTTTGATTGGCGGCAGATTAAATGTAAACTTCTCATTCATTCGTTCACCCGTGTCAAAGCTGGTCGTACTCATTTTCACGGTCACAACCATTTGACCATTCTGTACATCTCCACTAAATATAGCCCGAAACCGTAAATGTTCCTTGGATGAGACCTGGGGGAGTTCCTTTTCTTCAATAGGTAAAGCGAGTGCTGTGCCTGGAATACCCACAACTGTGATAGAAATAAGAAAGATAACAAGTAAACAACAGGTGTAAAGTCTTGTTCTGGACCTAAGTAACATATACAACTATGACCTCCTATAGTTTGTTAAAATTAGAGCTCTCATTCAAAAAAAGCCCCTTAGCTTTATATCGGAATTGTTAACCATTCCAATATGCGCTAAGGGGCGAGAAGCTAAATATTATAGTCTGTATTTAAGTTGTACTTGAACCGTTAGATGAGAACGACTCTCTATTTCTTAATCTTCGATTCTTTTCTTTTTAAACTTCATCAGGAACTCATACACAATCGGTACGATAACCAGTGTGAGCAGCGTGGAGCTGATCAGACCGCCGATTACGGTGATTCCGAGTCCTTTGGAGATGATACCCGCACTCTCTTCGAGACCCGTAACCAGTGGCAACAGGGCACCGATGGTCGCGAGAGCGGTCATCAGAATTGGACGCAGACGAGTTGCACCGGCTTCCAGCAAGGCTTCACGGGTAGGTATACCCTCTTTTTCCTTGTGAATAACACGGTCGATCAACACGATGGCGTTGGTTACCACGATCCCGATGAGCATCAGTCCACCCATCATGGCGGAGACGTCAAGCGTACCACCAGCGATGAACAGACCTACCATAATACCAATAACCGTAAATGGCAGGGAGAACAGGATTGCGAATGGTGCCAATCCGCCGCCGAAGGTAACAACGAGCACGAAGTATACAATGGCGATGGCTGCCAGCATGGCGAGACCCAGTTGAGTAAAGGTATCATTAATCTGTTCGGTTGTACCGCCGAACTTCACTTCAACGCCATCAGGCAGATCCAGTTTGTCGATCTCAGCCTGTAAATTGCTCGAAGCTTTCTGTACATCGGAAGCCAGGATGTTGGCTGTGACTTGTACGACAACTTTACCATCAATTTGCATGATGGAGTTCGGGGACGTACCTTCTTCTACTTTGGCAACATCTTTGATTGGTACTTCGATGCCAAGCGGTGAAGTGACGGTTTCATCCTCAATTTCTTTAATGCTGCTGAATGTTTTGTTGTCTGTTTCTACATATACTTTGTACGTTTTGTTATCAATATCGACTTCCGTAAGCACAGGACGTTCCCGTGCCGGGCTGAGCGTCATAGCCAGTTGACCTGCAGTCAGGCCTAGGGAACTCAATTTCTCTTGATCTGCCACGAGCGTATACTGTCCGTAGGTGTCAGCGAGTGTTGTATCTGCTTTTTCAAAATTATCCTTATCCGCTTCAACCAGTTTCAGAATTTCATCCGATACAGGTTTGAGTTGCTCTACATTATCGCCATAGATGGACAGGCTCAGGCCGCTGCCACCCAGACCGCCAGACATGTCGAGCTCATTCCAGGTTCCTACGGTAACTTCCTTCTTCAGACCTTCGACAAGCTGTTCCTTCACTTGAGTAAAGTCTTTCGTATCTTCGTTATATTCAATATAGAATAGAGCCGAGTTGGAACCACCGCCACCCATACTGCTCAGTGGGTTACTTCCGCCGATGGAATATTGCATTTTCTCCAGACCCGGTTGTTCCAGCAACCACTTCTCGGCAACAAGTGCTTCTTTTTCGACATCTTCACGCAAAGCTCCTGTTTGTGGACTGTACGTAATGGTCACATATTTATCCTGTTGTTCCGGCAAGAAGCTTGCACCGATGAACGGGTACAGGAACAAACTGCCGACCAGCAGGATCACTGCAATACTGACTGTGATGAGTTTGTGTGACAGAGTCCAGTTCAGCAGGCGTTTGTAACCTTCCGCCATCTTGCCTGGTTTTTCTTCGTGATTCTGTTTGTTCTTCAACCCTCCACGGAACAGGGTGTGCGCAAGCATCGGCACAATGGTAATGGCCACGATCAGGGATGCCAGCAAAGCGAATACCATGGTCAGTGCAAATGGCGTGAATAACTCACCGACCATACCGCTTACCAAAGCCAGTGGCAGGAATACGGCAATTGTTACGATCGTGGAAGAAAGGATAGGAACAAACATCTCCCGCGTTGCTTCACGAACCAGTTCACGGCCTTTCAGTTTCTCACCTTTGAGTGTTAACCTGCGGTAGATGTTCTCGATAACAACGATGGAGTCATCGACAACCCGTCCGATGGCAACCGTCATCGCACCCAGCGTCATCATGTTTAAGGTAATATCCATCATATTGAGCGCAGTCAATGCCATGAGCAAGGAGAGCGGGATCGAGATAATGGAGATAATGGTTGAACGAATATTACGCAGGAAGAGCAGGATGATCAGGATGGCAAACAAGGCGCCAAAAACGGCTTTGCCTAGCATCGTGTTCACCGAGTCCTGAATCGGCTTACCTTGGTCGAGCAGGACAGTCAAATCAGCATTTTTGAACTGCGATTGCAACTCTTCCGCTTTATCTTTGACTGCGTTAACAACATCAACCGTGTTGGCATCGTTGGATTTTACAATGGAAATACCGATCGATTCCTTGCCGTCTGTCCGGGAAATGGATTCCGCTTGACCGATGACTTCGATCTTGGCAATTTCACTTAATTTTACTGTAGGGATACCAGCTACGTTGGCAGCACCTGAAGGGCTACCCACACCGGCATTACCGCCAGCAGCCTGGCCTGCAGTCTGGTCCGTTCCTTGTGAAGCACTTGGAGCGGTACCTTGACCAGCTTCACCAGTTGGTGCTCCAGAGCCTTGTGGAGCTGCGTTTGCACCATTGCCTGCGGAAGCACCGGCACCGCCGGGTACGACTGGAATGGCAAGGTTTTTCAGATCATCGATGTCGATGATGTTTCCATCTACGACAACGGCTTTCTGGGATTTATCCAGTTCAAACAGTCCAAGGGGCACACGAATGGATGAACCTTGAACGATGCCATTTACCGTATCTTCGGTCAGGCCCAGCTCGGCCATTTTGGCTTGATCAAACTTCAATTGAACTTCTTTCACAAATTGACCGGACACCTGAACCTGAGCTACACCGTCAATATCTTCGAGTGCAGGCTGAATATCCGATTCAACCAGTCTTGTCAATTGTTCCAGGTCACCGCCGTCCTTGTCGGACAGGCTCAGAGATACAACCGGGAAAGAGTTAATGCTGAACTTGGAAATGGTCGGCTTCTGCACGCTGTCAGGCAATTGAACTTCATTCAGTGCCTCACGAACGGTTGCGGTTGCGTTGGTCAGATCTGTTCCATAATCAAATTCGAGTGTAATAGATGCTGCATTTTCCATGGAAGTGGAGGTAACTGTCTTCACGCCATCTACATTACGTAGTTTTACTTCCAGCGGCTTCGTGACATCTTCAACAATTCCCTCCGGTGCAGCCCCCGGATCAATGGCAGTGACATTCAGAAACGGTACGTTGATGTTCGGGATTGTCTCTTGTTTCATCGTCAATCCGCTGTACAAACCTGCGAAAGAGATGATAATCGTCAGAATCCAAATCGCAAACTTGTTGTTCAGTGAAAAATTAATGATACCTTTCATACGATGGTTTCTTCTCCTCTCTGTTTCTCCTGTTTATGTGTGTGACGAGTCAGCCTGGATGAACCGGCTATACATGGCATCCAGAATATGCTGAAGCTCGGAGTGCAAAGGTTGAATGGCAGTTATGTTCTCCAGATTGTGCATCATACCCAGAATAATGGCACGCCGCGGCGTGAATTCCATCATCTCCTGCCGGAGAATGGCAATGGTCTCAAGTACATCATTCTTCGGTTGCCCAGCAGGCAATTCGGAGGCAGCAATATCCTGCATTTGCTTGATAATATGAATAGGATGCCGCATTACCGTGGAATCCGGATGAGGTTCGGTAATCCAGGCAGGCCAGTCCTCCAAAGGAATCAAAGGCAAAGGTCTCTGCTTAAGGAATCCGTGCGCTGCATAGTCCATCATTTGCAGTAAATTTGTTGCCATTTTGGTAACAGTAAGGGACGGCATCTCTGTAAACCAGATCTTGACGTAGGAGAGGAACAGCCCCTGTGTCAGCAAAATAAGGTCAATCGTATAAGGTTCAATCTCCGACCCGTACTGCTCCTCCAGCTTATCCTTAAACCAATGTAAGGTACGGACCTCCAGATCTCTTTGCAGCGGATGGCATTGTTCCTTGCGTTGCTGTTCATCATCCATCATCATGCTGCGCATCTGTACTCGCAGAAACTCCTTAAGTTCGGCAACATGGATGAGCAGTGTCTCAATCTGCTTTTGCAGACGTTCTCGAGAGGTAAGACTTGTTTCATGCTCAATCTGTGTCATCTCATCCATGAGTGTGTACATGCAATACTCCAGAGTACTGGCTTCTAATTCCTCTTTGGATTTGAACATGATGTAAAGACTGCCTTTGGACATCCCGCATAATTCTGCAATCTCTTGCATGGATGTTGCAGCACTGCCTTTGGATGAGAATAACTTGAGTGCTGTAGTAATGATGAGCTTTTTCTTCTCATTCATCTCATGTATAGGGTTCATTAACGATGCATTCACCTCATCAGGGAACTTGTGAGTTCTTGAATTGACTTTAAGGTCAAAATAAGTATAAACGATCTGGTTGAAGGAATTCAAATGGGAGTAAATTGGAAAATGTATATGGGGAAAAGTGGCTGATCAAAGGGAAGTAGAGACGGCAAGTAACAAGGTCCAGCTTGTATGTACGATAGGGATAAGGTATCAAGAGCGTTTGAGTTAGTTTCCTCCAGTGAAGGCGTACAAGGCGAGTATAATAATGGCGACTAGAGCGATGAGATAGAAGATGGCCATGCCGATCAGAAGGGTATACCCAGTATAAGAACCCATGCGTGCCAATAATTTTCTCATGACGACAACATCCTTTCTTACGTAGCAAAGTATAAAGAGGTTCCCTATTTATATCATTCCCCAAAAAAGACGACTTCCTGATCGAAGTCGTCTTTTTTTATATTACAGAATTTAATAGTGTTCGCCTTAAAGCTTTCTGTAAGAAAGCTTCTTCGGAAGCATATGCTATCACCGGAGATATAGAGTGTAACTTCATTTCGTTCCATTATGTGATCAGTTTCAGACCAACGGCTGCCACCAAAATCATCGCGATAAAAAGGATACGCTTTGCTTCTTTCCGTTCACCGAACAGGAACATGCCTGTTAACGTACTGCCGACCGTCCCGATCCCCGTCCACACGGCATACGCTGTGCCCATGGGAATGGACGTCATGGCGTAGGACAACAACGAGAAGCTGAACACAAACGACACCAGCATAAGTACGATGTATGGCCATCCTTTCTTGGTGGAAGCACCATTAATACCGATTACGCCGAAAATTTCACATATCCCTGCACCTACAATTGCCATCCAAGCCATTATACTGCACCTCCTTTGGCTTCTTGCTGATCCGTAACCAGCTTCAGTCCGATTACGCCGCAGAGCAGCAGCCCGATGAGCAATACTTTGGCCAAGCGGAACGGCTCACCGAACAATACCATTTCCGTAAGGACGGTACCCGCCGTACCAATTCCCGTAAAGACCGCATACACCGTACCCACAGGTAGCCTTTTGGAAGCGGCAATGATCAGTCCAAAGCTGATCACGATGGCAATCCCCGTTAAAGACCACTCCCAGGCATTCGAGGCATGTTTCAGCCCGCTTACCCAGACAATCTCAATAATTCCACCGATAAATACATATAACCAGTTGCGGTTCATGTTGTTAAATCTCCTTCCGGCACAACGCTTTGTGCCTCTTCGTTCAAATGATGAATGCCATGCCAAAATACAGGCCAGGCTGCTTCCAACCGTCTCTTGTACCGACGGGAACTTCCATAGATAATCTCCACGGTAATACCGTCGAGGAACGTCATAAATGCAATAGCGGCTTGTTCCGCGGGAAGAGGCGGTATATCTTCATTACGCATTGCCCTTTGCAGCAGACGAGTCAGTGCACGTTCCATACCATCGATAAACGGATACACCTGATCCATCACTTCGCCATACAGAGAAAGGGGTGGGTAAAAACAATTACGCAACATCAATCGAGCCGAAGCATGGGCATTGTATTCTTGTTCGAACCAGACCAGCAAGCCTTTCAGCCTCTGCTCCAATGGCAGATCCGCATGATCGCGGAAATATTCCAGTGTGTGCCGTTTCACCTCGTGAAAGGCAAAGGCCAGGGTGTGTAAAAACAAGTCATCCTTGCAGCTAAAATGTGCATATATGGACGGTTTTTTAATCCCGACTTCATCAGCAATAGCTCTCAGAGAAGCTCCCTCATAGCCATCTCTGGCAAAATGGAACAGGGCTGCATCCCGAATGGATTGTGCAGTCATTCAATCACCTTCCTAACGGTCGTTAGGTAATTATATTTTCACACTTCACATTCCCTGTCAAGATGAAAATATCCGCCTGCACAGTAGAGTACAGACGGACATAACAGTTATGAATGTGGTTTTTGATCAGAAGGTTGTAAAACCCAGAATCAGTTGCAGCTTATATAGGATACCTTTCAAAAACGTAGTCTTCTCCTGGAACTCATCCAGGTCTAACGTGAATTCGGCATCATTATTATTCCAAATACGCTCGAAATAATTCGCGATATCAAGCGTGAACTTATTGTCTGGAGGAGCAGCAATCCATAAATCATTCTCCAGATTGTAATCATTCAGGTTTCGAGGTGTGAAGTTGGTTGAACCCCCCAGGACAATATGATCTCCGGTTGCTTTGGCAAGATAGATCATCTTGGTATGGTATTGCTCTTTGGTGGTGTTATACCAGCGGATCTGAATTTTACCGTCGGATTTATCATGCAATTCAGCCGCGACAGGACGGTTCGGAATGCCGATCTTTTCCTGACCAAAGGCATTTTCATTTGGATCCAGTACAAGCCGGATCTCGGTTCCTCGTTTTGCGGCTTCCAGCAGGGCTTCCAATACTTTCGGCGAGGCCACATAGAACATGCCCATCCATAAGGTGTCACCTTTGCCAGCCTGATTGATCTCATGGAGTACAGCGTCATTCACTTTGCCTTCAGTTAAATAACGTATTCGCAAATCTCCCGTGTTTGAATCCGGGGAAGGCGCAGTATAGGACGGAACCTGACCTCCGCCTGAGATGTCGAGAATAGCTTGCTCTGACTGAAGAATATCGCCAATGATTGGGCCTGTTACTTCAAATGCAATGTTCGAGTGGTAGGCACTCGCATCATGAATATTGCCAGAAGAGACAATCGCCGTCTTCTCACTAACAACAACTTTGCGATGATTTGCTTTCACATTGAGCAGCTTGAGATAGGAACGGACCGTTACATCTGGACCATCCGTGGCCATCAGGTTTTTGATCCAGCCATCTCCGGATTGGCCGAACCATTGGAAGAAGGTACGCCAGACCGCAGAGTATACCGGAGTTGAATCACGCAAAGGGTCCACATCCGTGATGACCACATGAATGCCTGCTTGTTTCATTTGTTCCAGCAACGGATTGGGTGCTGAGTTATAGTTGGTATTTACTTCATCTGTAATGAACCAAATGTCCATATCAGGATGCTGATTTTTTTTGGCGACCAGCGCCTCGGTGAATTCAGTACTCACGGGAGGAAAGTTCTGTCCCTTGTGCTGATAATTATTGAACAGGAACATATCCACCAGGACAAACTGCTCTGCTTCCTCCACAATCTGCATCATGCGCTGGAAAATCTGCTGTTCATGCTCCATCTGTCCGTCGGAGGAAGGATAAGTGAGGTCATGCAGGAACTCGACTTGATCCACACGATACTCCGGACTTTCGTAGGAAATGCCCGTTGGTAATGGTTTGTAGGTCTGATAGAACATGACGGCGATGAGCCATAGGACCAATAGGACGAGTCCTGTTCGTATGTATGGAAATTTGCCGCGTGAAGACTTGCGGTCTGATGTATGGCGGCGTAATGAGACCAACGGTGGACTCCCCCTTCTGTACTTGCTGACTTCTATTACCACACGGGTGATAACGTTGACGCAGGAGAACCCGCTAGCATAACGAATGTAGCGGTAAAATGCATATGGCAAAATTGACATTATGCAATCGACAGGTGTCTGAGCGTTGTGTATAATGGGTGTATTATTTTTGTAGAATGTTAGGGTTTTTATATGCCTGACAAGGACGGGGAACCAATGATATAACCTTTGAAATCTGGACATTTAGGAAAGAAAGTGGGTAATAAGGTGTATTCCATCAAACAAGTCGCTGCCATGCTCGGTATCCCGACGGTGACGCTCCGGGCTTGGGAGAATCGGTATAGTGCGGTCACCCCTGAGCGGACGGAATCGGGTTATCGAATGTATACCGAAGAGAATGTTGCGGATCTGCGCTGGTTGAAAGAACAGGTTGAGCTACATCAGACCAATATTTCGGAAGCGGTACGGATGTTGAAAGTAAACAAATTAAATCCGCCCGAGGCTGTGCCCACGCCGATCATGGCTCCGGTGCCTACGATGGAAGAAGCCTACGCACGCATGGCAGATCAGATCTATGACTCGCTCTACAACTTTCAGGGTGAACGTGCCAATGGTTTGATTGATTTTGGGTTCACCATGTATGGGTATGACTCGATGTTCTATCATGTGTTGGTGCCCATTCTGGTTCGGGTTGGAGATGCATGGGAGCAAGGCAGGGCTTCGGTGGCTCAGGAACACTTCATGACACAGCTGATTTCACAGCGGTTTTATCAGTTTTTCCATCTGTTCCCGATCTATCCGCATCTGCCCAAAGTTCTGGCGTTGTGCCCGGAAGGGGAGCATCATCAGGTCGGGTTACTGTTGTTCTCTTTGTTTATGCGCAAAAATGGAGCGGAAGTACTGTATCTCGGTGCGAACACACCAGAAGAAGGTATCTTCCCGATTATCCGGGAGCAAAAGATCAAGTTGGTCTGCCTTTCGATCACAAGCCCAGGGCTTCTTGAACGGTGTGATCAGCTTATAGAGCGGATTAAAAACGAGTTTCCACATATTCGCTTCGTACTTGGTGGAAAGGGCTATGAGCGTGCAGAACATGCTCGTTACCCGCAATGGATTATGCCAGGGGATTCAGGGGATTGGCAGTCATGGATAGAACGTGAGTATCTCGCAGATCGACCACCTGGTGCGAGGTTTGGACAGGCACATAACTAAACATATCTTATCATTCAATGAATAGGTTAGAGTATAAGGGACATCCTTTGACGAAAGTGATCAAAGGGTGTTTTTTGTGTTTATATATGGATTAGTAGAGTGTTTTGACCGACGGGTCATTTTTTGGTTTACAAGGTCGTATAATATTTGTATTATATTTGTATAATGTTTTTGCTAGTTACCGCTTGAAGTGTTCTTGGGCGGTTTAATAATAGGTTAGGGGCTAAAGAACTATAGGAATTCCCTACATAGAAAGGTGAGTGGCATGATACCGAATCAACAACGCAAACGTGCAGCTGTCATTGGTGCAGGTCCAGGTGGACTTGCAGCAGCGATGTTATTGTCCGGTCAGGGGTACGAGGTAGATGTGTATGAGAAACAGCCAGTCATCGGGGGGCGTTCTGCCAGATTGGAACTGGGTGAATATCGATTCGACCGGGGTGCTACATTTTTGATGATGCCTCAGCTGATTGAAGAGATGTTTGACGTGGTGGGACGTAAGTTATCCGATTATGTGCATATGAAAGAGTTAACCCCACTGTACGCACTGAACTTTGGTGATAAGGTGTTCACGCCTTCTCGTAATCGGGAAGATACAGCTGCACAGATTAAGGAATTGTTTCCGGGTAATGAAGACAATTACCTTCGGTTCATGCAAGAAGAAGAAGTGAAGTTTGGCAAAGTCATGCCTTTGCTCCGTCGTCCTTTTGGCAAGCTGACTGACTATTTGCGCAAGGATGCGGTAACAGCTCTACCCAAGCTTGATGTCCACAATACAGTCTATGGAATCTTGTCCCGCTATTTTACAGACGAGCGTCTGCGCTGGGCATTTACATTCCAATCCAAATATCTTGGCATGTCTGCCTGGGATTGTCCGGGTACCTTTACCATACTATCGTTTATTGAGCATCACTACGGATTGTTCCACCCCATTGGCGGCGTGAATCGGATCTTCCAAGCCATGGCTGATGTCGTGGAAGAATACGGAGGACGAATACATACTTCCACCCCGGTGAAACAGGTCATCGTTCGCAATGGTCGTGCAGAAGGTGTGTTGCTTGAGAACGGTGAACGCATCGATGCGGACCATGTGGTGGTGAACGCTGACTTCGCACATGCAGTGAATCATCTGTTCGAACCAGGCGTGCTTAAGAAATATACCCCGGAGAAAATGAAACGCAAAAAGTATTCCTGCTCTACAGCAATGCTGTATCTGGGTGTGGATGGTGATGTGGACCTTCCCCATCACTCGATCTATTTTCCCGAGGACTACCGGTTGAACGTTGATGAGATTACAAAGCACAAAATGTTATCAGCCGATCCATCTCTATATATTCATAACCCTTCCAGACTTGATTCGACGCTGGCACCGGAAGGGAAATCTGCTTTTTATGTTCTTATGCCTACGCCTAACCTTACCGCAGACATTGATTGGGAGGCAGAACGGGAGAATGTGCAAGAGGCCATGATGAAACGCATGGAAGGTATTCCTGAGCTGGCAGACATACGCAGCCGTATTGAAGAATGTATGCTGTTCACTCCACTCGATTGGGAGACTGAACTGGATGTGTATCGCGGAGCAACGTTTAATATGGCACATAATTTGGGCCAGATGATGTATCTGCGTCCCCATAACCAGTTTGAAGAGTTGAAAAGTGTATGGCTGGTAGGCGGCGGAACACATCCGGGCAGCGGGTTGCCCACGATCTTCGAATCAGCACGGATCAGTGTCAGACTGATTCAGGAAGAGGACGCGCGCACAAGCTCTAAACCATCCTCGTACGTGAAGACGGCAGAAGCCGGAGGACATTCATGAAGCGGGCCGCTATTGTAGGGGCAGGGATTGGTGGACTTACTTCTGCGCTGTTATTGAACCGTCAGGGCTGGGATGTCACCGTCTATGAACGGGGGTCTCGCGTTGGCGGACGCATTGGATATGAGCAGGAAGGGGAATACCGGATCGATCAGGGGCCAACGATCGTGCTGCTGCCGGAGATGTTACTTGGCATACTGGAGGAAGCAGGCGTAGATCGTTCGAAGATTGAGTTACTTCGCTGTGATCCGTTATACAGAGTGCATTACCACAGTGGTCGTGTCATGACCAAGATGACCTCACGTGAAGAGCAGACGGCTGAGATTGAACGTTTATTCCCGGGTGAGAGCCGGGGATTCACACGATTCATGAAAGATATGGACACGTTGTTTCCGGCAGGCCGGGCAGCGTTTCTGGAAAGGGCTTTTCCGCGCAAAAGGGATTTCTTCACCCCTTCGCTCATGTCCCTCATGGGCAGATTGCGTGCACACAAAAGTGTCCGGAAAGCGGTAGGCGATTATTTTCACCATGAGGAATTGCTTGATGCGTACTCTCTGCAAAGTCTATACATCGGTGGATCACCGTTTGGGACGCCAGGCATCTACTCCCTTTTGCCTTACGCAGAGCATGAATACGGCATTTGGATGGTCAAAGGTGGATATGCAGCATTGCCGGCCATTCTGGAACAGGAACTGATATCGCGTGGTGGGCGTGTTGTGCTGAATTCCGAAGTGACCGGACTCACGATTGAAAATGGTGTGTGTAAAGGTATAGAAACGGCAGCAGGCGCAGAAAATGTGGATGCAGTTATCTACAATGGTGATTTCCCCCATCTATCAGGTTTGCTGGGACAATCACCAGAGGTAGCGCGTAAAAGAAAACCGTATCGTCCCTCTTCCGGATGTGTATTGCTCTATGTGGGCGTGGACAAAACCTGGGAAGATGCAACGACGCACCAGTTCTTCCTGCCACCGAGTCTTGAAGGTAGCTTACAGGAAGTATTCAATCAGCGACGCATTCCGGCAAAGTCCTCATTCTACGTATTTAATCCGGTCGCATTGGATGAAACTGCAGCACCTCAAGGACAGAGTGTATTATATTTCCTCATTCCGGTGCCTGATGCCGAAGGTGTCGACTGGGATCAAGAGAGCGAAGTATTGGCAGAACGTATACTGGAAGAAGCGGAGCAACGTGGATTTCCGGGACTTCGTGCAGCGATCAAGTGGAAAAAGGTACGTACACCCGCTGACGCAGAGCGAGACGGTCTCTATGGGGGCGGAAGCTTTGGTATAGCACCTGTATTGTTCCAGTCCGGTGTATACCGGCCGCAACCCAAACCATTCCCTAATATAAAGGGATTGTATGCCGCAGGAGCATCTGTACATCCAGGTGGCGGAGTGCCGATTGTAATGCAGAGTGCACGTATGGCCGTCAATCAACTCATGAAGGAGATGGGAACATGAATGAAGCGATTTTGAGCAGGTGTGAAGAGTTGATGCAAAAGGGTTCTTCCTCTTTTTATCAGGCCTTTAGAGGGCTGCCAAGTCCACGTCGGGAAGCGGTATATGTCATTTATGCCTTCTGCCGCATGATTGATGACAGTGTAGATGAGCCGGAACATTCACCCTATACGATACACGAAATCCATGATTTGTTTGATCAGTTGGACGACGCGGAAGGACATTTTATCTGGCCAGCACTGAGATGGTTGTTCAGCAGTTTTCCTCATCTGGATAAGGGGCCATTTTTCCGTCAGATGGAAGGGCAGCTCACAGATCTTAAAGTAACGCATTATACAACGTTGCAGGAACTGGAGCATTATTGTTATCTGGTAGCCGGAACCGTAGGTGAGATGTTGTTGCCTGTACTTCGGGATGATAACGGAGCGGAAGTAGCCATGAACGGGATTGCTTTGGGTAAAGGGATGCAGATCGTTAATATTATTCGGGATGTTGGTGAAGATCGGGCCAGAGTACGCCGGTATGTTCCGCTGGAGATCATGGAGAAGCATGGTTACACCGAGCAGGACTTTGAAGACGGAATCGTGGATGAACGTTTTATTGCCGTTGTTCATGAATTAAAAGCTGCAGCATTGAACTGGTTCCGTATTGGCATGGATCGTTTGGATACGTACCCAACGGAAAGTGCGTTTTCCATCGAGCTGGCAGCAGCTTTTTACTCCACCATTCTACACGCCGTTGAACGCAACGATTATGACGTATATACCAAACGGGCATATGTTAGCGATGAATTGAAACTGGAGATGCTGGGTGCGATTGTGAAACGTTACCCGATGCTGGCCTATCAAGCCTCCCGAACGGCGGTATCCTGATGATCCAGTGGCTTTACTGGGCGTGGTATGTCATTGGAGCAACCTTGATGCTAACGATCGGTGTGCCTGACGTATTATCTTTTTCAAATGGTTTATTTCTAATCTTCTACGCATTGTATGTGCTGGATCTGATCTATCAAGGGCGTAATCGGACAGGCCTGTCCGACCAGTCAGTCATCTGGCTGAAACCCGGACTCTGGATATCCTCTGTGATCATCTGGCTTGGAGGTATGGGCGTGGAGTGGGTAGGGGTTCATACCCATTGGCCCTTTGGTGAGTATGCTTACTCAGACTTCTTCGGAATTCATCTGTTCAGTGTGCCGGTTACGCTGGGTTTTGCCTGGATCGCAGTGGTGGGTAACTCGGCGCTGTTAAGTGGCGGGGGTTCAACTTGGACTGGCAAATTGCTTCGAGCAGTGAAGACCGGGTTCTGGGCAATTGTACTCGATCTGGTACTCGACCCTGTTGCACATGCGAGAGGATTCTGGGAGTGGCAGGCTCCAGGCGGTTTCTACGGTGTTCCGTGGACCAATTACATAAGCTGGTTTATCATGGGTGCATTCCTGTCCCTCTTCCTTCCGGCCATGCCTAATGACCGTAGCTCATTACTGTGTGCAAAATGGCTGTATCAGCTGTTTATTCTTCTGTTCGGCCTACTTGCTCTAAAGGAAGGAATTACGGGCAGCTTTATCATCGCCATTGCTGGGGTGCTTCTTGCCGAAGGGAGCTGGCTCTATGATTCGCGCCGTAAAATCAAAACCGTTTAATCGTATTTTTGCCTTATACAATCACTATTATCTGCTGCGTCGTCGCTTCCGCTCCTTCACGCTCACAGGGTCACTGGACCCGCAGGTGGATCTCAGGGACAACTCTCCGATTGATCCCAATCGCCCGGTGATTTACTTCATGAACCACAGCTCCTGGTGGGATGGTCTGCTGCTCTATCATGCGGCCAGACAGACATCGCGGGGAGATCATTATGTGATGATGGAGGAGCAACAGCTTCAGCAATATGCTTTTTTTCGGAAATTGGGCGCATATTCGATCAATAAGGAGAGTGCGTCCGGTATTCGGTCCTCTCTACAGTACACTACTGAACTGCTGGATTCGGGCAAAAGGGTCTGGATTTTCCCTCAAGGAGAAATTCTGCATCAGGAGGCGAGACCGATTCGGTTCCGTCCAGGCATTGGATTGTTGCTTCGTCGCTCCCCGAATGCCATCGCCGTACCGGTAACCTTGTGCCATGGGATGGTTCAGCATGATCTACCGGAAATATCGATGCTGGCAGGCCCTCCTGTGATGGAAGACTGGAAGGCGTGGAAGAGTGAAGAGATTGCCTCCAGACTCGGTCATGTGTTGGAACAGCAGTTAGACGATCATAGATCAGCGCTTGTACGGATGGGGCAGGGAAGTTTGCCAGATGCGCTTCCGCTGATTCGTCATGTACGTTCGACAAGTGAAAAATACGATGCGGCACGAAAGCGGGTGAACCGTTAGGATGAATGCATCTGAAATCTTCTGGATTGTGCTTACCTGCATATTGGGCGTACAGTTGCTGTTCGCTCTATGGAATGTCTCCTGTCTGCCCAAAGTGGGTTCATTCCGAGCAGACCGAATACAACCACCAGACCTGCTGGTCTCGGTGCTGATTCCAGCCAGAAATGAAAGACTACATATCGAAGGATGTCTGGAAAGTGTGCTTGCGAGCGATACATCGGGATTCCGGATGGAAGTGCTGGTGCTGGATGATCGCTCCGAAGATGAGACAGCGGCCATGGTACAAGCGATTGCGGATCGCGATGCACGTGTGCGTCTACTGCATGGTGTCGATCTTCCCGAGGGCTGGATGGGGAAATCCCATGCGTGTCACAGGCTGGTTCAGGAGGCCAAGGGAGAATGGTATATGTTCGTGGATGCGGATGTGCGTCTGGAGCCAAGTGCGATTCGGCAGACTCTTGCAGCAGGGTGTGAGCAGAGCGGGGGGCTGATAACCGGTTTTCCTTATCAGGTAACGAAGACGTGGATGGAGAAGCTTGTTGTGCCCATGATGGTCTTCACCATCATCAGTCATCTGCCCATTTTTATGATACGCAGATCATCCAGTCCGATGTTTGTGGCCGCTACGGGGGCTTTTTTGCTGATTCATCGCTCCAGTTACGAAGCATCCGGCGGTCATGCTGGTATTCAGGCACATCTGGTGGATGACATGAGTCTTGCCAAAGCGGTCAAGCGTGCAGGTCATCCGGTGATGCTGACAGACGTGCATGATGTAACAAATACCCGCATGTATCAGAACGGTGTTGAAGTATGGAACGGATATAAGAAAAACATGTACGAAGGTATGGGACGCAAAGACGTACTGCTGCTTGGCACGATGTTGATGTATACACTGATGTATATTGTGCCTCCGCTGGGCTTGATTATTGGACTCATGACGGGCAGTTCGATGTCCATTCTGTATGGATTGTTAGGAACATTACTGGGTATGGCTGTGAAAAGAGTAGCGGATCATGCTGGCGGACAACCCTGGTGGCTTGCCCTTCTGCAACCGGTCAGCATGGCCTGTGTCATTGCCATCGGACTTGCTTCCTGGCAGGCAGGCCGCTCCGGCAAGGGGTATGTATGGAAAGGTAGGCGGTACAGTTGAGAGGTAACGTCATTATAATCGGTGCAGGATTCGGAGGTTTGTCGTGTGCGATACGACTGGCTTCACAAGGTGTGCAGGTGACCATTCTGGAACGGCAGCAACACGTAGGTGGCAAGCTGCAGCAGATTGAGCGGGACGGGTATCATTTTGACCGGGGACCAAGCACGATCACGATGCCATCCACCTTTCGTTCAGTCTTCGACCATGCGGGAGTAGCAATGGAAGATTACGTACAGTTATATGAGTTAGAACCACGCACGCGTAATGTATTCGCAGATGGAACAGTGGTGGATTTGTCAGGTAATCGCGGGTGGATGAAGGAGCAGATCGCAGCGTACAGTCCGGAGGATGCGGCTCGTTATGATGCATTTATGGATGAGTCTGCTGCACTGTATGCGGAAGCCAATCGTCATTTTCTGGGTAAGTTGCTGCTGTCTCCTTCTGACAAATACAATCTCCAAATGCTGCGCAGCCTGCTCCGCGTACGGCCAATGGTGAAGCTGGATAAGTTGCTGCGTTCGTATTTCCAACATCCACATACGCTGGCTATGTTCGGACGGTATGCAACCTATGTGGGATCATCGCCGTATCAATCGCCTTCCATTTTTGCCATGATGGGTCATGTGGAAGCAGAAGTGGGGATCTACGGAGTCAAAGGCGGAACCTATCAACTGATCGAAGGAATGACCCGGCTGGCACGGGAAAAAGGTGTACAAATCATTACCGGCACAGAAGCCCGGCAGATTGTTGTTCGGAATGGAAAAGTGGCTGGCGTGGATACGGATCAAGGCTTCCGCGAAGCAGATCAAGTGGTTGCGAATGGAGATGTGCTTAGCGTAAATCGACTGCTGCTCGCACCGGAACATCGGAAAGAAATGAGCGATGCCCGCATACGGAAGTATGAGCCCTCCATTTCAGGATTTGTGACGCTGGCAGGTGTGAGAAGACAATATGATGCACTGCTGCACCATACGGTCTTTTTCCCGGAACGGTATGAACCGGAGTTCGACCATATTTTCCGTGACCGTAAAATGCCCGCCGATCCCACGATCTACATCTGTTACTCCGGTTATTCGGAAGAAGGCATGGCTCCGGCGGGAGCCAGTAATCTGTTCATTCTGGTCAATGCCCCCTATTTGTCGGATTCATGGAATTGGGAGCAGCAGACGGAACGTTACGGAGCGTTTGTGCTGGAACAATTGGCGGCGCGGGGAATTACCGGGTTGAATGAATCCGATGTGCTGATCCGGTACACACCGCGAGATATCGAACGGGATACCTTGGCGCATCAAGGGTCGATCTACGGCATCTCGTCCAATTCGGTGAAGCAGACCTTCATGCGACCGGGCAACCGAAGCAAAGATGTACAAGGACTCTGGTACGTAGGCGGAACAACGCATCCTGGAGGCGGAACCCCCATAGTGACGTTGTCCGGAAAGCTTGTTGGTGAGCAATTGGCATCGGAAATCTTGAGATAGTTCGTTGTGCAGGATGATGGAGTGAAATGTGTTCTGTTGATCCATGTGCGTGTGCATCGTCCGTGCTAACCAGCTTTGAAGGTGCGACAGATGATCCGTGCTTTTGAGTAGGCATAAAATAGTGGTGCTCCGGGATTTAAGTGAGACATTTGGTGTCGGGGCATCCTTTCAATAGATGGTTTGGAACGTTATACTGGATAGAGTTAAACTGCTGAGCTGCAATGCTTATAGGATTAATGTTTTTGTCTTTTGCAAAAGACGTATATACATAGAAGCTAGGAACAGGCAGGTTATCCTGTCGATCCGCACGATTCTCACATAGGAGGTCTCATCATGAATGAACAAGAGCGAGCCGGCGAACGGCTGCTTCCCGAAGTGGCTACGGGAGAACGGAAGCTAGAGCACGTGCGCCTCTGTCTTGAGGAGAATGTGGCAGGAGAAGGGGTAACCAGCGGTATGGAGCGGTTTGCGTTTCGCCATCACCCACTGCCGGAACTGGATTTTGAAGAGGTGCATCTGGAGACTTCGTTTATTGGCAAAAAAGTACGTACACCCTTGCTCATCAGTTCGATGACGGGTGGAAGCAAAACAACGGGCGCCATTAATGAGCGCCTCGCCCGAGTAGCAAACGCCAGAGGCTGGGCACTTGGCGTAGGTTCGATCCGGGCTGCCGTGGAACAGCCGGAACTTGCGAGTACCTTCGATGTGCGGCGCTGGGCACCGGACATCCCGGTCATTGCCAACCTGGGTGCGGTGCAGTTGAACTATGGTTTCACAACAGCTGACTTCCAGCGTGCTGTAGATATTGCGGGTGCGGACATGCTCGTGCTTCACCTGAACACCTTGCAGGAAGTTTTCCAGCCGGAAGGTAACACCAACTTCAGTGGATTATTTCAACGGATTGAAAACTTGTGTCGTGAGCTAGACGTACCTGTTGGTGTGAAAGAAGTAGGTTTTGGCATCGATGGCGTGACGGCTCAACGCCTATATGAAGCGGGTGTCGCGTTCATTGATGTAGCCGGAGCAGGGGGCACAAGCTGGGTGCAGGTAGAGAAGTACCGCAACAATAACCCGGTACGCCGGGCAGCTGCTGAAGCTTTTGCCGACTGGGGCATTCCCACAGCGGAGTGTATACAGGAAGTACGAGCGCTGAATCCTACTGGTGCCCTGATTGGCAGCGGTGGACTGTACACTGGCGTGGATGCGGCCAAAGCCCTCGCGCTCGGTGCGGATCTCGCTGGCTACGGCCGATCTCTGCTCGAATCCGCGGTCGCTTCGGATGATGCACTGAATGAGCGGTTGGAACAGGTCGAATTCGAGTTGCGTACCGTCATGTTCGGCATTGGTGCAGGGGGGATTGATGATTTGAAGCAGACGTCACGTCTTGTGGAACGGCGGTAGAGTGAGGGTGGAAATGCAGGTGCGAACCCCAAGCTCACATGATTTCCCTGGGGGATTCGCACCTCGAATTTTGTCGAAAACATCGTTTTCGTGACCTTTTGGCAACACATGTGTTCGTTGAAGGATGCTTTTTATCACAAATGTTTCTATAATTTGGTATAAATATTGAGAATACGTGATAATGTTTGGATTTGATGACGTTATTACGTGTGGTTTCGCTGTCGCACTCCGTATGGAGTGCGTGGATTGAAATATCTATATAGATCGTGAATGGTGACGGAAACAACGTCGCACTCCGTATGGAGTGCGTGGATTGAAATATGTTGACCCTTCTTTCAAATTACTGTGGTGGTTTTGACGCACTCTGTATGGAGTGCGTGGATTGAAATATCAATGTGTTGAGAGCGATCACGGATACCACAGTCGCACTCCGTATGGAGTGCGTGGATTGAAATTAAATTGTCAGTATAAAGAGGACATAAGTCTAAGTCGCACTCCGTATGGAGTGCGTGGATTGAAATGTCGATATAGGCTTCACCAGGTTGCCGAGCATCTTGTCGCACTCCGTATGGAGTGCGTGGATTGAAATCTCCTATGAATGTTATAAGTCCAGTACAGCCAATAGTCGCACTCCGTATGGAGTGTGTGGGTTGAAATCGTCCGATACCACCAGAATTATGAAGTAAACGTGGTCGCATTCTGTGACAGTGCATGAATCAAAAAATACCGAGATGCTGTAAGAAATGCCGCATCTGCTTTAACTAAATTTAGAATTGGAGTTACACATGAATAGAACATCATCTGTGTTCTCGCTAGAATATCTACCGTTACTCATTCGATTGCAATGCAAGGAAGACGCACGTCTGCCTGCATTTCTCGGGTCAACACTTCATGGTGTCGTAGGATGGGCGTTACCCAAACATCCAGAGTCGTATGAGTACCTGTTTCAGAATCGTCGACGGGGTGGAGCGAAACAGGATATTGTCAATCCATATATCATCGAGCCGCCAAGACCAAAACCAATGTATCTAAAAGGCGAGCTGTTGAGTTTTAAATTGTTATTACTTGGAGATGCGACTCAATATACGAAAGATGTAATTACGTCTCTAGTCGATTATCATATATATGGAGTTGGATCGGAGCGAAAGGTTTTTGAGCTGTTGGATATATTACATGGGGAGACGTACGAACCTTTGTGGCAAAAAAGAGCTTTAAATATGAAACCCGCTATTGCAGAAAATATTTCTCATCATGCGACCTATGATCATGCCTCATGGTGCTCTATTCATATGGTCACTCCTGTTCGGATTCGCCGTGGGGGTGCATTGGTGCAGGATATTGATTTTTCAACCATTACTCGGAATATTACGAGGAGAATAACAACGCTGACTGAACGTTATGGAGGATATATTCATTCAGATGTAGCTAATCATGCTGTAGAACGTGCAGGTGATGTCCGCATCACCTCCTCAGCGTTGTATTTGAACCAGATGCATCGATACTCCAATCGTAAAAAAGAGTCCCTTGACTGGAGCGGAATGCTCGGCGCTTTGACGTGCGAAGGCGAGTTATCGCCATTTATACCTTGGCTAAACGCGGCACGGATTTTGCATATCGGAAGAAATTCGACTTTTGGCTGTGGACAGATTGATGTAATATATATATAAGTTCCCTAGGGTCATCTGCTCGTGCGGTAAGGTGCGAACCCCAAGCTCACATGATTTCCCCGGAGGATTCGCACCTCATATTTTGTCGAAAACGTACTTTTTGTGACCTTTTGGCAATGATCTTTCTCTGTTGTTGGATGATTTGATATGAAAAAGATGAAGTTGCGTAATGGTTCTTCAATTTTGTAACGTTGTTACGTTTTTTTCGCTGTCGCACTCCGTATGGAGTGTGTGGATTGAAATTCTTTGACATATGCCATAGGCGATGCATTAGAGAGTCGCACTCCGTATGGAGTGTGTGGATTGAAATAAACCCGCCCTTGCCCCCACCAGCGTTGCAATGGAGTCGCACTCCGTATGGAGTGTGTGGATTGAAATTTCGTTATGGATTTAATAGCAATGTCAGACAATGGGTCGCACTCCGTATGGAGTGCGTGAATTGAAATATCAACTGCAACTTGCCACAATCCATCTTTACCGGTCGCACTCCGTATGGAGTACGTGGATTGAAATACGCCACAGAGTGCGTAGATTAAAGGTGTTGAGGTTGCACGCTGTATAGGGAATTCATATAATAACGAAAGATGCTATTTGGCGTAGGCCAGATGGCATCTTTTTTATGGGGTTTTAAGGAAAATATGATATTCTATGAATAGTTTTGCACAAGCAACTCATCGTTACTTTTACAAGAAGGGGAGTTACTACATGGCGAAGGAATTATCTTTTGAGGAGAAGAAAGAGAAGATGATTGCAAATGTTACAGGAAATTATACGCAAGTGGAAAGATCTATTGTGAATCAGCTCTATATGAAGCACGATCTGCATGGAACAACCGTTGGCTCCGAGCGGGAAATGATTTGGTCGCAATTATTTGAAATGATTATTCCCAAGAAATTTGTCATTGAACCTTCGGTATTCATCATTGACTCCCTTGGCGGAGTGTCCAAGGAAGTGGACTTTGCTATTTTGGATGAAACCTATACACCCTATATCTTCCGTTACGGCAAAATTAAATTCGTTCCCATTGAAGCAATTGCGGCGGTCATCGAATGTAAGAGTCATAGCCTGGATGCAAGTTCCATTGGGAAATGGGCTAAAAGCATTACAACTTTAAAAACCTCGGGAGACTCTATTGCTCGTATTGCGCCAGCTATTGCTGTGGGAGTAGATGGTGTCAAAACACAAAAATCGACTCGTCCGCTTCGCATATTATGTGCTTTGGAAGAGAATTGTGGGAATAATATCAAGCAGCATTTTGATTTTACATTACTCGCTTCCAGACCGGATGAGGGAGATGTACGGATTGATATTGAGTGTAATGCGGATGATACGTTATTTTCCTGGTTCAAGAGTCTTAATTTTCATGAATATGAAATGGATAAAGAACTGGAAGAGAAGACATTAGATCAGCTTCAATCTTTTTCACTCGAAAACTACAAGGTACACGATCAGAAGGGCCAAAATATTTCGCTGTTAACCTTTAATTTCCAATTGAATCAGTTATTAATGCTAATCAATAATCCTATTTTATTTCCGCATCGTGCCTATGTGAATTTATTTGACCAAAAAGTAAAGGATTGAATTCCAATGAACTCATACGTGGTAGCTGTATCAATGGACAAGGTGCAGTCTTTTCTATATGATGTGCTCCAAGCGCAGATCCAGGAGAAACAGAGTAATAACAGAACGTTAAAAACGATTATTGAATCCTCCCAATTCATTTCAGATCAGTTCTATCAGGATATTGGAATAGAGAGCAATGAGAGCAATGAGAGTTCATTTGCTGGAAATATTGATGAAACATTGCTCAAATGTTCCGGCATGTGTGTGTTTATAACTTCGCTTCCTGAGGATGAGATTGTTAGTAAGCTCAGGTCTTTGTTTGGAACGTATTACAGGAAATTGAGCGGGCAGCTTTTGATGAAGTATGTGTATTTTGAGGTGAGCGATCTCAAACCAAACTCGAAGCAGCCAGATCACGAAAACGACGAGCAATATCAATTAAAGGCCATCAAAGAAAGCAAAAAACGATTAAAAGGAAAAGCCTGCTTGAACTCCATCATTGCGCAGAATCAGGCGTTAATATTCGAATTCCACAAATCACCTGCCAAGGATGAGAATTGGAGCTTAACGTCATCCCCAGCGAATAATATGAATGGGTTCACGAGGACCATCAATAAACTATATTCTGAGCAGGATGATAACAACGAAAATCACTTCCGGGTGGCAGTTATTAAAGCCGATCTGGATGGGATGGGTACAGTCTTTGACCAAATTAATAATTATGAGACGTATACGCAGGTAAGCGAACTGTTATCCGAATACATATGTCTGAAGCACTTGCACAACAAGGTTAAACAGTATAAACGCAATGATCCCGAATTCAGGTTGTTCCCACTGTATATTGCGGGCGATGATATTTTCTTTGCCGTGCCGACCTCGAAGCTCGTGGATGGTGTTAACCTGTGCAGAGATATTTTGAAGCAGATTAATAGAGGACTCGGACAAATTAATCTTAATAGTGAGGCAGGGCTTCAACCCTTGTCGATGAGTATTGGGATTGATTTTACATTCAATCGTGAGCCAATCCGCTATTACTATGAACGAGTTCAGAAGCAACTTGATTGTGCGAAGTATGCACCGAGCATGGAGACCGTGGCGGGCATTGTTCCATTGTCATGCATGAAGATCAGTATGAATGAGTATGTGTTACATCGTTACGATCTGCCACCAGACAACTCAGGGAATTCCAATCAAACGAAGAGCAAAGATAGTCCGAAGAACAAATCCATGGAATCTGATGCGCCAAAACATAATTGGAATCACTTTATAAGCCAAGTCAAAAGGATTCAAAGTGCGATGGAGAAAGGCTTCACGGCGCATCACTTTTTCTACGGACTTCTCAGCAAGATTACAGATCCTGAAGTACGCAAAAGCGAAGTGAAATACAGCAATGCGGTGCTGTATCATGTGATTCCGCAGTACCTCAATAGTAACAGCGAACTATTAAGGGAGTCTGAGCTGCTTATTATTGAATCGATGCTTAAACATCTGATTGTCAAAACAAATAAGTGGGATAAGCCGAGTAAAGAAGGAAGGCTATATTTCAATTCAAATCAGCAACTGCAACTAGAGAAGTATGTTCGCTTACTGCTACTATTTTCCGATCCTCGCTTCAAGATTGTTCAGAATAATGATTCGAAAGGATTGGATAAGAAGGATTTTGATCATAAACGGGTGAGAGGTACGGTATTTAATAAAACATTACGTTATCTGTTCGATGAGAACCTGAGAAGAATGGAGAAACGTGAAGAGTTTAGAAATATTTTTGTAGAGAGGGGTACCTACACTCCTTTATCTAACGTTGGAAGCGGACGAGGTCAGAACTCTGGAAGGAAAAACGAGGTTGATGTTTATCGGACTCTACGTTTATCGAACTCTTTGCTCTATCGTTTGAAAGGCATGAAAGACATTCAACAGGTGGCAGACATGATTGAGGCAACGAACGCGCAGCAGCAAGAGGAAGTTAAAGTTCTTGAGAAAAAGCGTGAAGAGGAGCATAAAGCGCCACCGGGGTTGTTTTTTGATAAGCAAACATTTCTACGAATGGCTCGAAGCCAAGGGATGTGGAACTCGGACTACATCGACTCTTTGCTAATCTTCTACCAGTTACGGGAGCAATCCATTCAATTCAAAGTTCACCCGGCATACCCGAAAAAAAAGTCAGGAGGTAATAAAACATGGAAAAAGACCCCGAAAAGATGATAAAAAAGGTTGCAACGGAGCTTTCTGTACATGTAACAACACGTTCCAATCTCTTCATCGGCGGTTCCCCATCAACATTTGAAATCGGTGGTGTAGATCTGTTTACGGTTACGAACCAAGAGGGGCTACCGTATATTCCGGCTTCTTCGTTTAAAGGGACTTTGCGCCATATCGTCAGGGAAATGATTGAAAGTCATGGATATATAGAGGGAATTACTCAGGCATACACACAATACTTGATGGGACTTCAGGAGAAAAATATACAAGAATGCGAAAAATACGGCATTGATCAGAATCGGATTAAACGGATGAAAGAACGATATGACAAGGTTATAGGTAAGGTAAGTGCTGAGTATTTATTCGGGATTGAAGGATTCAACGATACGCCCAAGTTGCTTTTTAACGATCTGATGCCTTTAGGTGATAAACCTGTTAAAGAAGAGTGGTTCTCTATTGATTCCAAAAACAGTATTGAACTGAGTGACCTGGGAGGAGTGCCACAGGTTGCTGCGAACCCTCGAACATACAGAGTGGTACGTCCGGGAATTACATTCAAGGGAGACGTGTTGTTCTACAATATGGATAAATTGAAATTAGACGAGCAAAGCTTGGATTCCGAAATTCTTAGCTTTGTTAAAGAAGCTATGATCCGATTCAATTCAGGACATTATCGCTTAGGAAATTCGGGTAGTCGAGGGTATGGACGTGTGGAGATCCAATTCGATGAGGAGGATTCTTCACATGGCTGAATGGACATATTACCGAATCGATATGGATTTGATGGGGAGGTTAACCCAACTTCCGGATTCGCAGAAAATGTTCGGAGCGTTGGTACACCGATTCTCAGACATCTACTCTTCTGGCCAAGCAACACAATTGGTCAGTAAAGTAAAAGATGGAACATTGTCCTTGGCAGTATCCAGTATGTTTCCGTATGGGTATTTTCCTGTCCCATACACGGAATTAATGGATCAGTTGACTGCCAGTGGCAAGGGGAGTAAGCCAATCTATAAGGAATTGAAGAAGCGCCCATATGTGAAGAGAGCACAGCTTACTGAGATGATGAAGGAGCCTGAACAGGCGTGTGAAATTTATCCCTATGTGTATACCGAGTTTACACAGCAGATCCACGCGTCAATTGATAGTAAACGTCTTAATCTGCCAGGACTGGACCCTAACCTCTATTCGGTTCCCGAAGTGATTGTAAAAGAGGTTACTTCAAAGGGAGGACAGGAACATCCGATTCATACATTTTCGTTTTATCTTGCGATGGAAAGTTGTCCTGAAAGAGATATGTTGCTTGGCATGCTGGAAAAAGAAAAAGATGAAAGTAAGCAATTTATCCTTGGGCCTCGTGGTTCTCAAGGTTTGAATACATTCACGATCAGAGAACTTCAATTTGAAACGAGCGCAGCATCGAACGAGTCAGGGATTTACTTGAATTTGGGAATGCTGTTGCCGAAAAATATTGATTTTGAAAAGTCTAGTCTCAAGTTATTCACTTCAGAACGCAGACCGTACAATCCGCCGGGAGGTTGGGACTCGGGCGACGCTAGTAGGTTTATTAGTTTTATTGAACCGGGTAGCATCGTTTACGCACCTGATGGGATTGAATCGACTGGACATTCGATTGAATCCCCGTTTTATTCTCGTGATATTGTGTTTGGAAACTCCCTGTTATATCCGTTGTCTGATCAGGAGGGAGATTGAAATGTCACTACAACGATATCAATATCGTTTGAAAACCTTATCTAAGCTTGCCATGTCACCAAGGGATCATGAAGGATTATATTTAGCTGCTAAAGAGTTCAAAAGGGAAGATGTGATAAAGCACTTATCCTCAGAGAGTGCGAGTGACGAAAGTGATAGAGCCAACAAGGTGAATATCATCTATCCATTCTATCAATATGGAGCCTATTCCCCATATAATCCAATTAAGGCAGAATACTATATACCCGGTTCTTCACTCAAAGGTGCGTTACTCCCAAAAGGTGTCAACGATACGGTAAAGCGTTCATCGAAGTTAATGGTTGATGATATTCCAGTTGAGAGTAAGGATGTACGCTTAAATCAACTTAATAAGCTACAAAATATGTCAGAAGGAAGGACAGAACCTATTGTTCTAAAAGAATTCTTTCCCAATGTAGCTGTGGAGATACTAGAGGCAGAGTCTGACTATACTGGGGAGCTTTTTTATGAAGGTGATCTACATACAATGTTGCAGGCAGCCCAGCAACAAACGATGTGTAAACTTGCACAATTCATAGATAAGCTGGGTGTTGTTAGTGACGAAATCTTGGTGGATGATAATACAAAGCAACATGTTGTTCAGTTGAAAAAGAATATACAATCTTTGATTGATGATGATCGTGATAGATGTATTCTACTACTCGGAGGATACAAAGGACTTGCGTTATCTGGTGTATTTAAAAATGTTAAATTTGGTAAGGTTGATAGTGCGGTGTATGTGGATACGAACAAGGGTTTACCGTATGGAATGGTTGAAATTGTGGATTGTCAAGAATGGTCTGATCCAAGTGCGAACCTCAAGCTCACATGATTTCCCCGGGGGATTAGCACCTCAGATTTTGTCGAAAGCATCGTTTTCGTAACCTTTTGGCAACGGTTATGTTGAGTTTATACGTTGTTGTGGGATATAATGGATAAATTATTTGTAAGAAGTATTGAAAATACGTTACGAAGTTTAAATAATGGCACTTTATTGCGTGTATTTTCGCTGTCGCACTCCGTTTGGAGTGCGTGGATTGAAATAAAATGGAAGCAGGAGGGTAAGCCCGGTTATTCTCGTCGCACTCCGTTTGGAGTGCGTGGATTGAAATGTATTCGCCATGATCAGAAGATGTAGAAGTAGAAGTCGCACTCCGTTTGGAGTGCGTGGATTGAAATCTGTTGATTGTTGTTGAATTGGTGTATGCATTGTTGTCGCACTTCGTATGGAGTGCGTGGATTGAAATAACGCTTGTTTGATTTCTTCCTGCTTACTCATCGGTCGCACTCCGTATGGAGTGCGTGGATTGAAATATGCTATCTACATTATCGGCAGCTTGCTTCTCGAGTCGCACTCCGTATGGAGTGCGTGGATTGAAATAGTTATCAGATCGTTTGTTGATTGTTGCTGTGTTGTCGCACTCCGTATGGAGTGCAATTTATCAAATCCTTAAAGCGCCTTATCTATTTCGTGCTTGTTTTAACATAACCAGAAGTCAGAAGTAAGCCAAACAAACCGTCCAAAGTAAAAAATGGACGGTTTGTTTGTATTTTTCTTTGAAAGTGAGAAAGCGTCGCGCTCCCCGTTGATAATACTTGGCCCAGTTTGTTTATTTACACCTTGTCATCATCCGGTATGTACTCCAAAACATCTGTAAGAGTGTAATCATTTCCTGTCATTGCCCGTAGAGTGTTCACGATATTATTCAACGTATCTAAATCAAGCCTTTTCGTTTTTCCTTCGCACAGATCATAGATAAGGTTCGGTCTAACTTTTGCTTCTCTAGCCAGTGCATTTTTAGTGACGCTGGCTGCATCTAAAGTGTCGCCCAATCTTATTTTTATAGACATAGCCAATTCCACCTTTCACTTTAATGATAACCTAACGTTAAATGTTTTGAAATAATCACTTGACGTTTATCGTTAAACGTTATAAAGTTCGGATGTGTTATCAATAGACGTTAAACTTTTGGCGTTAAATTGTTCGTGGTTTTAAATCAAATTCAATAATGTTTTAAATTTACCTAATGGTTATTTCTTCATAATGATTATAAAGAATGAGTCTCATTCTTTTTAAGGGAGGGCAATAGTGTCATGAAAATCTCAAACCATTTTGAACGTGCTTTGTTAATCCTCGACACCTTTGACCAAGATCGAGAAATGTATATTTATCAAGGTTATGTCATGAATGAGCGCTATATCATTTATGTAGATGAAGGTACGTTATGGCTTCGGCATGTACAGAGAGTTACACATATAGATCATTTATATATTGATGGAGATACTGGAGGGTTAGTCCTGGCTGAGCATATCACAGGAAATGCAAGAGAGATGCTAGAGTCAATCGTGGACAGATTGAGTGGTATGGATGCGATGACATTTCTCACGGATGTCTTATTGTGGACTCCCGACCGTGTGGATATGAATTTGATGCTTGATCGCATACTATGACAAGGCTCTCCAGCCCTCTTCCAGGCTATTTTTTACAACATTTTAAGCAAAGCAGATAAATATCTTTATAATAAAAGTAAATTATTTACAAGTAAAATATTGATATTAAATTCAAAAATATAGTATTATTTAATTGACCATTGCTTAATTTTGCTTGGAAAGGTGGTGTACCTTTGAACTCAGTAGCCACAATACGTGATCATTTAGCAGACTACTTAAAAACGAACCATATGACACTCAATCAATTCTCTGAGATATCGGGAATCAACTCAGGGACGTTGAGTGGTACGCTGAACGGGCTGCGTACCATTGGCATGCAGCAGTTGGATCGACTAACTGCCGGGATGGGTTTAACAGAGGGTTACTTCTATGAATTATACATACATGAGTGTTTTGTACATACAAGCCCGGATTGGCGAAGACTGGGGCCTTTTTTATACCGTTGTGCCGAACTCGGTAAGGTCGATTATATGGAAGAAGCCGTTAATCTAATTATGGATAATCTTTCCTATGCACCGCTTTTGTTCGAGTTGGCTGAACAGTTATATCGTGAAGGGAAGTTAGAAGCGGCCAAGCCCTTGTATGTATGTGTAGCCGAGGGTGAGAAAATGCAACATTCTGAACGGTTGGCTCTAAGTCAGTATCGTTTGTTCACAATCGGGCTTTCCAAGGATCAGTTGAGCAATCTTACACTTGCAACGCAGTTTGAGTTTTTTGTAGATCGGCTTGATGAACCCTACCAGCTGGATGGATTGAACGATTTGATTAATGTGTATGCTTCGTTACGCCGATGGGATAAGGTGAAGAATCTTGCTGACAAGTTAAAATTAAAAGCAATGATCCATTATGAATTAGGGGTAACATCTGAAGAGCCCGAGGCTAAACCCAAAAAGCAGATTGTTTTTTACGTTTTGTACGCATATTTAGCGCTTGGAGAAGCTTGTTTCTACTATGAAGAATATGAAAAGGCACTTCAATATGTCTCTTTGTACACCGATTATAGCTGGGTAAATAATCCGAGCGACGAGGAAAATGTTGTTATTCGTCAGTTCGAAGAATGGGCAGAAGGTAACCGTTATCTATATAAATTAATGTCAGGAAAAACAGAGGTTATCCCAAGTTATATGAACTACATCTCGGAGAGAGAGAACGAAATCTTTCCTGCTTTATGTGCAATTGTGAATGCGGCAAATCGGTTTGATATCAACATTGATTCAGTTCTTGAAGCATATGACGCGTATTTCATGTACCAAGAACAGAGTAGCCGTATTGGGAAAATCAGCGAGCAATTTACGAATGATCAATATGGTACTTTGCTTGTGGGCCTAGGTACATACTATTTAAAACATCAAGATTATAACAGAGGATTTGAGTTGATTTTTAACGGTTTGGATTTTGTAATTAAAATTAAGAATAAAGATAGTGTTCTAGAGTGTATAAAAATATTTGAAGAATTTCGGTGTTTTGCAGTTGAAGAAGCTAAACTACGATATAAAAAAATGATTCGGGAGGTTTGATGACGAATGAAGATGAAATTGGCAGTATTGATAGTTACATGCAGTATCGCAGTAGGCGTAGTTGTTCCTATAACTCAACCTATCCCCGTTGAAAAAGACCGTCCAGTAATCATGACAACTAATGGCCATGGCATGGGAAGTTAACCAGCGTTTCTTAAATTAATATGAGCTGCTCCCTCAAGTAGAATGGTGAATTGTCTACGTTGAAGGGAGCTTTTTCGTGTTGGAGTTCGCCTGATTTCCTACTAATTAGCAGAATGGACTAGAATGTTACAACAGGGAGGGGTGAATATGGATTGTGGTGAGCTCAAGTTGCAGATCGAAGCAGCGAGACAAAAGCTCTATCAACTCAAGATGGACTATGGAAATCTGCTTCATCCTCATGTTATACAGCAATCTATGGTCCTGGATGATCTAATTAATCAATACAATCAGGTTAAAATAAAAAAGCCGATTGAATAATTCAATCGACTTTGGGCGAGAAACTTTGGCGGGTCGCTCGCCCCTATATTTTAACATAAGTCCACAGAGCGAAGTATCGTTATTACATACATTCATCTTTCACGGTGATATTCTCATTGGTTACAGTAATGTAGGAATTGCCGGACAAGTATTCCGTATAGCCGCAAACCGTTTTGTTATAGGTTTTTCCGCGGCTGTCCGTGAACGCCAAGGAGACGCCCCCCTCCCCGGAACGTTTCAGTTGCGGGGCGAATTTTACGTTTGCTCCGCTGGGAATATCCTTATCGAATACGTAGGTGGAGCCACTCTCATTGTTGTTTAACGAGTTGTCGCCTTGGACTAGGCTAGCCTGAATATTGGTGAGGTCATAGTCGGACTGATTGTGGATCGTGATTCTTAAGTGGCGAAAGGGATCGATTGCATTCAGAAAGCTCATAAAAGCGACGATGGCGATTCCGAGTATGATAACAGACAAGATAATCATTTTCTTTTTGGAGAATCGGCGACGTGTGTTCAATATGATCCACTCCTTTCCTATGAGGTATAAACGATAAGAAGAGATCAAAAGTTTTGATTAAAATGGATAAATATGAAAATTGAAAACCGAATCGTCAGAATAACTTCATGCGCTAAGCGAGAGAACAGGATACAATAAGATACTAGTAGTGCAAAAAGGACTGCACAGAGTTCATACATAATTAAGATCACTCTTAATAAGGAGGGGAATAACTTGAAACTTTCTCCAATGAATCAGGAAGATTATGCGAGTTTTCGCATTCGATCGATTAAGGATTTTGCAGAAGAAAAAGTAGAAGCAGGTACCTGGGCGGAGGAAGAGGCACAGCAACTGGCGGAGGAATCTTATGAACGTTATCTGCCAGAAGGCTTGAACACACCCGGAGCGTATCTCTACAATCTGGTGCATCCTGTGGACGGCAATGTAGGGTATATCTGGTTTAATATCACGGATAATCGTCGCGGGAAAGATGCTTTTTTGCTGGATATTGTGGTTGAAGAGGCGCACCGTGGTAAGGGATACGGAACAGAGACGATGCAGGCGCTTGAACAGACGGCCTTGAGTCTTGGCGTGGATCGCATTGGTTTGCATGTGTTCGGACATAATGTGCGGGCGAGCAGCCTGTATCGCAAGATGGGATATGAGGTAACGGACCTGACGATGTACAAGGAAATCAGAGGGTAAATCTAAAAACGGATAATCTAGGCCAAACTTAAGATCTGCGCAAAACGAATTATCCGCATTAACTGGGGATTTCGGGAAGCGGAAGGGACTCTGGTCGAATTGGCGAAGTTCCTTGATGCCTTGAGGTTTGTCATATATAATGTATAGGATTATCCATACCGAACAAGTAATCAATGAGGAGTTGTCATATACATGGCTTTGAAAGCAGGAATTGTAGGGCTTCCGAACGTCGGAAAATCTACGTTGTTTAACGCAATTACACAAGCAGGTGCCGAATCGGCAAACTATCCGTTCTGTACAATTGACCCTAACGTAGGGATCGTTGAAGTACCCGATGAGCGTTTGGACAAACTGACAGAACTCGTTGTACCTAAGAAAACAGTACCAACGGCGTTTGAGTTTGTAGATATCGCTGGTCTTGTTCGCGGTGCGAGCAAAGGTGAAGGTCTCGGTAACAAGTTCCTTGCCCACATTCGTGAGGTAGATGCGATTGTACACGTGGTACGTTGCTTTGTAGATGAGAACATTACACACGTCGATGGCAAAATTGACCCGGTAAGCGACATCCAGACAATCAATCTGGAGCTGATCCTGGCCGATATCGAGAGTGTTGAGAAGAAAATCGATCGCTCCAAGAAAAACATGAAGGGCGGCAACAAGACTGCCTCTCAAGAAGTAGAAGTATTGGAGAGAGTGAAGGCTGTTCTGTACGATGACAAGCCGGCACGCAGTATGGAACTTACGGATGATGAGCTTCTGATCGTGCGCGATCTGCACTTGCTTACCCTGAAGCCTGTTCTGTATGCAGCCAATGTAGCTGAGGATGAAATCGGCGATGTGGCGAATAATGCATACGTTCAAAAAGTAAGAGAATTCGCAGCTGCTGAGAACGCAGAAGTGGTGCCAATCAGTGCAAAGGTTGAAGAAGAGATTTCTGAGCTGGAAGGCGAAGATAAACAAATGTTCCTGGAAGAACTCGGTATCGAGGATTCCGGTCTGAACCTGTTGATCAAAGCGGCTTACAAATTGCTCGGTCTGTACACATACTTCACAGCAGGTGTACAGGAAGTTCGTGCGTGGACAATCCGTAAAGGTACCAAAGCGCCTGGCGCAGCGGGTGTCATTCACACTGACTTCGAACGTGGATTCATCCGTGCAGAAGTTGTTTCCTACGACGATCTGGTTGCAGCGGGTTCCATGAACGGTGCCAAAGAGCGCGGACAACTTCGTCTTGAAGGTAAAGAGTACGTTGTAAATGACGGCGACGTTATGCACTTCCGTTTCAACGTATAGGTTGTTACACGTTTATATGTAGATTCAATAACATGACCCTGCGACCTTCTCGTGAAGTTCGTGGGGTCTTTGACTTAGAGTTTTGCAGATGAGGAACAAGAAAAACCACCGGGATTAGGTTGGTCGGCTTGCAATCCGGTGGTTTTTCATTCGTTTGATTGAAATTCGCCGTGGTCGCCCACCGGCCTTTGTTAGAGAAGTCACGATGTTAGCGCATCGTGGCTTTTGTTTATTTTACATTTCGGAACAACATCGAACAACAATTTCATTTTGTATTTCGCAGCACCAAAAATTAGTTCATCCGCCTGCGGAACAGTTACTATTCAGAACCATAAGAATATGCTATAATTAAGAGTCGTATACCACGTTAAAATTCGCGCTTGAACAGATGAGCTTAAGCGAGTTTCATACAGGGTACGCGATTTCTTGATTTCACTTTAAAAGTAAAGGATTTGATGACGTTGTAGCGATGTTATACGTCGATCATACAGGAATGTGAATACATGCTGCGGTCAGGGGATTCGGTGAGAATCCTGTGCGTTGTGGAATATAGATTATAGATGTTATGAATAATGAAACCGAAATAATTATTAAAAACGATATTTGCATGGACAAAATAATGTGTGAGGTGACTATACATGTTGGATAAATTACAGGCGTTAGCCGACCGTTATGACAAGTTGAGTGAGCTTTTGTGTGACCCGGATGTGGCAAGTGACAACAAAAAGTTGCGGGAATATTCCAAAGAACAATCTGATCTGCAACCGACTTATGAAGCGTACAATGAATACAAACAGGTAAGTCAGGATCTCGAAGCTGCAAAGGAAATGCAGGGTGAGAAACTGGATGATGAGATGCGCGAAATGGTCAAAATGGAAATTGACGAATTGAGCACTCGCCAGAAGGAACTGGACGAATTGATTCGTGTACTCATGTTGCCAAAAGATCCGAATGATGACAAAAACGTTATTGTTGAGATTCGCGGAGCAGCTGGTGGAGATGAAGCAGCGTTGTTTGCAGCAGATCTGTACCGGATGTACACACGTTATGCAGATGCACAAGGCTGGCGTGTAGAGCTGATGGACGTTAATACAAATGATCTCGGTGGATTCAAAGAGGTTGTTTTCCTGATCAACGGACGCGGTGCTTATAGCAAAATGAAATACGAAAGTGGCGCACACCGTGTGCAACGTATTCCAACAACTGAGTCAGGCGGACGTATTCATACGTCAACTTCAACGGTTGCGGTTATGCCTGAAGCCGAAGATTTTGATATTGAAATTCATGATAAAGACATCCGTGTTGATACGTTCTGTTCCAGTGGTGCAGGTGGACAATCGGTTAATACGACGAAATCCGCAGTACGGGTAACGCACGTTCCAACGGGAATCGTGGCGACATGTCAGGATGGAAAATCACAGAACTCCAACAAGGAAAAAGCGTTGCAAGTTCTGCGTACACGTATCTTTGATATGAAACGTATGGAAGAGGAAGCAAAGATCTCTGTTGAGCGGAAGAGCAAAGTGGGAACGGGCGACCGTAGTGAGCGTATTCGTACGTACAATTTCCCGCAAAGCCGTGTGACGGATCACCGCATCGGCCTGACGATGCACAAGCTGGATCAGATCATGAACGGGGAGATTGAAGATATCTTGTCTGCACTGACAATTGCTCAGCAGACCGAGTTGATGGATAGAGGAGAATAATCTGTGACCCGCGCGCAGTTTGTCATGACGCCGGAACAGAGCTGTCGGGAAGCCTTCGTGGAGGCTTCCTCTTTTTTGGAGAAGTGCGGCGTGTACGAGCCGCAAAACAATGCCCGGCTGCTGTTGGAACATGTACTCGGCGTTTATGGCGCCGCGTATTACATGATGCAGCCGGAGCCTTTTCCCAGCGAGCATCGCAGCTGCTGGGAGGACGCCGTCACGCGCAAGGCTGCGGGTGAGCCGGCGCAATACATTATCGGCAGCCAGGAATTCTATGGGCTGCCGTTCGAGGTCACGCCGGCCGTGCTGATTCCACGGCCGGAGACCGAGCTGTTGGTCGAGGCTGTGCTGCGCGAAGCCGACCGCGTGTTTCCCGACGGCGCTCCGCTCGCCGTCGATATCGGCACGGGCAGTGGCGCCATCGCGGTGACGATGGCTTCACTGCGCCCGCGCTGGCAGGTTGGCGCCGGGGATCTCTCGGCGGCTGCCCTGCAAGTGGCCGCGCGGAACGCGGCCGCGAACGGGGTACAGATCGACTTCCGTGAAGGCGATCTCCTGGCCCCGTTCGCCGGGGCACGGGTGGACATCCTTGTGTCCAACCCGCCATACATCCCGGCGGCTGATATCGCCGGGTTACAGCAAGAGGTGCGCGATCATGAGCCGCGCATGGCATTGGACGGCGGTCCGGACGGGCTTGCACCGTACCGTATCATGCTGGAGCAGTTGGCGCTGTTGCCTGCGCCGCCGCAGATCATTGGTTTTGAGCTGGGCCAAGGGCAGGCTCGCGACATCGCAGCTTTGCTTGAAACGGCGGGACATTGGCCGGAAATTATCATTGTACCGGACCTTGCCGGAATCGAGCGGCATGTCCTGGGTGTTCGTACTTCGGAACAGGTGACGAAAATGTAAGGTTCTGCGGGTTTTCTTTTTGCCGTGAAATCCTCTACAATGAGATATACCGAAGATTTCTGAATGCTTGGGGGAACATAATTACATGCTGCACAAATTTAAAAAAATAGACTATTCTATTGTCTTTATACTCGTTATTCTGATGGGTATCAGTATTTTATCGATTTACAGTACAACGTTTGGTCGTCCAAAGCTGGAGGGACTCCCGAAAAGCGCAGTGATCTTTTATATTTTGGGTTTCGTAGTCTTTTTTGGGATGTCGATGATCAACTATAAATTCATAATCAAAAATTATTTATATATCTATGGCGTGGGGATGCTCCTGCTCATATTCGTTATGTTCTTTGGTAAGGAGTATTATGGTGCAAAAGGTTGGCTGTCCATCTTCGGGGTCAGTTTGCAGCCTGCTGAATTGTTCAAGTTATGCCTGATTGTGTTTTTATCGGCCTTTTTGGCCCGAAAGAAGAACCGTCCGCTCTATTTTGGACGTGACGTTATTCCGATTTCGCTCTGTGTTCTGCCGCCGTTACTACTCGTATTGCTTCAAAATGACTTGGGAAATGCATTAAGCTATGTAGTCATTCTTGTGGGCTTACTGTGGATTGGTAACATTAAATTTACGCATGCCCTCATTGGCTTTATGATCGCAGTGGCTGCTTTTATCGGTGGTACACAGGCGTATATTCATTACCATGATGAGATTGTTAAATTTCTGAATGACATTGGACGTTCGCACTGGGCGGATCGTTTTGACCCTTGGCTTGTACCAGAGCTGACCTCAAGAGATGTACTCTGGCAGACGTATAATGCAAAGCTTGCGATTGGTTCTGGTGGGATTACAGGCAAAGGTTATATGGAAGGCACAACGATTCAGTCGAATCGGGTGCCGCTGGCCTACGCTGACTCCATCTTTGTGCAGATTGGGGAAGAATTTGGTTTCATCGGTGCCTCGGTACTGCTTCTCCTGTACTTTATCCTGATTCACAGGCTGGTGCTGATTGCACTGGAGTGTAAGGATCGCGCGGGGCCTTATCTCATTGTTGGGATCATAGCGATGCTGCTTTACCAGATCTTTGTTAATATTGGTCCATTCATTGGTCTGATGCCGTTGACAGGAATTACGCTGCCGTTTATCAGTTCGGGTGGTACCTCCATTATGATCAACATGATTAGCATGGGTCTTGTAATGAGTATTAAGGTCCATACGGAAGAGAATGAGGATATTCTTGGCTCTGCGGAACAACCGAGTATTACGGATCTGGTGAGGAAATTGCTAAGACGCAAGCCATCCCAGCAGGAGCAATAACGTTTCTGAGTCAAACCGTGAAATAGCACGTCAGATTTATGTATATAAGCTAGATAACTATAGAACCCTGGAACAGACCAACCCAAGTTACATTGGGTGGATGTTTTGGGGTTTTTATTGTTTTTACGGCGTAATTCAGGCCGTTGAATAGTTCGTTTTTTAACCTGAAACGACCCTGATTTCCATTTTATTATCCAATTATATACAATGGTAATATTGAGTTCAATTGGAAATCATAGAATGCTAGATTTCAGGGGGATGGACAGATTCATGTTGAGAATGTTGAAAAAGATGGACGGTGTTATTCTTTTTGTAATGCTGTTGCTCATGATTATTAGTGTATTTGCGATTTATAGCGGAACGCAGACAGATGCCAACTTGGCGAATCATCATGTCAAAACGATGTATTTCTATGTGGCTGGGTTCATTGCGGTGCTTGTGATCGGGCTTGTGAATTACAAGTTATACGTGAAATATGCGTTTTATTTGTATGGCTTGGGGATCATACTACTGATCCTGGCCAATGTCCTGGGAAGTTCAATCAATAACGCCAACGGTTGGCTGAAGCTGGGCGAAAACTTTTCTTTTCAACCGGCAGAGTTGTTCAAGATGATTCTGATTTTGTTCCTCGCCCATTTGATCGTGAAGAGACAACGAGGCACGCTGAAATTTTGGAGAGACATTGTGCCGATTGGCTGTTGGGCGTTTATTCCGTTTGCCCTTGTTATGGCTCAGAATGATTTGGGGAATGCGCTGGGGTATGTGGTGATTTTGGCTGCGGTATTCTGGATCGGAAATATGAGGCTGAAGCACGCATTGATTGCACTGGCGATCGTGGGGGTAGCGTTCTTTGGTTTTGTCAAAGCCTATACCTTCTACCATGATGAAGTACTCACTTTTCTTGAGAAGATAAAACGTGAGCATTGGGCGGAGCGAATTGATCCTTGGCTTGTACCGGAAAAAGCTACCTCCAAAGCTTCCTGGCATACGAAAAATGCAGGTTTAGCCATCGGTTCAGGGGGCATCATCGGCAAAGGTTATTTGCAAGGAACATCCGTTCAGAGTGGACGAGTCCCCTATACGTATTCTGATTCCATTTTTGTTGTGATCGCAGAGGAGTTTGGCTTTGTTGGTGCATCCGTACTGATTCTGTTGTACTTTATCCTGATCCACCGCATGGTGCTGATTGCTCTGGCATGTAGAGATCGCGCGGGACCCGTCATCATTGTAGGTATTATCGGAATGTTGTTGTATCAGGTGTTTGAGAACGTGGGGGCGTTCCTCGGACTGATGCCACTCACAGGTATTACGTTACCGTTCATCAGTTACGGCGGCACCTCTTTGCTTATTAATATGGCTTGCATCGGTGTAGTCATGAGCATTAAGTTGTACGGGCAAGAAGAGGAGGATGAACTTCTGATGGGAGAGCAGCAACCCCGGTTGTCGGAACGTTTATGGAATATGCTCAAGAAAGAAAAAAGTGCTGTGTAAAGTAAAGCGGTGAGACGTATAACGTGATCGTTCGTAGGAATAAAGAGGTTGATTTGCCCTGTAACCAGGTGCGGATCAGCCTTTTTATCATGATGGGTGAGAAAGTTGAATGAGAGATGAGAGAAGCAACGCATTGGTGTCTTCGAGACTGCTGTAAGCTGAGGCGTACCTGTAAGAGTCGGGAGCAGCGTACATGGGCATGATGTGAAGCTTCAAGTGCCGGCTGTTAGGAGTTAAGAGTTAGGTGGTGTTAGGAGCTAACGAACCACAAACGTCTTATTCGGGGATTTGAAGTGTCCGGAGAAAGCTAATGAATCTGAGACACGTTATTACAACATAAACAGCCTTCTGTAGCGTGTTGATCAGATAACTTTGGGGAATAACGTGCCTCATGTTCCTTACAATTTCAAAAGAAGACCTGAAGGGCAAATAAGACGTCCTCGGTTCCTTAGAACATCGACTGGTCATTCACGAGAGTCATTCGCCCATGGTCAGCAACCCTGACTTCAAGGCTTTTTGGACGCTGACATTTGTCATCGTTTAACTTGCCTGGGTTTAAACACACATTCTAGTAGTACGTGCTCAAAAAGTTGGGTTTTCAGTACGGAGAAGATGGGATGAGGCTAGAAATGGAGTAGTGGAGCGTAGGATAAACTACGTGAGCAATCAAAATGGTTCCTTGGGAAACAACCTTCGTAAGCCTCCCGCTATTTCGGCTGAATTTCATATTCGACGTTGATGATGTAGCTAGGTATCCTTTGTAATTAATAGCGGACTTTTTGAACAATTTCTAGTAGATTTATTGCAAATGCTAGGTTTACTTCCGTCTCTACCGGGCATACTGATAGACATGAGAGAGTTGCAGGCAACGTGATCAGAGAGCCGAGGGGGAGAACGGAATGAGCAGAAGAATTGTAAAGCAAATTGGACTTATTATTGTATGTCTTATGATGATTATCATGATGTGGGAAGGTCAGAAAACGGATGCAGCTGTGGCGGCCACAGCAATTCCGGAACAATCGATTCGCTTGCGTATTCTAGCAAACTCGGATGCACCGGGAGATCAATTGGTGAAACGCGAGATTCGGGATGCTGTCGTTGCTCAGATGGGCGAGTGGGTAGCCGAACTGGAGAATCCGCAAAGTCTGGATGAAGCGCGCAAGGTTATTCGTGAGCATTTGTCCGAGATTGAGAATAGAGTAGGAGAAGAGTTGGCCAGTCGCGGTTTAAATTATGAGTATCAGGTGGAGCTGGGTTCCGTTCCGTTCCCGACCAAACTATATGGTGGCACTGTGTATCCTGCCGGAGATTATGAAGCGGTTCGGATTACGCTGGGCGAAGGAAAAGGTCAGAACTGGTGGTGTGTGTTGTTCCCGCCGTTGTGTTTCATTGATGCAGGGACCGGGGATGCACTGGCGAAACCTTCAACGGTATCAGCCGCAGCGGCTGAACCAGGAGATGCAGAAGCATCTGTGCAGGGAGACACACCGGAAGCGAGATTCTTTCTGTGGGATATGGCTGTGAAACTGTGGAGTTGGGTAACTGGATTATTCGCATAACAACGTATTTATACTACGAATAAGGGCGACTTCGATCTAGGGAGCTGCTCTTTTGGTATGAATCGGTGGCGAGGTTATAGTGAGACTCATGTGTGGAGTGAAGTGTGAAGGGCATCCGAGGCGGTACAGGTATGTTATAATTACTTATATTGAATATGGATATGAACTAACCTACTTGAAGTTTAGGAATGATGATATATGAGCAGAGAAAACGAACCAGTGCAACACACCTCTGAGATGAGGGATGGTAGAGAAGAACGTGATATGAAAGCTCCGGGAGAGCTGGTCACTGAGATGTGGGATGTACGCGTCTTGGTGAGCGCTGAGAACGATCACGGATTGGGTAATATTGAAATGTTGGATGTGAAAAAGGGGAGCGCCGATCAACAGGCGCTCGCCGATTTGCAGACTGCCGCAGCCTGCATTCGTCAAGGTCAGACGGTAGCCTTTCCGACCGAGACGGTCTATGGCCTGGGTGCTGATGCGCGTAGCACAGCAGCCGTGGAGGCTGTATTTGTCGCCAAAGGCCGACCTTCCGACAATCCACTGATTGTGCATATCGCGCACCGTGACCAGTTGGATACTCTGGTCACGGAAGTGAACGAAACGGCGGAAGCGCTGATGGCGGCCTTCTGGCCGGGACCACTGACGCTGGTGCTGCCGGTTAGGCCGGGGGCGGTGTCCCCACGTGTCACCGCCGGTCTGGACACGGTGGCCGTGCGCATGCCGGACCATCCGGTGGCCTTGCAGTTGATCGCGGCGGCGGCATGCCCTGTGGCTGCGCCAAGCGCCAACCGTTCCGGGCGGCCAAGCCCGACACTCGCGTCTCATGTGCGCGAGGATCTGGATGGCCGCATCGGCGGCATCGTGGACGGCGGCCCCACCGGGGTGGGCGTCGAGTCCACGGTTGTGCAGGTCGGTGACGACGGTACCGTCACCATTCTGCGTCCTGGCGGCATTACGGCGGAACAACTGTCCGCCGTTGCCGCCCGTGTCGCCACGGACCCCGCGCTACTCGCGGAGGGGGCCGATGGCGTGGGCAGCCCGGCGCCGCGCTCGCCGGGCATGAAGTACACGCACTACGCACCCGCAGGGGCGCTGTGCGTGGTAGAGGGGCCGCCCGCAGCGGTGGCGGCCTGGATCAGCGCCGCCCTTGCAGAGGCGGCGCAGCGCGGAGAGCGCACTGCGGTGCTGGCGTTCGCCGAGCACGCGGAGCAGTACCGCGCCGATGCCGTGTTCTCGCTGGGTGACGCCAGCGAGCTGGAAGAAGCAGCGCGCCGGCTATACGCCGCGCTGCGTAGCTGCGATGAGCAAGGCGCCACATATATTGTGGCTGAAGCCTGCTCACGCGAAGGGCTGGGAGCAGCCGTCATGAATCGGCTGCTCAAGGCTGCGGGGAACCAACTCATACAAGTTGGCAACCAGCGCCCCTTATAATCTCTCCTGATCATATATCAGGAGAGTTGCTTAACTTTTTCCAAAACAAAATCAAGATTCTATAAAGCCGGCATCTGACCAGAGGTCCGTCGCCGTTTGCCTTTCATCGGTCATGTTTAGGTCCTTGTCCGCATATCGTGTACAAGAACCTTTACGTGACTTGGGGGTATGGGGATGTGGGATGTGTCTGCCCATGTGGGGCAGTTGGTAACCATTTTGATCATGGCTGTTGCGCTTGGCCTCGATGCGTTCTCACTCGGGATCGGAATTGGCATGAAGGGCATTCGGCTGCGGGATGTATTGCGAATCAGTATTGTAACGGCTCTATTTCATATCATCATGCCGCTCATCGGCATGTATATGGGCAAATACGTCAGCTCCCTGCTCGGTGACATTACGACGTATGCGGCAGGTGGATTGCTTGTTTTGCTGGGTGCTCATATGATTCTGAATGCATTCCGTGAAGGCGATACAAAGCTGGTGGACCACCGTTCCCTGCTCGGCGTTGTGTTGTTCTCCCTCAGCGTAAGTGTGGATTCGTTCTCCGTTGGCGTTTCCTTAGGGATGTTTAGCAGTGATCTGATCTTGACCGTACTTGCTTTCGGTGTTTGTGGCGGGGTGATGTCGGTTATGGGGCTGCTATTAGGCCGTCGGGTGAGCCAGAATCTTGGGGATTACGGCGAAGCTATTGGTGGCGCAATCTTGCTTGCGTTTGGACTTTTGTTTATATTTTAGAATAAAACGCGAGTAATCATATCATTCGCATCATATGTAAAATGGGGAGGCTAACACAATGAAACATATTTTATTCGTATGTACAGGAAATACGTGCCGCAGCCCCATGGCAGAGGGGCTTTTGCGAAAACTGGCATCGGAGCGCGGCATTCAGGTAGAGGTTCGCTCCGCAGGTGTGGCAGCAACGTCGGGTATGCCGATTTCCCGACATGCTGAAGCGGTTTTGAGAGATCATAACGTTGAAGGTCCACCTCATTCCACACAGCTTAGCTCTAATTTGGTAGGTTGGGCCGATCTGGTTCTTACATTAACACGGAGTCATAAGCAGCATGTCATGCAGGTTTTTCCCGATTCAGTCCACAAAACTTATACATTGAAAGAATATGTGGAGGATGATGAACAGGTATTAAGTGATGTTCAGGAGTTGGACAGCCTGTTTGCAACGCTTGAGATGAAACGTGCCCTTGGGCAAGAGATCCTGGCATCGGAGCGTGAGCGAGCCATTGAGATTAGACAACGAATTCCAAGTTTCGACATCTCCGATCCGTTTGGGGGAAGTCGTGATGATTACAATATAGCTGCAGCTGAGATTCGGACGGCATTGGACCGGCTTTTGGATAAGTTGGGTTAAATCTGATCCTGCGGGGCAGGTTATAGAAATAGGACACGTGATGTAAATTAACCGTTGATTTTAGACGCGGGTTGTTTTATGATGAAGGGGAAAACAGGGATCCGGTGTAACTGGCGACGAAGTGGGCATAACCACGATGGAGCACCGGAACAAACGGCCGGTCGCCTGGGCAAAAGAGCAATTCTGCGTTACCCGCAGACTGCTCTTTTTTTCGTCTTTCATCTGATTATTCGCTATAATAGTACCTGAGATGCCGTGCAAGAATACGAAGGACAGCCAAGAGACAGCGGGCATGATTTTATCGGGAGGCGATGATAGGATGACTATAGAGTTAGATTCGGAACAACCCGGATTGCAGGAACAGACCTCGTCTATTCTGCATGAACTGGCGCTTGCCGGACAGCTTGGGCCTGGACAGATCGTTGTGATCGGTACAAGCACAAGTGAAGTCGCAGGCGCTCGGATTGGTACGAGTGGTGCCATTGAAGTGGCGCAGCAGCTACTTGCGGGTATACGCGAGGTGCAGGAGGAATTCGGTTTTGACACGGTATTCCAATGTTGTGAGCATCTGAACCGTGCGCTGGTAATGGAACGTTCTGTGCTTACTCGTCTTGGATTGACCGAGGTTGGTGCAGTACCCGTGCCCAAGGCCGGAGGTTCAATGGCATCCGCAGCATATCGTTCGCTGAACGATCCATGCCTGGCTGAACATGTGCAGGCCCATGCGGGACTGGACATTGGGGAGACGATGATTGGGATGCATCTCCGGCATGTAGCCGTACCCTATCGTACAGCGCTCCGCTATGTTGGAGATGCTCGTGTAACCACAGCGTTGACCCGTCCGAAGTTGATTGGCGGCGAACGCGCGGTGTATCGTATGGAAGAACAACCAGATTCGACATTTTGTGACTAACATATAAAGCGAGACTAATTGGGTTACACTCCTGACTTTGATTGCATCACCATCTTCCGATCGCTGTTATCCCCAGATTTTTTAATTCCCTATTTAAAGGGTAAATCCGGTGATAAAGGCGACCACTTCGTTTCTTCAGATTGGTGTTGCACTCGCCGTTTTCGTGTAAACATTAGTTTCACTTTATAACTTCACTTATACCTGGGAGGAATTTAATCATGGAACAATTGCGCAAGAATGACCCGGCAGTACTGGAAGCGATGAATCTTGAACTGAAACGTCAACAGAACAACATCGAACTGATTGCATCCGAGAACATCGTAAGTGAAGCAGTAATCGAAGCATTGGGATCTGTTCTGACCAACAAGTACGCTGAAGGATATCCAGGAAAACGTTACTATGGCGGTTGTGAGCATGTGGACATCGTTGAAGACATCGCGCGTGATCGTGCCAAAGAATTGTTCGGAGCAGAACACGTGAATGTTCAACCTCACTCCGGTGCACAAGCGAACATGGCAGTATATCTTGCAGCGTTGAAACCTGGTGATACTGTACTTGGTATGAACCTTGCCCATGGTGGACACCTCACACACGGTAGCCCGGTTAACGCATCCGGTTTGCTGTACAACTTTGTAGCATACGGCGTACAGGAAGATACATTCCTGATTGATTATGATGAAGTACGCAAAGCGGCTTTCAAACACCGCCCTCGTCTGATCGTTGCAGGTGCAAGTGCATATCCGCGTACCATTGATTTTGAAAAGTTGGCTTCCATCGCCAATGATGTAGGCGCTTTGTTCATGGTGGACATGGCTCACATCGCAGGACTGGTTGCTGCTGGTTTGCATCCAAACCCAGTTCCGCATGCGCATTTCGTAACAACAACAACACACAAAACGCTGCGTGGACCTCGTGGTGGTATGATTCTGTGCCGCAAAGCGTGGGCAGCAGCGATTGATAAAGCCGTATTCCCTGGTTCCCAAGGTGGACCTCTGATGCACGTGATCGCTTCCAAAGCGGTAGCATTCGGTGAAGCACTGCAACCTTCGTTCAAAACATATGCACAGAATGTTGTGAAAAACGCACAGGTTCTGGCTGAAACACTGATCGCTGAAGGATTGAACATCGTATCCGGTGGTACAGATAACCACTTGATGCTGATCGACACACGCAGTGTGAACATCACAGGTAAAGAAGCTGAGCATGTGCTCGATTCCATCGGTATTACCGTGAACAAAAATGCAATTCCATTCGACCCTACAAGCCCGTTTGTAACGAGCGGTATTCGAATTGGTACACCTGCTGCAACTTCCCGTGGCATGAACGAAGAAGCGATGGTTGCTATTGGTAAGATCATTGCCAAAACGCTGAAAAATCCAAAAGATACAGCGAAGCTGGATGAAGCTCGTGCAGAAGTGACTGCACTGACTGACCAATTCCCGCTCTATACCGATCTTAAATACTAAAAGACTTTGCTCATGGTGTTTGTATTTGAGATGTTCTTAAAATGGGATACAAAAAAACGAAGCAGACAGAATGAGACCGCAGAAGCGAAGCGTTCGCCTTTATCCCCGGATTTTTCCCTTGTTAGAAGGAAATAAAAAAAATCTGGGGATAACAGCGATCGAAGGATCATTCTGTAGGCGGAGTGCCATTGTATTCATCATTTTCATTTTCTCAACGACATAACAGCAAGAGCAAAACAGGACCGGATGGATCATTTTCCGGTCCTGTTTTTTATAGGATTCGGTAATCTGTAATGATTGGGTGCCCTTTGATGGTGTAATTCGTTGTTGGTGATGATATAATATACAGGATTTATCGAGCCCATGAATGGTGGCTAGGTATATTTGGAAATGCTGAACATGAAGAACTTACCGGAGGGACAAATTAGATGGGAAAATTAGTAATATGTGATCACCCTTTGATTCAACACAAACTGACGTTTATACGCGACATGCGTACGAATACGAAAGATTTTCGTGAATTGGTGGATGAAGTAGCAACGTTGATGGCTTATGAGATTACAAGAGATGTTGAACTGGAAACGATTGATGTACAGACACCTGTAGCTGCAACACAAGGTAAAGTTATCTCTGGACGTATGCTCGGACTGGTGCCGATTCTGCGCGCAGGACTCGGAATGCTGGATGGCGTTGTGAAATTGTTGCCAGCAGCAAAAGTTGGACATGTTGGTCTGTTCCGTGACCCGGAAACACTGCAACCGGTAGAATACTACACCAAACTGCCTACAGACGTAACAGAGCGTCAATTGATTGTAATTGATCCGATGCTGGCAACGGGTGGTTCGGCAATTGCAGCTATTGACGTGCTCAAAAAACGTGGCTGTACCCAAATCAAGATGATGAACCTGGTTGCAGCACCGGAAGGCGTAAAAGCTGTACAGGATGCACATCCCGATGTGGACATCTATGTAGCAGCATTGGACGACCGTTTGGATGATCATGGTTATATCGTTCCAGGGCTTGGAGATGCAGGAGACCGTCTTTACGGCACTAAATAAGCATATCGCATGCTTTGTAAGAGGTTGTTCAAAAAGTCCAATTTTGATTACGAAGGATGCCCAAGGGCATCATCGGCATCGAATATGAAATTCAGCCGAAATGTCCGTTGCTCACGTAGTTTTCCCTACGCTCCGCTACTCCATTTCTACCTTCATTCCATATTCTTGGTACTGAAAAACCGGACTTTTTGAACATGAACTTATAGAAAAGGGGCTTTGCTCGAATGTCCAACAAAATTAAAGTCATGACGATCTTCGGGGTGCGTCCGGAAGCCATCAAGATGGCTCCGCTTATTTTGGAATTGCAGAAACACCCTGAGTCTATTGAATCTATTGTTTGCGTAACTGCGCAGCATCGCCAGATGTTGGATCAGGTACTTGAAGTTTTCGACATTCATCCCGATTATGATCTGGATGTAATGAAAGACCGTCAGACATTGAATGAAATTACAATTCGTGTGCTTGGCGGTCTGGAACCAGTGTTAGCCGAAGCTAAGCCGGATATTGTACTGGTTCACGGGGATACATTGACTACCTTTGTAGCGAGCTACGCAGCATTCCTGCAACAGATTCAGGTAGGGCATGTGGAAGCGGGGCTGCGGACGTGGAACAAGTTGTCTCCATATCCGGAAGAGATGAACCGTCAGCTGACGGGAGTACTGGCTGATCTACACTTTGCGCCTACGGATTGGTCTTCTTCCAATCTTGCCAAAGAAAATAAATCAGAGTCTAGTACGTACGTCACAGGCAACACGGTAACAGATGTGTTTCAATATACAGTACGGGAGGACTACACACACCCGGTACTTGATTGGGCCCAAGGCAAACGCCTTGTGCTGATGACAGCTCATCGCCGTGAATCTCAGGGCGAGCCTCACCGCAACATTTTCCAGGCCGTCAAACGGATTGCCGACGAATTCGAAGATATTGCCATCGTGTACCCGGTGCATCCAAGTCCTGCTGTGAAGGAGCCGGCTCACGCGATTTTGGGGAATCATCCCCGTATTCAATTAATTGATCCACTAGACGTGGTGGATTTGCATAACTTTTACCCGCACACTCACTTGATTTTGACCGATTCAGGCGGTTTGCAGGAAGAAGCGCCTTCGTTTGGTGTGCCTGTGCTCGTATTGCGCGATACAACAGAACGCCCGGAAGGTATTGAAGCCGGAACGCTGGAATTGGTAGGTACCGAAGAGGAACGTGTGTATGAACGGACCAAAGCTCTGCTTACAGACAAAACCCTGTATGAAAGCATGAGTCAGGCTGCCAATCCATACGGTGATGGACATGCTTCGGAAAGAATTGTCAATGCGATTTTGCACCATTTTGGTGTAAATAGTGAGCGTCCGGAATCATTTCACAGAAAATTCAAAAAATAATACATTTTTTCTGACGGATTTATAAAGGGCAAGCATACAGTTAAACTGTACGGTTTACGCGGGTTTATGGGCTTTGAGGGTCTGTATTCCCGTCGTTTTCCCCTTTAAAACGCTAAAATCATTCAATTGACAAAGGCTCTCATCATTCAGTAAAATTAACTGGGATTGCAAGGGTGGCGTGGAAAATGGCCGATTCGAACAAACCAAATTCATCCCGTAACCATGACGATAATGTATGGAAAGCGATGGGACTCGTGACAGCTTTTGGGATCGAGATTGCCATTCTCGCTGTTGCCGGATATTACGCTGGCTCCTGGTTGGACAAGACCATTGGAGGTAACGGAATATGGATCGCCGTAAGCGTTCTCTTTTTTCTTGCGGCAGGCGGTGTAAGCATCTACTTTATCGCGAAAAAATTCATGGGGGAAAGTGATGAGTGAACTAACCAGATACCGCAGATCGATGACTGTTTTCATCATGTACTTTCTTATGATTTGTTTTCTCGCAGCGGCCTTTATGCCACGTGTGGAGACAATTGCTTTGGGACTGGCCCTGGGTACAGGAATTAGCTGGATCAATGCATTTTACTTGGGCTACAAAGTAAGGAAAATGTCTGATGATGCGGCAGAAGGTAACTTGAAGCGTGTGAACCTGGGATTTTTGACAAGAGCGGCACTCGCTGTGCTCGGTATATTCATATCGATGCGCTTTCCGCAGTACTTCAATACATATGCGGTTGCAGGCGGTCTCGTCATTGCACAATTTTCCTTACTGATTATAGGGATTGTCCATTCCCGCAGAGCAGAATGATGTTAAGGGCTGCAGCTTTCAAGTCGAGAAAGGGGTGAGAAAAATATGCATGAAGCTCCAATTATTATGCTTGGCGGATTTCGACTGGATCTATCGGTTCTGTTGATGCTGGTAGTTACAGGTGCAATTGTTTTTATTTTTGCTGTACTGGCAACACGGAGATTATCCGTTGAAAATCCCGGCAAGCTGCAAAATTTTATGGAGTGGGCAGTAGAATTCGTCCGCAATCTGATTTCCAGCACAATGGATATGAAGAAAGGTAAACATTTTATCTCTCTCGCTCTTTCCATGATTATGTTCATTTTTGTAGGGAACATGCTCGGCCTTCCGCTCGTGGCTGTATCTGAGGTAACAGATGTTAATCAGGCACAGGTATTCGGTAAGCCGATTGTTACAGCGGTGGAGGCGTTTGAAAAAGCGCATGCCAAGGACCCTGAAGCACACCCGCACGTTGAACTGGCCTGGTGGAAATCACCAACAGCCGACTTGTCTGTAACGATGGGACTAGCTCTTGTAGCGTTCCTTGTATCTCATGGACTAGGATTGTTCCGCAACACAAAAGGATATCTCCAGCATTACCTGAAGCCATTCGCCTTGTTCTTGCCAATCAACTTGATTGAGACGGCATCCAAGCTGTTGACACACGGTATGCGTCTATTCGCGAATATCTTCGCGGGTGAGGTACTGATCGCAACGATCCTGAAACTGACCACATTTAAAGTGTTTGGTGCTATTGCAGCGATTCCGCTACTTATGGTGTGGCAAGGCTTTAGTATCTTTATCGGCGCGATCCAGGCATTTGTGTTTGTTATCTTGATGATGGTGTACATTTCACAGAGCATCGAGACGCACGACGAGCATTAAGTTTCAAGCCCTACGAAGATTTCTTCACCAGGCTGAACAATAAAAAAATTCGATTTATCATTTTAAGGAGGATATACAAATGGGAGCAATGGCATTAATCGCAGCAGCAATTGTTGCAGGACTGGGCGCGTTTGGCGCAGGTATTGGTAACGGTATGGTAATCAGCAAAACGGTGGAAGGTATTGCCCGTCAACCGGAAGCAAAATCCACTCTTCAAACAACAATGTTTATTGGTGTAGGTTTGATCGAGGTATTGCCGATCATCGGTGTGGTACTCGCGTTCATGTTCTACGGTATGGCTTAATTAAATTTTAAAGGTTTGGCGGGGAAGGCCATAGCCATCCGCGCCTTCTTTTTAGGTAATGTCCGTTCTAACGGACGACGTTTCAAGGATACCTCCAGGAAGGAGTGAACAGATTGAGTTTCATATGGGAAAATACGCTTCTTGCGATTGTTGCATTTGCAATTTTATATTGGCTGCTTAGCCGTTATGCCTTCGGGCCTTTGTTCTCCATTATGGAAAAACGTCGTGAACTCGTGATGACGCAGATGAATGAGGCTGCACAGACTCGGGAACAGGCCATTGCCTATGTGGAGGAACAAAAACAAGCTCTTGAGCAAGCACGTCAAGATGCTTACGACATCATTGAACAGTCCAAACAAACAGGTGGCAAACAAGCTGAATCGATTTTGGCTGATGCAAAAGCTGAAGCTAATCGTCTGAAAGACGATGCAGTACGCGAAATCGAGAGCGAGAAGAACAAAGCAGTCGCAGCACTTCGCAGCGAACTGGGTACAGCTTCCGTTCAGATTGCATCCAAGTTGATCAAAAAAGAAGTTGAGAACGGTCCTGCACAAGAAGAGCTTGTGAACCAATACCTCAATGAGGTAGGAGGCCGACAATGAGCCGCGATACGATAGTTGCCAAGCGTTATGCGAAAGCATTGTTCGAAGTTGCTCTTCAGCAACAGCAGGTGCTTGAGGTTGAACAGGAACTGGTTGCAGTAGTCAGTGCATTGACCGGAGATGCAGATATCGAGAAATTTATCGTATCCCCTAATATTTCTGATGAAGCCAAGCAGAACGTAATTCACTCAAGTCTTGATGGCAAGGTATCCGATTCAGTCCTTCGTACAGTCTTGTTGTTGATTGAGCGCGGGCGCGTTGAATTGCTGGGAGACTTGCTGAATGATTATCGGAAGATCCAAGGTGAGTCGCTGGGCATCGCTGATGCACGTGTCTATTCGACTTATGCGTTGAATGATGAAGAAAAAGAAGCGGTAGCCCGTGAATTCGGTGGCCGTGTGAATAAAAAGATTCGTATCGAGAACATTGTTGATCCGACTCTGCTGGGCGGATTGAAAGTCGCCATTGGCGATACGATCTATGACGGCAGCTTGGCTGGCAAGCTCGAACGTCTTGAGCAGTCTTTTAACAGACGAGTACAGTAGATTGGGGTGAGGACACTTGAGTATCAAACCAGAAGAAATCAGTACATTAATTAAGAGCCAAATCGAACAATACAAGACCGATATCGATGTAGTCGAAGTCGGAACGGTAATCGAGGTTGGTGATGGTATCGCTCGTGTTTACGGACTTGAGAACGTCATGTCCAACGAGTTGGTTGAATTCCCAAGCGGTGTTATGGGACTCGCCATGAACGTCGAAGAAAGCAATGTCGGTGTCGTTATCCTGGGACCTTACTACGATATTCGTGAAGGTGACCAAGTGAAACGTACTGGTCAAATCATGCAAGTGCCTGTAGGCGAAGCATTGATTGGACGCGTTGTGAACCCGCTCGGTATTCCTGTAGATGGCAAAGGGCCAATCGCTACAACGGAATTCCGTCCGGTTGAAGGTAAAGCACCAGGCGTAATGGATCGTAAATCGGTTCATGAGCCGATGCAAACAGGGATCAAAGCCATTGATGCAATGGTTCCAATCGGTCGTGGACAACGTGAGTTGATCATCGGTGACCGTCAAACAGGTAAAACATCAATCGCGATTGATGCGATCCTGAACCAAAAAGGTAGCGGCATGAAGTGTATCTATGTGGCTATTGGTCAGAAACAGTCTACGGTTGCTCAAGTTGTGGAAACTCTTCGTCGCAAAGGCGCAATGGAGTACACAATCGTTGTAACTGCAGCAGCTTCCGATCCATCACCACTCTTGTACATCGCACCGTATTCCGGTTGTTCGATGGGTGAGTACTTCATGTACAAAGGCGAGCACGTTCTGGTTATCTATGATGACTTGACCAAACAAGCCTCTGCATATCGTGAGCTTTCCTTGTTGCTTCGTCGTCCACCGGGCCGTGAGGCTTATCCGGGTGACGTCTTCTACCTGCACTCCCGTTTGCTGGAGCGTGCTGCGAAGCTGAATGATGAACTTGGTGGTGGTTCTTTAACCGCACTGCCGTTTATTGAAACACAAGCTTCCGACGTATCTGCATACATCCCAACGAACGTAATCTCCATCACGGACGGACAAATCTTCCTGGAAGCTGACTTGTTCAATGCTGGACAACGCCCGGCGATCAACGTAGGTATTTCCGTATCCCGTGTCGGTGGTTCTGCTCAGATCAAAGCGATGAAAAAGGTTGCAGGTTCCCTGCGTCTCGACCTCGCTCAATATCGTGAGCTTCAAGCGTTCTCCCAGTTCGGTTCCGATCTGGATAAAGCGACTCAGGCCCGCCTGAATCGTGGTGCGCGTATGATGGAAATCCTGAAGCAAGGTGTTAACCAGCCTCTGCCTGTAGAACAACAGGTTGTCAGCTTGTACACTGCGGTTAAAGGATTCCTGGATGAGATTCCAACAGGTGATGTTACTCGTTTCGAGCGTGAGTTCCTCGCGTTCATGGAGAGCAGCCATCCGGAGATTCTTGCATCCATCCGTGATACTAAAGAATTGACTGCAGACAACGAAAATGCACTGAAAGGTGCAATTGAGAAGTTCAGAAAGAGCTTTGCTGTCTCTGTCTAAATAAATGATTGCAGGTGCGGAGTTGTCTAACCGATTCCGCATGTCTGCATGTAATACTTTGACTCTGTCAAAAAAGATGATGCTTACGATGTAGTTTTGACTCTGTCAAAACTAGTGGTGATGCTTACGAAGTAACTTTGACTCTGTCAAAGTTTTGAGGTGGTGAAATCATGGCAAAAGGCATGCGCGAAATTAAGCGGCAAATTAAAAGCGTACAAAGCACCAAGCAGATCACCAAAGCAATGGAGATGGTAGCTGCTGCAAAACTGCGTAAAGCGCAGGAAAAAGCAGAAGCAGCCCGTCCTTATTCGGAGAAACTGAAAGAAGTTGTAGCTAGTATTGCATCAAGCACGCAAGGCATACAGCACCCGATGTTGGAGAGCCGTCCGGTCAAAAAGACAGCTTACCTGATCATTACATCGGACCGTGGTCTTGCAGGTGGATACAATGCGAACGTTTTGCGTCAGGTTAACCAGACGCTTAAAGAGCGCCACAACTCCCAGGATGACTACGAATTGTTCGTCATTGGACGTAAAGGACGCGATTACTTCAGACGTCGTGAAATTGCGATGGCATCCACAACAACGGATCTGTCGGATTCGCCTTCATTTGCAGACATCAAATCCATCGCACACGAAGCTGTTCATGGGTTTGAACTGGCTGAATTTGATGAATTGTACATTTGTTATAACCGCTTTGTGAATGCGTTGACCCAGATTCCTACGGTAGAAAAACTTCTTCCGATGGAAACACCTGAGGTAACTGCTGCGGAAGGACCAACGGCAAGCTACGAATACGAGCCGTCTGCTGAGGCTGTACTGGAGGTTCTGCTTCCGCGTTACGCGGAAACGCTGATCTATGGTGCACTTCTGAACGGTAAGGCAAGTGAGCTGGGTGCGAAAATGACGGCAATGGGTAATGCAACCAAAAATGCATCCAAACTCATTAACGACTTGTCATTGACATACAACCGTGCCCGTCAAGCGGCGATTACGCAGGAGATTACGGAAATTGTGGCAGGTGCCAACGCAGCACAAGGCTAACCGTTTTTTTATTAATGAAGGCTTGCAGAGCAAAGATAAACGAACGGTACATTATTTTTGCAAAAGTAGCAGGCTTGTAGGAGGGGAACGTTAAGATGAACAAAGGACGCGTTGTGAGCATCATGGGTCCGGTTGTTGACGTCGAGTTTGATCGCGGCGGTCTGCCGGAAATCCTCAATGCCATTACGATCACTACAGTAAGTGAGAGCGGCGTTAGTGTAAACCTTACACTCGAAGCTTCGAAACATCTGGGTGACAACCGAGTACGTTGTATTGCGATGTCCTCCACGGATGGACTTGTTCGTGGTATGGAAGCTTTAGATACAGGAGCACCAATCTCTGTACCCGTCGGAGAAGCAACACTGGGTCGTGTATTTAACGTACTCGGCGAAGCAATTGATACTGGCGGTGCCGTAGCTGCTGAGCACAAGAACCCGATTCACCGTTCAGCACCTGCATTTGATGAACTGACTACCCAAGCAGAGATGCTGGAGACAGGAATCAAAGTTATCGACTTGCTTGCTCCTTACGCTAAAGGTGGTAAAATCGGTCTCTTCGGTGGTGCCGGTGTAGGTAAGACGGTAACCATTCAGGAATTGATCAACAACATCGCACAAGAGCACGGCGGTATCTCCGTATTTGCGGGTGTTGGTGAGCGTACACGTGAAGGTAATGACTTGTATCACGAGATGAGTGATTCCGGCGTTATCAACAAAACAGCAATGGTCTTCGGACAAATGAACGAGCCTCCAGGCGCACGTCTTCGTGTAGCCCTCACAGGTCTGACGATGGCGGAATACTTCCGTGATGAAGAAGGCCGTGACGTGTTGCTCTTTATCGATAATATCTTCCGTTTCACCCAAGCGGGTTCAGAAGTATCTGCCTTGCTTGGACGTATGCCTTCCGCGGTAGGTTACCAACCTACGCTGGCAACAGAAATGGGTCAACTGCAAGAACGTATCACATCAACGAAAAAAGGTTCTGTAACATCCATCCAGGCCATCTACGTGCCTGCGGATGACTACACTGACCCGGCTCCTGCAACGACGTTTGCTCACTTGGATGCAACGACGAACTTGGAGCGTAAAATTTCCGAGATGGGTATCTACCCTGCGGTAGATCCACTGGCTTCCAGCTCCCGGATCTTGTCCCCTGAAGTTGTAGGTGAAGAACACTACAGCGTAGCTCAAGGCGTTAAACGTATCTTGGCACGTTACAATGAATTGCAAGATATCATTGCAATCCTGGGTATGGACGAGTTGAGTGAAGAAGATAGAGCGCTTGTATACCGTGCTCGTAAAATCCAACGTTTCTTGTCCCAGCCTTTCCACGTTGCTGAAGCATTTAACGGTATTCCGGGTAAATACGTTCCAGTTAAAGAAACGGTGCGCAGCTTTAAAGAGATTCTCGAAGGTAAGTATGATGATCTTCCGGAAGCAGCTTTCCTCTTTGTTGGTACAATTGAAGAGGCAGTGGAGAAAGCCAAAACACTGGTTTAGTCTGAATCCAGGATTGTCCTTATGAAGCGGGCTATCCTTCGGATATTTCAGGAGGGATGGAATTGAGCACCTTTTTGTTGGAAATCGTAACACCCGAGCGTTTGGTCTATTCAGAACAGGTGAATAGCATTACGGCTCGTGGTATTGAAGGGGAACTGGGTATTCTGCCAGGTCATATTCCTATGGTTACACCTTTGCAGATTGCACCGATCTATATCCATAACGGAAAAGAAAATAAACGAGTTGCTATCGGTGGCGGGTTTATTGAAGTACGTAAAGATAAGGTTGTTGTACTCGCAGAGAGTGCTGAATTCCCGGAAAACATTGATGTGGATCGTGCGCGTGCGGCGAAAGAGCGGGCAGAACGTCGGCTTGCAAGCCAAAGCAATCAGGACCACTTTGATCACCGTCGTGCAGAGATTGCGCTGCAAAAAGCGGTTAACCGGATTAATGTGTTCGGCAAATAAACGATTCTTGGAAGCCCGGCGGCTTAGTCTGCCGGGCTTTTTTGAGTTTGTTTGATAGAATTGTTTTATCGAATATATCAAAATGGCTGACTACAAATCCATCCTATCCCTTTAGTAAACAGAAGTATTTTAAGAAAAATATTCACCGATTATGAGGACTTGAATAGAATGTAGGACTAAAGTAGTGGGCGTATTTACCACTAAGAGAACCATTTTTTTTCATGAGTAAATTTAAATTATTTCCGAGGAAATGACAGAATCGATATCGAAATAGCGCTCTTTTATGTCGTTTTAGTCACAAAATCCCGGCATTTTAAAATTAAAATATTTTAGAAGTGGAAATCAATGTAATTGACAATGTATGATGAAAGAGCCTATATTCCATAGAGTCAGCAGAAGCAGGAAGCTGCGTAGTAGATTCCATAGTCATGCACAGCCGCATTGTTGCTGCTCGGTGATTGGGCATCAGGAGATTCCTGCCTGGCAGGAGTAAATCTGACAGTACGCTCAGTATGTTGTGCTTAAGACATTCCAGTATACTAACAAGTTATGGGTGCCGGGCATATGATATGCTGATCGCTGCAACAAATGTGGAGGTAAAGAATATATGGATACTGATCTGACGAATCAGGTGAACCAAGCGTTAAGCACCAATGGCTTGGTCTCAATCATCGTCTCCCTGTTATGTATAGCGTTGTCTTGGTGGGCTTTGACAAATCTCAAACTGGATTTAATCATCAGGCAACCACGAGGTGCTCAGGGAAGACTGTTGCATTTGTTGCTCGCCATCATTTTGGGGCATGCCGTTGCTGGCTTTGTCATTGACTACTTGTCCTGGACTCAAATGTTGCGTAATTTGTTTTAATGTTGAGATGGTTGGTTAATCATCTGTTAGGTTCTTCAAGCTGCTCATTGTCGAATAACATCGATTAATTGTGTTAACAATTAGAGTATGAGTTGTCGGTAAAGAAATTAAGAAAAAAATGTGACGTAAAATTGGTTGAATTTGAGATGTTTTATGTAAAAATGCTTGTATCGTACAATTCAACAATGTTATGATGGAAGTTAGGGAATTCACAATTGTTCACTTATTTTGTAGTTATAAACGGGATATCCGGTTCATGCCGGCTAATAACCATCCCACTCTGTCTGTTCTGATGCTCTGCTGGCTTGTAAGACACTTATTTTACATGCTGAATAGCAAGATGCACGGCACATGGTATCATTGATATGGATTATAAAAACCAATTCTTTTCTGAACAGACATCTGTGGCAATATGCCAGAATATGTCGAAATTCCACACACAGCAACAGTCCTTTCTAGCATAGTGGGGCTTACGTATTCCGGAATGAAGAAAAGGGAATAAAAGCGCGGAGGGAACCATGATGAGCAAATTTATCGTCCGCGGTGGCAAAAGGTTGACCGGAAGTGTCAAAGTTAGCGGCGCTAAAAATTCTGTTCTTCCGATCATCGCTGCCTCTCTCTTAGGGGAAGAAGGACAAAGCGTTATTATTGACGCGCCTCCTCTAGACGATGTGATGACGATTAACAAGGTGTTGGAATCGCTGGGAGCGGGAGTTACATACCGGGACGAAGTGATTACCGTAAATGCGGAGAAACTTACTTCCTGTGAAGCCCCGTATGAATGGGTAAGTAAAATGCGGGCGTCTTTCCTGGTCATGGGGCCTTTGTTGACTCGAATGGGTCATACAAGAATCTCACTTCCTGGTGGATGTGCCATCGGTACACGGCCTATTGATCAGCATTTGAAAGGTTTTGAAGCCATGGGCGCAGAGATCAGCTTGGGCCAAGGTTATATCGAAGCTCGTAGCCAAGGTCGGTTGCGTGGCGCGAAAATTTATCTGGATGTGGCTTCCGTAGGTGCCACTCAAAATATTATGATGGCTGCAACATTGGCCGAAGGTGTAACTGTTCTGGAGAACGCGGCGAAAGAACCTGAGATTGTGGATCTTGCCAACTTCCTGAATGGGATGGGTGCCATCGTACGTGGTGCTGGTACTGGAGTGATCCGCATCGAAGGTGTGGAGAAACTGACAGGCGTAACACACACCGTTATTCCGGATCGGGTAGAAGCTGGTACGTATATGGCTGCTGCTGCAATTTCTGGTGGGGACGTGTACATTGAAGGTGCAATCTCTGATCATTTAGGCTCCGTTATCGCGAAGCTTGAAGAGATGGGTGTAACAATCCAACCGGATGAGAATGGCGTGCGTGTAATCGCAGATCGTCCTCTTAAGGCTGTGGATGTGAAAACATTACCATACCCAGGATTCCCGACAGATATGCAATCCCAGATGATGGCACTCTTGCTTGCATCTGAAGGAACAAGTGTCGTGACAGAGACTGTTTTTGAAAACCGATTTATGCATGTGGATGAATTCCAATTGATGAATGCGGAGATCAAAGTTGAAGGACGTTCGTCCATCGTCACAGGTAATGCCAAACTGAAGGGTGCCAAAGTAACAGCTACCGATTTGCGTGCGGGTGCCGCACTCATTATTGCAGGTCTTGTTGCTGAAGGTACAACGGAAGTGGGCGGTGTTCATCACATCGACCGTGGCTATGTACATCTCGCTGAGAAGCTTAACGGACTTGGCGCTGACATCTATCGGATCTCGGTTGATGAGCCTAAGCTGGAAGCAACCAAAGCACCTAGTGAAAAAGTGGAGAAAGAAGTACCGATGTTTAAGGTGCAACCAACTTTGGCTTAACACTGGATTGAATAGAAAAAATATGGTCCCCCTATTATGAGTCACACAGTTGTGTGGATTATGAATGTGAAGGAACGTATATTGTAAAAAATGATAAAGCTAAGCCATCTGGCTTGGCTTTTTTTGTGTTTACTTTTAAGAAGGCAACGAGATATTTGATACCTGATTCTATTAATAGCTGGTCCTAACTTGTATAGCATAACATCGTATTCTGTATCGATTCTGAACCAAATGAAAGAGCGTACTTTATATAGAGTGTCGGTTCTAATTAAATACCGATATTCAGCGACAGATCAACGTTTCTAAGATGTACATAGCAAAAGAAAACAAGAAATTGAACAGAACGAAAAGGGCCTCGTTTCTCTCAAATTAGGTTCTATCAGATCAAGCCAGCTCATAACCTAAACTATGGATTTGAACAACACGACCGGCACATGACCGGCCATAGATAACGGAGGGTTATATTCGAATGAAAGAAGCTCGTGTACAGGTAAAGGTACCCCTTGTCCCTCGTCCAGGTATGCAAGAGCCGGAGGGAAATACCGTTTCTGGAGTGGAAAAAGACAAGCCTGCCCCATTGAACCTGAGGACTGTTCCATCACAGCCTGCAAGTTTCTCCAATCCAGGACGGGTGTCGACAGATGAGCTGAACCGAAAGACAACCGAGCACATTCATATACCTGTTATTGAGCTGGACCAATTCCGCCGAGTGAAGCGTCGCCGAATGCGGACATTTGGACGAAAACCCCGATGGGGACGCAATACGAAGCGATGGCAACCCGCAGCCGCTGTATCTGCCTTATTGGCAATGGCGTTGCTGATTCCGGTAATTCTGGTATGGCCACGGACAAGCGAATCACCAAAACCGATCCCTGCTCCAACAGATTCAAGCAGTACAAGAACCCCAGCTCCTGCGCCAGCCGTTCCTGTTACCTACCCTGAACCTAAAGTGCGTGTATACCTGTCTGCAACGGGCACAACGATGAATCTGCCATTGGAAGACTATGTTACCGGGGTTGTGGCAGCTGAGATGCCAGCGGAATTCAGACTGGAGGCGTTAAAGGCGCAGGCAATAGCTGCTCGTACATTTATCGTGCGTAGGTTAGCTGCGAGTGATACAAGCGGTGTGCCATCAGGTGCGGCGGATGTGACGGATACGGTCAGCCATCAGGTGTTTATTCCGCCAGATCAGGTGAAAGCGGATTGGACGCGTCTAGGGAAGGCGAAGGAATGGGAGAAGCTGCAACAGGCTGTGCGCGAAAGTCGAGATACGGTGATGACATATCAGGGCAAAGCGATCACCGCCTCCTTTTTTTCTACAAGTAATGGGTATACCGAGAATGCGGAGGATGTATGGGGGAACGCTGTGCCGTATCTGCAAAGTGTAGACAGTCCGTGGGACAAAAACTTGGCACCAGGATTCAAGCAGACCGTTACCTTGAAGCGTAATGAGATTCTGCAGAAGTTAAACCTGGATGCCATTCCGGTTACCGCCCAGAAGGGTGGATCGTGGATGGAAGTATTGTCTACAACCAAAGGGCATCGGATTAAGGAAATGCAGATCGCAGGTGAAACATTCAGCGGACCCGAGGTGCGTAAGCTGCTTGGATTAAGATCCAGCCAGTTCAGTTGGAAGACCACAGGTGACGAAATCCAGATTACAACGTACGGGTACGGTCATGGGGTTGGCATGAGCCAATGGGGAGCAAACGGCATGGCGCAGGAGGGACACACGGCCACCCAGATTCTCAAACATTACTATACAGGCATTTCATTCGGACAGGCATCCAAGATGCTAGCAGCGAAGTAGGAGCGATGAACATGGATGGATAAAGCGAAATAATTCGAATGGGTAGGAATATGTGCGAATGTGTGCAAAAGTATGGGAATGAGAGCAGTTTAGGTTTGGAACTCATCAGGCTTCCCATATACCATTGGCGCGCTAACGAATCTGAGAGGCCTTATTAAGGTGTATCACAATGAATGAAAATTCTAACGAATCTCAGACACGTTATATCACGATATACCACCGAACTGATCCGATAATAGCGCCCAAAAGGTAATTAGCGTGTCTACGGTTCGTTAGAATTCCTAAGGCACGATTTCCCCACCAATAAGGCCGCCTGAATTCGTTAGAAATATTTTATATCTAATCATTAGCAAAATTGAGGGTACTGCCATTCACTACATGCTCATTCGCAATAAGCAGCCGAACCAAAACCAAAATCAGAACGTTGAAATCAAGTTTCCAAGCCCTAAGGTTAAAAAATTGATTTATGTTCCCTGTCTACCAAGCAACTTCTAACTATACTGTAACCAATCATGATTCAGCTTCTTTCAAATCTAGATGTTAAATGGAACAGTCAGTATTGACGCGCCTTGTCTATCTCTAATCTCACATCTCACTTTAAAGAACCTAGGCATCTTAAATCTGTATTGTCCAGTCACATCCTATATCATTTCGCTCTCACCGATAAATGCACTTCATAGAAGGATTAGCCTCTACAGCCAATCCAGACCAGTCTACCAACACCCATTCCGGAGCTTTCGAGATTTGGCTATATATGCGGAGAGTGCTAGCCGTATGGGAGCGCAGGGGACAGAAAAGACCTGTAGAAACAAAGTGTCCGCCTTTACTACCGGATTTCACCTTTGAAGAAGGTGATAGAAAAATCTGGTAGTAACCAGCGGTCGAAAGGTTTTCTGGCCCCGAAGCGGCGCATGCACTAACACTCATTTCCAATATATATATAGCACTCTCTGAAACCTCCGTGAAAATAATTAGAGTCGCGCGTGTATAAAAGAGTTGCACCCGGTAACACTTGTTACTGAGGTGATTAACATGAATGAACAAAACAAAAAAACAATCCAAGAAGAAACTCCTAAAACAACTCAAGGGAGTACCGGCTAGTCAGCCCTCTTCATGGAAAAGAGCAATGTCCAAACGCTGGGTCTTCCCGGCAGCCTACATCGCAGCAGCAGGCATTATACTAACCTTAGTGTGGGTCTATCAGGGCACAGGCGACAAAACGCTGAACTCGGACCCTGCTAGCGGGGTAGTTGAAACAGGCGCATCGGCGGGTACAGAAGGAACAGCAGTAGGCGGAGAAGAAGAAAGTGTGGAAGTTGTTGCAAAGTCGGAGAATTTTGTATGGCCGGTAGCGGTACCGTCCGAAATTTCGGTAGTAAAACCTTTCTATGATAGCGAAGCTTCAACCGAGGAACATGAAGCGGCGATGGTGCAGTACAATGATACATTCATCCCGAACACGGGTGTGGATCTGGCACGTGGGGATAACAAAACGTTTGAAGTCAAAGCAGCACTCGCCGGTAAAGTTACCCGGGTTGAGCAAAATCCGCTCACAGGTCAAGTTGTGGAAATCACACACAGCGATAACCTGAAAACGGTATACCAAAGCTTGGCAGACGTCAAAGTGAAACAGGACGACGAAGTGAAACAGGGAGATGCGATTGCATCCGCTGGCGTCAATGAATTGGGTAAAACGCTTGGCAACCATCTTCACTTTGAAGTGTACGAAGACGGACAGCCGGTTAACCCTCAAGGATATCTTCCGGAAAAATAAATGAATTTTACCGCAGCAACATGATGGGCAGGGGGTTGAACCTCTGCTCTTTTTGTGCTTTTCAGAAAATAATGGGACCTTCGAAGCTTGTCACACCTCTAAACCGCGAATATATAGGCATGCTCCTCATATAATGTACCAAACTATCCACACAGTAGGGAGGCGGGAGCGTGCACGATTACATCAAGGAACGGACCATCAAAATTGGTCGCTGCATTGTTGAGACGAGGAATACGGTCCGTACCATAGCCAAAGAATTCGGCGTGTCAAAGAGTACTGTGCATAAGGATCTGACGGAGCGTCTGCCGGAAATCAACCCTGATCTTGCTGACCAGGTGAAACACATTTTGGAGTATCACAAGTCCATCCGCCATTTGCGGGGCGGTGAAGCGACCAAAATTAAATACAAAAAAACGAGTGGCAAGAAACGTGAGGTGTTGGCTTCCGCCAAATCGTAAGCATCTTCACAAAGACGTAGGCCAAAAAGCTCACACATGCATTGAATCCCTCCCCTGAAGTATGATATGTTAAAAGCTGGTACAGGATCGAATTATGACATCTTATCAGCCCGATTTTTACATATATATGTTGCACTTTGTCGAACGAGCGGTGACGTGATAAGGGACTCTTTTTCACAGGATACGCTGACCAAATAATATCACTTTGGGGGCTCTTTTATGTTTAGCAAGGATATCGGTATTGATCTTGGCACGGCCAACGTGCTTATTCACGTGAAAGGAAGTGGGGTTGTCCTCGATGAACCTTCCGTCGTGACCATTGAAAGAGATACGAAGCGTGTCCTTGCTGTTGGGGAAGAAGCGCGTCGTATGGTGGGGCGTACTCCAGGTAACATTGTTGCCATTAGACCGCTGCGTGACGGCGTTATTGCGGACTTCGAGATTACAGAAGCGATGCTCAGACATTTCATTAATCGTGTGGGTGCAAGAAGCTGGTACAGCCACCCTCGGATTTTGATTTGTGCACCAACGAACATTACTTCCGTGGAGCAGAAGGCCATCCGTGAGGCGGCAGAACGCAGCGGTGCCAAAGAAGTGTTTCTGGAAGAAGAGCCGAAAGCGGCAGCGATCGGTGCGGGAATGGATATTTTTCAGCCGAGCGGCAATATGGTCGTGGATATCGGCGGCGGTACGACTGACGTTGCAGTCCTTTCTATGGGCGACGTGGTTACCGCCTCTTCTATTAAAGTCGCAGGGGACAAGTTCGACGAAGCCATTATCAAGTTTATCAAAGCCAAGTACAAGCTCATGATCGGAGAGCGGACCGCTGAAGATCTCAAAATTGCGATTGGTTCCGTGCATCCGGATGGAGGCCAAACGGAGATGGATATTCGCGGACGCGATATGGTATCCGGTCTGCCAGTTACCGTAACGGTATCGGGAAAAGAAGTACAGGAAGCACTGTGGGATTCCGTGCAATCCATCATCGTTGCAGCGAAGTCAGTATTGGAACGTACACCGCCTGAATTGTCAGCGGACATTATCGACCGTGGTGTTGTATTGACTGGCGGAGGTGCATTGCTGAACGGACTGGACGAGCTTTTGTCCAATGAATTGCATGTACCGGTATGGGTGGCGGAAGATCCAATGCACTGTGTCGTGAAGGGGACAGGCATAATGCTTAATAATTTGGATCAGGTGGTTAAGAAAAAGTTCTAATCTGCCGATATAAATAGCAAAGGTTCGCCATGCTCGGAAAGCAGAACGGACAAGCAGCCAACCTGTGACAGGGCAAGCGCTTGAGGAGAGGGGTTAATTCATGTTAAGAGGTCTGTACACCGCTACTGCGGGAATGATTACGCAACAACGCCGCCATGACACAGCAACACAGAATATCGTAAATATGAACACCACGGGATACAAACAGGTGAACAGCGTAAGCCGTTCCTTCCCGGAAATGCTCATTACTTTGGTAGGCGGAGATGCAAATCTTCCAACAAAGCGGCTGGGCAAGCTGAACACGGGGGTGTTCGCGGAAGAGAGTTTGTCCATGAATTTGCAGGGGACCATTATGGAGACTGGGCAGAAAAATGATTTTTCCATTTCATCCAATATGACTGTCAATGATCCGCAGACTGGACAACCTGTCCCGTTTGACGCATCAGGCAAATTTGTACGGGCCGACGGCACGGTGACTTACCAGCCTCAGGCGTATTTTACAGTTCAGGATGCAGAAGGTAACACTGGATATACACGCGATGGTCACTTCGAGATTACAGGAACGGGACAATTGCTGAGCTCAACAGGTTCACAAGTGTTGGATAATAATGGACAACCTGTAGTGTTGACAGGTTCTGTGGAGCAATTTAAAGTGGATGAGCAAGGCCGTTTGGTAGATGCAGCAACGGGTGCACCGACAGGGGTTACTCTTGGCATTAGTGTCATTGACCAGCCGAATCAACTGGTTCGTCAGGGTAATGGCAATTTCAGTCTTAGCGATGCAAACGGGGCAACGTCCCGGATGATGGCTGCCGGTGATAATGTGCAGATCCGTCAGGGTTACCTGGAAGGTTCGAATGTTGATGCTTCACAGGCAACGGTTGATATGAACGCCGCATTCCGTGCGTATGAAGCAAACCAGAAGATCGTACAATTCTACGACCGCAGTCTGGATAAAGCCGTCAATGAAGTCGGGCGTGTATAACGCCGACGTTTAAATATAACCGCGCAGCGGAGAGCCAAACTCCCTTTGTGTAGCAAAGCAGAGAGGCTCACGCGAAGCGCAAGAGCCTAAACGCTTCCGAGCCTATGCGAGGAATGCGTAGCAGTACCTGAGCGCAGCGACGGTCTCGACAGTCCTTTGCGAAGCAAAGCAGGGAGAGACCTCGCGGAGCGCAAGAGCCTAGACGCATCCGAGCCTATGCGAGGAATGCGTAGCAGTACCTGAGCGAAGCGACGGTCTCGACAGCCCTTTGCGAAGCAAAGCAAGGAGAGACCCCGCGGAGCTACACGCCGCATAAAGAGCGTGCCGTGCTATGATTCAGCCATGTGAAACTATGGCGGAAATCATAGCACGGCAGTCGCGGCGCACACACACCACCGCCACTTAGCAAGATCGTACCCCACTTACCTAATCCGCCTGTTTCGGGAGTCCAGAGGGCAGCGCCATCTGGGGCCCTCCCTACTAGGGAGGGTTTGGGAGGGTGGACAGGACACAAGGGAGGGTATACCACCAATGAATAATTCCATGATTAGTGCCAAGGTGTCCATGACTGCGATACAGCAGCGTCTGGATGTCATTTCCGATAATATTGCCAACGTGAATACGGCAGGCTATAAGAGCAAGCAAGCGGCCTTCGAGGATGTGCTGACCCGGGTTCAACAACAACCGGACAAGTACAAACTGGATGGACGTTCCACACCGATGGGATATAACCTCGGTTTTGGTGCTCGTTTGGCAGATGTAACGAAGGATATGTCTCAGGGCTCCTTGAACGAGACTGGCCTTCCGACCGATCTGGCCATTGAAGGAAATGCGATGTTTGCAGTTGAAGCGAATGGGGAGAAAATGTGGACACGTCAGGGTGCATTTCATTTTGTACCTGATACAAGACCTAAGCCTACTCCGAATTCACCTGATATGATGGTGATGGTCAATGGCGAAGGCCACTTTGCCCTGGATCGTCAAGGCAATCGTATTACGGCACCGAATAATAGCAAAGTTGCTTTTGATGAAAATGGCAACCTGTTAATCCGACGTGGTAATGCGGCAAATGCAACCATTGGAGCACAGCTGCAAGTTGTAGACATTGAACGCCCTGAGGGGCTCGTACAGTATGCGGATAACCTGTTTGGACTGGATGTGGGATTAACCGAGGATGATGTATTTGGCGCTGATGCAGCTACACGTCAAGCAGCTGCATTGATTCGTCCAGGATTTCTGGAGCAATCCAATGTGGATCTGACACAGGAGATGTCTCTGCTTATGCAAGGACAGCGGACATATCAGCTGGCGGCAAAGGCGTTAACTTCAAGTGATTCCATGTTGGGTCTTGCCAACAATATGAGAGCGTAAAAGGTGAATGTGATGACAGAAACACAGCAGCAGAACAGTAAGCCGGAGAAAAAGGAAGTCAAGAAGAAGAAGAGTGGATGGCGCATCGCAAGATGGTTCCTGGTTCCGGTCCTGCTTGTTCTTGCCCTCGCTGGCGGAATGGTAGCTGGATATGTGGTACTGGGCAAACAGGATATCGGTTCCGTATGGCAATGGAGTACATGGGAACATGTATATAATCTGGTGTTCGCTCCATAATGTAACGAGTAAAGCGAAAACTCCTGCGCAGGCAGGAGTTTTCTTTTTGACGTTGAAAACAGTATAATGATGGATGACGTTTGACGTCACAAAAGAGGCCTCCCCTGCGAAAGACATTCGTCATCGCGAAGAGAGACCCCTTATCTTAACCTTCACTCCTGCAGTCATGAAGGATATAACTAGTGTTAACCGAAAATATGCTTTCCATACAAAATTTAAAAATTAAAAACCCATTTATATGAGCTTCGACTTGATCATAATGAGGTTTTCCATGTCCGCACTAAAGTCAGTGAAGGGAACGGAATCGTTCGAAAGAAGCGAAGCGCTCGCCTTTGTTTCCGAATGGTATCCATCTGAATATAGTTCAGAAACATTAGGAAACAACAGCGATCGAAAGAACGATCCGTAACCGTAACGGTCACCTATGCGCACATGAAAAATCCATGATGAAGAACGCTCATATAAACATCCCGAGAGGAGATTACACTGTGCTCGATATCAAACAGATTCAAGAAATCATCCCGCACCGCCCCCCGTTTCTGCTGGTGGACAAGATTCTAGAGATTGAGGATGGCAAACGTGCCGTTGGTTTGAAAAACGTAACCATTAACGAACCTTTCTTCATTGGTCATTTCCCAGAGTATCCGGTAATGCCGGGTGTACTGATTACAGAAGCGCTGGCGCAAGTTGGTGCAGTAGCCATTCTGAATTTGGAAGGCAACAAAGGAAAAATCGGCTTTTTGGCGGGACTGGACAACTTCCGATTCCGTGGACAAGTTGTGCCCGGAGATACGTTGATTCTGGAAGTGGAGATTACACGTCTGAAGGGTTCTATTGGTAAAGGTAAAGCAACTGCCCGAGTGAACGACAAAGTGGTCGCTGAAGGCGAGATCATGTTTGCACTGTCTGACCCAAGCTGATTACATACGTGAGCATTTACATCATGCAGGAACGTAGACGGACCGAATGATGCAAGATGCTGAAGTAACTCAGCACACCTGAATTTATATAGACGGAAGGGGTTTATTGGAATGGAACAGTTAAGCACAGCAGCAGCAGAAACGTTGCAGCAATGGTTGGAGGATGCTTCGATTGATGAAGCAACGAAACAGGAGCTTCGTGACTTGCAGGATCAGCCGAAAGAGCTGGAGGAACGTTTTTACAGAAACCTGGAGTTTGGTACAGGGGGATTGCGCGGAGTCATTGGTGCCGGAAGCAACCGGATGAACCGCTACACCGTAGGTCGGGCAACGCAAGGATTTGCGCGTTATTTGCTTGAGCAGCATGGTGACCAAGAAGGCAAACCTTCTGTTGTCATCGCTCATGATTCCCGTCATTTCTCACCTGAATTCACACTGGATGCTGCGCTTGTACTGGCTGGAAACGGCATTGTAGCCAAGCTGTTCCCATCCCTGCGTTCAACTCCTGAGTTGTCATTCGCAGTGCGTCATCAGAAGGCAACTGGCGGAATCGTTGTAACAGCGAGTCATAACCCACCGGAATATAACGGATATAAAGTTTACAATCATGAGGGCGGTCAATTGGTACCGGCTGAAGCGGAAAAAGTCATTCAGTACATTCAGGAAGTACCTTCCCTTGCTGACGTGAAGAAACTGACGCAAGAAGAAGCAGAAGCTCAAGGGCTCCTGATCTGGTTGGGTGAAGACCAAGATCAAGCGTTTGTGGATACCGTAGCAAGCCGCAGCCTGAGCCGCGAACTGATCCAATCCGGCGTTGGCCGTGATTTCAAAATCGTTTACACACCGCTTCACGGAACAGGTAACATCCCTGTACGTCGCGTGCTGGAGCAGATCGGATTCGAGCAAGTGCACATTGTAGCTGAACAAGAACAGCCGGATGCTGAGTTCTCCACCGTGAAATCCCCTAACCCGGAAGAACGCGAAGCGTTTACGCTTGCAATGAAGCTGGGAGAATCCGTGGGCGCTGATATTCTGATCGGAACAGATCCGGATGCAGACCGTATGGGTGCTGTGGTGAAAGACAATGATGGCAAATATTTCGTCTTGTCCGGTAACCAATCTGGTGCCATTATGGTACATTACCTGCTCAGTCGCCTGCAAGAGACCGGAACACTGCCAAGTAACGGTGCGGTTGTCAAAACGATCGTAACAAGTGAGATGGGTGCTGTTATTGCTGAACATTACGGTGCAGAAGTGATGAACACACTGACAGGCTTCAAATATATCGGTGAAAAAATGAACCAGTTCGAAGCAACAGGCAGTCATACATTCTTGTTCGGATATGAAGAGAGTTATGGCTACCTTTCCGGTAACTATGCCCGTGACAAGGATGCTGTCCTTGCCTCGATGCTGATTGCTGAAGCAGCTGCGTATTATAAGAGCCAAGGCAAGACATTGTATGATGTCTTGCAAGAGCTGTACAACCAATTCGGATACTTCCTGGAGAAGCTGGAGTCCCGTACGCTGAAAGGCAAAGACGGCGTTGCTCAGATTCAAGCCAAAATGACGGATTGGCGTTCCAATCCGCCACAAGAAGTAGCGGGAATTGCTGTACAAGATGTACTGGACTACTCCCTTGGTCTGGACGGTCTTCCAAAGGAGAACGTACTGAAGTTCATTTTGGCAGACGGTTCATGGTTCTGCTTGCGGCCTTCAGGAACAGAACCGAAGATCAAAGTATACTTCGCTGTGCGTGGAGAGAATTTGGAAGATGCGGAAAGCCGGATCGAGCGTCTGGTGACTACAGTGATGTCGCGTGTAGACGCACAATAATACGAATGCAACAATGAGCAAGAACATGAGAAGGCCTCTCCGCACCGTAAGGTTGGTTGGCGGAGGGGTTTTTCTTTGAAATAAAAGTGTAGATGGTTCTAGCATATATGAGGGCTTGTTGACACAAGCTGTTTGTAACCTATTGTATGAATGTTAAATGAACGAATTACTTGAGCTGAACGTGCATTTGGTTCCAACACTTGAGGAGGTACATGTAGTGCGTCAAAAATGGCTTTATTGGAATAACGCTTCTCGGAAGTGGTTGTGGCTCGTCGTTATCATCGGTCTGGTCGCGTCCATCCCTGTAATCAGTGATCGGGTGCAGACAGAATCTTCTGCCAAAAAGGTGGAGCTTGTCTTCAACTATCGAGGTCTGCTGGATATTTCAGCCTATCAGGCACATCCGCAAGATTTCATGAATGAACAATTGACTCGTCTAAAAGATGCAGGCGTAACAACGATGGCTGTGTTCGAAAGTACATTGGACGAGCTGAGAAAGACACGCCGACTAATGGTATATAATGGCCAGGATCTCGCGAACCTGACCAAAGATGTGATCCCTTCTAATGCAAATTACACGTATGTGTTATTTACATCGGAGGAAAACGCACAGACGTATACCCCTATTATTGAACAAACGTTCGCTGATCGGCAGATTCCGGTAGTACCTTGGGAATATGAAGGTCGTAGCGGCTTAATATTGCAGACTCCTCCGGAGAATGCCAACATGCAGCCTTTGCAGCCCGATCCGGTTGCCGTGAAGATGCTGCGTGATAAAGGGTTCTACATTTTGCCGCGGATCTCGGACAGTGTGCCATACAGCCAGGAATCGATGGAGCGCTTGCTTACCTTCTTCGAAGAGAATGGCGTAAAGCGTATCTTGTTTGATGGTGATGCTGTGAAAGGGTACAATGATAATGAAGAGATGAAAAGTCTCGACCAATTCGCACAGTTGCTGAACAAGCACAATATTGGTCTTGCAGCCATCGAGAACTTGAAGAAACCGCAGTCTGGATTCCAGACCCTTGCGTATAAAACGGATTACAACGTTACGCGTTTGTACTCGCTTAGTGATGGAGATGCCAATCTGGACGTAGATACAATTGCTGACCGTTTTGTTCTGGCAACCAAGGATCGCAACATTCGTATGCTCTATATGAATGCATCGCCAAGCCGGAATACAGCAAAGGCCATGATTACAGATCCAATTGAGAATCTGATCAACAGCCTGGGTGAGCCGGGTCATGCGGTAGAACGCATGGCGAAGCATGGATTTGAACTAGGACAAGCTGAGGCATTTACAGTTAAGGATTCTTCAATCCAGCGTTATGCCAAACTGGTTGCTCTCGTTGGTGCAATTGCCATGATTGCACTTATGGTTTCTTATTTTATCCCACTACTGACCTTGATCGCATTTGTGGTTGCTTTGGTGGGCAGTGCAGGATTGTTCCTCTTGAAACCAACGCTGCTGGAGCAAGGAATTGCCTTGCTTGTGGCAATCGCCGCGCCGACCATAGCGATGGTGCTGGCCGTTCGTACAGTGAACTATCAGCAACAGCGTCAACCTGACGCATCTGTGAGTCGTCGTTTGAAACAAACGTTGGTGTTATATGTAAGAACTTCGATTCTGTCATTCCTGGCGGTACCTTTTGTCATCGCGTTGCTTAACAGTATTACGTACAGTCTGGTCATTAACCAGTTCCGCGGCGTGAGTCTGTTGCACTTTGCACCTATGGCACTGGTAGCGATCTATATTGTGTTTTATCGTGGTTCAGGTTCGTTCTCTATTAAGAAAATTAAAGAAATGCTTCGTATGCCAATTAATGTTTTGATGGTTGTTTTGGCACTTGTTGCTGCCGTTGTTGGATACTATTACTTGAGCCGTACAGGCAACTCGGGTTCAGTAACACCATTGGAGATGTTCCTTCGTACCACGTTGGAAGATACGTTCGGTGTACGTCCGAGATTCAAAGAATTTATGCTGGGACACCCGCTATTTATCGTTGGCGTGTTCGCCGCTTTAAAATATCGTAAAGTCATCTTTGTGCTCATTATTGCAGCGATTGGACAGTTGTCCATGGTGGATACGTTCGCGCATATCCATACGCCGGCTGTATTGTCACTCATTCGTGGAGTGATGGGATTGGGACTTGGCTTAATCTTCGGTATCATTGCTGTGGGTGTGTGGCAAGTAGCGGAAGGATGTTGGAAAAAATGGTCACCACTTCTAAAAAGTTAGTCATCTCGGGGTATTACGGATTCCGCAATAGCGGAGACGAAGCGGTGCTAAAGTCGATTTTGACAGCGCTGGAAGAGGAAAGCCAAAGGTCGAACATAACCATTGAACCGATTGTTCTCTCGGGTGATCCCGAGTCGACAACCGCCATGTACGGTGTGCGCTCCGTGCATCGTATGAAATTGAAGGAAGTCCGTGAAGCACTCAAGGAGAGCGACGGGTTAATCAGTGGCGGAGGAAGTCTATTGCAGGATGCAACTGGACTGAAATCCATTCCTTATTATCTGGGTGTAATCAAGCTGGCCCAGTGGCTGAAAAAACCAACGTTTATCTATGCACAGGGGATTGGCCCTGTGAATCGTAAAATTTTTAATCCAATGATCAAATCAGTCTTCAAGGCCTGCACCTATGTATCCGTTCGGGATGAACAATCTGCAGACTACCTGCGTGGGCTCGGGTTACAGTGGAATCAGATCCATGTTGTACCCGACCCCGTAATGGGTTTGCCATTACCTGAAACAAAAGTTGAGAGGGGCGCAGGTGCTGTCTCAGCAAATGCTGCTACTCAAGCTAATCGAGTGGAACCTTCAACTGGAGGACATACCAAGCTTCCTGTGATCGGCGTATCGGTACGTTTCTGGGAGTCAGACCGGAAGGAACTTACGGCTATTGCCGCCGGATTGAAAAAACTGTGCTCCAAAAGAGCGGTGCACTTGCGTTTTCTGCCATTTCATTTGCCGGTTGATGAACAGGCATCACGATTTCTTATGGAAATGCTCGGTGATGTGACCAGCAAAGGCAGCGAGATTAGCATCACAGAAGATCTGACCGATCCTCAGCTTATGCTGGAGGAAGTCAGCAAGTGTGATCTCGTCATCGGTATGCGCCTGCACAGTCTGATCTATGCAGCTTCGCAATATGTGCCTCCGGTGGGTATCTCGTATGATCCGAAAATTGATCAATTCCTGCTTCGTCTGGATAGTGAACCAGCAGGCAATACGGATACACTCGATGGCGACAAGCTCGCCAAGACGGTTGTTGGACTGCTGGACCAACGTTCACAGTGGTTGAAGGAACATGAAGAAGGCATCACCCAACTGAAGCAGGAAGCCAGAGTGCCTGCACAGCAGATCATTAACTATTTAGGCCGCAAAGGATGAGATAAAGATGAGTCAGACCGGATCAATACCTACCGTTTCAATCTACGGCATTCCTTTTTCCAAACTGACGATGAAAGAAACGGTAAAGGTTCTCCAGGAAGCTGTGCTGTCCAAGCAGACACCACATCAGGTCATTACAGCCAATCCAATTATGGTTATGGCCGCATTGGAAAATCCCGCAATCATGGAAGTCATGCAAGCTGCGGAATTGATTGTTCCTGATGGAACAGGTGTCGTATGGGCTGCAAACTATTGTGGAGATCCTGTAGCTGAGCGAGTGCCGGGTTTTGAGCTTTTACATGAATTGCTGCGTGTTGGAGAAAACTATCGATGGGGCGTATATCTGCTTGGTTCCACCCCTGAGGTGATTCAAGAAACGGCAGTTCGGTTACAACAGCAATATCCGGCGATTCGAATTGTGGGTTATCGCGACGGTTATTTTGGTCCGGCTGAGGATGAACAGGTCATCGCTTCCATTCGGGAAGCGGCACCTGATCTGTTGTTTGTAGCACGTGGGGCGGACACCCAAGAACCGTGGATTCACAAGCACAAAGATGCACTACAGGTTCCTGTAACCATGGGCGTTGGCGGCAGCTTTGATGTGATTTCGGGCAAAACCAAACGTGCGCCTATGCTGTTCCAAAAGTTAAGACTGGAGTGGTTCTATCGCTTATTGCGTGAACCAAGCCGGGCTGGACGGATGCTTGCGCTTCCGAAATTCGCTGTTAAGGTGATGCGTGACAAAGAAAACGTGACGAAAGTCCGTTAAAAACAGGTAATTGCGAGATAAATGCGTGTTTTTGCTAGAAATTGAGGATGGCTTTTCAGGTGTGATGAGCGTATAATTCATTCCGGATTACATGTGTGCCACTCAAATGAAACTTTAAGTTGCACGTTGCCACTTCGATGTCAGAATAACCTTTTGATCGCTGTTATCTCTGGATTTCTTTTATCTAACCTTTTCAAGGTTGAAATCCCGCGATAAAGGCGAACGCTTCGCTTCTACAGGTTATTTCTGCCCTCTCCGTTCTGGTGCAAATGGCATTTTTCATCAAAAGTGACTAACAAAACATTTTTATATATAAAAAGAGATCAGGGGATTTATAATTTCGTACAGGTATTATAATTGGGGGTCGAATGTTCAAATGGTAGCGATCTTTATCATTGGATTTATCGTGTCAATGGGACTGGCTCTTGCCCTGACACCACTTGTCAAAAAGTTCGCAGTCCGCATTGGCGCAATGGATACGCCGAATGCACGTAAAGTACACACACGGATCATGCCACGTCTTGGTGGTCTGGGGATATTCCTGGCCTTTATTATTACAGTTGCTGCATTGCTTCCGTTTGTATCTGCATGGTTCACAACTCGGGACATGAGTTTTGTTAGTGCGTTTCTGATTGGTGGAACGATTATCGTGCTGATCGGAGCACTCGATGATCGGTTTGAACTGTCGGCCAAAGTAAAGTTGCTTGGTCAGATCGTGGCTGCTTCTGTCGTTGTATTCGGATTTAATATCCGGGTAGATTTCGTTAACATTCCTTTTCAGGATTCCTATTCTTCACTCGAAGCTTGGGTATCCATTCCCCTGACGATCTTCTGGATCGTTGGTGTAACGAATGCGATTAACCTGATTGATGGTCTGGATGGTCTGGCTGCCGGTGTATCTGGTATTGCAATTGGTACCATTGCCGTGATGTCCTTCCTGATGGGTAACATGATGATCGCCTTGATGTGTCTTGTATTGCTGGGTAGTATTATCGGATTCCTGTTCTTCAACTTCCACCCGGCTAAGATCTTTATGGGGGATACCGGGTCACTATTCCTTGGTTTCTCTCTGGCGATGTTATCCATGCTCGGTTTCAAACAAATTGCTATCGTGTCCTTTATTACACCGCTGATCATTATCGGTGTGCCGCTCTCGGATACCTTCTTCGCGATTATCCGTCGTGCGGTACAACGGAAACCGATTTTCGCACCGGATAAAGGTCACCTGCATCACTGCTTACGTGAACTTGGATTCAGTCACCGTCAGACGGTACTGATCATTTATGGAATTGCCGCATTCTTCGGAGTTCTGGCGATTATCCAATCTTCCGCTGCTATGTTCGAAGCGAACTGGGTAACGTTTGTGGTCATCTGTATCATGATGTTCTTCCTCCAGGTGGGAGCAGAAGTCATCGGGCTTGTTAGCAAGACGAGAAGACCGGTTATTAACTTCCTGATGCGCATGCGCGTCAAGCTGAATCCGGAGACCCGTTCGAAATCATAAATAGATAAATGTAATGGTTATAGCTATTCTTGAATATTATTCCAGACCCAACCTTATCCCTTGTGGATAAGGTTTTTTGTTTATTTTGAGATTTTTACTAAATAATTGGAACCTTTTGCCGATATATAATGGTAACTGACTTAAAAGAGGAGAGATGATTGAATGCAACGTACGAAGAAGCCGTTAATCTGGCTGATGATGGTGGCACTGGTTGTATCTCTAATACCAGCTGGCCTTGCACCAGTCGCATCGGCGGCGGGACAGACAAGTTACTTTACTCCTGATAATGCTGGGAATGTCCAATTGAAAGATACAGTAGGCCTCAAATTGACTGGAACCGGCACGGATGTGCTATCACGTTCAACTGCTTTTGTGGTAACTAGTAGTGAACAGCCTGTAACTGGTACGTTCACCAATGTTACAGGCTCCACTTTGGGGGCCAACGTTCAACTCATGAATCTTAAAGACGGAACTTGGGTTCCAGATAGCACACGAGTAGCACCAGCAGTTGTAACCGTTGATCCGGATCGTCCGGATAACCGCTTTAAAGCAACACTAACATTGTTTGCCGGTATGAATAAAGTTACGTTCACAGGTTCACAAGGACCAAGTGAAAGATCAGAGAGTTTTTATATTTTGTATGATTCTGTTCCATATATTGAAAAATTGCAAGTTCTTGGAGGAGCAGACAACCTTGATCTGAATGAAGGATCTCAAGTGGTCGTAGATACAGGCGAAGTAACACTTAGTGGTGTTGCCAAAAACTCATCCAAAGTTACGGTTTCCCTGAATAATGGTGAGTCTCTTCCAACCGCTTTGCAACCGGATGGACAATTTTATTCTCCGATGATGCGACTGAAGGCTGGTTTAAATGATGTGAAAATAACTATTGAGAGTGGCGTGGACAAGAACGTCTTCAATTACTCATTGTTATACTATGATGAAACCAATCCATACTCTAAATTGGATCTGATAGAGGGCGTGGCTCCAGGTGCTTTGGCTCAAAGCATGTTATCTACTAGACCGACTTATGGAGGAAATCCTGCGGAAGCCAATGTGAAGGTGGAATTGCTTGTCCCAGACGATGAGACAAATGCTTTACCACAAATTACAATTGATGGTGCAATCAACTCTACAATTATTCCAAATGTTGTACCGATACCGAGTGTTGGAGTCAATACACCGTCCTATGCTTTGATTTCTTTTGATATCCCATCGATTACTTTTACCAGCTCCGGAACTCCTGCGGAATTGGATCGTTTGCAGAATCACTCACTTACTGTGAAATATGGTAAAAGCACGGCAACAACAAATATGAACTTTCAGTATTTGGAAAATGAGACAGTCATTACAGATCTGAAGTATCTCAGAGATTATAAAGGAACAGGTGCAATTCCTGATGGTGTGCCTTTGACAGGTGCAAGTGTCAATGCGGCGGATTTCTACATTTTGGTTGAGACAAGTAGAAACCCAAACGGTGCAGTGTTATCAGCTGAGTATCTTCCAAGAGGAACTAGTGCGATAGATCTGCAGTTCGTTCAGCAAGTTACGCCAACCAAATATATTTATCAAATTAAAGGCTTCAAAAACGGAAATCAGACAGTTCAGTTTAAATTTGATGGATCGGCGTCAAGTCGCAATGCAACCATTTCGTTTGCATCCAAAAATTATATTTTCGTAAGTAATTTATCGGATGGTCAAACATATGATATGAACTCAAAGGCGACCGATGAAATTACAGTTGAAGGTAAATATGTAGATTTTGCGACACTGGATAGCAACTTCTTCGTAGCTGAAATTTTTGCAAATGGTGTCAAAGTATATTCTACTCATCCCCAGAATCCAACTGGGACAACAGCACCACAACAATTGCTTACCTTGGGTAGCGATGGTAGCTTTAAGGCTATTATTAAAGTAGACGGAGACACGGGACCTCTTTACTTCGGGGAGAACCGTATTGTACTTACAGGTACCGGTACGGGAGATAAGGGGCAGTTAAACGAAGTTTCCAAAGAATTGCGCATTTATATCAATGACAATAATGTGTCTACCATTAAAAATCTACAGCCGTCACCAAGTAGAGCTCGTTCAACATTTTTGGAACCCTTTAATCCTGACGATCAATGGGTGAAGAATTTATTCAACCTTTCCACCGATTTTACATTTGCTGATAAGAAGTACACCACAAGTCTTAAAAATTTCGATTTGGCTATTCGTGGTGCAGGAGCTACCCGTATGAGTCTGAGTATGGGTACCCAAAATATATTTACACTGAACATACCAGAAGGGTCTGCCGGAAGTACAACATGGGAAGACCCAGAAATCTCTGCTGAGTATGCTTTGAACAACGGTACAGTTATTGTTGATCGTACCGGTAGACAACAGGATTTTGTAGTACGTCTAAGAGATTTGAAGGCAGAAACTCCGGGCACATATATCTATACCCTTGACCTGTATAACAAAACTGGTGCTAAAACAAGTCAAAAGATTGAAGTGGTAAGGGAAGCTGCTGGTTATCGCATTATATCCCCACAACCCACTTCCGGTAGCCAAATTGTCGTTAACAAAAACTTTGTTCACTTTGATATTGAAGCTGAGGGAGCAACTTCGATTGTCATAGACAAAGAAACGGCTAAAAAACTTCAAGGAACGGAATCTGACCGTTTTGCTCTCGACTATGTTGGACTCAAAGCGGATAAAGTGAATAAAATTAAACTTACTATTGATCGTAGTGGTGTAAAGACCACCGATACAATCGAGGTGTATTATACGAGTGCTGCAGGTGTGGATTCACAGTATATGGCACCTAAAGTTGCAAATAAATACTCTGCATTCAACAAGCAATTAGAGCTGAGTTTTCCAAAAGGGACAGTAATGGAGAGTACAGACAATAGTGGAATTGCTAAGTTTTACCCGAATAACAAGTTGCTATTTGGTATTGCAGACCCGAATACGGGAATTGTGGAACGTCGCAATGACTATGGCAGTATCGTTGGTTTTAAAACAGAGGATGGAGATCCTAATCCATTAAGCGTACCAGACGAATATTATAGAAGATTCTCTGCTATAACAGGTGATTCTGTAAACTTTAGTCCAATCTCAGAGATTTATTGGATTAGTGGTGGTCTCGGAGAATCTGGAACCAGAGGCACTGATAATTACAAGGAGCCAACGAATGGGATTGGTCCGTATACTTTGGATTCTTTGTATGGTAATCCTTTGACGCCTACTGAACGCAAAATTAAACCCTCTGTTCGTGGTTCGTTGACATTGACATACGATTCAAATGTCGTTGATGATGCTGGTTCTACAATATCGGTCTTCTACTACTCTCCAAGTCGAGAATGGAAACGAATCGGTGGAGAAGTTGATTCCAAGAAACACACAATTACTGTACCATTTGATAATTTTGGTTATTACAAAGTAATGAAATTGAGAAGAAGTTATAACGATATTACGAACCATGGATGGGCCAGAAATATTCTTAATGCATTGTATGCCAAAGGCTTTATGACACCATTGCGATTTGAACAATTCGGCACAGATGATCGGACATCCAGAGGTGAGTTTGCTACACTTCTGGTAAAAGGATTGAATTTGCCTATCACTTCGGACAGCAGAAGAACCTTTACGGATGTAGCTCCTGGAACGAGTTCCTTCACTTGGGATTATGACAGTATTGAAACAGCAGCTAGAGCAGGGATTATTACCGGTTTGACCGATGGAGTATTTGGTCCGGACCGTCCTCTCACACGTGAGCAGGCAGCTGTTATGATTGCGAGAGCGCTTGAACTCAAATTAGCCACAAATGATAGTAAACTCCAAAGTGCATTGGCCAAGTCTTTCATTGACTCAGGTAGCATGGAAAACTATGCGGGACCTTCGGTACAAGCTGTTACCAAAGCGAAGATTATGGAAGGCTCACCAGTCACAGTAACAGGTCAGAGCAAACCACAATTTGCATTTAATCCCAAAGGCAATCTGACACGTGCAGAAGCGGGTAAAATTGCAGTTGAATTGCTCAAAAAGAGCACAAAAGTATTCCCTAAAAACTTAAGCTAGTTTTGAGATGGATTAATGCATTTTAGGAAGGACCTGCCCCTCATTCTGCAAGGGGTGGGTTCTTTTTATGACTGTGAAGCAACTGATATAGAACTCTTTTATAATAGAAGAGATCTGTTTTTTACCAATAACTATTTTTGTAATTTGTTAGAGATTAAGATACAATAACGGTAAATACACAATGATCTAGAGGGTGAAGTTAGCTAATGAAACCGATTTATTCGAGAGCCCAATTGGGTTACATGAAGGCAAAGACACAGTTCGAGAAGCAGGCAGTCATTCTGGAGAAAAAGTTGGAAGATACACGTAAGAAAGAGGAGATCTCTCAGGAAGTAATGGAAGGACTTGTACAGTCCACTGGCTTCCATGATGCGTATAACAGTCTGGTTCTGGCCGAGAATGAATTGATTGAATGGTCTCACACCACGATGAAGCATGAGAAGACATACCGGGAGAACAGACAACCAATTGACGATATGTATCTGAGATTGAATAGTGATCCTAATATGCGTGCTCAGATTATTGAATTGGCAATGAAAATTCGTTAATCGTTAGCTTATAGCAATTGTAGTGTTTCAAGAAGAGGTGCCCCGAGGGGCACCTCTTCTTTTATTTTTAATTTTGTAGAATTTGTCGCTTCATCGTGGAAAATAACGGGTATACATAAACGACTAAATCATTTCTTACGCAAGATGTTCTTAGAAAATATCGTGATAAGTACAGCTGTGATAAAGGTTTCAAACCTAATAAAGACCCGCACTGCATCAATACATAAATAAATTCAAAACTTTTTTTGATGAATCCGCAACTTTTTGAAATCTGCTGCGTTTAAGATGTAGAGTCGAAAACATTGGGCAACTTACCAAGAATGACCTCGTGAAGAATCTTGTCTATTTATTAGAAAAAATTGCTTTACGGCACGAGAGACCCATTGTATAATACGTAAGGTAGGATTAGGAAACTACTCTATTTACGTATGATTCTATCATTTATTTTTGTTTACAAGTTTCTGTGATATGCTCACAGACATCATTTATATTAACTTGCTCATAACTCTGGAAAGGGGGTGCGACAATAGAATGAGGAATACGAGCGACCCTATTAAAGAAAATTCCAATGTTATGAACGCCCAAGGAGGAGACAAAAAGGTTATGAAGAAAATTTTATCCGTAGCACTGTCTACAGCAATGGCATTCTCAATGTTTGCATCTGTAGCATTCGGTGACACAGCAGTAACACCACAACAACAGTTTGATGCATTGAAAGCAAAAGGTATCTTCAATGGTTACCCAGATGGCACAGCTGGTCTGGACAAAGAGATGACTCGCGCTGAGTTCGCAAAAGTTATCACTAAATTGCTTGGTTTGAAAGAGATCACTGGAACTCTTTCTTACACTGACAAAAACTACACAGCTAAAAACTGGGCTGTACCTTACATCGAAGCAGTAACTGCTGCAGGTATCATGGAAGGTAAAAACGTAGAGAAAAAAATCTTTGACTTCAACGGTAAAGTGACAGTAGCTGAAATGGCTACAATCTTGACTCGTGCACTTGATCTTGAAATCCCAACTGAAACTAACAACAATGCAGCAGCATGGGCTAAAGGTTATGTTCAAGCAGCGATCAACGCAGGTCTGATCGACGCTAACGCTAACTTCTCTGGTAATGCTTCCCGTGAATTGTTGGTAGGTGCAGCTTACTCCATCGATCAAGCTCAAAGCATTAAAGTTGAATCTTACACAGTATCCGAAGCTGGTAAAGTAGTTGAGTTCAAAATCAGCGACGGCGAAACTGTAAAAGTAACTTTGGATAAAGCTCTTGAAGCTAACAAAGAAACTGAAGTGAAATTTACTTACAAAGATAAAACTTTCACTGAAAAAGTTACTTATGTTGTAACTGCAGCTCAAAAAGTTGTTAGTGCAACTGCTAACAACCTTAAACAAGTTGTTGTAACATTTGATGGTGATGTTGATGCTGATAGCGCTGAGCTTGAGTCTAACTACACAGTAGACGGATTCAAATTCAAATCTGCTACATTGTCTTCTGACAAGAAAACAGTAACTTTGTTGCTGCCAGCAGAGCAAACATTCACTTCCCAAAAAGCTTACAAGTTGAATGTAAGCAATGTTAAAAACTCTGACAAATCAAAAGTGTTCAAAGAGACAGTAACAGTGACTCCAGTTGACACTACTTTGCCAGAAGTTTCAGAAGTAAAAGGCCTCGGAACTAAAGCTTTCAAAGTTGTATTCTCTGAGCCGGTTAAAGCTTCTTCTGTAAACACAACTTCTAACTTCCGCATCGACGGTAAAGCAATTTCTGGATATGTTAACTTCACTTATCCAAGTGTTGCAGTTATCACAACTGACCTGAGCGTTGGTAAACACACATTGACAGTAAATGGTGTTGAAGACTATGCAGGTTACAAACTTCTGCAAAAAGAAGTTGAGTTCGAAGTAGTTGAAGACACTACAGCTCCAGAAGTAGTTAGTGCTAAAGCTACAAACCTGAACAAAGTAGAAATCGAATTTAACGAGTCTGTTAAATCCGTGAGCAAAGCTTACCACACGTCTTCTGGTAAAACAGGAACTGTTACTGTTGAAGATAACAAAGTAACTGTTGACTTCGAAAACGACAACAAGCTTAGCTTGGGTGAAAACACAATTACTTTGGAAGGCGTAACAGACTATAGCAACAACTCTGCTACACGTACTTCTAAAGTGACTCCAGTGATTGACACTACTCGTCCAGAAGTTGCTTCTGTAACTGCTGAAGTTTACAACAACAACCACGTATTCACTATTGAATTCAGCAAAGCTGTTGAAGCTACTGATGTTGCGAAAACAGCAAACGCTAACTTCACTTTGAAGAATGAAAAAGGCGAACTGGTTACAACTAGAGGCTTCACAGCTGCTGGTCACCCAGTTAATGCTCCTAAATTCGTAGATGGCACTGGTAACAAACGTGTACAAATCACTACAATCGGTGAGTTGCCACAAGGTAAATATACTTTGGAAATCGCTGGTATCCGTGATATCGCTGCGATTGCAAACACAATGTTGCCGTACACTACTACTGTAGATGTAAGTGACGTTGCTAAACCAAAAGTTAACGATGCTTGGTTCGTTCAAGAAAACACTGGTAATGGATCTTTGAAAGATCTGGATATCTACGTTACATTCAGCAAAGAAATGGCTGTAAGTGGTAACGGTAGTGCGATTGATCCAAACAAATATAACTATCAAATCGGCAATGGTCCTTTGTTGCCACTTCCTAACAATACTGAGGTAACTCAAGTAAATGCACAACAAGTGCGCATTTCCTTGCCTGCCAAAGAAAATGGATACTTGGCTGCAACTGATACTCTGAATCTGCGTATCGCTAATGTAGCAGATACTAAAGATAACTACATCGCTGGAAACGTAGTTTCTACGCCTGTTGTAGCTAAAGACTCCAGAAAAATTGGTGTTGAGTCAGCTAAAGCTGTATCTGACAAAAAAATTGAAGTTCAATTCAATGGATACTTGTCCTCTGTAAGTGCAAGTGACTTCGCTATCAGTGCGACTAGCGCAACTTACGGTTTGAAATTGAACAGTGTTGAGACTAAAGATGGTAACACTTTGGCTCACTTCGAAATCACTACAGGTCAATCTTTGGATGCAACAGCTTCCACAGCTAACTTTGTTACGATTCGTTCAGTTGAAAACATCCAATCTGTAAGTCCTAATGGTATTAAAGTTGGTACTGTTAACGAAGGCTTGACAGATGGTATCGCACCTAAATTGGCAGCAAACAGTAATTTCAACGTTGTTGAAGGTGCAGTTCAAGCCAATGGTAAGAGACAATACACAGCTACATTGACATTCAACGAAGCTTTGAATGTTGCTAACAATACTACTGGCTTCTTGGCTCGCCTTGGCGGATCTGAAGCTACCGTTACTGCAGTTGCTGCTGGCACTAACAGTAATGAAGTAGTAGTTACATTTGAAGCTGCTGGTACTACACAGTTGACTGGTTCTTATGTAGAACTGTACCTCAATTCTACAAATGCAACTAACAAATTTGTAACTGACAAATCCGGTAACGCTGCTGATGCTTCTAACGTTTCCGTACAAAGACAGTACTAATTTATAAGTTTTTTAGAAAAGACCCTTAGAGAAATCTAAGGGTTTTTTTTATTGTGGTTTATTCGATAAATCACAACAACATCGTAACTTTCTACCTTTCCCAAACGTTTATACTATAAGAGCAATAAGAGCAACAAGCAACTTATGGGAGGTTTGGAAGTGGATCAAAAGAAAATGTTTGTGAGCTTGCTCGCGAGTGCGATGTTGATTAGTTCAACGGCTGGCATTGCTATGGCGGCGAGCACAACCAATAAAACGTCTGCCACCAGTTCAAATAGCAGCACATCGAAGAAAACGACATCAACCACGAAACAGGTTGTACATACACTCGGTAACCTATCGGCTGTTAAAGTGACTGCACGAAGTTCCGTAAGATTAACAGATGTAAATATCTTGGCGCAGGACGATGGCAATGTGGTTACGTATACGTTGTCTTATAAGAACAATGACAGCACCCCAATGATGATGCTCGATTACTGGAGCAAGGTGAAAACCAAGGGTGGAACATCGTTCGCACCTAAACTGATTGCGAAGGATCAGGAAAAGAAAACGGTCGCCCCTGGATCAACAGTTGAGTTGACCTATGTCATGAAAGTGGGTCGCGAGGTGAAACTCAGTGATCTGAACTTCCTCATCGTGAAATGGGATTTCAGTCAAGCTAACTATGAACGTACGCTGGGTAAGTTTAACGTGCCCGCATCCTATAGTATTACCACACCTGTAGGCAAACCAAAGACGGTTCGTCTAAGCGATTCTGCCGTGAAGGTGAAAGTATCAGGTATTAAAGTGTTTCCAGGTGAGGATAAGAAACAGTATGTGAAAATTGGCGTGAATTTAAACAATATTAGTTATAAATTGCTTGAAAATCCGAATATCAAATGGATCTTGCGTACACCAAGTGGAACCAACTATCCGTTAACTCCGGATAAAGACAACACGAGTGTCAGCATCCAGGCTCAAGCTAATAAGGCCCTCAGTTTGATGGCATCTCTTCCTACGTCAGTGAAGCTTCAAAAGTCTGAGTTGTTGCTGGTAGAAGAACAGGGTGAAGAAAAGAGTGTTCTGCCTGTTGCTGCATTGCAATTGCCAGAGGCTAGCAAAACGAATGTAGAGGTTGCTGCCAATCAACCAAACATTATTTCAGTTGAAGGACAACGACTATCCACATTGCTTGAATCCGCTAAAGTCCGAATCGATGATGGTGAGTATAGCCTTAATCTTCAAATGAAGCTCAAGAATGAAGGTAAGAAAGCCATTAAGGTGCCGACATATACCTTCGAGGTACGAAATACAGACGGAACAGTCTATCCGATTGAAACTAAAGCATTGGATACATTGAAGTTGAACCCGGGTGATATCAAGACCATTAAGCTCAGTGCAACCCTTCAGGGTGATGGAGATACGAGCAAAATCAAGTTGTATGTGATGAGTCCGGTAGACAAAAATGAAAGCACAGAATCCACAACATCTTCTCCTACAAATGGATTTGTCTTCTCCTATCCTGTAGGTGTCTATGGGATTCCTGAATCGGTATCCAGTGGAGATGGATTGACAACCGAAACGGTCATTAAGAATAACAAAGGTACATTTGGTGTGTCTTTTGGATCGTTACAGCGGTTGCCGTGGCTTGATAGTGATATTATTGCCGCAAAAGTGACCATTCGTAATGCAGGTAACAAAACAGTTCAACTTCCTGAACTTGAAGCAATGTTTATGATTGATTCTGCTGAGATTGAAGGAGACAAGAAGTTAATCTACACACAAAGTGGCAAGCTACTTGGAGCTGGCATGACAACCGAGGCTTACCTTTTGACCAAGATTCCTTCTGAAATACGTATATCTCGTCTCGAACTTAGTCTAAACGAGAAAGTTAGTGAAGAAGAGACGAATGAGTGGATTACGTTAAATACGTCTGGATTAATTCCGCCTGTATCTTATGTTGGAAGCGGCAAGACATACACATCGGGTACTGCTGATAAAGAGACCGAAATGGGTGTGCGGAGAACGATTCGTTATCCGGGAACGTCATCGGACATCGTATATACCGAATTCGAGATGACGAACAAATCACTACGTCAAAGTGGTCTCGGTAAACTGGTAGGTTACTTCAAAACATCGGATGGCCAGTATTACAGAGCAACAGCGAAGCAAGCAGAGCGTCTGCCTGGACCTGGTCAAAAGTCGATTGTTACGTTCTGGGCTAAGATTCCGAAGTCCGTTACCTTCTCAGACCTGCGCCTGATTGTGGGTGAAGGTATTGCAGACAGCAAGTTTGTAACGGGTGAAGGTGAAGCGACTGCTTATGTGAATGCTCTGGCATTTGAAGTGCCGCCAACCTCCATTAGTGTTCAAGGCTCGTTGACCAATATTGATCTTTATCCTTACTCTTGGACTGCCAACAGTGTGAGAGCATATCTGGCAGGGAGTTCGTCTGTACAGATCGAGATGAATTACAGCTTATCCCGTAATGAAGAGATTGAGATGGGTGAGAACGAGCACAAGTTAATCCTTACAATGACGGACCAAGCAGGTAAATCATATGAGAAAGAGCTGACTTTGGGAACCGATCTGAAAGTGGGAACCAACCAGACACTGAGCTGGAGCGTAGAAGATAGCTTCTACGAGAAGTTGCGTGGTGGTTCGTATCGCTTAAGCGTAGATGATCAGTTCCAGGGACAACGTCTTCGTCTTGCAGAACAGAGCTACGGATATGATTTGACCAAGCTTCCGAAGGAAGAACCTGTCGATTTGAGATAAATGCAGATATTCGAATAATTGTTAGATTTGTCCACAAGACCTCGTTTCTTCCCCAATGGAAACGAGGTTTTGCTTGTCGCATCCCTATTTTTTCTCTATAGTTAAAGTTAATAGATTACCAGAGGAGGAAAATGATTCACATGAAACCTTATATGAAAGTATCCCTCGCTGCGCTCGCCATTGGTGTTGGCGTCTGGGTTGGGTCGGTATACAGTAATACAGCCATCGGTGCAGGTACAAGCCAGCCAGGAACAGCAGATGATCCGGTTGTAACAAAGAGTTATGTAGATCAGCAGATCCAACAGGCTTTGGGCGGTAAGATCCCGACTGGAGGAGGAAGTACCAATACGGGAACAGACAGCAATGCAGGAAATGGTAACAACACTGGCTCTACAGGAACCGGGAACTCCGGTAGCACAGGTGGAAACACATCCCTTCCTCCACTGGTCTCGGGCGCTTCTGATGCCGTTGAGATCGTAACCGTGAAGCCGGGTCAACAGCTGATCGGGAAGTCCGGCGCGGAGTTCATTGTACGTAGCGGCAAAGCTGTGATCGTCAGTGAGGGTACGAATGGTGTAGCTGATCTGACGGACGGGATTGACCTGACGAATGGACAGGCAGCGCCGACCAATCACCTGCTCTCTTTTCCAAGGGATGGACGGGGGATCACGGTCTTGGAAGGAAACAAATACAGCTTAACCGTAATGGTTCGTGGTGGATATACTCTGAAATAGTTTTTGTAGCTGTTAAAGGAATTATTCATTAGTCATACTTTTCATTTGCTCAGATTACCCAGTTCTAACAAACATTAATACGGCTAGCGTGCCTTCTTCCTGCTCACTCTATAACTGTTGACAATCAATTAATGGAGGTGCAGGAATCATGGCTAGAAGCAATCGCAAAGTGGTACCCGAAAGTCGTCAAATGTTGGATCAAATGAAGTATGAGATTGCTGCAGAGTTTGGTCTCAATGTAGGTTATGGTGGCAGAGGTTTAGCTGGTGCGGATACAGAATTTGGATCTGAACTGGGTGAAGTGAGTGATCACTCCTATGGGCAATACAAAGGGTGGGGACATCTGACTTCCCGCGAGAATGGATCCGTTGGTGGAGAGATCACCAAAAGGCTAATTCGTCAGGCAGAGCAGCACTTATAGGGCATTTTCCTTCCCCCATTTTGTTTGACACGTCTTGACAAATACGTTAAGATGGCACTTGAGGTATGCAACCTTTTCCACTAGGGAAAGGTTGATTTTCGTTTGAGGCAATTACCTGAAAAATCCTTATCTTCGGTACTGCGGACCCTGCGTCCTTATTCCATTTTGGAAAGCTTCGAGGGTACAGTGAACGAATCGCTGTCATGTTTTGTTCGGGCAATCGCCATACTACTAGTTATGGGAGGTTGAAACTTCATGTCTGTTAAAGGCCGGCATCTATTTACATCGGAGTCTGTAACCGAAGGACATCCGGATAAAATCTGCGATCAGATCTCAGACGCCGTATTGGACGCGTTCTTGGCAAACGACCCCAATGCTCGCGTAGCTTGCGAAGTTTCCGTAGCCACAGGCTTAGTGCTTGTCATCGGTGAAATCAGTTCAGCTTCTGAATACGTGGACATTCCGTCCATCGTTCGTAATACAATTAAGGATATTGGCTACACACGTGCCAAGTTCGGTTTTGATTATAACACTTGTGCAGTTCTGACTTCTCTGAATGAGCAGTCTGCTGATATTGCCCAAGGCGTTAACGCAGCGCTAGAGAACCGTGACCCGGAACAAGTTGCTCGTGAAACAGAAAACATTGGTGCAGGTGACCAAGGTCTGATGTTCGGTTTTGCAACGAACGAAACACCAGAACTCATGCCTTTGCCAATCGCATTGTCTCACCGTATCGCACGCCGTCTGGCGGAAGTGCGTAAGAACGGTACATTGGAATATCTTCGTCCGGATGGTAAAACGCAAGTAACGATTGAATACGACGGTGACAAACCGGTACGTGTGGATACAATCGTTGTGTCTACTCAGCACGCTGAAGAGACTACGCTGGAGCAGATCCAAAAAGATATCAAAGAACATGTAATCTTGCCTGTCGTTCCAGCTGGATTGCTGGATGAGCAGACTAAATATTTCATCAACCCAACAGGACGTTTCGTTATTGGCGGACCTCAGGGAGATGCAGGCCTTACTGGACGTAAAATCATCGTAGATACCTACGGCGGTTATGCACGTCACGGCGGTGGTGCGTTCTCGGGTAAAGATCCAACAAAAGTAGACCGCTCCGCAGCATATGCGGCACGTTACGTAGCGAAAAACCTTGTAGCTGCAGGTCTTGCAGACAAAGTTGAAATCCAGCTCGCTTACGCGATTGGTGTAGCCAACCCGGTATCGATCAACGTGGATACATACGGAACTGGCAAAGTCAGCGAAGAGAAATTGGTTGAGCTCGTGCGTAACAACTTTGATCTTCGTCCGGCTGGCATTATTCGTATGCTGGATCTGCGTCGCCCAATCTACAAACAAACGGCTGCTTACGGTCACTTCGGCCGTACAGATCTGGATGTACCTTGGGAACAAGTGGACAAAGTAGACCTTTTGAAAACTCAAGCAGGTCTGTAAGCTTCTGTTCAACACGTGTAGAAGCCCAAGATTCCTATAAGGAATCTTGGGCTTCTTTTTTTGCATTAGTATTATGGATATCTCTTCATTACAAAAAAGGAAATTATATTTACATATAATAACTATTCGCTAATCAAATATTTCCTTTTTGCCGAAATACATAAAGAGGTCTATACATGGAATAAACAGTTGAATCTGGATGAGGAGGAACGAAAGGTGAGTATAAAAGGAATGATCCGCAAGGGGATCATCGGATTGTTAATTGTATTATTGACTACGCAAGGTTGGTATAGTGGTTTGGGGTTGAAAGAGAGTACTGCATATGCAGATGACGATTTAACGGGTTTGGGGATTGAGTCATCTATGCCAGCATTAGGTGCTCGAAACGTTGATAGTACATTACCATTTAGTCTTGTCTTCAAGAAGCCAGTAAGAAAAGTTACAGGTACGCTAGAGAACATATCCATATACAGATTACCGGAGAACAAGCTGGTTGCAGAAGTTCCTGTGAATTCTGCAGTAAATGTTTTAGCCGATTCCGCTGATATCCCAGGTGTGTAGGAAAAATCATTAATTTTCAGTTGAACGAAGCATTAAAAGGTGGGCACTACGCCATTCGAATCGGAGCGAAATCCTTTGAATACGGAGATAATGAGCCTTTTGATGGCTTAAATGAAGAAGCTTGGTCATTCTATACCTTGGGACTAGGGGCTACGACTATAAATTCTTTATTCCCAATTAACGGTGCAGTTTCTGTTACTCGTGATTCAAATTTACAAGTAACTTTTAGCAATCCAATTGATGCTGGTGTGGGAGAAATCGTAATTTACGAAGGTGGCGTTGAGTTTGAGCAGTATGACATGGCTCTACCGCAGTCTCGTGTCGTGATTAGCGGCAATACGCTTACAATTGATCCCGTGAAAAGTTTTTCCAATAATGCTACATACTCAGTTGACATAGATCAAGGAGCTTTAAGAGACAAGGCAGGGAATGATGTCGCTGGAACAGGAATTAACGGGTGGCAGTTTACATTTTTTCAATCAGACCCAACTTCCTTAGTGGTATCTTCTCTATCACCATCTAACGGAGCGAGTGGAGTCGCGCTGACAGGAGAGCTGACAGTTACATATAACAAAGAGCTTGATCCTCGCTATCCCGGATCAGTAACGCTAAGAAATGCGAGCGGAGCAGTAATAACAACATCTACGTCTGTCAATAGCTCGAATCATCGACAGCTGCGAATTATCCCATCGAGTAGTCTAACTAGCAATACAAGCTATACCGTGGATATTCCAGGAGGACTGTTGCGAGACAAATCAGGTAATCTGTATACAGGACTTAACGGAGCCACATCGTGGACATTCCGTACACAAACGTTAGATCGAACTGCTCCTGTTCTCAAAACCTCCAAAATGTACAGTAATACCATCATTCGTCTGACCTATGATAAATTGCTCTCAAGTCTTGATCCTCTGCCATCCAGTTTCTCCGTTACTGTTAATGGGGAGTCACGTAGTGTATCTACGTCTTATGTGTCTGGAGATAGTGTTTACGTAGTTCTAGATACAGGTGTAGCAGTAGGACAAGTGGTTCGCATTGGATACTCCCCTGGATCATCAACGCGCAAAATTCAGGATTTATCTATGAATTCGGCAGCTGCCTTCGGAGCCAGAGATGTGGAAAATAGTTTGGAATCAATCATGTCCAAACCTAGAGAAGGCAGCGTCTATAACAGTACGCTCAATCTCTATTATCCTGAGACCGTATATATTAACTCTAGTGAAGCATACAAACAATTCAGCGTGACTGCAGATGGAACTTCTGTGGGTGTAAGTAGCATCTCAACCAATAACAGTTCACTTGTCACTCTTAACCTTAGTCGTTCGATCACAAATGGTGAGGTTGTTCGTGTATCCTATCAGCCGAGTGAATGGGCTGTAAAGGACAGTCGGGGTCAAGCGCTTGCTGGATTTAACGAATTTTACGTTCGTAACAGTATTGATACGAAGAACCCAGAGTTCCAAAACGCTGAGGTCAGCGGCAATAAACTGTGGATTCGCTACAACGAACCGCTAAGTAGATCAAATAAACCTTTGAAAAGTCAGTATTCGGTACTGGTAGACGGGAAAGCTGTATTTGTCAATGATTCGGAAATTGAAGATGATCTCGTGACACTGACATTGGCCTCGTCTGTCACTGATACACAGACCGTGACACTATCTTACGTTCCTGGAACGAGCCGTCTAACAGACCTAAACGGAAACCCGGCAGGATACTTGAATTTAACCCCCGTGACCTACACATATGGAAATGGAACGATTCTGTCTGGTGTGTTACAAGGAGACACGATACTTATTAACTTCCGTAATGCTTTAAAGACAGAATCTGCATTAAGTCCAGCTCAGTTCAGAGTACAGATTGGTAGCAATAACGTAGCTGTTAGCTCCGCATCGGCATCCGGCTCAGTTGTTACTTTAAAGTTGCCCACTTCTGCATCTGCAGGACAAACAGGAATCGTTAGTTATACACCGGGTGCAGTTTCGCTTCGGGATGCTCTTAATACTGAAGTAGATGCTTTTGGTCCACTGACATTGCAAATAAAAGAGGTAGATACAGTTACACCCACACCCACTGCTCCATTGAAGGGCCGTCCCTCATGGATTAGTGAAGTAGGTGCAGCTGAATCCGATTTTGGACAATCAATGTACATTATGAAAAGTGATACAGCTGCTGTCGAAACTATAACTTCACGGAACAATCGTCCAACACGGCAGTTTACCATTGATGAGACCAAGCTTGCCCAAGCATTTGAATATGCGTATTCTAGCGGGAAACTAAATCAACCCATCATGTTCGAAGTTCCAGAGAGTGAAGCAACAGCATCTGTGGGAATCCCGTTCCATACGCTCTCTCGGATAGCTGCAACTTACCGCACGGGTTCATTTGGCATTAAATATAGTGATAGTGTCTGGCTTGTGCCCTTGTCACAACTGGAAGTTGTGGCTATGGGACAAAGTGCAGGGATAACAACAGCCCCTGGTACTGCCATATTATATGTGCAGTTAGAGGCTCTTCCTATATTCTCCTTAGGAACGTTAGAGTATATGTTAACAAGTTCAAACGCTCAGCGACTGGCTAACGTGACAGAAGTTCATATTGAGCTCTATAACGGAAATACCGGGCAAACTGTAGAACAGAATATCAAAAGTCAATTTTGGATGCAACTTCCTGGAAACACGTCAACAGTCTTATCCGGATTCACTGCTGTGGATTCGAACACACAGACGTTATCCTATATACCAACAACTTTCAGAACTACAACATCTGGAATGGTTGCTAGAGGTAAATTAAACGGTAATCAGATCGTAGCCCCCGTGACTCATTTGGTAAGCTTCCCGAATGCAAAACCATGGGCACGAGATGCTATTACAGAGTTGGCCTCCAAGTGGATCATAAGTGCTGATAATCTTACTGCATTTAAGCCAGATATGAAAATCACTAGAGCAGAGTTTGCTGAGTTGATTGCCAAAGGATTAGGGCTAAAAGGCAATCGTGCAGCTGCACAACAGTTCCGAGATTTGAATGCAAACAGTTCAACTTATGCATATATAGGCGCTGCAGTGGAGGCGAAAATTATTGAGGGTGTTGGCGATAATAAATTCCAACCCAATAGATTCATCACCCGGGAACAAATGGCCATTATGTTGATGAGAGCAATGAATTATGCTGGGCAATCAGCACCCCTTCAACTTTCAGTTGAGGATACCTTATCTAAATTCAAGGATAAGAAATCTATTAAATCCAAGGACATTGTTGCCAAAGCAGTACAGACAGAAATTATTAATGGTGTGTCGGATACTGAATTTAAGCCGCTGGCACATGCAACAAAAGCACAAGCGGCAGTCATGCTAAAACGTATGCTAAATAGAATTGGTTATCTGTAACCGGTAATCTTAAAGACATAAACAATGTTAGGTATCTAAAAAGCACATCAGCCGAACTACTCACGCTGATGTGTTTCTTTTTATATTGACCAATATATGAATGAATGGAATATTCATCGGAGATATGACAGAGTGCTATTTTCAAAATCTATGCATGCTAATATAGGGGGCAAACGTAACTTTTTCCACAAAAAGCAGTCTATTAATAGAAGAGTATACTAGAGATCTCGCTATCGGCTGCCTACTTGGCAGTGTTCGTGATGTCTAAGATTGATATACAAGATGGGAGAGACGTTTCAGACATGCTGGGGAAACATGGGAAACAGCTGGAAGACGTTAAGGGCAGTAAGGTGAAGAAATGGGCAATTGTGACGCTGGCGGGTGTGATCTGGATTGCACCGGTGATGAGCGCAGGCGGGCAGATGTGGTCAGGCACTTCGTGGCAATCGGTGGCCGCTGCAGCATCTACAAATACAAGCAAGTTGAGTGAAGAAATTCTGACTTCGGGTGCGAAGCTCATGAAATACAGATATACAACAACACGTTCCGGTTCCAAGGTCAACGTACTGGCGGATGTAATCCAGGTGGATCTGCAGAACCCGTATGTGAAGCTGGATGTAATGACAGGCAAGGGCGGTAATCTGAACAGTAAACAGAGCACAGGTGCCATGGCCAAGGAAAATGGTGCAGTAGCTGCTGTAAATGGCGATTACTTCAATGTATCCGGGGAACTCTCGCCAATTGGTGGACAGGTCTCCGATGGCGTTCTGGTCTCCACACCTTCCGAACTGTCAGGCATGTATGCCCTCACGGTGACCAAGGATGGCAAACCGATGATCGATGAGTATTCTTTTGACGGAACAGTGAAGGCGCAGGATGGTTCAACTTTTGCTTTGCGTGGGATAAATAAAGAGGATTATACGGTAGAGTCGGGTGCGGTGAAGTATAGTCATGCCAACTCGATGTATATTTATACACCGGCATGGACCTCCACCAAACGTCCAAATGACCCTTCCACAACGCCAACAGAGGTACTCGTTCAGAACGGAGTAATTACCCAAATCTCGGATAAAAAAGCGTTAAACATGACGGTGCCGCAGGATGGGTACATTTTGCGTGCGCATGGAACAGCAGCAACATGGATCATGAGCCATCTATCCGTTGGGCAAACCTTGGATGCGGATTACAAGTTAAAAGCCAAAACAACCGGACAATCGGTTGATCCAAGTAATCTGGAGATGATGATTGGCGGTCACACCATTCTTGTGAACGGTGGAAAGGCAGCATCCTTTTCCCGTGATATCGCATCTTCCGGCATTGGTGGCATTCGTGCCAGAACGGCAGTAGGATACTCCCAGGATGGTCGGTATGTCTACATCATCGCCGCGGAGAAAAACAGTAACAGCAGCGGGATGTCGCTGACGGAACTGCAATCCTTTATGACCAGTGTGGGTGTCTGGAAAGGCATGAACCTGGACGGAGGCGGCTCCACAACAATGGTAACCCGTCCGTTAGGTGAGCAAACCGCCGGTCTGACGTTCAACACAGAGTATGGCACCGAGCAACGTCAGGTTGTAAACACGCTAGGTGTGTTCTCTACGGCTCCTGTAGGTAAACTGAAGGGCTTCGCCGTGAGTGGCAGCCAAACGTTGCTGGTGGGGCAAGAGGGCAAGTACACAGCCAAAGGATATGACACATACTACAACCCGATTGCAACAGGCGATATCAGCATGTCCTGGAAGTCCAGCAACAACGGCATCGTGAGTGTCAGCAATGGCACGATCAAAGGTGTGAAGCCAGGCACAGCAACGCTGACGGCAACGAGCAATGGAGCTTCATCCTCCATTAAAGTATCGGTACTGGGTGGAAGTGAACTGGCTTCCCTGACAGCAGGATCAGGTCTCGGTTCGCTCAAAGCGGGCACAACGATGTCGATTCCAGTAACGGCAACGACGAAGAGCGGACAAAGTGTTACGGTTCCGGCAGACTCGCTGACATGGGAATTTATCGGATTCAAAGGTAAAGTTTCTGCTGACCAATTAACCGTCTCTTCTGTCAATTCTGGTGCACAAGTAGGATATGCGATTGGTCGTTATGATGGTTACAGCACGGTCGTTGTACTCTCGGCTTCTGCCAGCGAAACGATCTGGGAGAACTTCGAGAACGTGAATTATCCGATTAACTTCACAACGAACGCAGCGGGTGTAACTGGTACGGCAACCGTTACAGCAGGAACTGGTGAAAAAGCCGGCTCCAATGTGCTGCAACTTGGTTATGATATGACTGCTGGAACAGGCAAAATGTACGCTTATGCACAACTGAATGGCTCTAGCGGTAGAGAGGTATCTGCTGCAGCTACATCAATGTCGATGGATGTTATGGGAGATAAAAGTCTGAACTGGCTGCGTGCCGAATTCACGGATGCCAATGGCAAAACGGTATATGCCGATCTCGCCAAGGCGATTGACTGGAACGGGTGGAAGAAGCTGAGTGTGGACCTGAACGGACTGAACATCGCCTATCCGGCGAAGCTGAAGCGGGTCTATGTGGTGAACGTGGAAGAAGGTCAGGATGAGCGTGCGAAATCAGGTACGGTTGCTTTTGACAATATCGCATTCACGATGCCTTCCAAGTCCAGTGAAGTAGGATTGCCTACGGGTACAGCTTCGCTCGTGCTTGGACAGAAATCGATGACGGTGAACGGAACGAAAAAAGCCATTGATGCAGCACCGGTCCTGAAAAATGGTACGACGTATGTGCCAATCAAACATGTTTTGGACGCTTTTGGTGGTCAGGCAAGCTGGGATAGCAAAAATCAGCGGATCACGGTATTACGTGGTGGCAAGCTGATTGATCTGGTTGTAGGGCAGAAAGAATTCACTCTGAATGGTAAAAGACAGAGCGCAACTGTTGCACCTTACGTAATAGGTGGTAGGACTTTAGTCCCGCTTAGACTCGTTTCCGAGCAACTTGGTCTGACTGTAAAATGGGAACAGAAAACGAAGACCGTTACCATCTCATCGTGATATGGTATGATATATACCGGAAACGATAGAAATGGAGTCGAACAAACGTGGATTTACAAGCCGATGCCATAGACCGCGTCATTAAAAACGCCATACAAGTCATGGAAAACAGCAAATATCAAATGTTCGAAATTATGGACGCAACTCGCGATGAGCTGAAAACACTCAACGAGGAGTTAAAGTCGGTGCTGAAGGAAACGGCGGAAACGATCGAGAAAGTAGATCAATTGGAGCTGAACTACCGCCGTTCCCGGATCCGGCTGACTGAGGTTAGCCGCGACTTTGTCCGATATTCCGAGCATGATATCAAGCAGGCGTATGAGAAAGCAACACAGCTGCAGCTGGATCTGATGATTTATCGTGAGAAGGAAATGTATCTGAAGGCCCGTCGGGATGACCTACAGAAGCGTGCCAAAAATGTGGAAGCTTCTGTGGAGCGTGCCGAGACCATCGGTTCGCAGATGGGTGTTGTACTCGAATACCTGTCAGGTGAACTGGGTCAAGTGACCCGGATCATCGAATCTGCCAAAAATCGACAAATGATTGGTTTGAAAATAATTTTGGCCCAGGAAGAAGAGCGGAAACGTATTGCTCGTGAGATTCATGACGGGCCTGCGCAGATGCTCGCCAATCTAGTGCTTAGGACGGAAATTGTAGAAAGAATGCTCATTAAGCAGGATTTTAAGATGGTCCAGGCCGAAATAGTAGATTTGAAAGGCCAGGTTCGTTCCAGTCTTGAAGAAATGAGAAAAGTTATTTTCAATCTGCGTCCTATGGCACTGGATGATCTGGGACTGATTCCAACGCTTCGGAAGTACGTGCAGGATTTTGAGGTAAAAACGAAAATCCGGTCGCTTTTTGAAACAAGAGGTAAAGAACACCGTTTATCTTCTGCGATGGAGGCAGCGATCTACCGCCTCGTGCAGGAAGGTCTGTCGAATGCTGCAAAGCATGCTTATCCCACTTATGTTGTAGTGGAAATTACATACCAGGCTCAGCTCGTCAAAATTGTCGTTCAGGACAATGGGCTTGGGTTCAAACCGGAGCTTCTTGCGAAGAAAAGCAAGGATCATACCCACTTCGGTCTGATTGGGATGAGAGAACGGGTGGAACTGTTAGAAGGAAGAATAGAGATTGAATCAGGAGAAAATCAAGGAACCAAAATAGTGATTCATATCCCGACAAACGTGGATAAGGGAAAGGAGTAGCAGGATGATGGAAAACCGTGATACTGGTAAAGCATCGATTAAAGTTCTTTTGGCTGATGATCATCAGCTGTTCCGTGAGGGACTGAAACGCATTTTAAATATGGAGGACGACATTGAGGTCATCGGCGAATGCGGCGATGGAATTCAAGTGCTCGAATTCTGCAATCAGGATAAACCTGATATCGTATTGATGGATATCAACATGCCAATCGAAAACGGGGTTGAAGCAACGGAGAAATTGCGTGAGCTGTTCCCTGATGTCAAAGTGATTATCTTGTCCATTCATGATGATGAAAGTTATGTATTTGAGACGCTTCGTAAAGGGGCTAACGGATACTTGCTGAAGGATATGGAGGCCGAGTCTCTGATCAATGCGATTCGTTCCGTGCATGAAGGACATGCGTTCATACATCCGAAAGTAACAGGCAAACTAATCATGCAGCTGCGTCGTATGACGTATCTTAATGAAACAGGGGCAATGAGTGAAGGAGCTTCGAAGGAGGCAGGTGTTAAATTTGTTGCTGGCGACAATAACCCGCTTACACGTCGTGAGGCTGAAGTGCTTCGCTTGATGGCAGAAGGTAAGAGCAATAAAATGATTGGTGAATTCCTGTTCATCAGTGAAAAAACAGTAAAAAACCATGTCAGCAGTATTCTGCAGAAGATGGAAGTGGACGACCGTACTCAAGCTGTTATCAATTCGATCAAATATGGTTGGGTTACGCTCTAATACCTTATGTTTTTCGTAAAGCAGTATTCTTACGGTAAGTCAGTCCATTGGTTGATTCAACCTAGACGAAGTATAGATTGGTGTTCACTCTCGCCCTTTCCAGAATGTTGGATTGGTCTGCGGGTTAATGGACTTTATCACTGCAAATGAGCAAAGTGTAAGGTTGTGCGGAACATATGTTCAAGCTTAGGCGTGAATGAATGACCTGGCCTGTCTTTCTTCGTCCGGTGTCGATCAGCGTGGAATATGAGTGATAGGAAATGCAAGTGTAACCCTTCAGGAAGTACAGCATATACTTGTTGTATACAGGGATGTTCGCCATGGGTGAGCATGACCTTCCGAGGAGGTGCAGTTGCCATGGTTGCTCATCTGACTATGATTCTGCTCATATACTTCCTGGCGGCAATGGCCGTTCATGCCATGCACCAGCGCCATCTTTCCCGTCCGGAATCTGAAGGTTTCGAGCAGATTCTGCTCATCCCTTCCAATCAGGCAGGGCGGATCGAAGGCATTGTAAGAGAACTTTGCCGGGAATTATTATACCGTGGTAAGAGCTTCAGATTAACCGTTGTTGCTGATCGTGCAGAAGCGGAAACGATTACGATTATTGAAAAGCTTATGCAAAGGCAAGGCATGGAGACATCTTATCTGCCTGCTGTCCCTGCTGATATTGAACGGGTAGCACAGACCGATCACACGTTTCGCCTGATTGATTTGCGTGAGTCAGAGCAATAAATCAGCATGTGAACGGGAAATGGGATTAGCATTTCGCAGATCTACAGTGAAAAGATTACAGCAGAAGCTGTAGTCTTTTTTTGTAATTGTAGCCAAGTCTGCTTTTAAATTAAAAATGGGTTTTTATGCAATCTATGGTTATTGTCTGGGTTTTGACGAGTTCATGAGTATTAAAATAAACTTTTCGAAGTCAGAACTCTTAATTTAAAAGTATAGACGATTCAGATTGGAAAAAGTTTCGCAATTTTATAGAAAGATTCTGGTTATTAGCAGAATTGTATGATGGATCATGTTGTGTAACTAACCTTGTGATGTAAAGGTTCAATTGGTATAGTGATAAGTAGATTGATCATACGAAGATGGAATATGGACATGAAGCACATGCTCCGGCGAACAGCCGGGTTGGCATGTGCTTTTTTTGCGTTCGGAGAATGTGCGATGGGGGAGGAGAGTAAATGAAGGTTGCTTTATATGTGTGCCGTTTAGGGGAAGGATGGAGCATGATGTTATCACTCGACATTCGAGTGGATGTGGCTTGGTGGCTGGAGGGAGGAAGTGGGCGACATGTGCTGCGCTGGCTGCTGTTAGACAAAGCGTTACCGTTAAGTCAGGCATCCTGGTTGGTTGAACATTTTGAGATGGAGCGAAGTATGGATCAGTGGGGCCAGCGCGATTGGCAGAGTTATCTTGCACGGAAGCTGGATGTGTATGAATTGGCCTCGGGGGAAACAGAGGCCAGAAAAGGCATAGCGGGCAAAGCGGGGAGTGTCGCTGCGCGTGGTGCTTTGGTAGGCGGGATGCCCGAGCCGTATCCCGCCGGGCAGTGGGCTCAGCTCGAGCGGGACGCGGCCCTGCTGGCTGAGCGTATCAGCGGCCGCCAATTACTGGCGGCCGAGGCGGAGGCGTTGCTGGCGGATACCGCCCAGCCGCCAGAGGAGTCGCACGCGGCTGCGCAGCTCGCGCGCTTGCATGGGCGGCTGAGCATCACAGCCGCCCTCGAAGCGCCTGCCACGCGCCGTCGGCACGCGTGGCTTGGACGCGCGCGGAGCGCGCCCCGCTGCCACCGTTGTGGCAGCGAAGCCAGGCAGCGCGTGCCCTGCGCTGCCTGCGGCCTGGCGGCGTGCGCCTACTGCGAGGATTGCCTCGCGCTGGGGCGCAGCCGTGCTTGTGCGCTGCTGCTACGCAGTGCAGCGCAAGGGGCCGTGCCACGACGCGGCGAAGCACCGCGTGGCACGGCCTTGGCCCCCACCGGCGGCGGGCTCGCCCGGTGGGGGCTTAGCGCAGCGCAAAGCGCGGCAGCAGCCGCGGCGCTTGCGTTTTTGGCCCGGCCGCCCGCAGGGGATGGGCCGGGGCGGTTCTTGCTGTGGGCCGTGACCGGGGCCGGTAAGACCGAGATGATTTTTCCATTGCTCCAACATACATTGGATCGTGGTGGAGGAGCTTTGGTCGCTACGCCGCGCAGGGATGTGGTACTGGAACTGGCCCCGCGCCTGGCGAAAGCTTTTCCGGACACCTCACTCGCTACCCTTTACGGAGGCAGTGACGAACGCTGGAAAGACGCTCAGCTCACGCTTGCGACCACACATCAACTGATGCGTTTTTATCAGGGATTTGATCTCGTTATCATCGACGAACTTGATGCGTTCCCTTATCACAACGATCCCATGCTCGCTCACGCGGCGGCATCCGCCTGTAAACCGGACGGGAATTTCGTCTATCTATCTGCTACACCGCCAGCTCGGCTCCAGAGGGAAGCAGCACAGGGGAAACTAACTCATGCTAAAGTTCCAGTACGTTTCCACCGTCATCCTTTGCCCGTGCCAAGCTTGATCAAGATGGTTACCGTTGCTGAATGTATTAAGAAACGAAATCTTCCTTCTACCTTGAAGACTAACATCCAAATTTCATTGAAGCGCGACGCTCAGGTATTTGTCTTTGTAACACGCATTGCCCAGATTGAGACGTTTGTGAACCTGATGCGTCGTACTTTTCCCGGAATCCATATCGAAGGAACCTCATCTCAGGACCCTGATCGCGCTAGCAAAGTTATAGCCTTTCGTGAGTGCACAATTCGTTTGCTCGTAACGACAACAATTCTGGAGCGTGGCGTTACCATTCCGCGCAGTGATGTTTTTATATTGGATGCAGACAATGGTCTCTTTGATGAAGCGTCGCTGGTCCAGATGGCAGGTAGAGCAGGGCGTTCGATGGATGACCCGGCGGGTAGAGTGGTTTTTGCATCATCTCGTCGGACACGTTCACAGGTGAAGGCCGTTGCACAGATTCGGAGAATGAACACCATCGCTCGTCGCAAAGGTTACCTGCATCCGCCATCCCAGACATAATTTTCATCTGCCTAAATATATGAATTAGCATCCATATTTCAAAGTACACACAGCGTATATTTCCTACATACCATTAGATTCTCCAGACCAGATTGGAGGTTTACACGATTATGTTTAACTGGCTCAGCAACATGACCGATCACGCTCAACACCTTACCCAACGCCTCCACCATCTGCTCGCCCCACCGGGAGCGACTTGTCTGACATGCGGCACTCGGGCGATCCTTTCCTCGCTCTATCCAGGTATATGCCCACGTTGTGTGAAGCAGATTCCATGGATTCGTTCTATCCGCTGTCTGCGTTGTGGTCGGGGTGTCGGATGCCCGGACTGTGCTCGTCCACATATGCAAAACCGTTCTTTTATCTCCAACCGCAGTGCCGTACAATACAACCCTCTTATGAAAGAATGGATTGGAATGTACAAATTTCGAGGCCATGAAAGATACGCGCCGCTCCTAACCGCGCTGTTGATTCAAGCCTTTCAAGCGATGAGTGATGAACAGAATTCTGCTTTGGCAAAAGAACCCCCAGCCCTCGTGGCTCATTCCGCCACACATGCTCAACAAACGAAGCCGCAATGGCGGCCTGACGCGGTTACCTATGTCCCGGTGAGCAGCGAGCGTCTGACCGAGCGCGGCTTCAATCAGGCGGAGCGGCTGGCTGCTGGGCTCGCCACCGCCTGCAGCCTACCCATCGTTGATCTGTTGCAGCGCCAGATCAACACCACCAAACAAAGCTTCAAATCACGCGGTGAGCGTATTGAAACGATGAAGAACGCTTTTTCCATCAACCCGGATGGTATGCATCTAATTGAAGAGCTATACAGGGGATCTCATCTGCCAACACAAAAGGGCATGTCACATGCCAAACCCATACAGATACTGCTGATTGATGATATATACACAACAGGGAGCACGTTGGACGCTTGTGGGCGGGGTATTCTAAATGCTGGCTTCTACATGGAGATTCCGGTCGAGATTTACACACTGACACTGGCAAGATCCTAATTAATAAATGGGACTTTTAATATATTTATGGAATAATTTTATTTTTAATGTACGAGTAGCATGCTCCACGGGAGGAGAATGGAGCGATATTTTAAGCAAAATGGCCATGAGAGGGATTTCGTATATGTGCATCATGTGCCCCTCTTTTGTTCTGTAAATAGACTATGGCTTCATCAGAGAAAATAAGGTAATGTATAGTTATTATCTATTCGGAAATGGAAGTTTGAGAGGGGCGTTTTAGCGATGAATCTAGGTAATTGTCCTCGCTGTGGTAAATTATATGCGTTGAATTTTCGAGATGTATGTTCAAACTGTATTAAGGAAATAGAGAAGGAATATCAGATTTGTGTAGATTATTTGCGCGAGAACAAAGGTACCAACATACAGGAACTATCTGATGCAACAGAAGTTTCAATTAAAAACATTACCAAGTTCATTCGTGAGGGACGAATTTCCATCGAGAATGCCCCGAATATGATGTATCCTTGTGAAGTATGCGGTACATTGATTCGTGAAGGTCATATGTGTGATTCTTGCCGCAATCGTTTAACGAAAGACTTGGCAGGAGCAGCTCGTGAAGTAGGTCAGAAGGATAACAACAATGTAGGCGGACGAACCTACAATGCTGTCGACAAACTACGCGATTCATAGGAGCGAGGGCTCAAATACATGTTTTGCTATAACAAATGTTTTGAAACGTACCGATAAACTTATTAAAGATTATCGGTTTTTTTTATTATCCTAATCATTTTGACAACATAAAGATTAAAGTAAGAAAAACGTATATCGTCGTAAAAACCTAATGTGGAAGGAAGTGCAAGTTAAATGAAAATCAATGAACCGAGTAGAATTGGCGCCATCAATTCATATCAAAGGAACGTTGAATCCAATCAGCAGGCTGATGCCAAGAAGAGCCGCCGTAAGGACGAGGTATCCATTTCTCCGGAGGCGATGAAGATGCTTGAGGAACAAAGTCGTACACAGGATGCAGGACGCATACAACGGATACAGGAACTCAAAGAACAGGTGAGTTCGGGAACGTATCAGGTAGATAGCAGCAAGCTTGCTGACAAGCTGCTGCCGTATTTTAAGTCTTTTGATAAGGAATAGGTGATCACGTAATGGCAGCACTGGACAGATTGATTGCAGTTTTGCAGCAAATGGAACAAAGTCACCGCGATATGCTGGCACTTAGCGAGGTCAAGAGACAGGTTATTGTCAAAAATGATGTAGATGAACTCATTGCCCTCCTCAACAAAGAATCTCGTTTCATGAAACAACAGGAGCCATTGGAGATCGAACGGCAGAGTGCAGTACACGAACTGCTACAGGAGCGTGGAATCAAATCTATGCTGAACCTGAATATTACTGAGATCTCGAAGCTGATTTTTGATCCGGCTGATAAACTGCGATTGCTTGAAGTCCAGAAGAAGCTGGCGGGAACACTGCAGGAGTTAAAAGAAATTAATCAATTGAACCAAATGCTGATCGAGCAATCCTTGATGTTTATTGATCTCTCAATGGATATCTTCGCTTCTCGACCAGAACAGGATGCCACATATCAGCATCCTGCTGATAAGAACGGTAATCCAGGGCGAATCGGTCTGTTTGACACGCGTGCCTGATTAATTAGGGGGAAACCAGGTGACATCTACATTTCATTCAATCGAAACGGCTAAACGCAGTTTGTTCACACAGACGACAGCTCTTAGCACAACAGGTCATAACATTTCCAATGCCAACACGGAAGGTTACTCACGCCAAAAGGTAAACATGCAGGCATCTATTCCAATGGAGCCATTTGCATTTCTGCATAGCACAACACCAGGGCAGCTCGGTACAGGGGTAGAGTTCGACTCCATTACACGTGTGCGTGAGAAATTCCTGGATGACCAGTATCGTAATGAAAATACCAACTTCGGGAGTTGGTCCATTCAACGAGATACTCTTGAGAAACTTGAAGCTATTGTAAACGAACCATCAAACACTGGTTTTCGAACCGTTATGGATAATTTCTACAAATCATGGTCAGATCTGAGTAAAAATCCTGAGGATGTCACAGCACGGCGGATCGTAAAAGAAACGACGTTGGCTCTGACCGATGCGATGAATCAGATTAGCCGTCAACTGGATGCACTTAGCGAGGATCTTGATAGTAACATTGCTGTGAAAGGCAATGAAATTCAGGGCTACCTGGGTAATATAGCGAACCTTAATAGTGCCATTGTAAAAGTCGAGTCTCTTGGCGACAATGCCAACGATTTACGTGACCAACGTGATCTGATGACAGACAAGCTTTCCAAAATCATGAATGTTACCGTTACGGATTCTCCGCAAGGATACCAGATTCAGATGAATGGACAGGCACTAGTCACTGGCGGGGCGGTACAAGTAGCGGTTGATCCTGCTTTTCTGAATGCTGCGTATACAGCAGGCACGCTCACCAACGGTGAGGTCCATGGCATGATCAAGTCCAGAGACACGTTGGTGACGGATTATCAGAAACAAATGGATGACTTAGCTAATACGCTTGCCAACGGAGATATGCAGATTACGCTGCCAGCAGGCTCCGTCCTGCCAGATAATACTGTTCTGGATGGAGTGACATATACTGGAGCTGCACGTACACTGACCGCTGATTTGACTGTTACGGTTAAAGGCTTAAACGGTTTGCATCAATTGGGATACAGCATGGATGGAACGACTTCTCCTGGATTGCCATTTTTCACATCATCTGATGGTGGAACCGCGATCACTGCTGGCAATATTTCTTTGAATGCAGCGATTCTGGCTGATCCGAATAAGATTGCGACATCTTTAAGAACAACTACTGATGCCTCAGGCACAGAGACTGTAATCAAGGGGAATAATACACTGGCGAATCTACTTGCCAATCTGAAAGATACGCCCATGAAGTCTGCTGATGGTTTACGTAATGCAACGGTTGGTGCTCAGTTCAGTGCCATTGTGGGACAACTCGGGGTCCAATCTCAGGAAGCGGCACGTCAGACATCAAATTCGGAGTTTCTTGTAGAACAAGTAGATACTCGCCGTCAATCGGTTAGTGGTGTTTCTCTGGATGAAGAGATGGCTAACATGATCAAATTCCAGCATGCATACAGTGCATCAGCACGTTTTATGACCACATATGACCAATTGCTTGATAAATTGATTAACTCTACCGGTACGGTAGGCAGATAATAGAAGGGAGTGACTAGAAGACAATGAGAATAACAAATAATATGCTTAGCTCACAGTTGATTCTTAACCTGAACCGGAATGCGCAGCAGATGAACAATACGCAAACTCAATTGGCCACAGGCCGTAAAATCAATAAACCGTCTGACGACCCTGTAGGGATTACATACTCCCTTCGTTATCGTGCCGAGCTGTCTTCCAACGAACAGTATCAAAAAAATGTGGATAGCACGATTTCATGGTTAGATTTTAATGATACAGTAATGGATCAGGCGGGCAGTGTAGTTGAACGTTTAAGGGAACTAACGGTGCAGGCAGGGACTGGAACCAACCCACAAGCTGCACTGGATAGTATTAATGAAGAGGTAATGCAACTTAAGGCACAACTCGTTGATATTGCAAACAGCACGTTGAATGGAAAGTATGTATTCAATGGTGAAACCTACGATGTGAAACCGTATGATTTCCCTGTCAGTGCTGACGGTTCGTTCGATACAACCAATGCTGCTTCCGTCGTTACTGATTCAGGTAAAATTAATTTTATCGTGGGAGAGAGTATCCAACTTCCAATTAACGTAACCGGTAATGAAGTATTTGGTGACTCTACAGAAGCTGATAATCTATTTGTAATCTTTAATACGATTAGTCAGGCTCTCGCCAGTGGGGATCAGAAGGAAGTGTCGAATCAGCTTGCAAACATTGATACTCGAACAAACAAGATGCTTGCGATCCGTGCAGAGATTGGGGCGAAAACCAATCGCGTCGAACTCATGCAAGGTCGATTAAGTGATCTTGAAGTGAACTTAACGGATTTGCAAGCCAAGGTTGAGGATGCAGATTACGCTGAACTATCAATTAAGTCTAAAATTCAAGAAAATATATATAATGCTTCACTTTCCGCTGGTGCTAAAATTATATCCCAGTCATTAGTTGATTTTCTTAGATAACAAAGGAGAGATCATCTAATGAGTACTCTTCCAGTGGTACAAATTCACACAACGCCCACGCTATTGCATATCGATGCGGACATTGGGCAGTATTCAATTCGCCAGCCGAAGGCAGAGGTCCAGCTCCATACCAAGCCTAGTAAATTAACGGTGCAAAGCCATGCAATAGAGCTGAATGTGGACCAATCCAAGGCTTTTTCTGCCTATCATGGTGGGAATATGATCGATATGAATGCCCGAATATATTCGGGTATTCAGCAATTATTCATGCAGAATATGGCTGAGCGTGTTCAGCAAGGGAATGAGCTGGCGGCTATACACAAGCCAGGCAATACGATTGCGAATATTATAGGGACCAATTGGAAGTCCAAGCCCTTCCCCGAAACAAGAACGCCCGCCTCTATGGATAACGTGGATATACGCATTGAGACGCGTGCACCAAGTGTTCGTTTCGAAGCGGCTGTCTCTGAGATGAACGTCATCGTAAATAAACCTGAGATTGAGTATCAGCGTGGCAAGTTAGACATTTATGTTAAGCAGTATGCTTCTATACAATTCACTCCAACTGCTATAGATCTGGAGTTATAAGCTATAATGAAAGCTATAGACGGTCATTCGTATGCCTGCTATAGCTTTTTTTGCATCAAAAAAACTATCGCCAAGGAGGCGTTTATGATTAAGATTCAGACAAGCATGTGGGGAGAAGTAGAGGTTCAGGACGAAGATGTATATCAATTCCCGAAAGGTTTACCTGGGTTCGATGAAGAGACTGAATTTGCATTGGTTCCTTGGGAGGAGACGCCTTTCAGTTATTTACAATCCACAAGGGAGCCGGGACTGGCATTCCTTTTGGTAAATCCATTTACTTTCGTACCAGATTACTGCTTTGAATTGGGAGAGGTAGATAAGGAAGAACTGGAGATTATAGAGCAAGTATCCGTGTATTCTATGGTGACCATCCATTCGCAGGCGAACAAATCAACAATGAACCTGCTTGCACCCGTAGTTCTTAACCCCGAGCAGCATGTAGGGAAACAAGTCGTGCTCCATCAGTCTTCTTACGATACACGCCATCTGATCTGGGCAGAAGACGATGCCAAGTCAGTGAAGGGTGGAGTGTAAATGCTGGTATTATCACGTAAAAAAGGCGAGTCTATTATCATTCAGGATCAGATTGAAGTGACTGTGCTCGCTGTAGAGGGAGATACAGTGCGAATTGGAATCTCCGCTCCCAAGCATATTGATATATTCAGGCAGGAAATATATGCATCCATTCAAGAGACGAATCGGGAGTCTGCAACCCCGCTTGCAGCCAATATTGAAGCCTTTATGGAACGTCTACGAAATACAGAACTCAAAAAAGATTAAAAATATTCCAATTAGCTATAAACAGTTGCTCACCTTCCGCCGATATATTATATAGACGCTGCTTCGGCAGGGCGGCCGACCTTAATGTCGCGGCGTTTACCACAAGGATGTGGAACTAACTTAATTTCAGGGAGGAAATACTCTAATGATTATCAACCACAATATCGCAGCAATGAACACTCACCGTCAGCTGTCCGTTAACACTACCAACACTAACAAGTCGATCGAGAAGCTGTCTTCGGGTCTGCGTATCAACCGTGCAGGCGATGACGCTGCTGGCTTGGCAATTTCCGAAAAAATGCGTGGACAAATTCGTGGTTTGGACATGGCTGCCAAGAACTCACAAGATGGCATCTCGCTGATCCAAACAACTGAAGGCGCACTGAACGAAGTGCATTCGATCCTGCAACGCCAAAGAGAACTGGCAGTTCAATCTGCTTCGGATACAAACGTGACAGCAGATAGAACTGCTTTGAAAGATGAATTTGATCAGCTTACAGAAGAAGTCGGACGTATCAAAGATACGACAGAATTCAACACAATGAAGCTGTTGGATGGAAGCGCAGGGACTGCTGGCGTATTGAAGCTCCAAGTGGGTGCGAATGCTACTCAATCGATTGACCTGGATCTGGGTAAAGCCGGAGTAAAGCTGGATGCTATTGAGACAGCAATCACAGGTGCAGACATCAGCACACAAGCTGGTGCGGATACTGCGATTACTACACTTGATACTCAGATCGCTTCCGTATCTTCGGGCCGAAGCTACCTGGGTGCCGTTCAAAATCGTCTGGAGCACACAATCAACAACTTGAATACTTCGTCGGAAAACCTCTCTGCTGCTGAATCTCGTGTTCGTGACGTTGATATGGCGAAAGAAATGATGGCACAAACCAAAAATAACATCTTGGCGCAAGCTTCGCAAGCGATGTTGGCACAAGCAAACCAACAGCCACAAGGCGTTCTGCAATTGCTTCGTTAATTTTAAAAGCTTGTTTGGAAAAACCAGAGCATCCAGCTCTGGTTTTTTTATGTTTATTTGTTGTAAAGGGTTATAACCTGGGGCTTTTTTTCCGATATCTATAATAACAATGTTTTAAAAGAAAGGAAGTGACCTTTAGTGACTCAAACTATTCTTGCGGCACAGTATATGCAAAAATTTACCTGTATCGGTTCAGCTTGTGAAGATAGCTGCTGCTCAGGCTGGCGAGTAGATATTGACGAAAAGACTTATAAAAAATATCGTAAAGTGAAACATGCGAAGTTAACTCATATGTTCAAAGAATTTGTTTCCAGAAATCGATCAAATCCAAATAAATTTAGATATGCTAAGCTCAAAATGGATGATAATCATAGCTGTTCATTTTTAAATGAAAAAAAATTATGCTCGATTCAATTAGAATTAGGAGAATCGTATCTTTCTAAAGTTTGCAGCACATATCCACGGAATATTAATAGAGTGGATGAAGGGCTTGAAAAATCAGGAACAGTGTCTTGTCCTGAAATTGCCAGATTAGCTTTGCTTAATCCTGATGGGATTGAATTTGATCAGATAATTCAAAATGGAGAGGCAGAATCTAGCCGTCATAGAGTGTTGCATACCCAAAATGAAAATGCGACTCCAATTGCTGAATATTTCTGGGATTTAAGAATTTTCACCATACAGATTTTGCAGGATCGAAATTATGAGCTTCAGAATCGTTTGATTTTTTTGGGGATGTTTTACAAGAAACTTGATGAGTATGTGAAAGCGAGTCGTTATAAAGAGATTCCTGATTTGATTGCTAGTTATAAAGTTATGTTTAATGATCTAAGCTTGAAGTCGTCTTTCGATAAAATTCCTGTTCAACAAGTCGTTCAAATGGAACTAATCAAAAAGATTGCCGAGCAAAGATTCGTTTACGGAATTTCAAGCAAACGATATCTGGAACTATACAATAAGGTAATGCATAGTTTGAAGGCTTCTGAAAATTCTCTTTTGGACGAAAAAGCTGCTGCATATGATCGTGCTTTTCACTCTTACTATCATCCTTTCATGTCAGAACACGAATATATTTTGGAAAATTATCTGGTCAACCATGTTTACCAAAATCTTTTCCCTCTTTCTGGTTTTGATGAGATCTTCGACAATTACGTCTTGCTTGTCATCCACTATGCGATTATTAAATTGCATCTTATCGGACTTGCTGGTGCGGAAGAAGGTCTTAGTCAAGAGTCGATAATTGCTACAATTCAGGTTTTTTCTAAAGTAGTTGAACATAATAGTTTGTTTTTAAGTGGGATCTTTAATCTCTTAAAAGAGAACGGTTTTACAAGTATGGCTTACATGTCTGTATTGATCAAAAACTAACTTCAAAAAAGCGAATTTTCGGAATTCCTAAACCATTCACTCCTCATTGCCGATAATAAGGAGTAATGAGTGAATTTGAATGTCGGAGGGTTTGAAGATGAATATTCAGTTTTCGATGTCAGCCAAAACTAAGTCTGAGGTATCACCTGCGATTGCCGGCTTGGGGACTCTTGGAACACTTGTGTCCGCTTCCCATGGAACTAAGGATTTGAACAGTCTTGAACAACAAGGACTTGTTACTGCTTCTTTAGGGCAAGAGCAATTGATTAGCCGCATCGAGAAGGCAGTAAAAGCGTTAGAAGGTCCGCAAACTACCCTGGACATTAGCATTCACGAAAAAACAAATCAAATCATAGTGAAAGTGCTTAACAAAGAGACTGGTGAATTACTACGTGAGGTTCCGCCTGAAAAGACATTGGATTTAGTAGCTAACATGATGGAGCTCGCTGGAATTATTGTTGACGAGAGAGTATAAGAGGGAGGGAAATTAATGGTTACAAGAGTTAATGGCTTTTCAGGTATGGATATAGATAGTTTGGTCAAAAGCATGATGGCATCCAAGCGAATTCCTTTGGATAAAATGAATCAAAATAAACAGGCTCTGCAATGGCAACGAGAGACTTACAGAGAAGTAAACAGCCAACTGTTTGATTTCGGGAAAAACAAGTTGACAGCTCAAGCTAGTGGTTATCGTAATTCGGCTGCTCTCAACACGCAAATTGCAACTATGAAAGATAGCAGTGGCAATATGGTTGATTCGGCAAGTTCAGCCGTTAAGGCTGAAGCACTGGCTTCGGCTAATGGTGTTCAGATGGATGTAACAGTTACGAAGTTGGCTACAGCAGCCAAAATCGAAACACCTCCAAAGTCCGGAATAAAAAATACAGATACTTTAGCAACTCTAAAAGGCTCTAGTGATCTTACTGAGCAGTTCAAGGTTACAATCAACGGAAAGACCCTTGATTTTAAGGCTACTGATCAACTTTCTTCTGTTCTTTCCAAAATTAATGCTGATCCGGATATGAAGGTTAAAGCTGCTTTTGATGATTTATCAGGGAAGCTCATACTTACGTCTAAAATAGAAGGCTCAGCTAGCAAAATTGAGATTCCTGGGGCTTTAAAACCTGAAGTTAGCGGAGACTTTGCAGTAAACAATAGTTTTTTAACACTGTTCGATACACAGCAAAATTGGACTGATAAGTCAGTTGCAGCAAAGGGGGAGCAAGCCGAGTATTCAATTAATGGTGGGGGAGTATTGAAAAGTGATTCAAATTCTGCCACGCACAATGGAGTTAAATTGACGTTCCAAGGTTTAACTGCTGATAAAGGTCCTATTACTGTAACAACCAAAACGGATCCTACTAAGGCGCTGGAAACAGTCAAAGCCTTTATTGAGGATTACAATAAATTGATCAATAATTTAAATACGATGATCAGAGAAGAAAAATTCAAGGACTTTCCTCCTCTTACAGAGGAACAACGTTCTGCTATGAGTGAAACCGATATTACAGCTTGGGAGAAAAAAGCTAAAAGTGGTCTACTTAAGAATGACCCCTTCTTAAAAACAATGCTTAGTGAGATGCGATCAGCCCTGCAGGTTCCTGGCTTAAGCTCAATGGGCATATCGACTAAATATTATTATGAGAATGGTAAACTCCACCTAGACGAACAGAAATTCAAAGAAGCTATTGAATCGAATCCGCAGCAATTAACTGAGTTATTCCTAGGGACAGGAGAAAATGTATCTCAATCCATATTCGGTAAATTAGCAGCTGCTGCAGATAAGGCAATGGATAGTATTTCTAAGAGAGCGGGTACATCAAAGTTTGACGGAAGCACCACGGTTGCTTTTAAACCTGAAAGCATCATGGGTAAACAAATGGAAGACTATAATAGTCGTATTAAAAGAATGACAACTCAAATGAGTGCTGCTGAAAATCGCTATTACAAACAATTTGCAGCTATGGAAGCAGCAATGACCAAATATCAATCGCAACTCTCACAGTTAACAGGATCAGTCGGTTAATTCAATTCACAATAATAATTATGTAAAGGGTGAATGAGAAGATGATGACTTCCCCACATGAGAAATATCGCCAAAATGCAGTTCAAACTTCTCCTGCACAACTTCTAATCATGACTTACGATGGAGCAATTCGTTTTGTGAAAACAGCGATTCATGGAGTCGAGAATGGAGATATTGAAAAAGCAAATCTCTTTTTCGGAAAGGCTCAGACGATCGTATTTGAACTTATGGCTACTTTAGACCGCTCTTATGAAATATCGGAAAGTTTATTTTCCTTATATGAATATATGAATCATCTTCTAATTCAAGCCAATATCAAAAAATCCAAAGAACTGGCCGAAGAAGCTCTCGGCTACCTGTGTGATCTAAAAGAAACCTGGATCGAAGCCAGCAAACTTGATTCTGCGACTCCGGCGCCTTCCGTAGGGAGTGCGGTTAATGTCTGATTCGATCAGACTTCTCGAAGAGCTGTCGGAAGATATCCAGAGCAGGCTGGGTGCGCTGACTTATGAAGAGCTCTCCGAACTGATGGACCGAAGACAGATCATCGTGGATCAGATCGAACAGGAAGCGTCGGAAAGTCCGCTAACAGAAGTAGAAAAACAGTGCATAAGAGCAGTTATTGGCCGTGATACGACGATTCAAGTTCGCATTAATTTCTTACTCAACGAAGCGGCTCATTGGATGAAGCAGCGCAATCAGGCTAAAGCACAGCGAAGTGTCTATGAAACAGCCTATACGCCAGATGCTTATCTGATGGATAGTCGGAAATAGAATGTAACAACAAGGCATATCGGTGCTTTGGAGACAGAGGAGATATGCAGCTTCTGTTTCCACTTGCCGGATGTCTTATTTATTTTGCGGATTATCGGAAGAACTTGATTCAAACGCGTAGAAACCAGTTATTTAACTCATAGTTTAAAGTTTGTCTAACCACCTTAATGGATCAATATCTTTTACTAGAATATATTTGAATAAAATCATTTTGAGGACTCTTCAAGCAGACTTCGTCTAGTCATTTGTGAATCTGAAATTACTAGTGAGGTTAAGAAACGGTAGCTCGGATCATGTGCTAAGGTATTTTTGTTGTACGGCTCTGCGGTATTCATTCGGAGTCATTTATAGATCCTAATCAGATATATCTCTTCATACTCATCGAGATAATGGAAGGAAAGCGTGTTAGGACCGTATATGTAGATCATGTCACATCCACCTTCCGCTTCGTTCATATACTCATGCTGCGGCTTCCCTAGCCATAACTTCACCATATCAGGATACAGGTATTGTTGCCCGGGAAACAAATTGAACACCCATGACTCTTGAACTGTTGTCCAGTTCATGCAGATAAGAATCAAAACCGATCGCGTTCTGAGAGTACACATAGTATGCTCCCCATTCACCGTTCTCCTTGTAATGAGCCCTCTTTAATCTACTGCGTAGAGACTTATGAGTCATCCCTAGCTTAAACTGGGCTGATTGGGTAGTATCCCTTTCATAGCCGAATTCTTCATATTTTCCAGATAGGCACGATCTCCAACCCCTGAATTAGGCCATCTGCTTGCTCGAAGCTAACATATCGGGTATCAATTAACCGTAGCTGTAATTTACTGATATTCAGTTTGAAGGTTTCGATTTCATTTTTAAAAACACTGTTATTGTAGAATCTGAACTGTACCCTGGCATCAGACAGCATACGTACAACATCATCTCTGCCGGCAGAGAAGGAGTTATCAATCTTTTTACCCTTGCTATCTACGAATGTTAGCGGTTGTAATACGTTTGAACGTACAATGAATGGTTTAGCTAAGTTGAAGTTAGAGGAACCCCAATCAGTAATTAGCAGTAGTAATGGAGTACCCTTTGCCTTGCTATTAATCGTGTAATGCCAATTTTGGGGCAACGTAATCGAATGAAGATCAAGTTTAAAGTTAGCGACTTGTAGGGTACCTTGGGTCGCCTTCTCTTTAACAATGCTGCTCGATAATTCCCTGTGTATGTATGGTCGCCAGGTTTTTTGCCCATCCAGTAATCCTCCTCGGCTAGGATCGTTTTTTTTCTTTTGGAGCATAGATATACACTGTATACTACGCCTGGTAGGCATCGCGAAGCGTGAAGGATATACGGCTGATTTTTTGCCATTTCGACTTTAGAACGCTGTGAATCATCTTGGTAACCTCCCCTTATACAATAGATAATAATTACCACACTTAATTTTACGTTTAATGGATATGAACATCAATTGGACTCTTTATGTTTGTTATTAACGTCTACGCTAAGTTCCCCTTGTACCACTCGATCTAGATCGAAACCACTATTCGTCCAGTGGCTTGCTTGAATTGTTGGAGGTGGTTATTTATAGATACGGTCCATACACCGTAAGCTTAATGAAGAATAAGGTTTTTATGGAATATACTATTAAATATGTTCGGTAACTAGTAGGTAATCGAAGTAAGATTGATTCGGTGTTCTGTACGGATGATGAAAACCCATTAGAATTTGTTGAATGTAAATCAAACTTCACTATTGTAATGCCTTCTACCTTGCCGATTACTGAGCTTAGTCGGAGAGATAGGAAAAAATAGATTATCTTAGGATTGATTATGATTATTTAAGTGGAATTTATGTTCGCCAGAAATATACATAGCTTGCTTTAACGTAGATTACGATGATTCCTAAATATTAAATAGCTTCTCAGATTTTTTATTGTCTGAGCAGATGTCATAATTCATATTCTCTAAACGTTGAATCAATTACATTTTTCATAAGTTCGACAATAATATACAAAAAACTTCCAATAAAACATTTTCATTACCAATTGACAATGGATAACTTTGGATGGTATTATCTGAATTGTGGGCAGAGGTTAAGGCCGAAAGCTTCACTTCATTTGATGACGAAGGGAATGTTAGTGCATGCAAGGTAAAGTAAAATGGTTCAACGCAGAAAAAGGTTACGGTTTCATTGAAACTGAAGACGGCGGCGACGTATTCGTACATTTCTCCGCAATTCAATCCGAAGGATTCAAAACTTTGGAAGAAGGTCAATCCGTAGAATTCGACATCGTCGAAGGTGCGCGTGGACCGCAAGCAGCTAACGTAATCAAATTATAATCATCCGGACAATCCGACCTACATATATGGTTAGATGGTTACCAAATTGAATTATCGCTAGCATCAGACTCCGGTACGTTTCGGGGTCTTTTTTTGTTCTAATAGAATACAGATTTGAGGATCGTTTAGGAAACATTATTCTTAAAAATCTAATAGATTCAAGCGATAGATTAAAGTTCATTTTACATAATAGATTGAGCAAGCTCAAAATGGGTTAATTACATCATCAAGCGCCTAATAAGACATAGCATGTAAATTTGCGATTATGGCTGAATATGATGGAATATCGCGAAATATGGCGTTATGCCTACGTTGGCAGATGTGGCTTGAACAGACGTCATTATTCGGTCACCGGGAGTTTTTACATGGCGCTTACATTCGTGTTATAATGAAGTGGCAAAGGAAAAAGGAGGAGTGCCCTATGAATTTAAGTATTCGAGGTCAACAAATCGAGGTTACTGATGCTTTGAAGGATTATGTCGACAAAAAGTTGAGTAGACTCGAGAAGTATTTCGATGCACCCCTTAACTCTGACGGTGCTGTTACATTGAGCACGACGAGAGGCTTGCATACGGTAGAGGTGACGATCCCTTTGAAAGGCATTGTGCTCCGCGCCGAGGATGAGAGCGACGATATGTACGCATCCATTGACTCCGTGGTGGACAAGCTGGAACGTCAGATCCGCAAACACAAAACAAAAATTAACCGTAAGTTCCGCCAGGAAGGTAGCCTGAAAACACTCTTCGTTGAAGATCCAACAGGTACTGTAGCTACAGCTGAGCTGGATGCGGACACGGATGACGATGATCTGGAAGTTGTACGGACGAAACGCTTTATGTTGAAACCAATGGACGTGGAAGAGGCCATCCTCCAAATGAACATGGTTGGTCATAATTTCTTCGTATTCTCCAACATTGACAGTGAAGAAGTTAGCGTAGTTTACAAACGGAACGATGGTAAGTACGGATTGATCGAACAAGGTTAATCTTAATGTACAGGATCATCGGATCGAACTTGCATATGAATATCTAATAATAATGAACACAGGGACTGTAGTTTCCTGGATTAGACTTAACAAGAGCTTCCATTCCTTAGGGGATGGGGCTCTTTTGTGCGTAGAGGAGCTGGGAAATCACCTTTGGAAATAAAATGGTGAAACTATTCCCTATGCTGCTGCGTCTAATAGATAGTAAGAAGAAGCACAAACTGTAAAAGTTTACTGCCAGATTCGGATGGTTACGAAAATATTCGTACACCTACATTCGAGAACTGGATATTGAGATTTCCATCCAAATTTACCATCAAAATTCGTTGACAGGGGTGTCTATCCTGCAAAACGAAACATGACAATTGAACGCTTCCGCTAACGACTATGATTTTTTGCACTTAAACTCCATTTGATATGTCTCAGAAGTTCAAAGAAGTGTGCCGTGGCGTGTTGCGGCGGCCCTTACAAACTGTTACAATTTATGCAAAGAGAATCATTGTCCTGATGAGGAATTGTCAACGAATGATCGCTAATCATAATCAATGACAGGCACAGCACCATGAACATGATTCGCAAGGCTCGGGCTTCGGCTAGTTTTTAATAACCGAATCCGTTTGAATACCGAATCAGCTTCATGAGGAACCCTTGGCAAGCCTGGAGTTGATTCATCATATTACTTATTAGTATATGATTTGAATTTGATTTTTACACGAATGACGAAGAGGGCAGAAATGACCTGTAGAAGCGAAGCGTTCGCCTTTATCCCCGGATTTAACCCTCTGAGAAGAGAGTTTAAAAGAAATCAGGGGATAACAGCGATCGAAAGGACATTCTGGCAACTGAGTTGATGAAGTGTAACCTTCATTAAGCTCAAATCATATTGTTTGTCACCCCCGGGCAAGTGGATACAACATCCATCCGATGGTGTCGCGTGGCGGCAACAGGGGGTCTATTCTGTTTTGCACGAAAGGGGTATACCATGCTAGGACTTGTCAAAAAGATCTTCGGCGACATGAATGAACGTGATGTTAAACGTCTGATGAAGACGGTCGATGTGATCAATAAACTGGAACCACAATTTCAGGCGTTGTCTGATGAACAACTGAAAGGTAAAACGGACGAATACCGTGCTCGTATTGAAAAGGGAGAAACAACAGATGAGCTTCTTCCAGAGGCATTTGCAACCGTACGTGAGGCATCACGTCGTGTGCTGGGCAAACGTCACTACGATGTACAGATGCTGGGCGGTATCGCTCTGCATGAAGGCCGTATTTCCGAGATGAAAACGGGTGAAGGTAAAACGCTGGTAGGAACACTTCCGGTATATCTGAACGCGTTGATGTCCAAAGGTGTACACGTGGTCACGGTCAATGACTATTTGGCACAACGGGATAGCCAGGAAATGGGACAAATCTATGAATTCATGGGCATGTCGGTAGGGGTTAACCTGAGCGGTATGGACCATGCTTTGAAACAACATGCGTATGCATGTGATATTACGTACGGAACGAACAACGAGTTTGGATTTGACTATCTGCGTGACAACATGGTGCTATACAAAGAGCAAATGGTACAACGTCCATTGTTCTTCTGTATCATTGATGAAGTGGACTCCATCCTGGTCGATGAGGCGCGTACGCCACTCATTATCTCTGGACAAGCTCAGAAGTCGACGGATATGTACTATGCAGCAGATCGTTTTGTGAAACGTTTGGTGCCGGAAGAAGACTTTACGGTAGACATTAAGGTGAAATCCGTAGCGTTGACTGAGGCGGGCGTGGCAAAAGCAGAGAAAGCATTTGGTATCGAGAACTTGTATGATCATGCCAATGTAACTCTCAACCATCACATTGTACAGGGCTTGAAAGCTAATGCAATCATGCGTCGTGACGTGGATTATGTTGTCAGTGATGAGGAAGTCATGATCGTTGATGAATTCACAGGTCGTCTGATGTCTGGACGTCGTTACAGTGATGGATTGCATCAGGCGATTGAAGCCAAAGAAGGCATTGAAGTACAAAACGAAAGCATGACGCTTGCTACGATTACCTTCCAGAACTATTTCCGGATGTACCGTAAACTTGCGGGTATGACGGGTACAGCGAAAACCGAGGAAGAAGAGTTTAAAAAAATCTACGGTCTCGAAGTACTGCAAATTCCAACCAACCGTCCAAACAAACGCGATGACATGGCAGATGTCGTGTATAAAAGCATCGATGGCAAGTTCAATGCCGTCGTAGAAGAGATCGTGGCACGCCACAGTAAGAACCAGCCGGTTCTGGTAGGTACAGTATCCATCGAGAACTCGGAGCGCCTGTCTGACATGCTGAAACGCCGTGGTGTAAAACACCAGGTACTGAACGCCAAGTACCATGCGGAAGAAGCAGAGATCATCTCAGGAGCTGGTCAAGCGGGTGCAGTAACGATTGCAACCAACATGGCTGGACGGGGTACAGATATTATCTTGGGTGAAGGTGTAGCTGAAGTAGGCGGCCTTCATATCATCGGTACAGAGCGTCACGAATCACGCCGGATTGATAATCAGCTGCGTGGTCGTGCGGGACGTCAAGGTGACCCGGGTTCAACACAATTCTACCTGTCACTGGGTGATGAATTGATGAGACGTTTCGGTGCAGACAATGTATTGAACATGATGGAGCGCCTTGGTTTTGAAGAAGACCAACCGATTGAGAGCCGAATGATTACCCGTGCAGTAGAATCAGCGCAGAAGCGTGTTGAAGGTAACAACTTTGACGTACGTAAAATCGTCCTCCAATATGATGATGTTATGAACCAACAACGTGAAATTATATATAAACAGCGCCGCGAGGTACTGGAGTCCGAAAATATCAAACAGATCGTTATGGATATGATCAAACCTTCCATTGAACGTATCGTTGAAGCACATTGTAGTGACGATATCCCGGAAAACTGGGAGCTTCAGGAAGTTGCTGATTACATGAACAGCAAATTGCTGGACGATGGTTCCATAACTAAAGATGATCTGTGGGGCAAGGAAGCAGAAGAGATTATCGAGTTCCTGTTTACGAAAGTTCAGAACAAGTACAATGCACGTGAAGAGCGAATTGGCGAAGAGATGGTTCGTGAGTTCGAGAAAGTCGTTGTGCTCCGTGCAGTAGACAGCAAGTGGATGGATCATATTGATGCAATGGATCAATTGCGTCAAGGTATCCACCTTCGCGCCTACGGTGGTACAGATCCACTGCGTGAATACCAGTTCGAAGGCTTCGAGATGTTCCATCAGATGATCGCTTCGATTCAGGAAGAAGTAGCGACATATGTGATGAGAGCACAGATCGAGAGCAATCAGGAGCGTCAAGCGGTTGTTGAGGAAAGCCAGATCTCGACAAGCGGTGAGCCTGCTGAGAAACGTCCAGTGAAGGTTTCTGACCAAATCGGACGTAACGATCCATGTCCATGCGGTAGTGGCAAGAAGTTCAAACACTGCCACGGTCAAGAGTAGCGCGATCGGAAGATGCTACTGTAATCGGAGTGCAGGTGTAACATTTACTAGGTCAACTTATATAGCATGACATGAACGGCTCCTCGCAGCCGGGTATTCCATAGGATGAAGTGAAGGATGCAAAACAGATTAATGGTGCATAGTTATAATAATATGACCATGATCACGGAGAAGAGATATACTGATACACCAGTAATCTCAACACCGGTTTGGCGCATCGGATACTTGATCTGGAGGAATGCCCTGGATGCGGGGAGCTTATCTTAATGAAAAGAGGAATTGCACATGATCGATCCAAATGTGAAGCATGACCTGCGTGAAATAGGCAAGAAACTAACAAACCTTAGGGGGTCTCTTTGACTTAGATCTGAAGCAAGAGATGATCGGCAACTTCGAAGTGAAGATGTCTGCCCCGGATTTCTGGGATGACAGTGACAAGGCACAATCCGTAATCGCTGAGTTAAACGCGGTAAAGGGATCTGTAGATCAATACACCAAACTTCAACAAGATTATGATGATGCGGTGATGATGATTGAGCTGGCGGACGAAGAAGGCGACGAAGACCTCGCATCCGAGATTGGTAACAGTATTACAGCGATCGTGAACAAAGTCGCAGAGTTCGAACTTCAGCTTCTGCTGAATCAACCATATGACAAGATGAATGCGATTCTGGAGCTTCACCCGGGTGCGGGTGGTACCGAGTCCCAAGATTGGGGACAGATGCTGCTCCGGATGTACACACGTTGGTCCGAGAAGCGTGGCTTCAAGGTTGAGGTATTGGATTATCTGCCAGGTGATGAGGCTGGGATCAAGAGTGTTACGTTGTCGATTAAGGGACATAACGCTTATGGATATCTGAAAGCCGAGAAGGGTGTACACCGACTGGTGCGGATCTCTCCTTTTGACTCATCGGGCCGTAGACATACGTCCTTCGTATCCTGTGATGTGGTACCGGAGATTGATGATACGATTGAATTGGACATTCGCACAGAGGATCTCAAGATCGATACGTACCGGGCAAGTGGCGCGGGTGGACAACATATTAATACCACCGACTCTGCCGTACGGATTACTCACCTTCCGACAGGTGTAGTTGTAACGTGTCAGAATGAGCGTTCACAGATCAAGAACCGTGAGCGAGCGATGACGATGCTCCGTTCGAAATTGTATGAGCGTAAAATTGAAGAGCAAAAACAACAGCTGGATGAAATCCGAGGAGATCAATCGGATATTTCATGGGGTAGCCAGATTCGCTCCTATGTGTTCCATCCCTATAGTATGGTAAAGGATCACCGTACAAGCGTAGAGACTGGAAATACAGGAGCAGTAATGGACGGCGACCTCGATGCATTCATCGATGGTTATTTGCGTAGCCAGATTAAAGTAGAAACCGATTAATATAAGTTCCTGTATGGACCCATACGTGTAGGCGTATGCTGGTGTGTACAGGAGCTTTTTTTGAGTTTACAGACAAAAGGAGAGCAAGATGATATGCAACAACGATCACAACTTCACAATAATCGCAAAAAGAGGATAACTAGCCTCATTCCACTCAATGGTCCATGGAGGAACGTGGTGGATACGGTATCCATCATTGTAGGTTCGTTTTTAATCGCAGTGGCCTTTAATTTATTTTTATTACCGAATCAGATCGCTTCGGGTGGGGTGTCAGGCTTATCAATTCTGGGCAAGGAGTGGCTCAATCTGGAGCCGGCATACACCCAATGGGCAATTAACATTCCACTTCTGATTGCGGGTTTCCTGCTCATTGGCAAGCAGTATGGTGTTCGCTCAGTACTGGGAAGTATTGTCCTGCCACTGTTAGTCTATCTTACGAAGGATTGGGCGATTCCAACAACGAATCCACTCCTTGGTTCACTGTATGGTGGAATTGGCGTTGGCCTGGGGATCGGAATTGTATACCGGGGTAGAGGATCAACAGGCGGCATGAGCATTCTTGCCAGAATCGTGCAGAAGTACAGTGGACTCAGTTACTCTCTCTGTGTTGTGATTATGGATGCCACGGTTATTATTATGGCTGCTTTTGTATTGTCATTGGAACAGTCTCTCTATGCGTTGATTGGGTTGTATGTTACCGGTAAAGTGATCGATGCCGTCGAGATGGGGTTGGGCTTCTCCAAGGTAGCATATATTATCTCCAACCAGACGGAAGCGATTAGCAAAGTGATTCTGGATGACTTGGATCGCGGATTAACGAAGCTGGAAGCCAAAGGTGGTTACACTGACGATCAACGTACAGTACTAATGGTAGTGGTTGGGCAAAATGAGGTGCCAAGACTCAAAGCGTTGATCCGGTCTGTGGACCCGGGGGCTTTTGTCATTATCAGTAACGCGCATGAAGTGCTCGGCGAAGGTTTTAAGCGGGGAGAACATGTGTGAACGGTGTGAAAAATAGCGAGTGAACCATATAGGCTTAATAAGTTTGGGAGTTCAAAACAAGAAAAAAACAGGCATATCCTTCTCCGAAATGACGGGAGAGGATATGCCTGTTTTTTTTACTATTACTATAATTTCGACTAAACATCACGATAACGGAGAGGACAGAAATAGCCTGAAGAAGCGAAGCGTTCGCCTTTATCCTGGGGATAACAGCGATCGGAAGGGATTCTGTCATTGGAGTGCCACCGCTACAGAATCGGAGACAACAGACGGGAAATCGCTTCTTTGAAGCGGATAATCAGACTACGTTTTTGGTATTCATCAAGCGTCATTTCCCGCGATACATGCAGGTCGTGCTCAAAGGTTTGTACAAGTGCTGTCGCAATCGCTTCATCATACATAAAAGCATTAACCTCAAAGTTTAACCGGAAACTGCGGTAGTCAATATTGGCGGTTCCCACGGATGCAACCAAACTGTCAATGATAAGTGTTTTGGCATGAATGAAGCCATTATCATATATAAATACTTTGGCGCCCACCTTCAACAACTCACCAATATAAGATAGCGTAGCCCAATATACAAAGGCATGATCGGGTTTATTTGGAATCATGATACGAACATCTATGCCGGACAGACACGCGAGACGAATAGCTTCGAATACACTGGCATCCGGGATAAAATAAGGCGTTTGAATCAGAATCGATTGTTTGGCACCATTAATCATCTTGAGATAACTGTTCTTGATATGTTCAGTCTCTGCATCCGGTCCACTGGAGACAATCTGCATGGCAATCTTTCCAGTGCCCTCGATATGAGGGAAATGCGCCGGAACGTAAGGTGTGTCGTGTTGTTTGGACGCTTCATTCCAATCCAGAAGGAAACGGGTCTGCAGCGCATGAACGGCATTCCCCTGAATACGCAGATGTGTGTCGCGCCAGTAACCAAATTTCGAGTTTAAGCCAAGATACTCATCTCCGACGTTAAATCCGCCCGTGTACCCGAGGTTACCATCAATGATGACAATTTTACGGTGGTTCCGGTAGTTCATACGCAAGTTGATCAGACTGAATTTGGAGGGGAAAAAGACTTCAACCAAACCGCCTGCTTCGCGCAATTCTTTGAAAAAACGTTTTGATACCCGCCGTGATCCGAGCGCGTCATACAGTAAACGAACTTTGATGCCTTCCCGCGCTTTGCGGATGAGTGCATCCCGGATTCTTTTGCCCAGACGGTCGCCTCTATAGATGTAGTATTGTACGTGTACGTGATCCTGAGCCGCTTCGATGTCATCCAAGAGCCGCTGGAACTTGTCTGTTCCGTCCGTAATGATCTCAACCGCATTATCCTCCGTTAACAGAGCACCGTTCTGCTTCAGGTTCATATAAATCATGTCCTGGCTACTCTCGGTTGCTTGGTTGCGGAAAGGGGCGCGGTTATCGTGCAACTGTGTGAGCTGGGCTTCAATACGTTCCTCTAGCCCGAGCTTCTTACGTTCCTTCCACTGGAAAAGCCGGTATCGGGTCAGATTCTGACCGGTTAAAAGATAAAGTACAAACCCAAACACCGGAATAAAGTTCAAGACGAGCAGCCAAGCCCAGGAAGCGCTGGCATCCTTCCGTTCGAAGAAAACGACTGCTGCCGCAAAAATAATATTCAGGCCCAGGAGTACAATAAGTAAAATGGATTCGATATGCACTATAGTCCCCCACGTCTCATAATGACCATCATGAATCTATTCATATGTCCTTGATTAGCAGGTTAGTTATGAATGAGACCCTGATTGTAATGTTTCCTACTAATACGTATTTTAACAGATGTATACCTATTCGTCCCGGATGTTAAAAAAGATATGTTCGGATTGGATGGAAATCCATGTGAAATTGATGATAGAGTGTTGTATTTATATAACCAGAGTCGTATAATAATACACAAATATGCATATAAGCGACGGAATTGCTGTGTTCGAGTATCCTTCATGCGAGGGCACAGCACAAGTAGCGCATACATCGAGATTGGGGGAGCGAGAGTGAATAATAAATTAAAAGTAGCAATCGTCGGTTCCACCGGCTACGGCGGGGTGGAGCTGATTCGTTTTTTCCAGAACCATCCGCTGGTTGAAATCACATCGGTGATCTCATCATCGAGCAGTGGTGAGTCCATCGCAGATGGATTTCCGCATTTGACGGACGTGATTCACAGGCCACTCGACGGTGTAGATCCGGCTGAAATTGCGAGTCGTGCGGATCTGGTATTCACAGCGACCCCGTCCGGCGTAAGTGCCAAGCTCGTACCAAGTCTTCTGGCAGCAGGGCTTAAGGTGATTGACCTTTCTGGCGATTTCAGACTCAAGGATGGAACAGTGTACGAAGAGTGGTACAAACATCCGGCGCCTTCAGCTGATTTGCTGGAACAAGCGGTATACGGCATGGCTGAGGTGTATGGTGAAGAAGTGAAGGGACAGAATTTTATTTCAAACCCGGGCTGTTATCCAACGGCTACACTTCTTGGACTGATCCCTGCTGTAGAGGCAGGCTGGATTGATCCTTCTACTATTATAATTGATGCCAAATCAGGCGTATCTGGAGCAGGACGCGGAACAAGTCTGACAAACCATTATGCAGAGATGAATGAGAATTTCAAAGCCTATAAACTGAATAAACATCAACATATTCCCGAGATCGAACAAGTGCTTGGCAGTATAACGGGAACGCCTGTTACGGTTACCTTCACAACACATCTGGTGCCAATGACACGTGGAATCATGAGTACGATGTATGCCAGCCTCGTGGGGGGACACAGCGACCGGGAGATCGTAGATTTGTACCGTAAATATTATGAGAACAGACCTTTTGTACGTGTACGTGAACCGGGCATCTGGCCTTCTACCAAGGAAGTGTACGGATCCAACTATTGTGATATCGGATTTGCGGTGGATCCTCGCACAGGTCGTTTAACGATTATTTCGGTCATCGACAACCTGGTGAAGGGTGCTTCCGGGCAAGCGATTCAAAATATGAACCTGATGATGGGATGGGAGGAGAACCTCGGGCTGAACATGACACCGGTATATCCATAAGGGATTGGAAATCAGGAGGAGCACTGGAACATTCGGTGTAAAAGTGCTCTCTCAGAGTCTTCTAGGGAGAACGGATCAGGTTAAGCAGGCGGATCATCAGCATATAGCTGAACGCATACGGGGGATATGATATGGGAACGAATGTGGAGCAACAGACTTTTACCGTGGTAGAGAACGGAACAATTGTAACCCCTGGGGGATTCACTGCTGGTGGACTTCACTGCGGATTGAAAAAGACATCTCGCAATGACATCGGAGCGATCCGATGTGATATACCAGCTACAGCTGCTGCTGTATACACAACGAACGTGTTTCAAGCCGCACCACTCAAAGTAACGCGCGAAAGCTTGAGCAATGGACGCCTTCAGGCTGTTATCGTTAACAGTGGTAATGCCAATGCATGTACAGGGCAACAAGGGGAAGAAGATGCTTATGCGATGCGTTCGGCTGCTGCGCGTGAGTTGGGTGTGGCTGAAGAGGACGTTGCTGTGGCTTCCACAGGTGTCATTGGTGAATTGCTCAAAATGGATGCTGTACATTCAGGCATTACCGGACTTCCGGCGCATATGGGCAAGGAGTCGAATGAGGCGGAGCAATTTTCACAAGCGATTCTGACAACGGATTTGGTGAAAAAGGAAGCCTGCGTCTCCGTTATGGTAAACGGCAAGACGGTAACAATTGCAGGTGCCGCTAAAGGCTCGGGTATGATTCATCCGAATATGGCGACAATGCTCGCTTTCATGACCTCTGACGCGGTCATTGGTGCAGAAGCGTTGCAGCGCCTGCTGCGCCAGGCAACGAATCATACATTCAACATGATTACAGTCGATGGGGATACAAGTACAAACGACATGCTGGTAGCTATGTCCAGTGGATATGCAGGCAATGAAGAGCTGACCACAGAGCATCCGGATTGGGACGCTTTTGCAGCCGGCTTCACCTATGTATGCCAAGTGTTGGCCAAAGCCATTGCTCGCGATGGTGAAGGAGCAACCAAACTGGTCGAGGTAGAAGTTACAGGAGCAGTAAGTGATGAGTCCGCGCAAGCAATCGCGAAAACTGTCATCGGGTCCAGTCTGGTGAAATCCGCCATGTTTGGCGCTGACGCCAACTGGGGACGGATTATTGCAGCCGTAGGGCGTGCAGGACAACCGGTGAACCCGGATACCGTGGATATCCGTTTGGGTGAGATCTCCGTACTCGCGCAGTCCCGCCCAGTCGTGTTTGACGAAGAAGTGGCACTGGCGTATTTGCAGACTGATACAGTTCGCATCGTGGTGGATTTGCACCACGGCGAAGGAACGGCAACAGCCTGGGGCTGTGACCTGACGTATGACTACGTCCGAATTAACGCCGCATACCGCACTTAATAAGAATTAGCATTTATTCTATTGAAGCTAACAGCTTCCCTATGAGAAGCTGTTTCGTAAATATATAGAAAATCTATAAGGATTGAACTTTATTTGGTCTTTGAGATAACTGGCGAAGGCAGTGGAGAAGACGGAATCGATTCTGAAGAAGCGAAGCGTTCGCCTTTGTCTCCGGGTTTCCCCTTTAAAAAGGGAATCAAAAAACCTGGAGACAACAGCGATCAAAAGAACGATCCGGATTCGGAACGGTCAGCTACCGAATATGCATCAATTAAGTGTTAAGCCTTTTAGAATATTTGAACGAAAGGAGCTTGCCCTCATGAACTCAACAATGCCAAACGAGAGTACCGCAACGGAAGCGAGCACAGAGAAACAGATGTTTGTCATGAAATGTGGAGGCAGCACGCTGGCAGCATTGCCCGAGTCTTTCTTTGCGGATCTGCGTGATTTGCAATCTCAGGGCACGCAACCGGTAATCGTGCATGGTGGAGGTCCTGCGATCTCAGATAACCTGGCGAAGCTTGGTATCGAAACCGAATTCGTTAATGGCCTGCGCAAAACGACTGAACCTGTGCTGGACGTAGTGGAGATGGTGCTCGCTGGAAGTATCAACAAGCAGATCGTACGTCTGATTCAACGTGTGGGCGGTCGTGCACTAGGCTTGTCCGGCGTTGATGGAGGTCTGATTCAGGCGAAGCCCGTATCGAACCACGCAGAGATCGGTTGGGTAGGCGATGTCACTGGTGTGAACGCAGAGATTATCCAAGGCATCGTGAACATGGGATACATGCCGGTTATCGCACCAGTTGGCGTAGATGCAACTGGACAACGCTACAACATTAACGCAGATACAGCTGCGGGTGCAGTGGCGTCTCATCTCGGCGTAAGTCGGATGATTGTCGTGACTGACGTTCCTGGCATCATGAAGAACGTAGGCGGCGAGAAAAAAGTACTGCCATCCGTATCTGTACAAGAGATTGAGGACATGATCCAGACCGGAGAAATCTATGGCGGCATGATTCCCAAAGTGCGTGCAGCAATTGCATGTATTCATGGTCAAGTACGTGAGGTCGTCATCGTAGACGGCAGCGAACCTCAGATCCTGAGCCGTGTGCTCAGCGGAGAAATCATCGGGACAAGAATCATCCGTATGCAATAATTTGCTCTCGATGAGCTAGGGTCTTAATAGCCTTATATTATATATAAAAATATGTGCACGATTTTTTTGTGAATCTGGACATAACGCGATAACGGAAGAGTGCAAAGCCAATCTGAAGAAAAGACGTAAGAACGGAGAGGACAGAAATAACCTGAAGAAGCGAAGCGTGCGCCTTTATCCCCGGATTTCTACCTTTAAACAATTAATCAAAGAAATCCGGGGATAACAGCGATCAGAAGGTTGTTCTGTCATCGAAGTGGAAGTATGCATACGTTCGGAAGATGGACTGCAATCGAAGTGGTCTAGTGTTATGTTTATTCACCTTAGGCGTGCACCAACCAATAGGGAGTGATATGGTCATGGCAAAAGGCAACGAACAGCCAGGTTCTGGCATAGCGGTAGCGGGCGCGACAGCAACAGGTACAGCGGCACAGACGGAAAGCTCACTTTTCCAAACGTACGCGCGTTATCCAATCAGTCTGGTTAAAGGTAAAGGCAGCTGGTTATGGGATGATCAGGGTAACCGTTATCTCGATTTCATGTGCGGACTCGCTGTAACTAGCCTGGGCCATGCACCGGAGAAAGTTGGAGCCAAGCTGAAAGCTCAGATTGATGAGTTGTGGCATGTATCCAACCTATTCCAGATTCCAGGCCAGGAGAAAGCAGCAGCATTGTTGACAGCCAATACATGTGCTGACGCGGTGTTTTTCTGTAACAGTGGTGCCGAAGCGAACGAAGCGGCTATTAAAGTCGCACGTCGTTATCACCAGAAGGTGAAAGGCACAGATCGCTATGAAGTGATCACATTTGCCCAGTCCTTCCATGGACGGACACTCGCTACATTGACAGCAACCGGACAGGATAAGGTGAAAGAAGGATTTTTACCATTGCCAGCCGGATTTGTAACCGTACCTTTGCATGACATCCCTGCACTTGAAGCGGCAATTGGACCCAACACTGCAGCTATTATGCTGGAAATGGTTCAGGCCGAGGGTGGTGTGTATCCGGTTGAACCGGAATTCGTCAAACATGTACGGAAATTGTGTGACGAGCATGGATTGTTGCTCATTGTTGATGAAGTTCAAACGGGAATGGGACGTACAGGCAAACTGTTTGCACACGAACATTATGGCATTGAGCCAGACGTGTTCACCGTTGCCAAAGGTATCGGCAGTGGTTTCCCTGTAGGCGCAATGCTGGGTAAAGGTTTCCTGCGGGATGCGTTCACGCCAGGAAGTCATGCGACGACATTTGGCGGAACACCACTTGCTTCATCCGTTGTGATTGCTACAATCGAAACGATGCTTGAAGATCGCTTGCCAGAGCGTGCAGCGGAGATGGGCGAATACCTGATGAGCTCCCTACGGGATCGTTTGGCGGGTAACTCCTTTGTGAAGGAAGTTCGTGGTTTGGGATTGTTGGTCGGCATCGAATGCGCTGAACCGGTAGGTGATATTGTGCTTGCTGGGCAAAAACGAGGTATCTTGTTTGTCTCTGCAGGACCAAATGTGATTCGTTTGCTTCCGAACCTGTATGTGAGCAAAGAAGAGATCGACGAGGCGGTATCTCTGGTAGCCACATTGATCGAAGAGCAAGTAGCGGCGAAAGCCTAATATAAAAATGAGAACCTTTCTGTATCGGGGCCATTACCGGCCTCGAAGCAGAACGAGATGATGAATCCCTGTAGCCGCGCGGTGACTCTCGCAGAAGGTGGAAATGAATAAATTTGAGAAGCACGAAGCCAAGGTGTCAACGTTGCTCTCTCTTCTGCCCATGCGGGTGCAGGGAACCGGAAATAAGGAGGACATTATAGATGACAGCACAACAGACGGAAAAGGTTCAAAAGATTGATCTGAGAGGCCGGGATTTTATCGAATTCACGGACTACACGGCCGAGGAAATTCGTTATCTGCTTGATCTCGCGATTGAGATTAAAGGCAAGCAAAAAAGCGGTGTACCTTTCCAACCGTTGAAAGGTAAAACGATCGGACTTATTTTTGAAAAATCATCCACACGTACACGTGTATCCTTTGAAGTGGGTATGTTCCAATTGGGCGGACACGCGCTCTTCCTGAGCAAAAATGATATCCAGCTGGGTCGTGGGGAAACAACACATGATACAGCCAAAGTATTGTCCCGTTACCTGGACGGCATCATGATCCGTACCTTTGGACACCATAATGTTACTGAACTGGCAGAGCATGCTGATGTTCCAGTCATTAACGGCCTGAGCGATGCAGCGCATCCTTGTCAGGTACTGGCAGACTTCCAAACGGTGCTGGAGCACAAAGGCAAGCTCGCAGGTCTGAAAATGGCTTACATCGGAGATGGCAACAACATGGCACATTCCCTGATGCTCGGAGCAGCGAAGATGGGTATGCATGTTGCTGTAGCAACGCCAGAAGGCTATGAGCCGGATAGCGCAGTTGTGGAGCAGGCACGCATTATCGCACAGGAGAGCGGTTCTGAAGTGACTGTAACCTACAGTGCACAAGAGGCAGCCAAAGATGCAGATATCGTGTATACGGATGTATGGGCTAGCATGGGCTTTGAGGAAGAGCAAAAGATTCGGGAGCAGGCATTTGCGGCATATCAAGTGGACGAGGAACTGATGAAAGGCGCGAAGCCGGACTACATGTTCTTGCATTGTCTGCCAGCACACCGCGGCGAAGAAGTAAGTGCCGGTGTAATTGACGGACCGAACTCCCTGATCTTTGATCAGGCGGAGAATCGTTTGCATGCACAGAAAGCATTAATGGCTGCATTAATGAGCGAATAGCTGCTATTTCATTGAATGGGTTGATTTTAGGCGAAGATTTCGCGATGATAGATTCATCTATAATGTACTTTAAAAAGTTAGTTAAATAAGAAGCATACACAACAACGAAGAGATAGAAAAAACCTGAAGAAGCGAAGCGTGCGCCTTTATCCCCGGATTTTACCCTTTGTCATAAAGGGATGAAAAAATCTGGGGATAACAGTGATCGGAAGGGTTTTCTGGCTCGTAGGGTTCAGTGTATGAAGGCTCTGTTTAACTTAACTGATCTTGGGGAGGACCATCGAACATGGCTAAGGAAAAAATTGTACTCGCATATTCAGGCGGGTTGGACACATCTGTAATTTTGAAATGGTTGAAAGAAACGTATGATGCAGAGATTATTGCGTTCACAGCGGATATTGGACAAAAGGATGAACTGGATGGTTTGGAGGAAAAAGCACTGGCAACAGGCGCTTCCAAAGTATACATTGACGATCTACGCGATGAGTTCGCAAAAGATTTCATCTATCCGATGTTCCAGGCTGGGGCCCTCTATGAAGGACAATACCTGCTTGGTACAAGTATCGCTCGTCCACTGATCGCTAAACGTATGGTGGATATCGCTCGTGCAGAAGGTGCTACAGCCATCGCTCACGGCGCTACAGGTAAAGGTAATGACCAAGTTCGCTTTGAGCTGAACGCGGCTGCGCTGACACCAGACATTAACGTAATTGCACCTTGGCGTCTGGAGGAATTCCGTAACCAATTCCCGGGACGTGCCGAGATGATTGCTTACGCTGAAAAACATGGTATTCCGGTAACCGCTTCTGCGGCTAAACCATACTCCACAGACCGTAACTTGCTGCATATCAGCTATGAGAGCGGTGTGCTCGAAGATCCTTGGTTCGATCCAAGCGCGGACGAGAACAAAGACATGTTCCTGCTGAGCAGTGCACCTGAAGATGCACCAGATCAAGCGGAATATGTTGAACTTGAATTCGAACAAGGTGACTGTGTTGCGCTGAACGGTGAGCGTTTGAGCCCGCTGCAAGTGATGGAGCAACTGAACGAGCTGGGTGGCAAACATGGTATTGGCCGTGTAGATATGGTTGAGAACCGTTTTGTTGGTATGAAGAGCCGTGGCGTATACGAAACACCAGGTGGAACAATTTTGTTCACCGCACATCGCAAAATGGAGTCCATCACGATGGACCGTGAAGTGATGAACCTGCGTGATAGCCTGATCACACGTTACAGCACACTCGTTTACAACGGTTTCTGGTTCGCACCGGAACGTCTGGCGCTGCAAGCACTGGTGACTGAAAGCCAGAAGAACGTTACAGGTACAGTTCGTGTGAAACTGTACAAAGGCAACATCATCGGCGCTGGTGTGAAAAGTCCTGTCAGCCTCTACAATCCGGACATCGCAACAATGGAAGCTGATCCAACGCAAGCCTACGATCAAGGTGATGCAACAGGCTTTATCCGCCTGAATGCATTACGTTTGAAAGTAAACTCCGGCGTGGAGCAAAACAAAAACTAATTTATACCTGCATACAAGAGCTACATCAATATAAATGACAAGGCAGGCCGTTCTTGCACATCTGGCAGGAGCGGCTTTGTCCATGAGCGAAAGGGGAGTACTCACTGTGAGCAAGCTGTGGGGAGGACGTTTTACAAAACAAACCAATCATTTGGTTGAGGAATATACGGCATCGATCAATTTTGACAAAGCTTTGGCTGAGGAAGATATTCAAGGAAGTCTGGCTCATGTAACGATGCTGGGCAAATGCGGCATTCTGCCAGCGGAAGATGTAGAGACCATCAAAGAAGGATTAATCACCGTTCTGCACAAAATCCGTGCGGGCGAAGTGGAATTCTCCGTATCGGACGAAGACATCCACATGAATATTGAGAAAAACCTGATCGAGACGATTGGTCCTGTAGGGGGTAAATTACATACAGGCCGTAGCCGGAACGATCAAGTTGCAACGGATATGCACCTATACCTGCGCGAACGCGTGGTTGGATTTGTAGGCATGCTGCATTCCTTGCAGGAAGCACTGATCGGACAAGCGAAAGATAACCTCGATACGATTGTACCGGGTTATACGCATCTTCAACGGGCACAGCCAATTCTGTTCGCCCATCACCTGATGGCGTATGTATCCATGTTCCAACGGGATGCGGAGCGTCTGATGGACAGCTACAAACGCATTAACATCCTGCCACTGGGCGCAGGTGCGCTCGCGGGCACAACATTCCCGATTGACCGTCATTTTGTGGCGGAACAACTGGGCTTTGATGGCGTCTACGAGAACAGTCTGGACGCAGTAAGCGACCGTGACTTCATCGTTGAGTTTCTGGCGGCAGCTTCGCTGATCATGACCCACTTGTCCCGTCTGAGTGAAGAGCTGGTACTGTGGAGCAGCACGGAGTTTGGATTTGTTGAACTGGACGATGCGTTCTGTACAGGCAGCAGCATCATGCCTCAGAAGAAAAATCCAGACGTTCCTGAACTTGTTCGTGGTAAAACAGGACGTGTGTACGGCAACCTGATCGGTTTGCTGACGGTACTGAAGTCTCTTCCATTGGCGTACAACAAAGACATGCAGGAAGACAAAGAAGGCATGTTTGACACAGTAGCGACGTTGGAGGGTGCACTGCAACTATTCGCACCAATGATCGCGACGATGACAGTGAACAAGGATCGGATGCGTCAAGCGGTCAACCAGGATTTCTCCAACGCTACGGATATTGCCGACTTCCTCGTGGGCGAAGGCTTGCCTTTCCGTCAAGCGCATGAAGTAATTGGTAAAACCGTGCTGTACTGTATCCAGAACAGCAAGTATTTGCTGGATCTGACGATTGATGAATTCCGTCAGTTCTCACCACTGTTTGATGACCGAATCTATGATGTGCTGCAACCGGAAGCGGTAGTGAACGCTCGTAATGTTTACGGCGGGACAGCTTCGGGTCAAGTTGCTGAAGCGATTGGACGCAGTGAGAAGGTACTGGAGATCACCGAGCAATGGATTACGAACCGCGGTTAATACCACCGCTACTATAAGGTACCCTTACAGATACAACAGTACAACAAAGAAGCAGGCCAGAGAACTTTGTTCTCAACGGCCTGCTTCTTTGTGTTTTACAGCGATGTGCTCTAGATATATTCAACTCAACCGCGAACGGAAGGAAGGTTGTTCTGTCATCGGAGTACCAGCCTTCATTATCCGCAGTAGCTCCCAATGATCACCTAGTCCCGTTTGGGCAAAGGCAACCATTTCAATACATCCTGAATCTTGGCATCCCAGTAGCCCCACTCATGTTCACCAGGCCCTTCCTCGTATGTCAATTCGAAGTTCTTTTGTTCACAGGCATGCCGGAAGGTTTGATTATCCTCATACAGGAAATCTTCCGTTCCGCAGCATTGGTAGAGCAAAGGTCGAGGACTTTCGCTAGATTGATTTTCTTTTAACAGATGAATCAGATCGTTCTCTGTACCTGCCACCTCGGGTCCGAAAATCCGCTGTAACTCCGTCTGTTGTAATGCTGAGGATGCGTTTCTATCCATATGTGCAGACATATCGAGTGCTCCAGACAAACTAGCAGCTGCGGCATATTGATTTGGTTTACGAAGGGCGAGCTTGAACGCCCCGTAGCCACCCATGGATAATCCGGCAACGAAATTGTCCTCCCGTTGATCTGACAGCGGGAAGAAAGAACGAGCAAGTGCCGGCAGTTCTTCACTGATAAAGCTCCAATAACGTCCGCCTTCGACCATATCTGTATAGAAGCTACGATGTACCTGTGGCATAACAACGGCGATCCCGAGGTTGGCCACATAACGTTCGATGGAAGTCCGGCGTAGCCAGATGGAATCATCATCAGACAGACCGTGCAGCAGGTACAGGGTTGGATGCAGTCCTTTGCCAGTCACATTCTCCATGCCGATCTGATTGTGGGTTTGTTGCGGCAGAATGACATGCATGCTGGTGCTAAGCCCGAGCGTATCCGAGTAAAAATCACATTTAATAAGTGCCATGAGTGTAAGAAACCCCTTTCATAAGTTCGTCAACCACGTGTTCTGACATGAGACGATGGGATGGAAATCGGATGCCTAAGCCTCCAAAGTGTTTATATGTAACAGGTTATACGCATTACTCTTCCATTGCAATAACAAGATCTACAGTAGAAAACAAAGAATTTCACACCAGTGGTTAAAATGGAAGTCTGTAATCTGATCATCGATTTTTAACGCACTTCACAACGTAACAATGTTATGTTACACTCGTTTCAATAAAAAGGGGGACCATATATGACGGATGATTTGATCTCCAAGAAAGAATTGTTGGACCTGACAGGAATCTCATACGGCCAGTTATACCGTTGGAAGCGGAAAAATCTCATTCCGGAAGAATGGTTCATTCGGAAGTCGTCCTACACCGGACAAGAGACCTTTTTTCCCAAACAACAGATTTTACTGCGCATTGACAAGATTCTCAATATGAAAGACGGATTATCGCTGGATGAGCTGGCAGACGTGTTCTCACCTACGTTGGGTGAAGTAGAGATGTCTGCACAGCAACTATTAGAGCGAAACATTGTTTCACAGATCTCGCTGGATCTGTTAAAAGAAGCAGGTCGAGAACAACCGCTGTATGCTTTGGAGCAGATTATGATGCTCTACGTCCTTGATAAGCTGTTAATGAGCGGAGATATTACTCGGCAAGAGGGCGCGTTGCTGATCGAAGTGATGTCCGAACATTATTATCGTTTCACAGGCAAACCCAGCGAACTCGTGCTTATTCGTAAGATGGGTGTTCCTTCATTCATGCTGGTAACAGCAGGAACGGAGTTTTATTTTGACAATGGTGTGAAAGTGGTTCTTAGGCAGCCGATGGGAACATTTATGGAAGAATTAAAACTCAAATTGGGATAAGGAGAGGATCATCTATGGAAGAGCGGAATAAGCGGAATGATCTGAATGTGGCGGGCATAAGTCAAACGGCAGGCGGGAATTTTCACCGTGTATCTATTGATGGTATGGCTAAGGTGAACGGCAACCTGGACTGCACCTCTATGGAAGTGAATGGAACATTGAAGATGCACGGCGCTTTGACCTCCGAGAGTGCAACGATTAACGGCATGTGCACGTTGAATGGACCTCTGACCAGTTCTCGTGTTCGGGTGGATGGTTTAACTACGATTAACGGAGATCTCCATAGCCCTGAGCTTGAAGTGAACGGAAAGTGTACCGTACGTGGAAGAGTGGATGGGGAACGAATTGATATTGGCGGTGTGATCGATATTGATGGGGATGTCCAATGTGAGTCCCTGAATGTACGGGGCAATATTAAGATCAGCGGCTTACTGAATGCGGGAACAGTGGAGATTAGGCTTCACACATCTTCTTCGGCTAAAGAGATTGGCGGAGAGCGTATCGATATTCGTCGCAAGGAGCAACAGAATGGCTTTTGGAAAAGTATTGGTCTGGGCGGGACCCCTTCTTTTAAGACATCCTTAATTGAGGGTGATGAGATTGTGCTGGAAGATACCGAAGCTGACATTGTTCGGGGGAGTAACATTTTTATCGGTCGCGGCTGTAACATCAGGCTGGTCGAGTATTCGGGTGAACTTGAGGTAGATCAGGATGCCAATGTGGGCAGCAGTCAGCGAATTTAAAGTTTGGATATGGAGAGAAAGGGATGGGATCGACATGAATAACAATCCTGGGCGTTCATTGGACAAAAAAATGGATATCAGCATCGTTGGTGATGGCAGTTCTTCTGGTGGCGTGTACGGCAAGATCAAGGTCGTAGGGGACGCGTCCTTTAACGACAATCTATCTTGTGATCGATTCAAATGTACGGGTACATCGGTCATATACGGATCGCTTGAATCCACAGAGATTAAAATTACCGGAACCCTTACTCTGACAGAGCGAGCGGCCAGCAACGAAGGTGAGGATGGAATCCAGGCATCTGGCATGCATGCCAAAGCTGAGCATATAAAAGTGGTAGGTGAGCTTCATCTGTCAGGGGATTGTCAGGCGGAAAATATCAAGCTGAACGGACGGTTGACGATAGCGGGGATGCTCAGCGCTGAACACATGACACTCAAAATCATGGGTCCATCCGAGGTCAAGGAAATGGGTGGTTCCATCATCTCGGTGAAGAGTGGCCGGTTGAATGACTTGTTTACGGGGAATAAATCAATTCTCAAGGCACAGATTATCGAAGGTGATGATATTGAATTAGAGAATACGGAGGCCGAGATTGTCCGTGGCGATAAAATAAAAATCGGTCCTGGCTGCCGGATTGGTACAGTGGAATACCGTTCATCTCTGCAAATTCATCCGCAATCGGAAGTTTTGCTGCAAAGCAATCGGTCCTTGGACTGATTAACGGAAACTTCTTTTCGGATATACTAATGCAGTCATATGAATAGAGCGTGAATGGAGAGATTGAGTACAATGGTTGCACGTAAAAACAGTATTGGATTGGTGCTGGCAGGGTTACTGCTCAGCATACTAATGGCTTCGATGGATAACACCATCGTGGCAACAGCTATGGGGGACATTGTCGGGAAGCTGGGTGGGCTCGACAAGTTCGTCTGGGTTACCTCCGCGTACATGGTGGCTGAGATGGCAGGGATGCCGATATTCGGTAAGCTATCCGATATGTATGGACGGAAGAAGTTTTTTGTATTTGGTATTATTGTATTTATGCTTGGCTCAGCGCTGTGCGGAACGGCAACGTCTATTGTGGAATTGACGATGTACAGAGCGATTCAAGGTATTGGTGCGGGGGCCCTGGTGCCGATTGCCTTTACGATCATGTTTGATGTCGTTGCACCAGAATCTCGTGGTAAATTGGGTGGATTGTTTGGAGCGGTCTTTGGCCTGTCCAGCGTATTTGGACCTCTGCTCGGTGCTTACATTACCCAGTATGCGACATGGGAATGGGTATTCTATATCAACCTGCCGCTAGGCTTGATTGCATTTGTGTTTATTGCGTTCTTCTATAAAGAATCCCATCAGCATCAATCCCAACAGATCGACTGGCTGGGTGCTGTAACGCTGATCGGTGCTGTTGTGTGCCTGATCTTTGGTCTGGAACTGGGCGGCAAAACATTTGCCTGGGGTTCGTGGCAGATTCTTGGCTTGTTTGCCGGATTTGTAGCATTAGCGCTGCTCTTCCTTTTTGCAGAAACCAAAGCCAAAGAACCAATCATCTCCTTCAGCATGTTCCGCAACCGGGTCTACTGGTCCAGTAACGTTATTGGGATGTTCAGTGGTGCGGCGTTCATTACAGCATCCGTGTACATTCCGATCTTCATACAGGGGGTACTTGGTGGTAAAGCGACCAACTCCGGTCTTGTGCTGCTGCCCATGATGCTTGGGTCCGTTGTGACGGCGTCCTTGGGCGGGGTGTTGATGACCAAAATCAAGTATCGTAATATCATGATCCCTACGTTAGCCTTACTTGTCATTGGACTTGGATTGCTGACCACACTGGATGAGAATTCTTCCCTTTGGACGATACGTATCTACATGGTGATGGTTGGTCTGGGTGTCGGTGCTTCGTTTTCGGTACTCAGCAACGCAGCCATGAACGCGTTTGAACCGCAAAGACGCGGAGCAGCAAGCTCCACACTTAACTTTTTGCGGTCCCTCGGTATGACGATGGGCATTACGATCTTTGGTATCGTACAGAGTCAGGTATTTACACGTAAAATGAACGATGCTCTCGCTGGTTCAGCTGCGGAAGCAGGCGGTGCTTCAGCGGGTGGCGTGCCTCAGGGAGTGGATCTGACCGATCCACATGCGTTGCTCTCACCAGAACTCAGACAGGCGATTCCGCCTCAGGTGCTGGATACCATCACACATGCCCTGTCTTCTTCCATCGTACAGTTATTTGCCTGGGCTGTAATTCCGGCTGCACTCGCGTTGGTCGCTTCCTTCTTCATGGGAAAAGAGAAGATGGTTATAGGCGAAGAGCAAGGCGAATACACGGGCGGTCACTAAACCGTAATGCAGTAAACCATAAAGTTAAGGTTTTATAAAACATGAAAGACACACTTCTCGTGTATCCCCAAATGGGGCGGGATGTGTGTCTTTTTGTTTTTGTTGGCTTCGAACATAGAACCTAAGGCTGTTTTGTATCGCTAATCCCGTCCTCAACCACAGAAGGCCCTTGTGGATCAGGCAGGCTGCTATGACCGGAGCGGGCAATCAGGCGATTCTGAGCTTTGTACGTGTCCCGTGTAATCGTTTTGGATTCGACCACTTTGCCGTCCAGTCTTTTGGTTCTTACCGTCTCGACAATATATCCAGGCTGTCCGTCTTGCAGCACCTGCTGTGCACCATCAGGCAGTACCGTACTGGACACATATTTTACTGGAACACTTAATGTTTCAATGGTACGAGATTCAAGTGCATAGCTGACATTCTCCGGAAATGTGCCAAAAAATTTCACCATCAATTGGTGATTCTTCACCTCTGCATGAATGAGTAAGGATTTTCCGGTATTATTCTTGAAGCGAAAATTGATGGCTCCCGAGGCAAAGGTGGCATCCAGTCCTTTGGGTAAATATTTGACCGGCAGGGAATGGTTGCGACGCTCAATAATATCAAGACCCGTCAATAGCGCTGCATTATACACTGTACTTGATACCTGGCAGATTCCCCCGCCAATTCCGGGGGTTAGTCTTCCATTAACAATGACCGGTGCCTCACGAAACCCATACTCCTTTTCAGCTTGACGGACGACCTTCTCATAATCGAATGTGGCATCTGGTGGCAAAATCATGCCGTTAATCGCTTCCGCCGCTGCGCTGACATTATGTATCCGGCCTTCACTACTATTGCCCAGACCCGTGGAGAACTGGATGATCTTCCGGTCAATGCCTTCCTGGCGCAGCGAATCAAGAGTTACTTCAGGCTTCAGCGTATACAGTGGTACCTGGATCAGCAATGGGGCTGGTTTTTCATCCGGGTTCAGTACACTGAAATCCCTGTGCAGCTTCGTCTGAATGAGACTTGTGAGTGTAATCCAATCAATGCGGCGGACGCCCTTTTCCGGGATATACTGGACTTTGTCACTTGTGGTAATACGGCGAACAGCGTCCGCAGGTGTACCGAAGGTTTCTTTTTCCCAGGCAGGGCTGAGATGTTCTTGGAGTGGTCTTGAGTTGTAGGTCATATCGAGAGAGAACTCTTTCGGAAAATGATAACGTGCATAAGCGCGTTCCCACAGGTTACCTTCCTCCAGCTGCTGTATTGCGGACTCCAAGCTGTTAACGTTGTAACTCACCCCCACCTGAGCTGCGGTATACGACATCGTCTGGGGGTTGGGTTCAGTCACTTCAAAGGTGACAGGCCAGTCCTCCAGCTTTTGGATCTGTTCATCCAATTCATGCAATACGTTTTTGCGATTCTTCCCCTCCACAAGCATGCCGCCAACATGAACATCTTTGGGCAGGGCAGGTTGATTCACGTACATATACAGCAATCCATAAGACGCGGAGCCGATCAAGAGGATGGAGAATAGAACAATGACCGTCAGATGTATTTTTTTCATAACCGTACGCTCCTTTATACTTCAGTTGTTCCCGACTTTGTAACACTTTCTATATATATGATCCAATGCAGGAAAACTTTCGGGTACTCAATAGGTAACAAATTTGTTACAATAAACTTCATATGAATCCATGCTTCACCATTGAAACAGGAACGAAGTGGATTTTTTCCTGATGAAATTCAGGTCTTTTTAAAGGAAATGCCGGGATTGTGTCGAAATTATAATGGCTAACTATGCGAGCAGGAAGTGATGATGTGATAGAAATGCAGGACGTGTGGAAGACCTACGCCAATGGGACCCACGCATTACAAGGGGTGTCGGTGAAGATCGACCGCAATGAATTTGTCTATATCGTCGGTCCGTCCGGCGCAGGTAAATCGACATTTATGAAATTGATGTACAGAGAAGAAGTTCCGACCAAAGGACAAATATCCATTAACGGATTTAATATTGGTAAGTTGAAGCCAAGAAAGATTCCTTATGTGCGTCGTAACATCGGCGTTGTGTTCCAGGATTTTCGTCTGCTGCCACGGATGACAGCATTTGAGAATGTGGCATTTGCCATGGAAGTTATTGAAGCGCCGAAGCGTCATATCAAGAAACGGGTGATGGAAGTGCTTGATCTGGTGGGACTGCGGAGTAAGGCAAATCGCGAACCTTCACAGCTCTCGGGTGGAGAACAGCAGCGTATTGCTATTGCACGGGCTATCGTCAATAACCCATCGGTTATTATCGCGGATGAGCCTACAGGTAACCTCGATCCGGAGACGTCGTGGGGCATTATGCAACTGCTGGATGAGATTAATTTCCGGGGAACAACCATTGTTATGGCGACCCACAACAAAGATATCGTGAATACGATGCGTAAACGGGTAATTGCGATTGAACGTGGACAGATTGTACGGGATCAGATGAGAGGGGAATACGGTTATGAATTTTAGTACTCTCTTGCGCCATCTGCGGGAGGGATTCAAAAACGTATTCCGCAACGGCTGGATGTCTGTGGCCTCCATCATGTCCATCATTGTGTCGCTATTGATTCTTGGTGTGTTCATGCTGCTGGTGCTCAATGTGAACTCCATGGCAAATCAGGTTGATAGCCAGGTGGAAATCAGCACGTTCCTCGAACTGAATGTGGACGAGAACCTGCGTAACACACTGGAGAAAGAAATCAGTGCGATGCCTGAAGTAAGTGAGATTCGTTTTGTTTCCAAGGAAGAAGGACTCAAGGAATTCCGTGAGCGTCTTGGAGAGAGTGCAGATAACGTGCTTAGCGGTTTCGATGTGGACAACAACCCACTGCCGGAGACCATTGAAGTTGAGGTCATTGAACCGGAAACCGTCACTTTTGTGGCGCAAAAAATCGAAGCTTTGAACGAAAAACATCCGGAGAAGCCAATCATGAAAGTGAACTACGGCAAGGAAACGGTGGAAGTGTTGTTCAAATTTACGAAGCTTGTTCGTAACATCGGATTTATTTTTGTCGGGGGACTGGGTCTCATGTCCATGTTCCTGATCTCGAATACGATTCGCGTAACGATTCTGGCACGTCGCCGGGAGATCGGAATTATGAAGTTGGTTGGTGCAACCAATACCTTTATTCGCTGGCCTTTCTTTATTGAAGGTGCACTCATTGGATTTATTGGCTCGGTCATTACGGTTGGTGTGCTGTTTGTTGGATACAGCCAGTTGATGAAGACGATTGGTCAGGATGTCTTCATGCAGATGCTTAACTTGATTCCGCTCGGCGAAATCTGGGGGCTGTTTGGAACACTGTTGATCGGACTCGGTGTGCTGGTAGGTATTTTGGGAAGTACACTGTCCATTCGGAAATCACTCAACGTTTAATTTTGTTTTCAACGATCGAATTGCAGAATATGTCGAAAAGAATGGTAAAGCAGGTTCATTAATGGACGCTGTTTGACGATATGTAGGAAAGACGGAGTCTTTTAAGATTGAAGAAAGCAAAGAACATGCTGTTCACCACCTGTGCAGGTTGCTTTCTTGTGAAATCATAGGATGGGGGATCATCATTTTGAAAAAAACCGCTTCGCTGCTGGCCTTTACGTTATTGGCCAGTTTGACGCTTCAACCTTCTGACGGATATGCCAAGAGTAGCATCAGCGATATTGACCAACAGATTCAGCAACTGGAGAGCAAGGCGGCTTCTGCCAAGCAGGAGCAAAAAAAAGCGGCTTCCAACAAAAAGGAAGCACAGCATTACAAGAACAAAACCAACGCTTATCTGAAGGTTGTCATGGAACAGATCAATGTCGTTAGTGATGAACTGGCGAGTGTATCCTTGCAGATCGAGAACACGGAGGAAGATCTTCGTACAACGAAAAAAGATCTGCAAGCGGCAGAAGAACGCATTGTTGCAAGGGAAAAATTGTTGGAGTCACGCGTGCGCCTCATGTATACGGACGGTGCTGTATCCTATCTGGATGTATTGTTGTCCTCTACTAGCTTCACTGACTTCCTGACCCGTGCGGATTCACTCAAAACGATTGTGGATCAGGATCAGCATCTGCTGGATGAGCACAAAGCGGACAAGCAACTTGTCGTGGACAAAAAGGCAGAATTGGATGTGCAATATGCGGAAGCCAAGAGCCTGTATGCACAGAAGAAACAGCGCAAGTCCCAATTGAATGAAAAAGAAGCGGAAAAGCAAGTGCTTCTCGCTTCATATGATGCTAAAATTGAAGAGTCAGAAGAGCTGACACAAGAGCAGGAAGATGTATTAATGCAGATTGCCAGCAAACGTTCGGCACTTCTTCAAGAGAAAAATAAATTGCGTGAACAGCAGGCAGCAGCCGCAGCCAAAGCAAAAGCCGCGGCAGCAGCCCGGGCGAAAGCTGCAGCCAAGACACCAACCAGAGTGAGTTCGGATAGCAGCAGTGAGGTCACGTATTCATCCGGTAATGGTATCTTCTCAAGACCGGTATCTGGAGGACGTATTTCTTCTGGATTCGGTCCCCGTACCCATCCGATTACGGGTGTAGTGGGTAAGATGCATGCCGGTGTCGATTTTGCTGTTCCTCAAGGAACTTCGGTTCACGCTGCTTCTGGCGGAATCGTGATCATGGCTGAATGGTATAGCGGTTATGGTTATACGGTTATTGTGGACCACGGCGGTGGACTATGGACGTTATATGGTCACTTGCGCGAAGGTGGATTCAAAGTCAGCAAGGGAGACACAGTAAGCAAAGGGGATACCATTGCTGAGTCAGGAAATACAGGGAACTCTACTGGACCTCACTTGCACTTTGAAGTGAGAGATAACGGTACCGCTGTAAATCCGATGAACTATTTGTAATTATTGCTCCATTGTTCGAATGGAAAAAACATATTCCGTACAAGCTAGACATATACTAAGCTGGCATGTTCAGGGAATGGATTCTGGCAACAATGGAATCGGACACGCTTCAAAACTAAAGGCGGTGACAAACGGATGATGAAGAAAAGATCGGCGCTACTGCTTGTCATTGTGGGTCTCCTGGGTGGTAGTTTGCTAACCCTGGTACTAATGACTTACCCGGGAATAGCAAATCAAACCACAGCGGGCGAAGGTTTGCTGGCTAGTGTAACCGGCAATACACAGCAGAAGAACGATTTGAAAAAGATTGAAACTGCGATGGATTTGATCTCAAGCAACTATTATAAAGACGTGGATCAGACCAAATTGATTGACGGTGCGATCAACGGCATGATGGAATCGCTTGATGATCCGTACTCCAACTATATGGGGCAGGAAACGGCTGCTCAGTTTGAAGAGTCGATCGAAGGTTCATTTACCGGTATTGGCGCAGAGGTATCCTCACAGGATGGAAACGTTGTTGTTGTTTCCCCAATCAAAGGATCACCTGCCGAGAAAGCGGGTATTCGTGCAAAAGACATGATTATGTCAGTCAACGGCGAATCCCTGCAAGGTTTGGAACTGAACAAGGCTGTCAACAAAATCAGAGGTCCCAAGGGCAGTGAAGCGAAGGTACAGGTCAAACGTGCCGGATCTTCCGAGCTGATTGAATTTGTCATTGTACGCGATGACATTGATCTGGAAACCGTATATGCTCACATGGAGGATGGCGGAATTGGCGTTATTGCCATTACTCAATTCTCTTTGAATACAGGCGATCGCTTCAAGGAAGAGTTGGCGAAGCTTGAGAAGCAGAACATGAAAGGTCTGGTCATCGACGTACGGAATGACCCAGGCGGTGTATTGCAAGTTGTTATTGATATTGCTGAACAGTTTGTTCCTAAAGGCAAGGTTATTGTGCAAGTTGAAGACAAGAACGGCAAAAAGGAACAAAGCAAGTCCAATGGATCAGCCAAAACATATCCAGTCACAGTCCTGATGAACAAAGGCAGTGCGAGTGCGTCGGAGATTTTGGCCGGTGCATTACAACAGTCAGCAGGTGCTAAGTTGATTGGTGAAAACTCCTTTGGTAAAGGAACCGTTCAGACGAGTTATGACAAGCAGATGGGTGACGGCAGCTTGCTGAAGATCACCATTGCCAAGTGGCTCACTCCGAACGGAGACTGGATTCATGAAAAAGGAATCAAACCGGATATTGCGGTAGACCAGCCGGATTATTTCTCGGTGGCACCGATTAACAAAGAGAAGTTACCACTGAAATATGACAGTAATAGCACGGATGTGAAAAGTGCGCAGACGATGCTGAGAGGACTCGATTTCAAACCGGATCGTGTGGATGGATACTACGACCAGAAGACGGAAGAAGCGGTCAAGGCATTCCAGAAGCAAAAAGGCATTCAGGCTACAGGCCAGATTGACGAGAAAACCGCTGAAACACTGGAAGCGGCTCTGATTGAACGTATTGCCAATCCTCAATATGATGCACAGCTGAAACGCGCGATCGAAAATGTCTCGAAGGATATTTCGTCCGCTGTGTCGAAGCCATAAAGAAGGCTGATTTTCAGCCTTCTTTTTTTCTGAACCGGCTGAAAGAGAGGGGTGACCGACCACAATGGAATGGGTATGGCCGTGGTTAACTACATTAGGGGAAGCTATGTTGCAGTTGTTTATTCAGCCGTTTTATTATATTGCGGTGATCCTGATTGCGCTGATCTATCATCGTCAGTTACTGCAGGAGCGTAAATTGTTCCATGTTCGTTTGCAAAGCTCGATAACACAGACGATTCGTGCCGTGCTCGGAGGCATACTCATTGGTACCATCGTCTCAATTGTGTCCCTATTCCTCGGTGCACATCTTACACTGGGAAGCCTGATATGCATATGGGCTGCAACGTTAATTCTATCTTTGTTCCGCATACGGTATCTGTGCTTTGCTTATGCGGCCGGGTTACTGGGTGTGCTGCAATTTGGTTTGAATCTGGCTTCAGGCTGGCAACCATCGGGTTGGATGGGTAGTGTAACGGAAACGCTACGTACCCTGGATATGCCTGCACTGCTTGTCCTGGCGGCCCTTCTACATATGGGTGAAGCCTTGTTGGTACGCATGCAGGGGGTATCGATGGCATCACCGCTTCTCTTCGAGGGAAAACGTGGGAAACTGGTTGGGGGATATCAACTGCAACAGTTCTGGGCCATTCCTCTACTGATTCTTGTTCCAGTCACAGGAGGTGGCGCGGAGCTGGCATGGAATCCACTGATGAATGCAGGTCATAGTTACATGCTGGTTGCGTTGCCGATTATGCTCGGATTTGGTGAGATAACACAGAGTATGCTTCCGGGACAAAAGGTGCAGATCTCATCAAAGCGGTTGATGGTATATGGGGCAACTTTGCTCGTGTTCAGTTTGCTTGCTGCATGGTGGTCTCCACTCATGGTGGTTGCAGCGCTGATCGCATTTATTGGACATGAATTTCTGGTATGGTACAGCGCGTTTGAAGAGCAAAATCGCAGTCCGGTATTTGTCCATCCGCAGCATGGATTGAAGGTACTGGCTGTTATTCCGGAGAGTCCTGCTGCAGATTTGGGGATTGAAGCAGGAGAGACCTTGTACAAGGTGAATGGTAAGTTGGTTCATTCGCCGGAAGAGTTACATCGTGCTCTGCGGATGAACCCGGCTTTTTGCAAACTTGAGGTTCGCAATCACCAGGGAGAAAGCAAGTTCATGCAACGAGCGATCTATGAAGGGGAGCATCATCAGCTTGGGGTCATTATGGCACCGGACAATCACGAGGTCTGGGCGATTCGGTTACGTCCACTGACGCTGTTCCATGTCATCAACCTCAAATTGTTTGCCCGTCTGAAAAAACCACAAAGGGACGAAGCTCCCTTGGCGTTACCGCCAGCCCCTGTGGCCAGTGATAAAGGGTCCGTGGAGATGTAACTAGCATACGTGATGAATTAGTTGCATAAATCAAGCAATGAAAAAGGTATTTCCGAGCGCCGTCACAGGCAAGGGAAATACCTTTTTTTTGTTATTGTTTTAACATAAAGATGGCGATTTGGGTCCGATCACGCAAGCTCAGCTTGCCAAGAATATCCGTGACGTAGTTTTTGACCGTGCCTTCACTGAGGAACAATTTGGCGGCAATTTCCTTATTGGATAAACCCTCCGATATGGCCTCGGCAACCGCCAGCTCCATACGTGTCAGTCCATAGGCTTCGATTGGGTTCTGTGTCAGGGGAATCGCAGCAGGACGAAGAAGGCCTGCCAATTTGCGGGCAATATCCGGATGGATTAACATATCGCCGTTATGTACGGTCTTAATGCCTTGAATGATCCGCTCGGGGGGGACGTTTTTGAGCAAATAACCGCATGCTCCATTCTGCAATGCCTGAATAATATACTCATCGTCGTCAAAAGTAGTTAGCATGAGCACCTGATTTTCAGGAAAACGCGCCTTGATGCGTTTGGTACCTTCAACTCCGTCACATTCCGGCATCCGAATATCCATTAAAACCACGTCCGCAGGCGTTCCTGCTTCAAGCAATTCCAACGCTTCCTGCCCGTTTGAGGCTGTGCCTGTAACACTAATGCCGGAGCCGAGTCCAAGTAGCACTTTCAGGCTTTCGCGAATGAAATAGTCATCGTCGGCGAGAATCAGCCGGATAAGCGGAGGGTGGACTGAATCATTCTTGTTGTTTACATCATTCCGTTCGGACATGAGAACATTCACTTCCTTTTTTCAGAGTATATTCAACTGGTTCGTTATTGGAATGCGTGTAATCACTGTATACGGATAAGCCGATTGGATCTCCAAGGTACCTCCCACCATTTGTGTACGCAGAAGCATACCTTCCTGTCCTATGCCATTTCGCTTGGAAGAAGGAGGATTGATTTTGCCATCATTACTCACACTCATACACACTTCTTGATCCCCGAATACCAACTCCACTGTGATTGAAGAAGCATTTCCATGTCGCAGGGCATTGGTCAAGGCTTCTTTGGCATTTTTGAACAAAACGATCTGTATGCTGGGATACAGCACATGGGATGGGCCATGAACTTCATAATTTGTCTTCACGCCGGTATCTCTGCCCACTTCCTCTAGGAGACGATCCAGGGCGTAGGCTTCGGATGCATAGGAATTAGGTTGCAGTTTGTGTAGTGTGCTGCGCATATCATCCATACTATCGGCCAATTGATCGCGAATCTGTCTCACCATTTCCGTTCCTTGTTCCATATCGAGGGGGAGGGTCAGCAGGGCGGCTTCCGACATCATTTTGGTGCGAATCAGTCGATGCCCGATATCGTCATGAAGCTGTCTGGAGATACGGGTACGTTCCTCTGCCTGAGCCACTCCTTCAAGTTGCTTTGTAAATAACAGCAGCTGCGCACGAGTTTCTTGTAGCTCGTAATGTTTGCTGCGAAGTTCGTCATAGACTTGTTCCAGTTGTCCACGGCTGTTCGCCGTTCTTGATCCCTGCCAGGACAGAGCCGCTGTGATGAGCAGAAGCAGGTTGCCAAGAACCATCGCAGTTGTCTCTGTGGAGAGTAATGTAGTGTCGGTTGTAGTTGTATTTAGTGTGGTTAACCCTGGCTGCGATGCCTGTGGGACAGAATAATGCCAATGCAAAGCGACATTGTTAGCGACAAGCTGAATTGCAAACATCAACCATCTCCGATTTCCCTCCAGTCTGTATATATACACGTAGAGCACGGATAGAGAGAGGAATAGCAGAAACGGTCCATACGAAGCAATCAGCCAGCAGCTCCAGAGTATTTCGGTCAGAAGCAACAGCCACTGCTGTGTACTTGAACGATTGAAATCTTTCCACACGGAGAGTCCAAGTGCAATGATGATATACAGGGTGTAGACGGCTTCATTTTCCAAGGGCAGCATCAACATGTACAGTACTGCTGGAACGATAATTAATCCATATTGCAGAAACCGCATTGGCATATGTAAATGACATCCTTTATATAAAAAGTGGAGTAGAAAATCTCTTGGTAATGCGCCCTTGATTATACCATAAGCAGCATTCGAATCAGGAGATGACTTAAGTCACCTTCGATTCATGACTTTCTGTACCTTCGCTACAAATTGCTATCCGTTACAATAAAATTATGAAATCCAGCGGCGAAGGCCGAAACGGAAAAGGGGCGTAAAAGGGATGGGTATACTTGAAGTAGATCATGTAGTAAAACGATACGGCAGCAAGCTGTCCGTGGATCATTTGAACCTTAGTGTTGGCAAAGGCGAGATTTTTGGATTGCTTGGTCCCAATGGAGCAGGAAAAAGTACCACCATCAGCATGATTGCAGGGCTCCTGAATATGGATCAGGGTGAGATCAGATTAGATGGGATCTCGGTCAAGGAGCGACCGCTTGAAGTAAAGCGCAAGATCGGACTCGTTCCGCAGGATCTGGCTTTATACGAAACCATGTCTGCTGCGGAGAATGTGACCTTTTTTGCCAGACTGTATGGACTGCGTGGAAAATTGCTTAAGGAAAGAGTGCAGGAGTCTCTTGAATTTGTAGGGTTGCAGGATAAAGCAAAGGATGCCCCCTCGACCTTCTCTGGCGGTATGAAACGCAGGTTAAACATCGCATGTGCGATTACACATCGCCCGGATCTCATTATTATGGATGAACCTACAGTTGGCATTGATCCGCAATCTCGGAATCATATTCTTGAATCGGTACGGACACTCAACAAGATGGGTTCAACGATCATATATACAAGTCATTACATGGAGGAAGTGGCGGCGATTAGTCACCGGGTTGCGATTATGGATCAGGGGCGAATTATTGCCTGTGGGACTGAAGCAGAGCTGAGAGAACGGGTAGCATCGGAAGAAAAAGTAGTGCTCTCCACTTCCGGTATCGTTCCCGACGTCGTGGAAGAATTGAAACTTCACCCCCGTGTGCGGATGGTAGACGTTTCAGAGAATACACTGACCATTACGCTGCCTTCGGCACAGCAGGATCTCCAGGATCTGCTCTTCATTTGCAGCAAACATGAAGTATCCATTCAGTCGCTCAAGGTCGAAGAGCCGGATCTGGAAACGTTGTTCCTCAATCTGACCGGGCGTACGCTTCGGGACTAGGGGGAGCAAGAGATGAATATATGGCATATTTGCATCTTTGAATTAAGGCGTATTCTTAAGATTCGATCTGTAGTGTTAAACCTCTTTATTTTGCCGTTGTTACTGATTTTTATATTGGGCACGGCACTTTCCAGTACGATGGGTACGGCGGAGGATGTTATTCCCGATACTGTACGTGTGGGAATCATCCATTTGAGCACTGAATCTGGGGGAGGATCAAGTACGGTTAATCAAGCGCTGGATACATTCGTTAAATCCCCGGAAGTGGCTGAGATGGTCAGGGTGCAGAACTTTACGACTGAAGAGGAGGCCGTTCATGCGCTGCGTACCGACAAGCTGGACTTTGCTGTAATGATTCCTTCGGATTTTGAGCAAAACGTGATGATGGGGAAAGAGGCCAGGTTACAGTGGATACGAGGAAAGGACAACACACTTAATACCTTGGGTGAAACTTTGTTCACACGTTTTACGGATGAATGGAACCGACAGATGGCGATTACCAAAGTGCTCGGTCCGCAAGTAATTGCTGCCATGGCCTCTGCTTCGGAGTCTGGTACGGCGAATTCCACCTCCATTGCTGTCACTAATCCCGGTAAGACAGGTACGGCGTATAGTGCCTCCCAATACTATGCAGCTTCCATGCTGGCAATGTTCATGTTGTACTCGGGCATGACAACCAGTACCAGCCTTTTTGGAGAACGGGATAACAAAACGTTAATTCGCCTTCAGGCTGCGCCGATAGGTAACGGAGTTATTTTCGCTGGAAAAATTGCAGGCAATAGTCTGCTCGCTTTCTTACAAGCAACAACGATCATCCTTATGACGTATTGGTTCTACGGTGTGGATTGGGGAACCCATCCTGGGTATATTGTGCTGACTTGTGTATGTATCACATTGGCCTCCATGACCCTTGGCGTGATCGTTGCACTGGTATGCAAAAGCACAGCATCGGCCAGTGCAACCTTACAAGGTATCATCGTTGCCATGACATTCATCAGTGGTGGGTTCATGCCCATTCCGATTGATTTTGTACAACGGCTTAGCCAATTTACGGTTAACCACTGGGCGCTCCAAAGTTTTCTGAGAATGATGCTGGATGCACCTGTACGAGAGATTGTATATAACATTCTGATGTTAGGCGTGGTATGCGCTGTATTATTGTTCATCTCAGGATTGATCTATAGAAAGGCAGGATACCGATATGAATAGTCTACACATCGCCAGGTTGATGATTAGACGTACACTTGGCCGTAAAATGGGCTTCATTACGTTTCTGCTTCTGCCTTGCCTGGTGGTTACAGGAGCGGTTGCTCTTTTTGGAAGCGAGCAGATTGCACGTACTGTTATTCCCTATGTGAATGAGGACGGAGGGGTGGCAGGGACATGGATGATTCATGAACTTGCTGACAAAGAGGAGTATCTGCTCAAGCCGATGAATAACCAAGCAGAAGTGAAGGAAGCTATCGCTCAGCAAAAAGGAAGCTCTGGCATCATCATTCCGGCACATTATACGGAGGATCTGTTACAAGGAAAGCCAACCGAAATTCAATTGGTGGAACTGCGTATAAGTGAAAGTTCCTATACCCTACGAGCAGCAGTTGAAGGTTTGACGAGCGGATTGTTACAATCTGTTTCAGCTGTTAAGGTGGCGGCAGGTCCTGTCTCAAGTGAGACTGACATATTATCGAGTACACAGAAGCCATTTGAACAGCTTTTACAGGAGATAGGAAAACATCAGGTTGCTGGTGAAGTTACCGATCTGCAAATCTATCCCAAGCCAGGCCTGAACAATGTGACTGGATTTACGATTATGTTTATGATGGGGCTGCTGACCAGTGCAGTGGCTGTGATAATGGAAGATCGCAGGAAACGTACGATGGCCAGAGTATATACGGCACCCGTCCGTGCATATGAGATTGCGCTTGGTAACTTCCTGGGTAGCTTTGTCATTGGCTTGATTCAGATTGTTCTCGTTTTGGGAGTCAGCAGGTGGCTGCTGCATTATGATGCCGGTATTCCTTTTGGCATTCATTTCATGATATTGGCGGCATTCATGCTGGTCTCCATGGGGATCGCAAGTACCGTGGCAGGATTAATCCGGAATCCCAAAAATGCCAACATGCTGAATTCACTTGTCATTATGCCAACCTGCATGATAGGTGGTTGTTTCTGGCCGATCTCGTTGATGCCGGATTATATGCAAAAGCTCGCCAACTTTGTTCCACAGAAGTGGGCGATTCAGGCTGTGGAGGCGATCTCTGCTGGCGGTACATTGTCGGATATCACATTGCCACTATTGATTTTGTTTGGCATGGCTGCCATTTTGCTGACTGTAGGCTCTGCGATTCTACGCCCTAGCCAGCCAGGAGTAGAGGCATAAGGTTATACGACATAAAAAAAGCACGCTCTGCTGAATTGAATTCAGTTAGAGCGTGCTTTCTTTGCATAAGGAATGTGTATTATGTGAGATATTGATAATTAAGGTTGGAGTTGACGCAGGACCGTTATTTCGACCCGACGGTTCTTTTGTCTTCCGGCGGCTGTGGTGTTGTCACCCGTTGGGCGAGTATCCGCATATCCGGCATACTGGAAGCCGTCCGGGTTAAGCTTCTCTGTATCCAGAAAGAATCGCAATACAGACAGTGCACGTTCTCCGGAAAGTTCCCAGTTGTCTTTGTACGTGGAGTTGGCCCCGACCGGAATATTGTCCGTATGTCCTTCGATGCTGACAACGGTATTCAGATCCCGAAACAGACTTGCCAGCTTGGTCAGTGTGGGTGCAGCATCCCCTTTGAGGGCAGCTTGCCCCTGATCAAACAGGAAGCGGTCACTGAGGGTAATGGAGAGGCCTTGTGGCTTGTCCGCAACAAAAATCTGATTTTCCAGTTTATTATCCTCGATATATTGGGTAATCACATTGAACAGATTTTGCAATTCCTGCTCCTGTGATCTGAACTGTTCTTCCCGTTCTGTGAGAGGCTTGTTGTCATCATCTGGTGTTGCAGTCCCGGTATCGGAAGGGTTTCCTTCACCTTTTGAAGGGTCTTCACCCTGCACCTCGGATGGTGGAGTCTCTGTAATCGTTTGACCGGGTTTCTCACCGAGTCCCTCACCAAGCTCAAGGATAGAGTCGGACGCATTAAATGTATTTTGTAACGATTGAGTAACGACGTCATATTTACCTGAATCCAGATTGCTCATGGCATACATGATGACAAAAAAGATCAAAAGCAGAGTTATGAGATCGGCATAAGTAATCATCCAGCGATCCCGATGATCGATAGTTTCACGTTTTCCGCGCCGTTTACTGCGCCGACTCATCCAATCCCTCCTTTGCTAGGGGGCGTATATGCTGACGATGCGTGAGGGTGAAGGACTCCAGTCTTTTGCGTACAAGCTGGGGATTCTCACCGTTCTGAATGGCAAGTACACCTTCGAGAAGCATTTCCATGGTCTGCACTTCATCGGCACCTCTTGATTTGATCTTGGAGGCAATGGGCAAAAAGATAAGATTGGCACTGGCGACCCCATACAGGGTTGCGGTAAAGGCAACAGCAATGGCAGGTCCGAGTCCTGTGGGATCGGTCAAACTGCCAAGTACTTGAATAAGTCCCATCACGGTTCCGATGATCCCCATGGTTGGGGCGTAACCACCAGCGGATTCGAATATTTTGGCGTAGCCCTCATGTTTTTGTTCAATAGAATCGATCTCCATCTCCAGGATCTGGCGAACCACATCCTGATCGGTACCATCAACAACCATCTGAATACCGTCTTGCAAAAATGGATGCGGATGATCCATAACCTTGCGTTCCAATGCAAGTACACCTGAGCGGCGTGCGATTGAAGACATCTCCACCAGTTCTTCAACCCACAAGCCTGAATCATTATTGTTACGTCCAAAAGCCATACGCAGGGCAGCTGGAATCGTACGCAGGCGATGCGCCGGGAAACTGGCAACCACAGCAGCAATCGTTCCACCGAATACAATTAAAGCAGCCGTTTTTTGCAGGAGACCGGACAATTGGCCGCCTTCCCACAAAAAACCGCTAATGACTGCGGCAATTCCGGCAATAATACCGATAAGTGTCGCAATATCCATAAATTAACCCACTCCTATCTTCATTTCACGTTTGCATCACTAAAACGAACGAGGTATAATTAAACGGGAACAAATATTCCTATTACTATAAGTTTTCCCATATGAAAATTCGGGGAACTTCGACAATATATAGTGACTATTATTTTAGACGATAGGGTGAGATACGGCAATGAGCGATATTATAATGAGCGACAAAACGTTCGAAATCGAGTCAGAGTTTTCTCCCCAAGGTGATCAGCCGGCAGCCATTAAAGAATTGGTGAAGGGTGTTCAGGAGGGGAAGAGGTACCAGACACTGCTGGGTGCAACGGGTACGGGTAAGACGTTTACGATAGCCCAGACGATAGCCCAACTGCAACGTCCTACGCTGATTATTGCACACAACAAAACGTTGGCAGCGCAGCTTGCAAGTGAGTTCAAAGATTTTTTTCCTAATAACATGGTTGAGTATTTCGTCAGTTATTACGATTATTTTCAGCCAGAAGCATATATCCCGTCCTCCGATACGTATATCGAGAAGGATTCAAGTATTAATGAAGAGATCGACAAACTGCGGCACGCAGCGACAAGTTCGTTGTTTGAGCGCAGGGACGTCATCATTGTAGCGAGTGTTTCCTGTATTTATGGTTTGGGTTCACCGCACTCGTATTCAAGCATGTTGCTGTCACTTCGGGTAGGCATGGAGAAACCGCGCAATCAGATTTTGTCCCGTCTGGTAGAGATCCAGTATCAGCGGAACGATATTAACTTTGTGCGGGGTACGTTCCGTGTTCGTGGGGATGTTGTTGAGATTTTCCCTGCCTCCAAGGGTGAACATGCAATTCGGGTTGAATTGTTTGGTGATGAGATCGAGAAAATTACGGAGATTGATGTGTTAACCGGAGAATTGATTGGCGAACGTGAACATATTGCCATCTTCCCGGCGTCTCACTTCGTAACGCAAGAAGAGACAATGAAGGTTGCACTGGTGAACATTGAGCGTGAACTGGAGGAGCGTCTTGAAGTGTTGCGTGAACAGGGGAAACTGCTGGAGGCTCAGCGACTGGAGCAGCGCACACGGTATGATATCGAGATGATGAAGGAAGTTGGATTCTGTTCGGGGATTGAGAACTATTCCGGTCCGCTGACTTTCCGCGAACGCGGCGATACCCCATATACACTTATGGATTACTTCCCGGATGACATGTTGATCGTGGTCGATGAGTCTCACGTGACGCTGCCACAGATCCGTGCGATGTACAATGGTGACCAGGCGCGGAAGACAGTATTGGTTGAACATGGTTTCCGTCTGCCGTCAGCATTGGATAATCGTCCACTCAAATTCGAAGAGTTCGAAGGCAAGATGGATCAGATTATTTATGTATCAGCAACACCAGGCCCGTATGAGATCGAGCATACCGATACGATGGTACAACAGATTATTCGTCCAACCGGACTGCTTGATCCAATCATTGAACTGCGTCCAACGAAGGGACAGATCGATGACTTGATTGGTGAGATTAACGACCGGATTGCCAAAGACGAGCGTGTGTTGATTACAACATTAACGAAGAAGATGTCCGAGGACCTGACGGATTATCTGAAGGAAGTTGGAATCAAGGTTCGTTATCTGCACTCCGAGATCAAAACATTGGAACGGATGGCGATTTTACGTGATCTAAGGTTGGGCGTTTTCCATGTCCTGATCGGAATCAACTTGCTCCGGGAAGGTCTCGATCTGCCCGAAGTATCCCTCGTAGCTATTTTGGATGCCGATAAGGAAGGATTCCTGCGTTCTGAACGCTCACTGATCCAAACGATTGGTCGTGCGGCACGGAACAGCGAGGGTCGCGTTATTCTATACGGTGACAAAGTGACGGATTCGATGGATAAAGCGATAAAGGAAACAGAGCGTCGTCGTGCAATCCAGATCGAGTACAACGAGAAGCATGGAATTACACCACAGACGATTCGCAAAAAAGTGCGTGATGTGATTGAGGCAACCAAAGTTGCCGAATCCAAGAAAGACTATCTCACAGGCGCAGCCGAGAAGATGTCGAAGAAAGATCGCCAGGCGCTTATTCAGCGCCTAGAGGTAGAGATGAAAGATGCAGCCAAAAACCTGCAGTTTGAGCGTGCTGCCGAGCTTCGCGATGCGTTGCTGGAACTTCGCGCCGAATAAGATACTGCTCATTCATATGCTCCAGTAAAGATGGATCTGTAACAAGAGAACGGCCAATTGGCCGTTCTCTTGTTGAGTAAGGAAATCGTTGATATCTACCGATAATAAGAGATGTTGAAATCTTGAAATAAAGTCTATACTGATAGAAATGTTGAAATTGGTTAAAAGGTTTATAGGAAAGCAATTGGGAGTCGAGAGTGCCCCGGTGTTGACCTCGGAGCCGAGCCAAAGGCAATGGCGACCTGACGCGATCAAGCGAAGCCGAGAGCGTCCTGGTGTTGACCTTGGAGCCGAGCCGAAGGCAATGGCGACCTGCCGCGATCAAGGCGAAGCTGAGAGCGTCCCGGTGTTGACCTTGGAGCCGAGCCGAAGGCAATGGCGACCCTGTCGCGACCAAGGCGAAGCTGAGAGCGTCCCGGTGTTGACCTTGGAGCCGAGCCGAAGGCAATGGCGACTTGTCGCGAACGTGGCGAAGCCGAGAGCGTCACCACGCAGTAGAGCGGCCGTATAAGGTTCCGGCAATGAGCCGGAACCTTATGTGGAGCCGCGGGCACACGACCACCCTTCACATAGCAAGACCCGACCCCTCACCGTTGCACCGCTTGTTTCGGGTGTCCAGAGGGCTGCGCCCTCTGGGGCCCTCCCTTGGAAGGGAGGGTTTGGGAGGGATCGAAAAGCCTTTAAAGGTTTGGATTAACACACTGAGAGGATGAATACTATTGGCGAGCGATAACATTGTCATTAAAGGCGCACGAGCGCATAACCTGAAAAATATCGACATTACCATCCCGCGTGACCGCTTTGTTGTATTGACCGGCCTGAGTGGCTCAGGCAAGTCCTCGCTGGCTTTTGACACGATCTATGCCGAAGGACAGCGGCGGTATGTCGAATCATTGTCAGCTTACGCACGGCAGTTTCTGGGACAGATGGAGAAACCGGACGTTGATTCCATCGAAGGATTATCTCCTGCCATTTCAATAGATCAGAAAACAACAAGCCGTAACCCACGTTCCACGGTTGGAACTGTGACGGAAATCTATGATTACCTGCGCCTGTTATTTGCACGTGTGGGTCATCCACATTGTCCAGACCACGGCGTAGAGATCAGTTCCCAGACCGTAGAACAAATGGTTGACCGCATTATGCAATATCCAGAGCGTACCCGGCTACAAATACTGGCACCCATTATCTCTGGTCGTAAGGGTGAGCACAAAAGTGTATTTGCTGATGTGTCCAAGCAGGGCTTTGTCCGTGTGCGGGTGAACGGGGAACTTCGTGACCTGTCAGAAGATATTCAATTGGAGAAAAACAAAAAGCATACGATTGAAGTCGTTGTTGACCGGATCGTTGTTAAAGATGATGTGCAGGCGCGTCTGGCCGACTCCATTGAAACAGCACTTAATTTGTCCGGTGGACAACTACTTGTGGACATTATGGGTGAAGAAGAGCTGCGCTTCAGTTCCAACTTTGCTTGCCCTGTGTGTGGATTCAGTATTGAAGAGCTGGCACCGCGGATGTTCTCATTTAACAGTCCCTTCGGGGCTTGCCCGGATTGTGATGGGTTAGGTGTCAAAATGATTGTTGACCCTGATCTGCTCGTACCGGATCGCAGCAAGACGATAGAAGAGGGAGCTTTTGATGCTTGGACAGGTGGTACATCCACCTATTATCCGCAGTTCCTGAAGTCAGTATGTGAGCACTTCAACATTCCGCAAAATGTACCTGTCGAAGATCTGCCAGCTGAGCAGATGAACAAGTTGTTGCAGGGTACAGGTACGGAGAAAATTCGTTTCCGCTATGAGAATGATTTTGGACAACGGAAGGAAGCACTGGTTACCTTTGAAGGTATCGTGAATAACTTAGAACGTCGATATCGTGATACAGCATCTGAAGGTATCCGTGAGTTTATTGAGGGTTACATGAGTGCGAAGCCCTGTGGTACATGTAAAGGTCAGCGTCTCAAACGCGAGAGTCTTGCGGTTACGATCAATGATCACAACATGGCCTATGTGACTAGTTTGTCCATTGGTGAAGCTGGCCGATTCTTCGATACATTGGAATTGACGGAGAAGGAGCAGACGATTGCCAAACTGATTTTGAAAGAAATCAACAGTCGTCTCGGCTTCCTGGTGAATGTTGGTCTGGATTACCTTACACTGAGTCGTGCTGCCGGAACATTGTCCGGTGGGGAAGCCCAGCGGATCAGACTGGCTACACAGATCGGTTCCAGCCTCATGGGTGTGTTATATATTCTGGATGAACCAAGTATCGGTCTGCATCAACGGGATAATGACCGTCTGATCTCAACGCTTGCGCATATGCGCGACATTGGTAATACGTTGATCGTGGTTGAACATGATGAGGATACAATGATGGCTGCCGACTATATTATTGATATTGGCCCAGGTGCAGGTATCCACGGAGGTACCATCATGTCACAGGGTACACCGGAGGAGATCATGAACGATGAGAACTCCTTAACGGGACAATATCTGAGTGGGCGCAAGTTCATTCCGATTCGTACAGAACGTAGAAGTGTAGGAGACCGTTGGTTGGAAGTACGTGGAGCCAAAGAAAATAACCTGAAGAATCTGAATGTGAAGATTCCTATTGGTGTATTTACTGCGGTAACGGGTGTGTCTGGCTCAGGTAAATCCACATTGATCAATGAGATTCTCTACAAAACGCTGGCTCGTGATCTGAATCGTGCTCGGGTACGTCCGGGTCAGCATAAAGAGATTCGTGGTTTGGAGCATATCGATAAAGTTATCGATATTGACCAGTCGCCAATCGGGCGGACACCACGTTCCAACCCGGCTACGTATACCGGTGTCTTTGATGATATCCGGGATCTGTTTGCTCAGACGAACGAAGCCAAAGTACGTGGATACAAAAAAGGTCGGTTCAGCTTTAATATCAAAGGTGGACGTTGTGAAGCCTGCCGTGGAGACGGCATTATCAAAATCGAGATGCACTTCTTGCCGGACGTTTATGTTCCTTGTGAAGTCTGCAAAGGCAAACGATACAACCGGGAAACGCTTGAAGTGAAATATAAAAACAGAAATATTTCCGATGTGCTGGAAATGACGGTTGAAGATGCAACCCAATTCTTCGAGAACATTCCGAAGATCCATCGTAAAATGCAGACACTGATGGATGTGGGTCTGGGTTATATCAATCTGGGACAACCTGCAACCACATTGTCTGGTGGTGAAGCCCAGCGTGTGAAGCTTGCTTCCGAGCTGTATCGCCGCAGTACGGGGAAAACCATCTACATCCTCGATGAGCCGACTACGGGTTTGCATGTCGATGATATCGACCGTTTGCTGAACGTATTACACCGTCTGGTTGATTCTGGGGAATCGGTGTTGGTGATCGAGCATAACCTGGATGTGATCAAAACGGCAGACTATGTTGTTGATCTGGGTCCAGAAGGCGGTAGCGGTGGAGGAACCATTGTTGCAACCGGAACACCTGAGGATATCATTAAAGTGGAAGCCTCCTATACAGGCAAGTACTTGAAGCCGGTTCTGGAGCGGGATACCGAGCGGAGCAAGGCACTGCAATTAGTAGACTAAGGTCCTCTAACCAGTAGTTATATCAATATGAAGTGGCAGTATTTGTCCTTCTTTTCGAAAAGGTAGAGATATTGGATTACGATCTGATGTGCTCTGCTTCCGAAAAGAAGGGCTTTTCATTTTGAGTTATGCACAGTGTTTTCCTCGGACTAAGGTTATTTCGTGAAAGTGTTTACATATGCATTGCGACGAGCATTACAGGAATATTCGGCCAAAATGGATTTTTTTCATTTTTATGGATGATAGGGCTTGCATTACAAGCAGGGTACAGATAACATAGAGGAAGATATTAGGGTATGCGTTAGCTGTTCAACTATGGTAAGGAGGTCTGTCTATCCATGCTGTTTGCAGAAGCTGCCACGGCGAGTACATCGAATTTTAATGCATTTGATATTTTTGTCATCTTATTTACAATCCTGATTTTCATCGGAGTTGTTCGGCTTCTTCGGGCACCGAAGAAGAATCTGTTTGCGATCGGATTTGCAGTAGTCAGCCTACTGGTATTTCTGATGACAGACTATGCGATGATAACGGGTTGGTTTGCTCAGTAGGAATGCCGTTAAATGTATTTAAGCCAAAAGAGGTACCATACGAACACTTTCCACGAGAGACATGGAGGGTGTTTTTTTTCGTTTATATCGAGCGATAGAACAAGATTCTACCTTCTCTACTAAAATAGGACTTAAAACAATTGTATATCCAGATTCTGTATGATACATTGAGGGATACCGGAATTGCAGATGAGAGAAAGAGAGAATAGATTCAGCGATGAATCCGATGTCGAGTCGCGCAAGAAGGATGTATAGAGAGGGTCAGGTGAGAATATGAGCGTGTTGGGTAAAAAGGGGATAGCCATACTGATGGCTGCTGTACTCTCGATTAGTGTAGCGGCAACGGCCGGTGCAGCTGAATCCAAAGCGGCAATGCAAGCGAAGGTGGTAGACGGTCAAGTCTATGTGAACACCAAGGATCTGGTTAAGGCATTTGGTGGAAGTGGACAATATGATGCCAAATCCGGAACGTACACGTACAAGGGAAGTGAAGCCATTCCCAAAGTGATCGAAAAGGTATCTCCTTCGGTCGTAGGCATTATTGGGAAATCTACCGAAGTGCAGGACGGTGCAACATCAGACGACCGTTATAATCTTGCACATGGTACAGGTGTCATTATCCGGTCCAACGGATGGATTGTAACGAATGCTCATGTGGTCGATGGATTAACGAATCCGGTGGTCGTAACGACGGATGGCAATACATACAAAATTACGAAAACATACAGTGATGCACTAAGTGATCTGGCTCTAATCAAAATCAATGCCAAATCACTCAAACCGGCGAGCTTTGCCAAAGCTTCACAAACCACTGTTGGAGAAACGGTGATTGCCTTGGGTACGCCGATTTCCTTTTCTTTGCGCAACTCGGCAACAGTAGGGGTAATTAGCGGCTTGAATCGTGGTGTTGAGGCGACCTACCGGTTGATTCAGACCGACACGGCCATTAACCCAGGAAATAGCGGAGGACCGCTGGTCAACCTGAAGGGTGAAGTGGTTGGTATCAATTCCATGAAATTCTCTGCGGTAGGCGTAGAGAGTTTGGGATTTTCGATTCCGGTGGATACCGTTCAATATATCATCGATCAGTTTTTTAAATATGGCAAAATAAAACGTGCAAGTCTGGGGCTACAGCTTGAAGAAAGCTGGTCTGCAATTGTGGGCCTGCCTACAGATGATCCCTTAACAATTACGGGCGTACTGTCTCCTGAAGCCAAGAAAGCCAAAATCAAAGAGGGCGACGTCCTTTACAGTGTCGCGGGCACACGTGTCTCTTCAGTAGTGGATATCAATGAGTTGCTCAAAAAGTATCTGCCTGGGCAAAAGGTAAAGCTGTTGATGCAATCGGATGGCGATATCGTCACCGCGCACGTTGGTGCTTGCTGATCGCGCAGACATCGTAGACGAGGAAGATGAAGCGTTCCTTGCAGATGAAGAACAATAAAGCCCGGCGATCAGCCCGGATGGAGAGAGGACGAAAGAACGGAATGAAAAAGTCATGGATACGTGTGCTAAGCACAGGTGTATTAACCGGGATGCTGACCATTGGCGCGGCATTGCCTGTATGGGCATCTGATCTGACGACAAGTGAACTACGGGTGAAAGCGGGGAGCACGAGCGCCTACATCAACGGCGATAAGCAGGCCATAGCCAAACCTTACAAGTTCAAGGGTGTTACGATGGTGCCTGTGGGAGTGTTCAAGAAAGCATTTGGCAGTGAAATCCGGCTGGAGAAAAATGATGTTGTCAAAATCAAGGAAGGTCCACACACGGTTACCCTAACGATTGGCAGTTCAATTGCCTGGGTGGATGGTGTAAAACATGAGATGGGTGCCGCTTCCAAAATGGTGAATGGCGTACTTATGGTTCCACTTCGTCCGGTTGCTGCCGGTATCGGAGCGACACTAGCTCCAACCAGTTCCGGAGAAATGGTCATTCGTCTGTTGCAAACCGATGATTCGGTGGATGAAGAGGATGGCATTCATCCGGACGAAGGCAAAACCAGAATTGGCAACAGTTTTTACGGTTGGTCCATTAACTACCCGGCAGACCTTATGGTTTTCCAGACCGGTGAGCAGGAGCGCATGATGACTTTTGGCGCTGCCGACAACAGTTATTATCTTGAAGTGTATGTCAGCGATCAGGATGTGGCTCTGGATGCGGATGATTTGTTGCAGCAACTTGTCCAGGAGGCCAAACAATCGGGAGATACGGTGCTGGATCGTCAAGCGATGTCGAAAGGCAAAACACCTTATGCACGGATTATCGTGAAAGATGTAGACGGCATGTTATGGGAGATGCGTCAGTATCTGAGTGAAGGTCGTCAATATGATGTGTACCTCGCGGATTACGAAGCCCTGAATTATAAAGATCTGGGCAATCGTGCAGCGCTACTCAATTCATTCCAGCCAACCTATGCAGAGTCGGATCGAACGATCAAGGATCTGTCCACCGTAGATAATGGCATGCGCTCCGCGTGGAATGATGACTATGGTATTGAATTGAAGATTCCAGCCGGCTGGTCGATGGATAACAATCAGATGATCTATGAAGCCAAGGATGGTGCGTATCTGCAATGGCGTGTCACATCCGCGAAGGCAGGTACAACGGTAAAAGATTGGAGCGGTCAACTGGATAAGTGGATGCGGGAGACCTTTACACCAGAGAGTTACGAGCCAATTGGCTCATATACGATGGATATCTCAGGAGAGACTGCCGAGGTAAATGAATTCCGTTATAACTTTGGCGGGGGCTGGCAGACCGAGTTCGATGTTCTTTTGCAGAAGAATGGGTATCGATATTATGCGGAGTATACGTTCCCTGAGGAGCATGTTGCAGATCGGGCATGGTTTGAACGGATTATGAAAAGTGTGGAGATTGATTTTGATACGGTTGCCGATAATTTCGGTCAGCTGGATGAAGATCCTTATTTGACAGACAAAACGAAGACACTTACACGTACGTCCAAACGTTATAAATACAGTGTAGATATTCCGCGTTACTGGACACCGTATAGTGACCGATTCGAATATTCACCTGTGGTATACACCTTCACGGGCGGAGAATTCTCCATTGCGGCTAGCGAAGATAAGTCAATTGAGATGACGGTCAGCCAATTGAGAGAAGCTTATGCCGAAGCCACCAAAACCCGTAAGAACTTCAAGTTGCTTGGCAGTGAGGAGCTGACGTTTGCGGGTGTGCCTGCATTTTCCTTTACGTATCATGAACTGGACAAAGGCGTGCCATATGCGGGTCGCCAGATCGTGTTTGAAAAGGACGGAACAACCTATACGATCACAAGTGGGCTGAATGATGCGAACAAGACAGAAGTTCAGGCGGCAGCCTTGGAAAAAGCAGTGAACTCATTTACTTTTATTAAATAATATTGATGCATGCCGGAGGGTCAAAAGACCTTTCGGCTTATTTGTTTTCTGTATAAGATAAATTAAATATTTACACTGGGACGAAGAGTGCAGAACCGATCTGAAGAAGCGAAGCGTGCGCGTTTATCACCAGATTTTTCCCCTTTAGAAAAGGAAATAAAAAAATCTGGGGGTAACAGCGATCGGAAGATGGTACTGCAATCGGAGTGTCTAGTGTAAATCTTAATGGAAATGAAAATGGTAAACGGTTTTTTCAGGAAAACGTAGAAGAGTCGGTGCAGAAGTGGTACACTATACTAGTTCAGGAGTTATGACTACTGATCTGATGAATAGGAATGACTGTAAGCTTGGAGTTCAGGCAATACAGACATAATAGATAGATATTGTAATACCGTGACAATGCAGGTGTACCCGATAAGGTGCAGTCTTAGGCTTAGTTTGTTCAGGCGTTTAAGGATATAGGGATGAAATCCGGCGGATAGCGCGGTTATGGGGAGGATCTACATGAAAACAGCAACAATACGAAGAGAAGACGTTGAACTTCTGGCACCGGCTGGTGACTGGGATTGTATGCGTTCGGCGGTAGCCAATGGCGCAGATGCAATTTTCTTCGGAGTCGAAAAGTTTAATGCACGGGCACGGGCGAACAATTTCCGCATGGACGAGCTGCCGGAGATAATGGCGTTTTTGCACAGTTATGGCGTAAAAGGTTTTTTGACCTTTAATATATTGATTTTTGAAAATGAATTGACGGATGCAAAAGAACTGATTGACGCTTGTGTTGATGCAGGTGTGGACGCTGTAATTGTTCAGGATTTGGGTTTGGTGAAGATGATTCGCGAGATCTCGCCGGATTTCCCGATTCACGGTTCAACACAGATGACGATTACGTCTCCGGAAGCGGTTGAGTTTACGAAGCCGTTTGATATGGAACGTGTCGTTCTGGGACGGGAGAACAACCTGAAGCAGATCCAGAAGATCGGTGAGCAGGCAAAACTTCCAATGGAAGTATTTGTTCATGGTGCGCTGTGTGTATCCTACTCGGGTCAATGTCTCACTTCCGAAATGTGGGGAGGACGTTCGGCGAACCGTGGGGAGTGCGCACAAGCTTGTCGTCTTCCATATGACCTGATGGTGGATGGGGTACACAAACCGATGGGTGATGTAGCCTATCTGTTGTCTCCGAAAGATCTGGCAGCGATTGACCTGATGCCGGAACTGATCGAAGCAGGAGTAACTTCTTTCAAAATTGAAGGACGTCTCAAAACGCCGGAATACGTAGCAAACGTAGTAAGCAAATATCGTAAAGCGATTGATCGTTATTTTGATGGAGATAACACACCGTCAAGCAAGGAAGAAGTTCGCGAATTGCAGCAAAGCTTCTCCCGTGGCTTCACGCATGGTTTCCTCAGTGGTACAAACAACAAAGAACTGGTGGATGGAACGTTCCCGAAAAGCCGTGGTGTCTACCTCGGTCGTGTGGATCAAGTGTTGCGCGATGGTGTGGTCCTGAAGCTGGATGCACCCGTGAAACGTGGAGACGGGATTGTATTTGACGCCGGAGACCCGACTCAGAAGGAAGAGGGCGGACGTGTATACGATGTACGTCGCAAAGGCGTAAAACTCGAAGGCGAAGCCGAAGAGGGTTGGATCGTTGATGTCGTGCCAGGCCGCAGTGACGTAGATCTGCGCCGCGTGAAAGTTGGCGACAAAGTGTGGAAAACGAATGACCCGGCGCTGGACAAACGTCTGCGTCAAAGCTTCGAGACCGAGAAGCCGTACCGTGTATTCCCGGTGAAGGTGAAGGTCATCGGCAGCCCGGGGCAGCCGCTTAGCACATGGTGGACAGACGTGCAGAAGGGCACAACCGTCCGTATTGATTCCGAGATGGAACTGGACATTGCGCAGAAGCGTCCAATGACACATGAATTGCTCGAAGAGCAGTTCGGACGTCTGGGAGGCACCGTGTTCCAGTTGGAAGGAATGGACGTCAATCTGCACGGTGATGTCATCATCCCAATGCGCGAGTTGAATAACATTCGCCGTCAGGCGGTAGAACAACTCGCGGGCGAGCGTCCTAAACCGCCCGTCTACGTGAAACGCGCGGTAGATGTGTACGGCGATTCGGTTAAACCGGCATCACCAGTCGCTCGCGGTCAAGCAGAACTGACCGCACTCTGCCGTAGCCTGCCACAAGTGGAGGCAGCGATTGAAGCAGGAATCGGTATGATCTATGCCGACTTCGAGTTTATCAAACAGTTCCCGGCAGCCGTGGAAGCTGTGCATGCCGCTGGTCGCAAGATCGCGCTGGCAACACCGCGTATTCATATGCCTGGGGAGAACGGATATCACAACAACATCTTGCGTCTGAAGCCGGATGCGGTATTGGTACGTAATACAGGCGCACTGTACTTCTACCTGCGTCACCGGATGGAAAACCCGGATGCGAAGCACCCGGAACTGATCGGTGACTTCTCATTGAACATCGCCAATCACAAAGCAGTAGAATTGTTCCTGGAAGCCGGATGTGACTGGATTACCCCATCCTATGACCTGAACATTCAACAAATGGTTGATTTGCTGGGCCACTCCCGTACAAGTCAGACCGAAGTGGTTATCCACCAGCATCTGCCTATGTTCCACACCGAGCACTGTGTATATTGTACGTTCATGAGTGAAGGAACGGACTTCACGAACTGTGGCCGTCCTTGTGAGGAACAGCGTGCATCCCTGCAAGACCGAATCGGCATGTCACACCCCGTACGTGTGGATGAAGGCTGCCGTAATACGGTATACAACGCAGTGGAGCAGTCGGGTGCCGAGTATCTGACCAACTTTATGGATCTGGGTGTATCCCGTTACCGTGTGGAATTCCTGGAAGAGACACCGGAGCAGGTACGCGAAGTTATCGATCTGTACAACCGTGCACTGCGCGGCGAGATCAGTGGTACACAAGTTTGGAAAACACTTAAAGCAACGAACCAACTGGGCGTTACACGTGGTCAATTGGTGAAATAAACAGTTTTATGGTACAACAACAGTTACAAGCATGAAGGAACCCCAAACTCTGCTTCAAGGAGCTCTTGGGGTTTTTTTACATCATGATACAGGAGGCGAAGAAGCGTGGCGCCATTCACAATTATGGATATCAAATTGCTGTGCGGGGTCACGGCATTCAAGCGCGGAGAAGATTATAACCAATCTGGCAGGGTGACCAATCTGGTGGTCGGTGAGGATCAGCTTCATTATGAAGCTCAGGTACGTGGATCGGAGCGTTATCAGGTGACCGTGGATATAGATGGAACGGGTGAGGTTGTAGCAGGCTGCAGTTGTCCGGGTGATGGCAGGCATTATGACTATTGCAAACATGTCGCTGCTGTCCTGTTGGCTATTCACGAATGGGGTGAGCAGCAGGAGCGTAATGCCACAATTGTCTCAGGGAAGCCTTCTCAACCTGCTACAGGCCAAGGAGCCAATACCAGTTCTAACTTAGGTTCCAAGTCCAGGGTCGGGACGCTAGTCGAAGAGAGCGTGTGGGAGCGCCCACAGTCTGCTTCACAACGAGAGCAACTGAATGATGCTCCAGAGCGTCCTCCGGTTCATTTTGCCCAGGCAGGTCGTCCAAGCTCAGCTTCGGGGTGGGGTCGCTCGGCAGATAAACCTTCTTACCGTACGGCGGATCAGATTCTGTCCATGTTTGCCAAGGATCGGAGACCGCTGCACGGAAATGACCGTAAATACACCGCTCCTGTCAGCCGTTCCTTCCTGCGGGAAGAATTGCAGGTTCAGTTTATATGTAAGCTGACACAGGTTCACAAGGGTGGCGGGAAACTTGCTCTTGAATTGAAAGTAGGTAACAAACGTCTGTATGTGGTGCAGAAAGTGAAGCAATTCCTGAACTGTATCCAGAAGGGCGAGCCAATGTCATTTACCAAGCTGTTCCACTATGATCCATTAATGCATGTTTTCACTCCGCAGGATCAGGCCATTCTCTCGATGCTTATTCGAATGAGACAGAGTGAGGAGGCCTATCGCCAATCCATCTCCGGTTATCTGGGAGCTTCGGACGGACGGGATATATTGATTGCTCCTCTCGTATGGAAGCCATTGCTGGAATTGCTGCTAAAGGCTGACAGCCGGATGGAGGGCACGGGATTTGCCAATGGACCACTCACACTGGGTGAGGGCGTACTTCCTTTATTTTACCGGATCGCCCAGGGAGTGAATGAAGGATATCAGCTTGAAATTTCCGGACTGCGTGAGCTGATTCTTCTCCCTGCTTATGATGCCGCTGTGGTGGAAGGGCAGTTGCATATGTTGGAGCCGATGCAGATGCGAAGTCTGGAGGACTTGAGCGCGGCACTTACCTCATATGGGATCAAGGAAAGCATTGATATTTCGACCCAGCAGGTGGATGAGTTCGTACAGCATGTCGTGCCAGAACTGCGTACGCTCGGCCATCTGTCTATTGATTCACAGGTGCGTGAACAGATCGCGGAACCGGAACTCTCACCGAAGCTGTACATCGACTTCTATCGTGAACGTATCACAGCACGTCTGGAATTCGACTATGAGGTCATGGTTATTAATCCGCTTGCCGAGTATTTAATAGATGAAGAAGAGAAAAAGGTTATTTTGGTGCGTGATCGATATAAAGAGCGGAATCTGATTGAACGGCTCGATCGTTCTTTCCTGGAACGTGATGGTAGCGTCTGGGCGAGTGAACGGGAAGATGCGATCTATGATGTTATGTACCATCTGTTGCCTGAGCTTGAGAAACAGGTAGACATCTACATGCCGAACGCCGTGAAGGCGATGGTGCAATCCTATCCAACACCGCCGAAAGTACGGGCAGATTTGGGAAGAGGATTGGACTGGCTGGAGATTTCATTTGAGATGGAAGGTGTGGACGAGCAGGAGCTTCAGGAACTCATGCGTCGCATTGTGGAAAAGAAACCGTATTTCCGTCTCAAGAGCGGTGTCTTTCTTTCACTTGAAAATGAAGGTGCAGATAGCTTCGCTCACATGGCCGATTCACTTGGGCTGGGAGCAGATGACATCAAGAGCAGCCATATCCGGCTGCCAGCTGTTCGGGCGTTACAATTGCCGGGCAGGGATGAAGTCTCCGGTCATGTGAAATGGGGAGGTTCTCTGAAACGTTTCCTCGATGATCTGCGAGATCCCGAACGGATGGATTTTGCATTGCCAAAAGCGCTGAGCCCCATCCTGCGGGATTATCAGAACAGTGGATACCAGTGGCTTCGTACCCTCGCTTATTATCGTTTTGGCGGCATTCTGGCGGATGATATGGGACTTGGCAAAACATTGCAAAGTATCGCCTATATTACAGCGGTGCTTGAGGAAAAGCCCGAGTACAATATGGACAATACGGGCGTTGATAAATACCGGGAGAGCGGATCATTACGGGGTGGTGAAACGTTGGCGAATTCCGACATCGATCCCGAAACTGGGCTCCCATTGGACAAGATGGCTTCAGTGAATACAGATGGTTTATGGTCTACGATGCAGCAGGATGGACTAACAATCCGAACGAGGGTCATTCATCCCCCGGTACTTGTCGTGGCGCCTGCCTCACTGACCTACAACTGGGCTAATGAGTTTGCGCGGTTCGCCCCGCATCTGAACGTCCTGATTGCAGCCGGTCAGAAAGAAGAACGAGCCAGCATGCTTTCAGGCATGGATGAGGCAGATGTGATTGTGACGTCGTATCCTCTGTTGCGCCGGGATTTGGACACATACCTGGGCCGAACCTTCCATACGCTCATTTTGGATGAAGCTCAGGCAATCAAAAATGCTTCTTCCCAGACCGCGCAGGCAGTCAAACAGATTCAGGCCCCGCGTCGTTTTGCACTCACAGGTACGCCTGTAGAGAACTCACTGGATGAATTGTGGTCCATTTTTGAAGCCGTATTTCCTGGGTTGTTTCCAAGTTACAGAAGATTCCGCGACCTTCCTCCGGAACGGATCTCGCGGATGGTGCGTCCGTTTATTCTGCGCCGCCTGAAGAAGGATGTGTTGGAAGAATTGCCTGATCGAATTGAAACGGTACAGCGGTCAGAGCTTACGGTTGAACAGAAGAAACTGTACGCCGCATACCTTTCTCAGCTTCAGGATGAAGCATCGAAGGACATGGAGGATAACGGATTCCAGAAGAATCGTATCAAAATTCTGGCTGGCATCACGCGCTTGCGTCAGTTGTGTTGTCACCCGGCCCTCTTTGTGGAAGGCTATCAAGGCGATTCTGGGAAAATGGAACAGTTGCTTGAAACGGTCGAAGATTGTTTGGCTTCAGGGAAACGAATTCTCATCTTCTCCCAATTTGCTAGCATGTTGAACCTGATTCGTCAGACCCTTGCGGCACAGGGAAGGAATCTGTTCTACCTCGATGGTCAGACCCCTGCACAGAGCCGGGTTGAGATGTGCCACAGATTTAATGAGGGCGAAGCTGAACTGTTCTTAATCTCTCTGAAAGCTGGCGGTACCGGACTAAACTTAACAGGGGCAGATACCGTTATATTATATGATCTATGGTGGAATCCCGCCGTGGAAGAACAGGCTATTGGCCGTGCCCATCGTATGGGACAGAAACAGGTGGTTCAAGTCATCCGCTTGGTTACCGAAGGTACGATCGAAGAGAAGATTTTGGAACTTCAGCAGCGGAAAAAGGACTTGATTGCCGAAGTGATCGAACCGGGAGACGGGGGATCGACGACCTTGTCTGAGCAGGATATCCGCGAATTGTTGATGGTATAATGAAGTCCAAGCATCCTAGCAATAAGAACCATTAAATATATGAATCTATACAAGATGGACTAATTATTTACATGATAACGGAGAGGACAGAAATAACCTGAAAAAGCGAAGCGTTCGCCTAAAAGCTTTCTGAAAGAAAGCTGCATCGGAAGCATACGCTATCCCCGGATTTTCCCCTTTAAAAAAGGGAATGAAAAAAATCTGGGGATAACAGCGATTGGAAGGTTGTTCTGTCATCGTAGTGTCAGTGTAAATAATCTTTAGTTCAACTTGTTTAGCAAAAGGAGTGGGTTCGTGTGCGTATTCGCAAAGCGATTATTCCAGCCGCAGGGCTGGGTACCCGGTTTCTGCCTGCCACCAAGGCGATGCCTAAGGAAATGCTGCCCATCGTGGACAAGCCAACGATCCAGTACATTATTGAAGAAGCCGTAGCTTCAGGCATTGAAGATATCATTATTGTGACAGGTAAAGGGAAGCGGGCCATTGAGGATCACTTCGACTATTCGTTTGAGTTGGAACAAAATCTGGCTGATAAACAGAAGTGGGACTTGCTTAACGAAGTGCGAAAACCCTCCGAGATGGCAGATATCCATTATATCCGTCAAAAGGAACCGAAGGGACTTGGTCACGCCATCTGGTGTGCCCGCAAGTTTATCGGCAACGAGCCTTTTGCCGTCCTGTTAGGGGACGATATTGTAGAAGCGGAACATCCCTGCCTGAAGCAGATGATCGATGTCTACGATGAACTGCAATCTCCGATTGTTGGTGTACAACCTGTTGATTGGAGCGAGGTATCCCGCTACGGAATTGTGGACGGAGAGTTGCTGACCCCTACCGATGATCGTGTTTTTCGCGCCCGCCGCTTAATTGAGAAACCAAAGACTGAAGACTCTCCCTCCAACCTGGCTATTATGGGACGTTATATTCTTACACCGGATATCTTTGAGATACTAGGTCAACAATCTGCTGGTGTCGGAGGAGAAATCCAACTTACGGATGCCTTGTCCCAATTGAATGAACAGCGGCAGATTCTCGCATATCATTTTGACGGACTGCGTCATGATGTTGGTGAGAAGTTGGGCTTTATTGAGACATCGATTCATTACGCGTTGCAACGCCCGGATCTGCGGGAGGATTTGTTGAAGTATTTAAAGAAGATAACAGAATCGAACTAACACATCCCTAATGAATTAGATCAAAAAAAAGGTTTGCCCTTTGATGAAGGCAAACCTTTTTTTGTGGAATTATAGAGGACCACTAGTGCATTTTATTAGAAATTCAGTTCTGCTATCTGTTTAATCTCGTCTGCTTCATTAGGTGCGACAGCGATAAGGTTATCATATATAGCTTGATCTTGTTGTCCATCCTTAGTTAGAGCGGCAAGGTACCAACGAGCAATTTCACGGTTGGTAGCATCGGTCAGATCCTCTGCGATTCCACCCTTAAGGATAGCAGCAGATCCAGCTGAATCATTTAACATATATTTTATTTTCCCTGCGTTCAGAATCATTGTTGGAGTCAGCTCGAACGGCTGTCCTTGGAGCTGTCCTTCAGGAAGAGTCTTTAGATGTTCTACTCCATCAACAACATGCTGATAGGCTTCCAGACCTGAAGTGAAATAAGATTCCTTCTTAGCTTTATTGCCTTGTCCAAGTGCTTGATATCCGAGATCGAACGAACGGTTGATCAGTGTCTCATACCAAGCCATATCCCAGACGTAATTGGAGGCATATTCTTTTTGGAGTGCATAAGCCTGGTCAAACTCACCCTTCAATTCGTCTAAACTTATGAGTTGCTTAACCATACCTTTATTAAATGGCTCTGCTTCAAGACCACGCTGGAGCAACTGTGCTGAGGCTGTATAGAACTGATCATCTTTTGTTTGCTCATAGCCTTGTTGATACAGGGAAGCCAGCATCAGCAAGGAGTCTGAATGTGTGCTGCGAATCGAAAGATCTTTTTCCAGTGGAGCTTTGATCATCTGGAAGTCTTGGCTCGTTTGAGCTACCTCCTTAGCCTCGTAGGCATATTGATTCGCTTGCAGGAAACGAATAGACATAATGAGCAGAACGATTACAGCTACTCCCGAAATCGAACTGTAGATTCCGCGTGCGGTGGAGTCACTCATCTTCAATCGACGCATCGGCTTGGGGTCCATGGCAGCAGCCATACCGCCGAGTCCAAGGAATACCAAGATTCCAATAAAGACATAACTCATATTGAAATCGAGAAGGCTCAATACCAGAATGGACATCGATAGAATGAAGTACACAAAATGCGATTCGCGTTCTTCCTCACTCCGTTTTAAATAAGCACGCACATATTGATAGAATACAAAGAGAATAAATGCCATAAAAACAACAAAGCCTATGATCCCGACCTCAACCAGATATTGCATGAAGAAGTTGTGAGCCTGGGCGCTAATATAAGGATTGTTCTGGTACTTCTCATACAAGGCGGTCCAAGCGCCACCGCCCGCACCAATGACTGGGTAGTCTGCAAATAACTTTGTAGCATCTTTATAAAACGTAATTCGCTCGAGTACACTGTGTTGTTGGAAATTAATATTTTCAAGTCGTGTACTAATGCTATCAGGTAAAATATTTCGCACACTCGTACCGAGCAGAAGCACGGAAACAACAACTGTGAGAATAACAGATCCTAGTGGAATCCATAAACTGGAGCCTTTTCGAGCTGACCAGGATTGAATGCCATGCTCTAGTTGTGGTGCGATCCAACGCTGGATAACCCAACTTACTATTGCCACAATGATGGATGCTGCTATCAGATAAATCCAACCCTTGGCTGCGAGTGAGCCGGAAAATTGCAGTTGCAATTCAAGTCCTGCTGTATTTATTGGATTCAATACAACCAGTGTGCCGATTGCGGCTACTCCGCTATAGATAAACCATAGAATTTGTTTAGCGGGTTTTAACAATAATAACAGTATAACGAACACAATCGGAAGCATGACAAGCCCAGTCCGGGAAAGTGTCAGCAGTAGCGACAAAATAATAGGTACAAGCATAAAACTATGTAGAAACTGCGTGTACACTTTTTTGGAACGGATCATACTAAAAATGGTGATAAATAAAAATGCCATCAGGAATGCGGCGTATGTATTAGGATACTGAAATACTGATGCAAGTCGTGGTCCATTTGAATCATTCCAGATCGCTTGGTTGTATACACCGTTAATAACTCCTGCAGAAAACCACCCCACCAGCTTGCCTGCGAAACTGAAGGCCCCCAGCCAGTTTAACAAACCAAAACCCACAATAACATATGCAATTCCTATTAAAGAAGATTGTATGATATGATTGATTTTGTTGTTTTGAAGCAGGTACATCGTCATCACAAAAATTATCGCATAAATGCACTGGATGAGGATCATATTGACTGCCAAATATTCCGATGCAGCATTGATGAGGGATAGTACATAGGTAAGTGGAATCAATAGCACGGCCACTTTGAGCCAATCTTGCTGTGTTTCTAACTTGATTTGTTTGAAGTAAATGGCCACCCAGATGATAAATAGGAGGGTAGTGATTGCAACCGCCCAATAAATGGGAGCTTCAAATTGCAGCAATTGCCCATTGAATAGCGCAACTTGAAAAGCGGACCAGAGTAAAAATAAGATAAGTCCTATGGTTAATGACCTTTTTAGAAGTGGAGACGAACCAAGCGTGGCTTTGTTCGACGTCTTCTTCGTTTTCCCGTATACTGGATTCGACAAGATTGAAGTCTCCTTTGCTTGTAGATACGACATTATTTTAGCATAGGTATGTAAACACCGCTACTTTCTAAAGGCTGTTAAATTTATAGAAATGAGGTTCATGTGTGAATGTTATCTAGATGGAATGATGAGTTTATTACAAAATATAGATTTGTTGCTGAACTTACAAAGAAAGATTTTAAAACAAGATATGTCGGATCTTTTTTAGGAATACTGTGGGCCTTTATCCAACCTATGATTCAAATCATTATTTTTTGGTTTGTTTTTCAAGTTGGATTCAAATCAACACCGATTGATGATTTCCCATTTATATTATGGCTAATTTCAGCTATGATTCCGTGGTTTTTTATTTCAGATTCTATTCAAGGAGCGACTACATCTATTACAGATAATAGTTATTTGGTGAAAAAGGTCGTTTTCAAAGTGAGTCTCTTACCGATTGTAAAGATTTATTCTGCCTTATGGGTTCATCTGTTCTTTGTTGCAGTTATTTTTTTAATGTTTAGTATCTATGGTTACTTCCCGAATGTTTATAATGTCCAGGTGTTATATTATGTTTTTTGTATTTCAGTATTAGTGTTGGGGATTTCTTGGATTACATCATCTTTGATAATATTTTTTAAAGATATGGGACAAATCGTATCTACAGTTCTACAGTTTGGATTTTGGTTAACTCCTATATTCTATTCACTGGATATTATTCCTCAGAAATATGCTTTTCTTTTGAAAATAAACCCTGCCTTCTATATTATTCAGGGTTACAGAGATACCTTTATTTATAAGTCATGGTTCTGGGAGCATCCAAAACTAACAGTCTACTTCTGGTTATGTACTATAGTTATATTAGTAGTGGGAAGAACCATGTTTAAAAAACTTCGTCCGCATTTTGCAGACGTACTTTGATAAGGGAGAAAATAAAAGCATGAATTCAGATGTTGCTATTAAAGTTGAGGGCCTAACTAAGACATATAAAATATATGAGAATCCTATTGATCGTTTAAAAGAGGGCTTGAATCCTTTTAAAAAAGATTATCATCGAGATTTCAATGCGTTGAATCAAGTGTCATTTGAACTCAAAAAGGGAGATGCACTTGCTATTATAGGTAAGAACGGTTCTGGTAAATCGACACTGCTTAAGATTATAACAGGAGTCCTTACACCTTCTAGCGGGAAAGTTACAGTTAATGGGAAAATATCAGCGTTGTTAGAACTGGGAGCAGGTTTTAATCCTGAATATACCGGCTTAGAGAATATATATTTAAATGGAACCATAATGGGCTATTCCAAAGAGCAAGTAGATGAGAAAATAGAGGATATTTTAAATTTTGCGGATATAGGCGAGTTTATTAAGCAGCCTGTCAAGTCCTACTCTAGTGGAATGTTTGCTCGACTGGCTTTCGCTGTTGCCATTAATGTTGACCCAGATATATTAATTGTTGATGAAGCCCTATCTGTAGGAGATATTCACTTCCAGGCTAAATGTTACAGGAAATTTGACGAGTTTAAGGAAAAAGGGAAAACCATTTTATTTGTATCTCATTCACTAGATAGCGTAATTCGTTACTGTAACACCGCGATCTTACTTGATGAGGGCCAGCTTATAGATCAAGGTTCTCCTAAGGAAATGGTTGATATTTACAAAAGGATCCTTACCAAAAACTTCACTTCAACTACCACTTCTTCTCAACCTGAAGTTCAAATGAATGCAGAAAGAAAAGAGATAAGTACGAACTGGAAAATTGAAATGGATGTTCATCCTGATTTTTTAGACTATGGTGATAAGAAAGCTGAAATTATTGATTTTGGAATGTTTGATCAGTTAAATACATTGAATAACTCTTTTCAAAGTGATGAAATTACAACATTTAGAATTAGAGTTCGTTTTAACTCTAGTGTATCGAATCCTATTTTTGCCTTCGTTATCAAGGACATTAAAGGTATGGAGATTGCTGGAACAAACACGTGGTATAATGGAGAATTTACAGGTGATTATAATTCGGGTGATGAGGTAGTGGTTTCTTTCTCGCATCAACTGAATTTACAAGGTGGTACTTATACATTATCGTTCGGTTGTACGGGATATGAAAATGATGAACTGGTAGTTTATCACCGATTATATGATGTTATTTTTTTTAGAGTTGTTTTATTGAAATCTATCGTTGGAATAGCGGACTTAAATACTAAAATACAACTAGACCGATTATAGAAAGGAGAGTTAACGTTGAAACTCAACCTAGATTACTATAATGGGAAAGATCTTTATAGTGATGGAGAAGTAGAAGATAAACTGCTTCATATAACTAAAAATCATAAGTCCTTTCATAATGTTCTTAAAGAAAATTCCAGTTGGCCTATTCTATACCATCTGTCTCCAATTAGATCCAACCTTCTTGAATGGTATCCATTTAATGAAAAAGCATCTTTACTGGAAATCGGAGCGGGATGTGGAGCAATTACTGGACTTTTAAGTGAAAAGGTAAATAAAGTCACTGCTATTGAACTTTCAAAAAAAAGAGCAGAGATTCTTGCGAACAGATATGAGGAACGTGAAAATATAGAAGTAATTGTTGGTAATTTTGAAGATATACCTTTTGATAGGAAATTTGATTATATTACACTCATCGGAGTGCTAGAGTATTCTGGAAAATATGGGGAGGGGTCCTCCCCATATTTTGATTTTTTGAAAAAGGCAAAATCAATGCTTAGTCCTAATGGGACTCTTATTATTGCGATTGAAAATAAATATGGACTGAAGTATTGGGCTGGAGCTGCTGAGGATCATACCGGGCAATGGTTTGATGGTATTGAACATTATGTGGGAAATGATGAAGTTAGGACGTTCAGTAAAAAAGAGATTGAAGAGTTATTGAAAAAGGCTGGATTTTTTAATAATGATTTTTATTACCCAATGCCGGATTATAAGTTGCCATCTCAAGTGTTCTCTGACAGCTATTTACCAAAGCCAGGTGATCTTAAAATTACACCGAACTTCGACCGTGATAGGTTACTTTTATTTAACGAAAAAATTACCTTTGATAATATAATTCAGAATGAGATGTTTCCTTTTTTCTCTAACTCGTTTCTGATATTTTCGAAAGAATGAGGGGATTGTTTCATGAAAGTTATATATTCTAAATTCAATAGGGAACGGCTGCCCCAATACCAGACATCTACTATTGTGTATATTGATAAGGTGGGGGGGATATTCGCACAAAAAAAAGCTCTGACCAAAGAGGCTTATTCCCATATAAGCAGTATTCACGATAATTATATCAAGTTAAGATTAATAATGAATGATATAAAAATAGCAGAATCACATTTGGGAGAAAATGTTATTACCTTTGAGTATATTAATTCTCCTAGTCTTGATTCCTTATTGTTTAAGGAAATAATAGATGGTAACAAAAACAAGATATTTTCTTATTTGAACCAATACAAGTTGATGGTGCTTCAACAACCGCTTGTTTATAATGAAAGTTTTGAATCCGGAACAACGTTTAAAGAAGTGTTTGGACTCGAACCTCCGTTTTCTAATGTGATGTGTCAAAGGATATCCAACTTGGACTTAACTTTTGAAAATGTAACTCTTGATAAAGGACAATTTACTGTAATAGATTATGAATGGGTATTCGAAATGTTGGTACCTGTAGATTTTATTCTGTATAGAAGTATTAATGAATTTTATGCTAAGTACGCAGACTATCTGAGTCACATTGCAAAAAAGGAAGAGTTTCTTCTCTTTTTTGGAATAAATTTGGATTATATTCAGATGTTTGAGCAGATGGAAGAAGGGTTCCAACGCTATGTCTTTGGAGAAGGTAGAGAATATCAAAATGCTCAAAGAGTACTAAAAGACACAAGCACTCTAGAAGATGTCCTTTCTGTTCAATTCGAGATTAATAAAAAAGATGAAGAACTACAGCTATTGCATGTAAAACTGGATCAAATTCAGAAGGAAGTTTATCAAGAAGTTTCTTCGCTACACTCAGAAATCTCCTCAAAAGACAAAACAATAGACGAGCTTACCAAACAAAGGGAAGAATCTGAGGTTCAACTTGTAGCAAAAGAAAAGGAAATAATGGATTTTAAACAAGAAATAAAAAATAAGGATGGCCACATCAACCAACTACTCGAAAGTGAACGGAAATTAGAGAATGTTTATTCCTCTCATGGCTGGCGTATTTTAAGTAAATATTACTCTACGAGAGACAGGGTGGTGCCACAAAATTCAAAAAGAAAGGTATTTTTAAAACTTGCTTCAAAAACTTTGAAGAACCCAAGATTAATGCTTTCAAAGTTAAATAAAACAAATTTTAAAAAAATAAAATATTATTTGAATTCTGAAAAACCTTCCCAACTTATGAGTAGAATTGACTCCTATGTTGATCGTCATGATGACAATAACCAACAAACGGAACTGCAGCTATATACTGTAACAAACTACGACGAGTTAGAGTTCCACCATTTTGAGAAACCTTTGGTATCTATTATTATACCTGTTTACAATCAATGGAAGTATACGTATTCTTGCCTCGCTTCTATACTGGAAAACACACCGGATCTAACATACGAAGTGATTATAGCAGATGACATGTCCACTGATGAGACAATTGATATTGAGAAAATAGTGAAAAATATTACTATAGTTAGAGATGGGGTAAATAGAGGGTTCCTGCTTAACTGTAATAATGCTGCCAAGTCAGCTCGTGGAAAATATGTGTTTTTTCTAAATAATGATACTAACGTCCAAGCAAATTGGCTGAGTTCTCTGGTAGAACTTATTGAGCCCGAACCTTCGATTGGTATGGTAGGGTCTAAACTTGTGTATCCAGATGGGAGATTACAGGAAGCTGGCGGAATTATTTGGAATGATGCAAGCGGTTGGAATTACGGCCGTTTGGATGATCCTGAGAAACCAGAATACAACTATGTGAAAGAAGCGGACTATATTTCCGGAGCTGCTATTTTGATTAGACACACGATATGGCAGGAGCTCGGAGGATTCGATGAAAGATATGTACCAGCTTATTTTGAGGATACAGATTTGGCATTTGAGGTTAGGCGCCTAGGCTATAAAGTGTTATTGCAACCTAAGTCTGTTATCGTGCATTTTGAGGGTATTTCGCATGGAACAGATACGAGTAACGGCATTAAAAGTTATCAAGTTACTAATAAAGAGAAGTTCATGGATAAATGGAAGGAAGAATTACTCAGAGATCAATTTCCTAATGCTGAACATATTTTTTGGGCCAAGGATCGAAGTAGGAATAGAAAAACCATTGTAGTCGTGGATCACTATGTGCCGCATTATGACAAAGATGCAGGTAGTAGAGCGACGTATTTCTATTTACAGTTATTTGTTTCGATGGGTTTCCATGTGATTTTCATAGGCGATAATTTCTTTAAACATGAGCCTTACACCTCGAACTTACAAGAACTTGGAATAGAAGTCTTATACGGAGACTATTATGCGAAAAATATAAACAAATGGATTAAAAATAATGGAGCCTATATTGATTATGTTTATCTTAATCGTCCACATATTTCTATAAAATACATGGAAACGTTTAAGAAATTCACTTCAGCGAAAATCATCTATTTCGGCCACGATCTTCATTTTCTTAGAGAAATGAGAAATTATGAATTAACGGGAAATATAAATCTTATAAAATCCTCAGAAGAGTGGAAGAAAACAGAGTTTTCCCTATTTAATGATGCTGATGTTATTCATGTAGTAGGTTCATATGAACAATCACTGCTTCAAAATGAGTTCCCGAATAAACCAGTAAGAAATATTCCGTTATTTCCGTATGAACATTCTTATAATTACGCTAAAAAGATTGAGGGCTTTGATGCTAGAAAAGATTTGCTATTTGTTGGTGGTTTTAACCATGCTCCGAACTATGATGGAATCGTATGGTTTTTGGATGAGATCTTCGATACCATCAAGAGGGACATTCCAAATGTGAAGCTTTATATTGTGGGTTCGAATCCTCCTGATGATTTAAAAGCAAGATCCGCAGAGGATGTAATCGTTACTGGGTTTGTATCCGATGAAGAACTAGAGAGATATTATAATCAGTCCAAGCTTGTCATTGTGCCTCTACGTTATGGAGCGGGCGTTAAAGGAAAAGTAGTCGAAGCGATTTATTATCAAGTACCTGTTATTACAACATCAATCGGTTCAGAAGGATTGGAAGAGTCTGAGATAGTAATGACAATAGCCAATGATGCACAGCAGTTTGCTCATTCCGTCATTCAATTGTATCAAGACGAAACGATGTGGAATGCGCATTTCCAAGCATCAGTCCAATATATAGAAAAATATTTCACGCGAGAGGCTGCTAGTAAGATCCTTGCTCTCGATTTTAAAGACTAGGAGATACGAATATGATAAATGTTGTGTTATGCGGAGGGAATGGTACCCGGTTATGGCCGCTATCTCGAACTTTGTATCCTAAACAATTTAATAAAATGATAGGAGACCGCTCTTTATTTCAAATGACCGTGGAGAGAAATGCCTCCCTCTGTGATCAAACATATATTGTATCTAACGAAGAACAGTATTTCTTGGCATTAGATCATCTTAATGAGTTAGAGATAAAAGCAGATAAATTTATCCTGGAGCCAGTCGGCCGGAATACCGCGCCGGCTATAGCTTTGGCTTGTTTTGCTGCAGAGGAAGATGAATTGGTATTGATTACACCATCTGATCATGTTGTTCAAAATCAGCAAGAATATAATCGTTGTCTGGAAACAGCCAAAGGACTGGCTCTTGAAGGATACATGGTAACCTTTGGGATCAACCCGAATTATCCTGAAACAGGTTACGGTTACATAGAAGCGGATGGTCAGGATGTAGTTTCTTTTAAAGAAAAACCGGATGTATTAACTGCTGAAAGGTATTTGAAATCAGGAAACTTCTATTGGAATAGCGGAATGTTTCTATTTAAAGCAGGGGTATTCCTCAAGGAATTAGAGGCCTCAGCCAATGAGATTTATGATAGAACGCTCTTGGCTTTTAACAATGCAAGAGTCCATTACGACACCATTCGTATACTCAAAGAAGAGATGGAGGCCATACCTTCTAACAGTGTCGATTATGCGGTTATGGAATACAGTACCAACGTAAAAGTCGTCTCGTCCGACATTGGATGGTCCGATCTTGGCAGCTTCGAAGCTTTATATGAACAACTGCCCAAAGATGAGGCAGGTAATTCTCTGGCTGATCATTATATTAGTGTTAATTCTTCGCGTAATCTTATCCTGTCAAATGACAGGACGATTGCAACCATCGATGTGGAAGATCTCATGATTGTAGATACGCCTGATGCATTAATGATATCCAGACATGGCTCTTCTCAAAAAGTAAAAGAAATTGTTAATGAATTGAAACGAAGAAAATCTAATCTTTGTGATAACCATGTTACTGCTTACAGACCGTGGGGAAATCATACGGAGTTAGATATTTCAACGAATTATAAGATAAAAAAAGTGGTAGTGAAGCCAGGGGAAAAGCTTAGTGTGCAAAAACATTTCCACCGTAATGAACATTGGATCGTTGTAAGCGGGACGGCTTTAATTACAGTGAATGGAGAACAGTCTCTACTTCGTAGAAATGAATCAACCTTCATTCATATGGGCGATGAGCATACGGTCGAGAACCCAGGGAAGATAGATTTACATTTAATTGAGGTTCAAGTAGGGGAGTATATTGGAGAAGATGATGTGGTCAGGAAAAAATAAATGAATAGAAAAAGGGTGTAAAAGTGAGTTCCAAAACCTTTAAATCAAAAATCTTTTGGCTATCTTTTCTTTTGGTATTAACGAGTTTGATATTTAATATTGCCTCTATAAAAAATATTCTTATTGATGTTTATCAATGGCATGCTGTTCAGCCAGAAACTGTACAGGGCGGGATAGAACTTATTTTCTTTTTTTTAATAATTTATTTTTTTATTGTGCTATCTAGTGAAAAACCTTACCTGAAATATGCACCACTTTTAGCTATTGTTATCTATTTGCAATTCCATCAGGTATTATTACCTGCGGCTCTAGCAACCCTATATTTCGAAATAATTATTTCATTGGGTTTATTTATATTAACCTTTGCTAAGGTGCGCTACAGCGCATATTCCTTAAAACTATATTTTGTTGCATTTTTGGTAGGGTTTGTATGTTGGAGCGTGCTGGCTATTATACTTTCAGGGATAGGGGTAGGTAGAATTAATGATTTAATATTACTTACTTTATTCTTAGCAGTCTTAAGTTTATTCAAACGGACTACTCCTATGTTTGTTTATGTTTATAATAAAGGTCTATCTTTCAATCGTCTTAATGCAATGGGATTTACATTTGTAATCATTCTTCTTATGACGCAGTTTGCTAAAACTAATAGAGCCTTAGATTATGATTCTCTTTGGTACGGATTAAGACCGCAAGAAGTTCTTATAGGAGATCATTCTTTCTTTGATAACCTTGGTCTCACCATGGTAGTTCACTATTATCCAAAGCTATTTGAATTATTTGCACTGCCTCTCTCAGGTTTAGGGGATTATAGTTTTATATTATCTGTTAACATTCTTTTGTTTGCCTTTATATTATTAGTTATATTCAAATTTACAAAAGATATTACGAATAATAATAGTTATAGTGTTCTAGCTACGGTGATATTGGGGAGTACCCCAGCTATTGCTAACATGGCATCAACTGCAAAGACTGATATTTTTTCTTCCTTATTTATTTTGGGTGCAGCTTATAGCCTTTGGCTGTGGAATAAAGAAAGGACTACATGGAGTTTTTTGATTTCAATGTGCGCTGCTCTGTTAGCGTGCGGTGGGAAAATCACTAGTTTAATGTATGTTCCGTTATTATTTCTCGGATATGGTTTAGCGTACATTATTAATCTTAGAGCAGATCCAGAGCGAAGTTTTTTTGAAAAATTCGAGTATACAAAGCGATCAATTCTATTGTTGTTAGGTTCTGTATTTGTATTTTTAGGGATAACATTTAGAACTTATAAATTGACAGGGTACCCCTTCTATCCTATACTGAAAAGTTTTTGGGAAAAAATAGGTTTCAAAGGGGAATATCCATTCACAGATAGTTCTCAAGATTTTATTCTTAGTGATCAAAAAAATATTCTTTATCATTGGTTTAAAATTCTTTTTGATCCAGCAGGATATAATCACTATGTTATGGTATGGCCGAGTAACATGTATTTGTTCTTTTGGATATTTAGTATTGTACTTGTCATAGCATTTAGAAAACTAATAACAAGAAGTAGTTGTTTTTTATTAATAGCTTTCTTACCTATAAGTATATCGGCAGTTTACAATATTATGAGCTTCCCCCAAGGTGGCGACGGCAATTATTATATACCAGTGATATTGTTTGCTGGGATATCTTTTATTGGCCTAATTTCAAGCTTTGATATAAAGCTTAAGAAAGTAATAGTGTTCTGTCTAATTTTGTTTATTCCTGTACAATCATATGTGATGATGGTTTCTCATTTTTCTTGGAGCTGGGGGACATCTAAATTTTCTGCAAACCTCTTGAAAACTAATTTTGAGACATACGACAGTAAACTTCAGTTCTTTCAAAACGAGGGATTGTTGGAGATAGAAAAAGAACTTGAATTACGTGGGGAAGATAATAACTGTATTGGTTTCTTACATTATGATGGACAAGAACAAATACTTAATCAGCTATCTTGTAGGTACGAAGATGTTCCGCATATGAATTCGAGATATGGTAATTCAAATCTATTTAGTTCATTCGAAAATTTCAAAAAGTATCTTTTGTGGGCAAATGTTAAATTCATTATCGTACCAAAAACGCATATAGAGGGATTCGATCAAGTAGAGAGTGTTATCACTGAACTGGAAAATACAGGTAAAACAAAACGTGTTGACTCAAGCGACTTCTATTTATTGGAAATTGATCGAAAGGATATTCATTCATTATCAGGAATGAAAGATTCATTTTCCGAGGCTTCACTACTAAAAGGTTGGTACCCTAAAGAGAATAATTATCGTTGGATTTCAAAAGAAGCTATAGGAAATTTCCAAAGTGGTGAAGAGGGGCGCTTAACCATTGCAGGTAAGGTTCCAGATGTACTAGAAAACATTGAACTTTCTATTCAAGTAAACGATTATAAATTTCCTGTACAAAAATTAAATGAAGGTGAATTTACTATCCAGCTTAATAATCATATCCCTATTAATTCAAAAGTGAGAATAAAAATTGAGGTTAATAAATCATTTGTACCTGAAGAAATGGGGTTAAACAAAGATACCAGAGAGTTGGGGATAGTGATAACTGACATAACTTTAAAATAAATAATTTATTTGGGGTGTTAAATGAACAGGAAATTTATATTTATAGATAGGTATAAAATTCAGTTTTCTATCTTATTTATGATAATTACTCTAATACTCATCTATTATTCAATTATTTCAGGTCAATTATGGCTGAAATGGGATGTTTACGATGCTGCCTTTCCCTTGTATGTTGCTGAATCTGATGCTTTAAAAGCGGGTGAGCTCCCCTTATGGGAACCATTTGTTTATAGGGGAGTACCGTTATCACATTTAATTGGAGTATCTGTATGGTTTCCCCTCACGATAATTTTAGGATTTATTGGTTACACGCAATACTTAATGCAAATACAATATTTAATTCTAATAATACTTGCTGGAATTTTTATGTATATTTCATTATATAATATGGTGAAAAGTCCTTGGCTTTCCATGATTGGTGGAATTGCATATGCAACTTGCGGTCAATTTATAAGTAATGCACAACATTTAACCTTTATAGTACCGATGGTACTCTTCCCTCTATTACATTTTGCTTTTAGAAAATGGTATCGAAGTCAAGGCAGGGAAAGAGTAAAGTGGTCTGTACTGATGGGGATAACCCTTGGGATGTTTTTATTGAATAACTACCCTCCATTCTTATTTGTCAGTGTTATATATATTCTAGTTGAATATATTTTGTTTTTAAAGCAGGCTTATTCAAACGAGGATAAATATAAAACATTCGTCGAACATTTTAAAAGTGCGTTAATTGTATTTGCTGTTACTTGCTTGACAGGAAGTGCGAGTTTATTTACAACTTTAGAAATATTCGGCCAGATAACTCGAGAAAAATTATCATGGGAGTTAGCTTCGGGTGCCTCTTTAAATCCTTGGTACTGGTTTAGTTTTATATCTCCTGTTTTTGCTCAAATAATACATGCTTCAAGATATGATATTAGCCTTTCAATGTCTAATATTTATATTGCCTTACCAATTATTCTGATTGCTATATTCAAGAAACCCACCAAAAAATATGAATTTTTCCTTTTATCAATTATTCTTTTTTCTATTCTATTGGTTATGGGCAAGTATGGGTTTGTTTATAAAATATTTTATGATTTTGTTCCGAGTATGGATGCATTTAAATTTCCTGCTGGCTTAAGATATTTTTATTTTTATTATATAATTTTATTGAGCATCTTGAATATTCATTCTCTTTCAAAGGAAAACAAAGAGCTTTATGATTTTTGGCGAAAAAACGTATTATCATTTTTCTCGGTCACCCTTGGAACCACATTAGTATTTGTAATACTAATGTACATATTTAAGGTCAATACAATTGATATTCCGAGATATATAGTTTTAGAATTAGGGATTTCTTTTATACTAATAAGTTCATTGAAATTTTTTTGGGGTGTACCTAAAAAGTACTTCATAGTCTATTTGAGTTCTCTAATAATTGTTTTTAGCTTTATGGGAGTCCTTAGAAATCAAAATTTCACAATAGGAACTGTCGATCGTCCCGATTCATTTCAAAAAGAAATAACTAATTTATACAATGAATCAGGATCGAAAGATTTAGATAATTATTTTGTTGAGCCAAGCACAAATTCCACAATATACAGAGAACAATTTCAGACTTCAGGGTATGTAGGTAGCTTTGAATTAAAGAAATTTAATGAAGCTACTGAATCTAATGAAATTCCTTTAGAGAGCGATCCAGTGGTTTTTGCTTTAGAAAAGGATTGGGTCATCGAAACAGGTAATGTTTTAGCTACAAACAATGATAATCTTGTTCAAATGACTGTACCTCAAAAGATTAATTATGCCCCTAACAAGTTTTCTAGTGACATTGTAATGAATGAAGAGGGTTATGTGGTATTGCAGCAAACCTATTTTAATGGATGGAGAGCATTTGTAAATGATGTTAAGGTAGACATAAAAGAGTTTACTGGAGGAGTGATGGCAGTAAAGGTTGAACCAGGATTAAACCATATTGTTTTCGAATTCAAGCCGATTGGAACAATAATCGCAGTATGGGTTTCATTTGTCTCTTGGTTTTTATTGATCATCTATGGCTCTTATTTATTTTATAAAAACCAACGTAAAAGAATTACTTTAGGGAGATGTATACATGAACAAATCGACAGTAATTGATATCAATCAATTAGGTGACGAGCGAGGTTTGCTTACAGTTATTGAAGAAAAGCTTACGATTCCATTTGAGATTTTACGCGTATTTTATATTTATGGTACGAAGGAAGGGGTTCGTCGTGGTTTCCATGCACATTACAAGACAAGACAGGCACTTATATGCGTTTCAGGAAATTGCAAGGTATATCTAGATAATACAAAAAGAAAAGAGGACATTTTACTCGATACTCCTACAAAGGCTCTAATACTAGAACCAAATGATTGGCATGAAATGTATGATTTTTCGCCAGATTGTGTTCTTCTTGTGCTGGCTTCTCATCTATATGATGCCGAAGATTACATTCGGGACTATAATAAATTTATAGAGGTATATGGCTGATGAATCAATACTTCATACACACTCATGCTATTGTCGAAACCGAAAATATTGGTAGGGATACCAGAGTTTGGGCGTTTGTGCATATCTTATCTGGAGCAGTGATTGGACAAAATTGTAATATTAACGACCACACTTTTATTGAGAATGATGTCGTTATTGGTAATAATGTCACTGTAAAATCAGGAGTGTACATCTGGGACGGGATTAGAATTAAAGATAATGTTTTTATAGGGCCTAATGTTACCTTTACTAACGATCTTAGACCTCGGTCTAAGCAATACCCGTCTGAATTTCTGAAAACCACTCTAGAAGAATGGGCATCTATAGGAGCAAACTCAACTATAATAGCTGGGAACACTATTGGTAAATATGCTATGGTTGGTGCTGGTTCTGTTGTTACCAAGGATATCCCTAACAATACGCTATGGTATGGGAATCCAGCGGTGTTTAAGAGCTATATCTGTAACTGTGGAGAGAAATTAAACAAATTGTTGGAATGTCCAGAATGCCATAAAAAATATTCTCTTGAACGTGGCTTCATTGTAGAGAATTAATACTTCATGGAAATTAGGTGAGCTAGATTGATTCCATTTTTGGATCTCAAGAAAATAAATTTACGCCATGAGAAGGCCCTGTTGGACGGAGTACATAAAGTTCTTCATTCAGGTTGGTACATCTTAGGTAGTAACGTAAAATCTTTCGAAAATGAATTTGCTGAATATTGTGGTACTCAATATTGCGTAGGTGTTGCTAATGGGTTGGATGCGCTTGAACTTATTATTCATGGCTACGATATCGGCCCAGGTGATGAAGTGCTCGTGCCCTCCAATACTTATATCGCTTCGATATTATCAATTTCTGCTAATGGTGCTATTCCTGTATTAGTGGAGCCTGATTTGCTAACTTTTAATCTGGATCCTGCCAAAATTGAAGCACATATCACTCCCAAAACAAAAGCAATATTAGTCGTACATTTATATGGACAATCCTGTGATATGAACCCTATTAATGAGATTGCCAATCGACATAATTTAAGAGTAATAGAAGACTGTGCCCAAGCCCATGGTGCATTGTATGACGGCAAACGTGTGGGGAATTTGGGAGATGCGGCTGCATTCAGTTTTTATCCAGGAAAAAATCTGGGTGCCTTAGGAGACGGTGGGGCTATCACTACAAATGATGAAGGTTTGTACAATCGATTAATGGCTCTTCGTAATTATGGCTCTCATAAGAAATACGAGAATTTATACAAGGGGTACAATAGCAGATTAGACGAACTTCAGGCACCGATTTTAAGTGAAAAACTAAAATGGCTTGAACAGGACAATGAGAGAAGAAGAGAGATTGCTGCGTATTACTCTGACCATATTATTAATTCTGAAGTGATCTTGCCTACTGTACAGCATGCTACAGAATCTCATGTGTGGCATTTATTTGTTGTTAGGGTGAAAGAACGGGATCATTTCATGGAGCACATGAACAGAAATGGCGTACAGACGATGATTCATTATCCGATTCCACCCCATAAGCAAGAAGCTTACAAAGAGTGGAGTGATCTTGTATATCCTGTTTCCGAGCAAATTCATGCTGAAGTGGTTAGCCTGCCCATAAGTCCAGTCATGGATATGGAAGAGGTTGTGAGAGTTGTGGAGGTCGTAAATGAGTACAGAACGAATTAAATTCTCTATTGTGGTGCCCATCTACTACAACGAATTAAATATACCGCATACCGTTCCACGGTTGCAAAAACTGCAAAGTCTTATGCCAGAGTGTGAATTTGAGTTCGTGTTTGTTGACGATGGGTCCAAAGATAAATCTTTAGATTTACTTCTTGAAGCTAAGGATCGAGATTCACGAATCAAGGTAGTCAAACTTAGCCGGAACTTTGGCTCCATGGCTGCAATTCAAGCCGGATTGGAGTATGCAACTGGTGATTGTGTTGGGATCATTGCTGCTGACTTACAGGATCCACCTGAAATGTTCAGGGAGATGCTGGACCATTGGAAATTAGGTAAAAAGATTGTACTCGGAACCAGAGCGGACCGTGAAGAATCCTTCTCCCAGAAGTTATTCTCTAATACCTACTATTTCTTGTTAGAGAAGCTTGCACTGAAGGGGTATCCCAAAGGTGGATTCGATTTTTTACTAATAGATCAGCAAGTGGTTCAGGAAATACTTCAAATTCGGGAAAAAAACACGAATATAATGAGTTTGATTTTTTGGCTTGGACATGACCAAGTTCAAATTCCTTATGTCAGACAAGAACGTAAACTTGGGAAGTCAAGATGGACACTTTCAAAAAAAATCAAGTTATTTGTCGATTCATTTGTTAGTTTTTCTTATGCACCAATCCGTTTTATGTCTTTAATTGGATTTTTCACCGCTGTACTTAGTATTATATATGGGATTTTTGTAGTGGTAAGTACGGTATTTGGAATTATTGAGTTGCAGGGATGGACTACGATCATTGCACTAATCACATTTTTGTTAGGTGTTATTATGGTTATGTTAGGAACAATTGGGGAATATCTTTGGAGGATATTAGATGAAAGCAGGGAACGGCCTTCTTATGTTATTGACCAAACATTTGAATAAGGAATTCTTGAAATTTTTGATCAGTGGAGGAATAAATACGCTGGCTACATATCTGATGTATTTATTTTTGCTGCTGTTCTACAATTATTCCCTATCTTACTCCGTATCTTATATTACAGGTATTTTTCTATCCTATTATCTAAATTCGGTATTTGTTTTTAAAGAGAAAATATCATTTCGAAAATTTCTTAAATTCCCAATTGTTTATTTGGTACAATATATAGTCAACATGCTAATGCTCTATGTTTTAGTTGAGTACGCTCAATTTAATGTTCAAATCGTGCCATTGGTTGCCATGATAATCACAGTTCCGATCACTTTTATTTTGTCTAAAATGATTATAAAAAGTAAGTAAATGGAGGCTCTGTTCATGAAAGGAATAATTCTAGCAGGTGGGACAGGCTCACGCTTGTATCCCTTGACCAAAGTTACTAATAAACACCTTCTTCCTGTGGGGAAGTATCCTATGATTTTTCATTCCGTATATAAACTAAAACAAGCCGGTATTGTGGATATTCTGATTGTTACAGGTAAAGACCATATGGGGGATGTTGTCAATCTGCTTGGTAGTGGTAACGATATGGGGGTCACTTTCACATACAAAGTTCAAGATGAGGCTGGAGGTATCGCTCAAGCTCTGGATCTCGCTAAGCATTTTGTAGGAAATGATCAAATGACCGTCATATTAGGAGATAATGTGTTTTCGGATGATATCGTTACTTATGTAGATAATTTTAGGGTACAGGGAACTGGAGCCAAAATTTTGATTCAAGAGGTTTCGGATCCGCAACGTTTTGGAGTACCTGAAATTGAAGGAACACGCATAGTATCCATTGAAGAAAAACCGCAGTTGCCTAAAAGCAACTATGCAGTTACTGGAATATACATGTTTGATAGCCAGGTCTTCGACATCATCAAGACACTGAAACCCTCTGGACGTGGGGAGCTTGAAATAACCGATGTAAACAACGCATATATTCAAAAAGGAGAGCTAAGCTTTGATATCTTGCAAGGTTGGTGGACCGATGCCGGTACGCATGCCTCTCTTGCACGAGCTAATGAGCTTTCCCAAAAGATTGTGTTCGGAGAAGAGTTTGGAAAGTTAAAATTATAATAAAAGGGGAGTTCAATGATGAAAGTGACTTCCTCCAAGTTGCAAGGCGCAATGTTGCTTGAACCAGTCGTTCATGGAGACAATCGTGGTTTCTTTATGGAGAGTTATAATGAACAAATCATGAGGCAGAAGGGACTAAGCCATCATTTTATTCAAGATAATCAGTCTCTTTCTACACAGCCAGGTGTGCTTCGTGGCCTGCATTATCAAATCAATCCAAAAGCCCAAACCAAGCTGGTTCGTGTTATTGCTGGAGCGATCTACGATGTTATCTTGGATATACGTACAGGATCTCCGACATACGGCCAATGGGAGGCATTCATTCTTAGCGAATATAACCACCGACAATTGCTGGTTCCCAAAGGGTTTGCTCATGGTTTTTGTACGTTGGTACCGAATACCCAAGTATTTTATAAAGTGGACGAATACTATTCCCCTGAAAATGATCGTGGAATATTATGGGATGATCCAACACTGGGTATAGACTGGCCTACATTTAATCCAATTTTATCAGAGAAAGACAAACAGCATCCTCTGTTTAAGGACGCAGAGATGAATTTTTAGATAGTGAAGTAATTAGGAGGTTTCAACCATATGAAACTGCTTGTTACCGGCGGTGCCGGATTTATCGGAAGTAACTTTGTCATGTATATGCTTGAGCAGTATCCCGACTATGAGATTATCAACGTGGATGCACTCACATATGCTGGAAATCTGGAGAACTTAAAGTCACTTGAAGCCAACAAGCGACATACCTTTGTTAAAGCAGATATCACTGACGCCAAGGAGATGGACCGCCTGATCGGTCAGGGCGTGGATGTGGTTGTTAACTTTGCAGCTGAGTCTCATGTGGATCGCAGTATTCTGGAACCGGATGTGTTTGTAAGAACGAACGTCAACGGTACTCAGGTATTACTGGATGCTGCCAAAAAGCACAATATTACTAAGTTTGTTCAAGTTTCAACAGATGAGGTGTACGGCTCTCTCGGGCCTACGGGATTGTTTACGGAAGAGACGCCACTTCAGCCGAATAGCCCGTACTCTGCCTCCAAGGCTGGAGGAGATTTATTGGTACGCGCTTATCACGAAACCTTTGGTCTTCCTGTGAATATTACACGCTGTTCTAACAATTACGGACCTTTCCAGTTCCCGGAAAAACTCATTCCACTCATGATCTCGCGTGCGTTGAATGATGAAGCTCTGCCTATATATGGAGACGGGCTGAACATTCGAGATTGGCTATATGTAGAGGATCATTGCAGTGCGATTGATCTGGTCATCCACAAGGGACGCAATGGTGAGGTCTACAATATTGGTGGCAATAACGAGAGAACCAATGTACACATTGTCGAAACGATCCTGGAGCAGCTCGGTAAACCCGAATCTCTGATCCAATACGTACAGGACCGTCTTGGACATGATCGTAGATATGGTATTGACCCGACCAAAACGATGACTGAACTCGGCTGGAAGCCCAAATATATCTTTGAGACAGGAATTAAAGAAACCATCCAGTGGTATCTAGATAACAAGGAATGGTGGACGCGTATTCAATCTGGTGCGTATCAGGATTACTATGCGAAGCAATACGGTTCTCGTTTGGGAGACACCAAGGGATGAAGGTGCTTGTGACTGGAGCTAACGGACAATTGGGACGGGATATGGTGCTTCTTTTGGAGAAAGAGGGGCATGACGTCATGGCTTGTGATCGTGAACAATTGGACATTACAGATCAGCTTCAATGCAACGATGTTATATCAACTTATCGTCCAGAGGTGGCCATTCATTGTGCGGCTTATACCGCGGTGGATGCCGCTGAGACGGATGTGGATGGAGCTTACCTAGTCAACGCCACAGGAACCCGAAATATTGCGGTAGCTGCTGAGTGTATTGGAGCAAAGCTCATTTATATTAGTACGGATTATGTATTCGACGGTACCTCCGATATCCCTTACCAAGAATATGATAACACGAACCCCCAGAGCGTCTACGGTAAGTCCAAGCGTGCGGGAGAGTTGTTGGTGCAATCTTTATCTTCCCGATGGTTTATTGTCCGCACTTCGTGGGTGTATGGCGTTTATGGTAATAATTTTGTAAAAACTATGTTGAAACTTGGTCAGGAGAAGCCAAAGCTTCAAGTTGTACACGACCAGAAGGGATCACCCACGTATACGGTTGATTTGGCCTGCTTCTTGCATGATTTAATGAGTACTGAAAAATACGGCGTCTACCACGCTTCCAACAGTGGGGCATGTACTTGGTATGAATTCACTCGAGCGATCTTTGAAGAGGCTCAATTATTACCTGGTTTCCATATTCAAGCTGAGGTTGATCCTTGTGCTACAGATCAATTTCCTCGTCCTGCCCCGCGCCCACAAAACTCGGTATTGGATCATCTATCAATTCGTACCAATGGTTTTAATGATCTTAGGCCTTGGCGTGAAGGACTGCGCGATTTTTTGGGAAAAATACCCGAAGTACAAAATTAAGCACTCTAATCTCCCGCCCATTAATGTATGAGCGGGAGATTTTTCATGGTATAGAAAATATCTATAAAACCTTTCAACTGCTACCTCCCCCGAAATATGATATACTCTCGTTGGATAGATATCGTCTATCTTAAGAATAAATAGTTTCTTGAAGCTTGCTTTTACCATGTATTTCGTATGAGAACATGATCTAGTTTTTATATAAAGCACCACAAGTCAGGAGTTTTACAAATGACCCAAGTATCAGAATCCGCCCATTCGGTCGGTTTACAATTAACAGAGGCATCTCAAATGGTCGACACTAGCATCATCATCGTCAACTACAACACCCGACAGCTGACGCTGGACTGTCTGGACTCTATCTATGCCTCCAATACCTCATACAGTCACGAGATTATCGTTGTGGACAATGCCTCGCAGGATGATTCTGTGCAAGCGATCCGAGAGGCGTATCCTCAAGTGAATCTTATAGCTAACGAAGACAACACAGGCTTCGCCGTTGCCAACAACCAAGGCATGAGAGTAGCGAAAGGACGCTATATCCTGTTACTCAATTCTGACACCGTTATTCAGCCGGATACGCTGCAAATTATGGTCGGATTCATGGACCGCTACCCCGAGATGGGGGCTTCAGGCTGTAAAGTCATCCTGCCTGATGGCTCCTTGGATAAGGCTTGTAAGCGTGGATTTCCTACACCATCGGCTTCATTTTATTATGCATTCGGTATTTCTCGTCTTTTCCCTGATCGGCCGAAGTTTAATCAATATCAACTGGGACATTTGAGCCCGGATGATGAATATCCAGTGGACTGTCTTGTCGGTGCATTCATGCTAGTGCGGCGTGAGACGATTGAGCAGGTTGGCGGGTTGGATGAAACATTCTTTATGTATGGAGAAGATATTGACTGGTGTTATCGCATCAAAGAAGCGGGATGGGGCATTTTTTTATTATCCACGTACATATATTGTGCACTACAAGGGCGGCAGTGCCCGTCGCAAACCTTTGAAAATAACGTATGAGTTTCATAGAGCGATGTGGGTGTTCCACCGCAAACACTACGCGAAGAATTACAATCTACTCACGAATACAGCTGTGTGGATGGGGATTTCACTCAAGTTTACGTTATCTTTATTACGCAGCAAGTTGTCTATTCCTTCCCGTCAAGTGCGGACTGAAACCCGCCTGAGAGCGGAGAATGAAGCATCTTCCGAGGTGAACCCATGATTCGGCGTAATCAACGATTTCTAACCCAATTGTATATTGCGGCTGATTTTGGCGTGATTCAGCTTTCATTTTTGCTGGCTTGGTGGCTGAAATTTGAGAGTGACCTGTTAACGAACCAAAATCCACTACCTATAGAGAAATATATGATGTGGAGCTTGGTTTACGCAGCTCTTGCTATCATTACAGGACTGATGTCCTCTCTTTATATAGCCAAGCGAAAAAAACGATTTGTAGACGAACTTTGGAGAATCCTCCAATCTCATGGCATAGCCTTCTTCATGCTGCTGAGCCTGATGTTTTTTTTCAAGGAAGTAAATATCTCACGTGCATATCTCGCCATGTATATGATTGGCAATGTATCTTTCACACTGTTTTATCGTTATATAGTGAAAGTGCAACTGAAACGCTTGCGCAAAAAAGGCTTCAACCGTCAGTTTGTGCTCATCCTTGGTGCTGGATCACTGGGCAAGCGTTTCTATGACAACCTTAGAAATTATCCTGAACTTGGATATGAAGTGACTGGATTTATGGATGATTATCGTCACTGGGATGAGAGTGAACAGAAAAGATACAAACCTATCCTTGGACGAATCGACGAACTGGAAGAGTTCTTGTCTACGCATCTTGTTGATGAAGTCATTCTGGCATTACCTCTGGATGCTCACGACAAGTATTCGCATATTATCAATGTGTGTGAGAAGGCAGGAGTTCGGACACTAATCATTCCTGATTTCTTTGATTACTTGCCAGCACGGCCGCATTTCGATAACTTTGCGGGTATGCCCATGATTAACGTTCGCGACATTCCACTGGATATTGCGGTGAACCGATTGATGAAGAGAACTTTCGATATTCTTTTCTCTCTTACTGCGATCATCTTAACTTCTCCGGTAATGCTCGTTGTCGCGGTAGGAGTACGACTTACTTCTTCTGGGCCCGTCATCTTCAAACAAGAGCGAGTAGGACTTAACCGACGCAACTTCATGATGTTCAAATTCCGCTCGATGAAAGTCATTCCTGAGGGCACAATGGACACAGGGTGGTCTACCAAGAATGATCCGCGACGAACGGCTTTTGGCACTTTTATAAGACGCACAAGTCTAGATGAGTTACCTCAATTTTTTAACGTTTTGCTTGGTCATATGAGTGTAGTTGGCCCTAGGCCAGAACGTCCTTACTATGTGAATCAATTCCGAGACGAAATACCGAAATATATGATCAAACACCACGTTCGGCCGGGAATAACAGGATTGGCACAGAGCAAGGGATTACGAGGAGATACCTCGATTGAGGATCGAATTGAACAAGATATCTTTTATATTGAAAACTGGTCTTTATTATTCGATATCAAAATCATATGGGAAACCATTCGAAATGGTCTCAAGAATGCATATTAGGATTACTTGACGGTATTGATTTACAATTTCATCCCACCATTTAACAGCCGCCTCCGGGCGGCTATTTTGTTTTGCACCTCCTCAATTCGGGTAGTTAGCTATCAAAAAGGTAATGAGGATGTGAATGCTATATGAAACGCATTGCCGCCGTGTTAATACTACTGATCGTCACCGTGGGCACACTCTTTTTCGCCTATGAAAGCGAGAGTGAGGAACAACGGGACGGATTTACCGCTTATAGATTAATCGCCCATGCGATGGGGAGCATTCGTGATCAACCATATACCAATGCCTATGAAGCGATGATTGCCAATTACGAGAAAGGCACACGTGTATTTGAGATCGACTTTATGTTGACTTCGGATCGCAAAGCCGTAGCCAGACATGAATGGACCGCTAATATGAGCAAAATGCTAGGACAAGACGAAGAGCTTCCGGAGGATAAACAGGCCGGGGCGTTGACACATGATGAATTCATGGATACGCCAATCTTGGGCATGTATCAACCCATGGATGCCGATGGCATTATAGATGTACTGGCTGAGTACCCGGATATGTATATCGTAACCGACACCAAGGAACAGAAGGATGAGGATATTCAGCAGGTGTTAAGATCCCTCGTGGATGCCGCCAAAGAACATGATCCATCCGTGCTGGATCGGGTGGTTGTACAGATCTATAACGAACCCATGCTTGAAACGGTGAAAGAAGTCTATGCATTCCCTTCCATTATCTATACGTTATATGCCACACAGGATACAGAAGATCAGGTTGTTGATTTTGTGCAAAAAAATGATATTGATGCCGTGACTATGCCGGAATATAAAGTAAACCAGAATTTCGTCGCCAAGCTGAATAGTGCAGGCTCAGTCACCTACGTGCATACCATCAATGACACTGAACAGGTGGCTAACTATGAGAAATGGGGCGTGTACGGAGTGTACTCGGACGTGCTAACGGAGCAGGAGTTGGATGAGATGAATACACGTTTTGCCTGGAAACCGTAAAATTCATGTTTTTCTGTTCCCCTTTTTATACGAACATTGACACTCACTGTCTGCTGACTTAGACTTAGTTTACAAGCTTTCTAGGATGCAGAAGAACCTCTGGAGGAATGTTCGTTGATAGACATGATTAAGCAGTGGAGACATGTATTTAAGCTTGACCCGGACCGGGAGATTACGGACGAAGAACTCGATTTGGTCTGCATGTCGGGGACCGATGCAATTATCGTCGGTGGCTCTTCGGGAATTACTTATGATAACACGGTAGACCTGATGTCCCGTGTGCGTCGTTATGAGTTGCCCTGTGTGCTTGAAGTATCTGACTTGGAGGCTGTTGTTCCCGGCTTTGATGGATATCTGATCCCTATGGTCCTGAATGCAACGGACAGCAAATGGATGATTGGGCACCACCAGCAAGCCATAGAGCGTTACGGTTATCTTATCCCTTGGGATCTGCTGATTGCCGAGGGTTATATTGTGCTTAATGCAAACTCTACGGTAGCGCGGTTGACTGGTGCAGATACGGATCTGACGATAGGAGCTGCGGTGGCATATGCCCAGGCTGCGGAGCGTTTGCTCAATCTTCCCATTGTATATATGGAGTACAGCGGAACGTTCGGAGATATGGAGCTTGTTGGTGAGACACACAGAAAATTGGAGCGGGCACACCTCATCTACGGCGGCGGAATTGATGATCCGGAGAAAGCCACGCAAGCTGCCCAGGTGGCAGACACCATCGTGGTAGGTAACATTGTGTACAGCGATTTGAATAAGGCACTTGAGACAGTGTTGGCTGTAAAAGGAACCATTTAATCGGTTTAGTTTACCATTCCCCCATTTTCCCCTTATGATCTGTTAAAATAGAACTTTGCCCTTACTAATTAAAGAAGTTATATGAGCGTAATGTCGTTTACACGAGAACGAAGAGGAAAGAAGTGAGCTGGAGAAACGAAATGCTCGTTAAAAGCTTTCTGTAAGAAAGCTAAATCCTAAGCATATTTCTATTACCCGATATTGTTCTTTTTTTACTAAGAAATTCGTATACACGGACTATGTTTACACAGAAACGGAGAGTGCAGAAGCAATCTGAAGAAACGCAGTGTTCGTATTTATCACCGGATTTTCCCTTTGATAAAGGGAATCAAAAAATCTGGGGATAACGACGATCGGAAGATGCTGCTGCAATCGAAGTCCAAGTGTAACCGATAGCTCAGTTATACCGACCAACCAACGAAAGGAGCATGCATGCATGCAACCTGTAAATATACATGATGCCGTTGCACGACTTAACACCCCTCAACGGCAAGCCGTCGAGGCGACGGATGGCCCGCTGCTGATTATGGCCGGAGCGGGCTCGGGCAAGACCCGGGTGCTGACACACCGGATTGCCTACCTCATTGCAACACGGAAGGCGCCCCCGTGGGGCATTTTAGCGATTACATTTACGAACAAAGCCGCCCGTGAGATGCAAGACCGTGTATCCCAACTAGTTGGTGGCTCCCAAGGCCGCGACATCTGGGTATCCACGTTCCACTCCATGTGCGTGCGTATTTTGCGCCGTGATATTGAACGTATTGGCTTTACCTCCAACTTCAGCATTTTGGACTCCTCCGACCAACTATCTGTTATTCGTAGCTGTATGAAAGATCAGAATATTGATACCAAGAAATTCGAGCCCAAAGCAGTTCAATCGATGATGAGCACGGCGAAGAATGAACTGATCAGTCCGGAGCAATATGAGAAGCAGGCAGGAGATTATTTCGAGGGTATTGTAGCGAAGATATATAAGATGTACCAGAAACGGTTAAGAGCCAACAACTCACTTGATTTCGACGATCTCATTATGCAGACCATTCAACTGTTCAAGGAAGTGCCGGAAGTCCTCGACTTTTATCAAAAGAAATTCCAGTACATTCACGTGGACGAGTATCAGGATACGAACCGTGCACAGTATATGCTGTGCCGTATGCTCGCTGACAGTCATCACCACATCTGCGTTGTAGGGGATAGTGACCAATCAATCTATCGCTGGCGTGGGGCGGATATCAGCAATATTCTGAACTTCGAGAAAGATTACCCTGAAGCAAGTACGATTTTGCTGGAGCAGAACTATCGTTCAACTTCCAATATCCTGAATGCAGCGAATGAAGTGATCGGCCTGAATACAGGGCGTAAACCGAAGAAACTGTGGACGGACAAAGAGGGTGGTTCGAAGATCAAGGTGTACCGTGCAGATTCCGAACATGATGAGGGGTATTTTGTTACCTCCGAGATTAGTAAAAATGTGAAGAACGGCAAATCCTATCAGAACCATGCCATTTTGTACCGTACCAACGCACAGTCCCGGGTTATAGAGGAAATTCTGATCAAGTCTGATATTCCGTATCAGATTGTCGGCGGCATCAAGTTCTATGATCGTAAAGAGATCAAGGACATTCTGGCGTATCTGCGCCTGTTATCTAACCCGGACGATGATATCAGTCTCACTCGGATCATTAATGTACCGAAACGTAGCATCGGTGATACAACAGTAGCGAAGCTGGCGGCTGCGGCAGGAGAGCGTGGTATTTCCATTTTCCGAGTACTTCAGGTTGTGGATGATCTTGGTTTTGCTGGTCGTACGCGGAATGCGCTGGTGGAGTTCTATGACATGATCGCTGCATTGCATCAGATGGTAGAGTATCTATCTGTAACTGAACTGACCGAGAAGATTCTTGAGATGAGCCAATACCGTCTTGAGATGCAAAATGAAAACACGCTCGAATCTCGTGCACGGCTGGAGAATATTGAAGAGTTCCTGTCGGTAACGATGGAATTTGAGAAAAATAATGAAGACAAAACGCTCGTGTCGTTCCTCACCGATCTTGCATTGATTGCTGACATCGACAGCATGAACGATGATGAAGAGGATCAGAGCGACGCTGTTACCCTGATGACCATGCACAGCGCCAAAGGTCTGGAGTTCCCGGTTGTCTTTATCGTGGGTATGGAGGAAGGGGTCTTCCCGCATAGCCGTGCTTTTATGGACAATGAAGAGTTGGAAGAAGAACGCCGACTTGCTTATGTAGGGATCACTCGTGCAGAAGAGCAACTTTTCCTGTCGTGTGCCCAGATGCGTACCTTATTTGGACGTACCACAGCGAATCCACCTTCCCGCTTCCTGGACGAAATTCCGGATGAGCTGAAGGAAGACACCTCGATGGCTCGTGATCGTTACCGTCGTGGCAGTAGCGGAGGCGGTTCATATGGTGGACGTGGATTAGGTTCCAGTGGAGGAAGTAACTTCGGTGGTGGCACCAAGCTGTTTGATCACCAAAGCAAGAGTGGTTCATCTGCTACCTCATCCACGCCAACTTCTCGTGTGACCACGAGTACCTCCCGCCCAACATACTCTACGCCATCATCTGCTTCCAAGCCGGTGGCTTCTAATGGTGAAGCAGGATTCAAGGCAGGAGATAAAGTGCAGCATGGCAAATGGGGGACAGGCACCATTGTTGCGGTCAAAGGTACAGGTAATGATACCGAACTGCAGATTGCCTTCCCGGCTCCGGTTGGCGTGAAACGTCTGCTTGCCGGTTTTGCCCCTATTACGAAAGTGGAATAAGAACGAAACTTCCTTTTGCACGATAACGGAGAGAAAAGAAATAACTTTCCTAAGGAAAACCGCTTCTTAAGCATCTTCCTCGTTTTTGTCACGGGATTTCTAACCTTGATTGATATGACTAGAAATCTATATAATTTCAATGTAATATCGGCACGGTAACGGAGAGAACAGAAATAACTTGAAGAAGCAAAGCGTTCGCCTTTATCCCCGGATTTCTACCTTTTAAAATAAATTAAAAGAAATCTGGGGATAACAGCGATCGGAAAGTTATTCTGTTATCGGAGTGTTAGTGTGGATATTCATTCATTGAAATTATGTAGTGATACCAACGATGGAAAGTTATTCTGTTCTCCGAGTTCAATTTGCAATAGGGTGTTCGTTCTACATATATGATCAAATTAACGGAGGGATGGCCCTGTATGGACCCGATGCACCGGATGGAGCAACTCGTTACCGAGCTGAACCAGCATAATTATCAGTACTACACGATGGATCAGCCACAAATCAGCGATAAGGAGTATGATCTTCTGTACGATGAACTGGTTACGCTGGAACAGGAAAGCGGCATGGTTCTGCCTGATTCTCCAACACAGCGTGTGGGTGGCGAACTGCTCAAGGGGTTTACCCCGCATCGCCACTTATCCTCCTTATGGAGTCTGGACAAAGCACAGAATATTGAGCAGCTGCGGAGCTGGAATACCCGTGTACTAAAACTGATTAATGACTATAACAGTAAAAATCCCGATACGCCTTTACCGGAACCAGGTTATGTCATTGAGTTGAAGTTTGACGGATTGACGCTGAACCTGACATACACCAACGGTGAGTTGGTGCAAGCCTCTACACGAGGGAACGGTACCGTAGGTGAAGGTATTTTGGCACAGGTAAGAACGATCCGATCCGTTCCGCTCAAAATTCCTTACACAAGCGGTACGATTGAAGTACAGGGTGAAGGCATCATGAATCTGTCTGTCTTGGACCGATACAATGAGACAGCGGCAGAGCCACTCAAGAATGCGCGTAATGCAGCAGCAGGAGCGCTCCGCAACCTGAATCCGAAGGCGACGGCTGAGCGTCGGTTGAATGCTTATTTTTATAATGTAGGTTATTCGGATGACATTCAGTTTGCCAATCATCAGCAAATGATGGATTTCCTGCGTGAGAACCGCTTCAAAGTTAATCCATCGATTACTTATTTCCATGAGTTTGATGATGTGATGGAACAACTGGCCGCGATTCAGGAGAACCGAGGGCAGCTAGACTATCTGATCGATGGAGCTGTTATCAAAATTACGGACATGCGCACCCGCGAAGTGTTGGGTTATACCGATAAGTTCCCTCGCTGGGCGGTGGCATATAAATTCGAGGCTGAAGAGACCACAACGGTTCTTAACGCTGTGGTATGGAATGTGGGCCGTACTGGCAAAGTAACTCCGCTGGCACGCGTAGAACCGGTTGAACTTGCCGGGGTAACGGTACAGAACTGTACTCTGAACAATGTCGGCGATATTGAGCGCAAAAATCTGAAGTTTGCTCTGGGTACACGGGTCTTTATCCGTCGCTCCAACGACGTCATTCCTGAGATTCTGGGCAAAGTGACGGAGGAGAGTGATGGCGAGGAGATCGTCTTCCCTGAGCAGTGTCCAGCATGTGGATTCCCACTGGAGCAACGCGGAGCGCATCTGTTCTGTAACAATAGACTTGCGTGTAAACCACAAACGGTGGCACGTATTTCCCATTTTGCTTCTCGTGATGCCATGGACATCGAGACGTTCAGTGAGAAAACAGCGATTCAGTTGTATGATGAATTGAACGTACGTGAGCCTGCCGACCTGTATACGTTACAGTTTGATGATTTGGTGAAGCTGGAGCGGTTTGGGGAAAAGAAAGCGAACAACCTTATCGCTGCGCTTGAGCTTAGTAAAGATAGAGACTTGGCTTCCTTCTTATACTCACTGGGTATTCCGAACACAGGTAAGTCCACCACGCGCATGCTCGCTGATCATTATCGAGATCTGCACGCCATTATGAATGCAACCGTGGAAGAACTGGTTGAACTACCCGACGTCGGTGGTATTGTGGCAGAGAGCATCGTAAACTTTTTTGCAGATCCGTTTACACAGGCTGCAATTGAGAAAATGCTCAACTTGGGAGTGAAAGCTCAGGCACCTGAGGCACCAGCCGTTGCTGTTGTGGAAGATTCCTTCTTCAGTGGTAAAACGGTTGTCTTGACCGGAACGCTGCATCAATTGACGCGGGAAGAGGCAACACAAAGACTGGAAGCGCTCGGAGCGAAGGTGACTGGCAGTGTGTCGAAAAAGACAGATTTGGTTATTGCCGGAGAGAAGGCAGGTAGTAAACTAACCAAAGCTCATGATCTCGGCATTCCAACGATTGAGGATGAGGACGAACTTGTGCGTCTTTTGAACCCACAGGGTTAGAGGATAAATGAACAAAAGAGTTCATATAAAAAAAGCCCCCGAAGACACGAATATGTGATCGGGGGCTTTTGCTATTTATTGAATTACTTTTACAACGAATGAACGCTCACCAATCTTATCTTAAATGATCATGATCCACTTAAATTGTTAGGAATGCGCTGAGATGCGCCTGTAAGCCATGCATCCTTATCATATCCTCGTTCTTCCCAGTAACCGATATGTTCGCTGTCGATGAGTTCAATGCGATTCAACCATTTTACCGATTTATAGGCATACATCTGAGGAATAACGAGCCGTACCGGACCGCCAAGATCAGCAGGGATAGGTTTGCCATCATGCATGACAGCGACCATAATATCATCCATTTGCGCTTGATCCATCGTAATGGCATCCGTATACACACCATCACCGGAATAAAATTTCACACTGTGAGCTTCCGGTTTAACCCCGGCTTGTTTCAAAAGCTGTGCAAGAGAAATGCCTTCCCAGGTATTTTTATATACAGACCAGCCCGTTACACAGTGGAAATCACTAACCTGTACGGTACGCGCCAGCTTCACGAATTGTTCCCAATTCCAAACCTGTGCCCGTTCAACCAGTCCATCGATTCGGAAAGACCAGTTAGCATTGGAGAAGGACGGTATGGGCGTAACCGTATATACGCGGAAATGACCTTCAGCCCCGCCTCCAATGGGAGGTGAAGAGGCAGACAGCGGTTGTGGCAGAGGAACCATACGGTTAGGATCGTTCTCCAGCATGCTATCAATACTGTTATCGATCTTGAGATTTCGTCCTACCCAGGATATAAAAGTAGGACCAAGAGTCAGGGCGAGACCAACCCCCACAGCAGAACGGATGAAAGCTCGTCGTGTATACAAAGGTTGAGGTCGCTCCTCTGATTTGAGGAGATCTCTCTCGGAACTGCGATCAAACTGGGAAGAAGATATAGCAGCCGGAGTTTCTTTTTCATCCGATATTGAATCAGATGGATCAGCTGTATTTTGAGTTCGTGTTGAAGTTGTAGTGGTTTTAACTGCACGACGTGCAGGATCCTTTAACCATTTGGTCCGAGTGATGGAGTGATAGATAATATAAGGTAAGCCCACCCAAGTCAGCAGGTCATGGATCAAAAGTGCAGCATTCGACCATCGAGGTCCAGCTAGCTTAAACTGCCATAATACAATACCCGAGAGTAGCCAGCCTACCAGCAGAGCAAGAACAAAGATAGTGTTTACCCTTTGCCAAGGTCTATTTCGAAGCTGTTTCCAGTGCTTTCCGGCCAAAATCAAGTAATATACTACGGGTGCCAGCATAGCTAGCCCAACGATGATATGTAGCCATTTTAACCAGACACGTCCAATTCCGAGTATCTCGCGCCAAAAGCCGCCTACCAGCATAAGACCTGAAATAGCAAGGATCACAACAATCCAGGCATTCCAAGCATGGATGGAAACCAACTTTTTGCCGTAACCTTTGCGTCTGTTCTTTAACCATTGCTTCAAGTGCGATCACCCCATATAGGTTAGTAATGAGTTTATTCAGAACTTTGATATGTAATAGCTAGCTGTGAATGGAGTACGTGATCTGTGTAAAGGTGCAATGCGAGATGGTTATACGATTGTTCATAGGCTACTTATGAAAGTAGTACACTTGACTGCTTAACCTTATCCCTATATCTATATACCTTATTATAGAGTTTTTGGATCACTTTCTTCAAACCATTAGAAGGGCAGGGATTGTTATCCCATCTTGGGTTCAGAGAATGTGCTAATCTGTCGAATACAGGTTGGAAACAAGACAGCGTAGATGAAGATATGATGATATCAAAAGGTCGATTAAAAATGCTTGCTAAATAAATCACTACGTGATATATTGTTTCTTGTCGCTTCAAACGAATGATTGTCATAATCATTTGAAAGATGACGAAAACAAAGTGTTGACAGTAAGTTAGTTAACATGATATGATAAGATTCCTGTCCGGTTGACAAACATCAACATAAACGGACATACAAGTTCCTTGAAAACTGAACAAATGGATAGTAACTTTTGATTCACAATGAATCGTCAGATTCAAAATGAGCTTATCGCTCTTTTCAATACTTTATTGGAGAGTTTGATCCTGGCTCAGGACGAACGCTGGCGGCATGCCTAATACATGCAAGTCGAGCGGACTTGAAGAGAAGCTTGCTTCTCTGATGGTTAGCGGCGGACGGGTGAGTAACACGTAGGCAACCTGCCCTCAAGTTTGGGACAACTACCGGAAACGGTAGCTAATACCGAATAGTTGTTTTCTTCGCCTGAAGGAAACTGGAAAGACGGAGCAATCTGTCACTTGGGGATGGGCCTGCGGCGCATTAGCTAGTTGGTGAGGTAACGGCTCACCAAGGCGACGATGCGTAGCCGACCTGAGAGGGTGATCGGCCACACTGGGACTGAGACACGGCCCAGACTCCTACGGGAGGCAGCAGTAGGGAATCTTCCGCAATGGGCGAAAGCCTGACGGAGCAATGCCGCGTGAGTGATGAAGGTTTTCGGATCGTAAAGCTCTGTTGCCAGGGAAGAACGCTTGGGAGAGTAACTGCTCTCAAGGTGACGGTACCTGAGAAGAAAGCCCCGGCTAACTACGTGCCAGCAGCCGCGGTAATACGTAGGGGGCAAGCGTTGTCCGGAATTATTGGGCGTAAAGCGCGCGCAGGCGGTCATTTAAGTCTGGTGTTTAATCCCGGGGCTCAACCCCGGATCGCACTGGAAACTGGGTGACTTGAGTGCAGAAGAGGAGAGTGGAATTCCACGTGTAGCGGTGAAATGCGTAGATATGTGGAGGAACACCAGTGGCGAAGGCGACTCTCTGGGCTGTAACTGACGCTGAGGCGCGAAAGCGTGGGGAGCAAACAGGATTAGATACCCTGGTAGTCCACGCCGTAAACGATGAGTGCTAGGTGTTAGGGGTTTCGATACCCTTGGTGCCGAAGTTAACACATTAAGCACTCCGCCTGGGGAGTACGGTCGCAAGACTGAAACTCAAAGGAATTGACGGGGACCCGCACAAGCAGTGGAGTATGTGGTTTAATTCGAAGCAACGCGAAGAACCTTACCAGGTCTTGACATCCCTCTGACCGGTACAGAGATGTACCTTTCCTTCGGGACAGAGGAGACAGGTGGTGCATGGTTGTCGTCAGCTCGTGTCGTGAGATGTTGGGTTAAGTCCCGCAACGAGCGCAACCCTTATATTTAGTTGCCAGCACTTCGGGTGGGCACTCTAGATAGACTGCCGGTGACAAACCGGAGGAAGGTGGGGATGACGTCAAATCATCATGCCCCTTATGACCTGGGCTACACACGTACTACAATGGCCGGTACAACGGGCTGCGAAATCGCGAGATGGAGCCAATCCCAACAAAGCCGGTCTCAGTTCGGATTGCAGGCTGCAACTCGCCTGCATGAAGTCGGAATTGCTAGTAATCGCGGATCAGCATGCCGCGGTGAATACGTTCCCGGGTCTTGTACACACCGCCCGTCACACCACGAGAGTTTATAACACCCGAAGTCGGTGGGGTAACCGCAAGGAGCCAGCCGCCGAAGGTGGGATAGATGATTGGGGTGAAGTCGTAACAAGGTAGCCGTATCGGAAGGTGCGGCTGGATCACCTCCTTTCTATGGAGAATCGTTTCCTGCAACGGAAACATTCAAATAAGTAGGTTCTTAGAACCTACAACAGCAACACAGTTACTTATCCATTTGTTCAGTTTTGATGGAATTTGAGGGGCCATAGCTCAGCTGGGAGAGCGCCTGCCTTGCAAGCAGGAGGTCAGCGGTTCGATCCCGCTTGGCTCCACCAAACAATTTCATCTATTTGGCTTGTTCTTTGAAAACTAGATATCGAAACGAAACAAACGCGAATTAGAACATTCCTTTAAGCTGAACTTGTGCAAACAAGTCAAGTGTATAAAGGTAGTTAAATTGCTTTTGTGATGGTATCGGGTGAGAGCGACTTTTGGATTTGGACGTAGTCCAAACCAAGGGAAGCGAGCGACCGAAACCGGAACAAAATGGTTAAGCTACTAAGAGCACACGGAGGATGCCTAGGCGCTAGGAGCCGATGAAGGACGTGGCGAACAACGAAACTGCCTCGGGGAGCTGTAAGCAAGCTTTGATCCGGGGGTGTCCGAATGGGGAAACCCAGCTGGGGTAATTTCCAGTTACACCTAACTGAATACATAGGTTAGTGTGAGGCATACCAGGGGAACTGAAACATCTAAGTACCCTGAGGAAGAGAAAACAATAGTGATTCCGTCAGTAGCGGCGAGCGAACGCGGAGAAGCCCAAACCAAGGAGCTTGCTCTTTGGGGTTGTGGGACGTCTCACATGGAGTTACAAAGGAACCGGTTAAGCGAAGAGGTCTGGAAAGGCCCGCCAAAGAAGGTAAAAGCCCTGTAGTTGAAAGTCTGTTCCCTCCGAGACGGATCCCGAGTAGTGCGGGGCACGTGAAACCCCGTATGAATCCGGCAGGACCATCTGCCAAGGCTAAATACTTCCTAGCGACCGATAGTGAAGCAGTACCGTGAGGGAAAGGTGAAAAGCACCCCGGAAGGGGAGTGAAATAGAACCTGAAACCGTGTGCTTACAAAAAGTCAGAGCCCGTTTTAGGGGTGATGGCGTGCCTTTTGTAGAATGAACCGGCGAGTTACGTTCCCGTGCAAGGTTAAGGTGAAGAGCCGGAGCCGCAGCGAAAGCGAGTCTGAATAGGGCGACTTAGTACGTGGACGTAGACCCGAAACCGGGTGATCTACCCCTGTCCAGGGTGAAGGTGCGGTAACACGCACTGGAGGCCCGAACCCACGCATGTTGAAAAATGCGGGGATGAGGTGGGGGTAGCGGAGAAATTCCAATCGAACTCGGAGATAGCTGGTTCTCCCCGAAATAGCTTTAGGGCTAGCCTCGGAAAACAGAGTCGTGGAGGTAGAGCACTGATTGGGTGCGGGGCCCGCAAGGGTTACCAAGCTCAGTCAAACTCCGAATGCCATAGACTTACTTCCGGGAGTCAGACAGTGAGTGCTAAGATCCATTGTCGAAAGGGAAACAGCCCAGACCATCAGCTAAGGTCCCCAAGTGTGTGTTAAGTGGGAAAGGATGTGGAGTTGCACAGACAACCAGGATGTTGGCTTAGAAGCAGCCACCATTGAAAGAGTGCGTAATAGCTCACTGGTCGAGTGACTCTGCGCCGAAAATGTAACGGGGCTAAACACACCACCGAAGCTATGGCTTGATGCTTTGCATCAGGGGTAGGGGAGCGTTGTATAAGGGTTGAAGGTGTACCGTAAGGAGCGCTGGACATTATACAAGTGAGAATGCCGGTATGAGTAACGAAAAGATCAGTGAGAATCTGATCCGCCGAAAGCCTAAGGGTTCCTGAGGAAGGATCGTCCGCTCAGGGTAAGTCGGGACCTAAGGCGAGGCCGAAAGGCGTAGTCGAAGGACAACAGGTCGAAATTCCTGTACCACCGTAAGCCGTTATGAGCAATGGGGGGACGCAGTAGGGTAGTGACGCGGACTGATGGATGTCCGTCTAAGCAGTGAGGCTGATGTGTAGGCAAATCCGCACATTGTAAGGCTGAGCTGTGATGGGGAGCGAAAATTATAGTAGCGAAGGTCATGATCTCACACTGCCAAGAAAAGCCTCTAGCCAGGTGAAGGTGCCCGTACCGCAAACCGACACAGGTAGGCGAGAAGAGTATTCTAAGGCGCGCGGAAGAACTCTCGTTAAGGAACTCGGCAAAATGACCCCGTAACTTCGGGAGAAGGGGTGCCCCGGTAGTGTGAATAGCACGAGGGGGCCGCAGTGAAAAGGCCCAAGCGACTGTTTAGCAAAAACACAGGTCTGTGCGAAGCCGTAAGGCGAAGTATACGGGCTGACGCCTGCCCGGTGCTGGAAGGTTAAGGGGAGTGGTTAGGGACTAGTCCCGAAGCTGTGAACCGAAGCCCCAGTAAACGGCGGCCGTAACTATAACGGTCCTAAGGTAGCGAAATTCCTTGTCAGGTAAATTCTGACCCGCACGAATGGCGTAACGACTTGGGCGCTGTCTCAACGAGAGATCCGGTGAAATTTTAATACCTGTGAAGATGCAGGTTACCCGCGACAAGACGGAAAGACCCCATGGAGCTTTACTGCAGCTTGATATTGAATTTGGGTACGATCTGTACAGGATAGGTGGGAGCCTTTGAAACGTGAGCGCCAGCTTGCGTGGAGGCAACGTTGGGATACCACCCTGATCGTATCTAGGTTCTAACCTGGTACCGTAATCCGGTGCGGGGACAGTGTCAGGTGGGCAGTTTGACTGGGGCGGTCGCCTCCTAAAGAGTAACGGAGGCGCCCAAAGGTTCCCTCAGAATGGTTGGAAATCATTCGAAGAGTGCAAAGGCATAAGGGAGCTTGACTGCGAGACCTACAAGTCGAGCAGGGACGAAAGTCGGGCTTAGTGATCCGGTGGTACCGCATGGAAGGGCCATCGCTCAACGGATAAAAGCTACCCTGGGGATAACAGGCTTATCTCCCCCAAGAGTCCACATCGACGGGGAGGTTTGGCACCTCGATGTCGGCTCATCGCATCCTGGGGCTGAAGTAGGTCCCAAGGGTTGGGCTGTTCGCCCATTAAAGCGGTACGCGAGCTGGGTTCAGAACGTCGTGAGACAGTTCGGTCCCTATCTGTCGTGGGCGTAGGAAATTTGAGAGGAGCTGTCCTTAGTACGAGAGGACCGGGATGGACGTACCGCTGGTGTACCAGTTGTTCCGCCAGGAGCACCGCTGGGTAGCTATGTACGGACGGGATAAACGCTGAAAGCATCTAAGCGTGAAGCCCCCCTCAAGATGAGATTTCCCAGTATGTAAGACCCCTTGAAGACGACGAGGTAGATAGGCTGGGGGTGGAAGTGCAGCAATGCATGGAGCTGACCAGTACTAATCGGTCGAGGGCTTATCCAATAGCAAGTGATAATTCGCATGTTTCGTTTCGAATCTAGTTTTCAGAGAACGATCTCTGAAATGTAAGCTAAGCTATGCGTTTGGTGGCGATGGCGGAGGGGTTCCACACGTACCCATCCCGAACACGACCGTTAAGCCCTCTAGCGCCGATGGTACTTGGACCGCAGGGTCCTGGGAGAGTAGGACGCCGCCAAGCGAAGAACCACTGCCGATGTTATTCGGTGGTGGTTTTTATTTGTTTATTTTAGGGGATGCGAAAGCATCTCTTATTTGACTTTGTAAGAATCCTCTGACACACTCTAAGGGGTACATATATCAGATATCAGGCCATGATTTGGATTGATAATAACTCTAGCGAATGGGGTGTAGGACAACATGGAAATTCAGAAATTGACGGTAGATGATTTTGAACCGGCGATGGCACTCTCCGAATATGCTTTTCAAGTAGTAATGAGTGAAGAACAGAAAGAAAAACGGCGGAGTCAATTTTCGTCACAGGATATATGGGGTGTATATGAGGACGGGCAGCTAGGAGCTAAACTTCACATCATTCCTTTTCAAACCTATATTCATGGCAGATCGTTCGAGATGGGCGGTATTGCGGGTGTAGCCACCTGGCCAGAGTATAGACGCAAAGGCTGGGTAGCTGGTCTGCTGAAGCATGCGTTGGAAGAAATGAATCGTAACAAACAGAGTATATCTTTCTTGCATCCATTCTCTTTTGGCTTCTATCGGAAGTATGGATGGGAGACGTATGTTGAATTTAAACGTTATAAAGTACCTACAGCTCATTTGCCTCTGAAAAAAGCGACACCTGGAACAATTCGGCGTGGGGATCCGGGCCTCAGCATATTAAAGGAAGTATACAGTGCGTATGCTGAGCGTTATAACGGAACTCTGGTTCGGGATGATGCAAGGTGGGAGAATTCAGTTCTTGTTAATGGGACCAGCCAGAAGGCTGTATATTACGATGAAGCTGATGCAGCACAAGGTTATCTTTTATATGAGGTTAAGGAAAATAAGTTTACCATTAAAGAGATCATCTATCTGAATGAAGAGGCTAGGCAAGGGCTGTGGACCTTCATTGCTAACCATGATTCCATGATCCAGGAAGTTACGTTGCAGGCGCCTGCCAGTGACACGCTTGCCTTCCAATTGGATAACCCACGGATTCAGCAGGAGATTGTACCTTATTTTATGGCGCGTATCGTTAGTGTAGAGCAGTTTATATCCCAGTATCCATTTGCAAGCCAGGACTCACCGGTGCAGATTGTACTTCAGGTAGAAGATGCCCCACGCTCCATGGAATGAAGGGGTATGGCAATTAAACGTGGCAATGAACGGAACGGCGTCCATATGGAAAACATCGGAGCCAATTACTGATGATCAGATCATTAAGGTGGATATTCAATCCCTTACCGCGGTGCTCATGGGATATCGCAGACCAACGGAAATGGCACGAATCGGAAGAATTCACGGACCGAACACAGCAATCAAGGCTTTGGAAAAAGCGATTCCTGAGCGGGAAACCTATTTGCTCGATTTTTTCTGATGGCTATGCCCACTGCTCCATTTAACTTGATTAGCTTATATAGAAATACGGCGTGATTGAAAGACAAATGGACTTCTCCAGCAATTTTGGGGAGGTTTTTTTGTGTCCGGGGAATATTTCGTGTAAAATCGTAAAAAATGAATAGTGACCCCACTTGGCAAAACCACAAAATATGCTATAATGGTTATAAAGTCAAAGAAAGTCAAAGTCAACTAAAGGTTTAATACTTAAGTAGCTTTCTTTCTACAATCTGATGCATGATCGCCAATATACGGGATTCATTTCATCGGAGGATCAAGGGAATATTAAAGGACCTTCGTGCTTCCTTCGCTCTCCTGTTAACACCTGTGGAAGCAAGATTCGATGTTTCCCTGATTGGTTAAATGGGTAGAGAAGGTGTACTCTGTGGGGGCGTGTGGGTCCTTATTGACTTAACGTTTCAGACAGTGGAGGATGATTGGATGCGTAATATCTCTGATATTATCGAACGATATCTGAAGAGTATTTTGCATGAAAGTCCCGAAGGAATGGTTGAAATTCAGCGTAATGATCTGGCAGATCAATTCTCATGTGTACCTTCCCAGATCAATTATGTCATCAGCACACGTTTTACACTCGAGAAGGGATACCTGGTAGAGAGTAAACGCGGCGGTGGTGGTTATGTTCGCATACAGCGCATTGAATTACCGGCCCAATCAGCTCTGCATAATCATTTGCACCATAGTATTGGTGAAGAGATCGGGCAGACAGCTGCCGAAGGTCTGATCTATCAATTGGAAGAAGCGCGCTTCTTGAGCAAGCGGGAAGCCGGGTTGATGCGAGCTGCTGTATCTAGAGAGGTTATATTGGTCAAACTTCCTTACCGGGATCAAATTCGTGCCAGAATGTTGAAGGCGATGTTAATATCTTTGCTCGGTAAATGAAAACTATCGGGGTCAAAGGAGGTACATCAATATGCTGTGCCAAGAATGCAATAAACGTCCGGCGACACTTCATTTTACGAAGATCGTAAATGGAGAGAAGACGGAATTCCATATTTGTGAGTCATGTGCCCGTGAAAAAGGGGAAATGATCCCTGGAACAGCAGGTGGGTTTTCCATTCACAACTTGTTGTCCGGATTGCTTGATTTTGATCCAGCCGGCAAAAGTGGATCGGCAGGAACACCACCTGCAAAAGCTCTTCAATGTGAAGAGTGTGGTATGACGTACGCACAATTTAGTAAGATAGGCCGGTTCGGCTGCAGTTCATGTTATAAATATTTTGACAGTCGTCTGGATCCTTTGTTCAAGCGGGTTCATGGTAATACGTCCCATGTAGGCAAAGTGCCTGCACGAGCTGGTGGTCGCATCAAGGTGAAACGGCAAATTGCTGATCTGAAGCGTGAGCTACAAGAGAGCATCGCACAAGAGGAATTTGAAGAGGCGGCCCAGATCCGTGACCAGATCAGAGGACTTGAAAAAGGAATAGCTCAGGAGTAAAGTTTGTCATGAGTAGGAGGGATGCGTAATGCCTAATCTGCGCTTTACAGAGAAGGCGCTCAGCGACTGGATGCGCAGTGATGCGGCTGATTCCGAAATTGTCATTAGCAGCCGTGTCCGGATTGCACGCAACCTTCAGCATGTTCCGTTTCCGATGCTGGCTTCCAATGAGCAATCGGAAGAGGTGCTGAATAAGCTGAGCGAAGTACTTCAATACGATGACGTTCATGCCTTTGGGGATTTTCATACGTTGGATCTGATCGATATTGACGAACTTGACAAACGGGTGCTGGTGGAGAAACATCTCATCAGTCCAAGTCTTGCGAATGAATCCAGGAATGGTGCGGTTATTCTCAGTGAGGATGAGTCAGTCAGTATTATGATTAACGAAGAGGATCATCTTCGTATCCAGTGCCTCTATCCGGGATTCCAGGTGAAAGAAGCCTGGGAGAAAGCTTCCGCAATAGATGATGCTTTTGAAGCGCACGTGGATTATGCTTTTGATGATCGCAGAGGATACTTAACCAGCTGTCCTACTAATGTAGGTACAGGTGTCAGAGCATCGGTTATGATGCACTTGCCTGCCCTGGTGATGACACAACAGATAGGCCGTATTCTAACCGCAGTTTCCCAAGTGGGATTGACGGTAAGAGGAATATACGGTGAAGGTAGCGAGGCGATGGGTAACCTGTTCCAGATCTCGAATCAGATTACATTGGGACAGACCGAACAGGAAGTCATCGAGAACCTGCATGGTGTTGTGTTACAGATGATTGGTCATGAACGTACAGCGAGAGAACGGTTAATTACCGACTCCAGACTTCGGATTACGGATCGGGTCATGCGTTCTTATGGCATATTGTCTCATGCAGCTATTGTTGATTCCAAGGAAGCTGCACAGCGCTTATCGGATGTACGCCTTGGCGTGGATCTCGGATTGTTGGATGGACTGTCCATCACGGTAATGAATGAGTTGAATGTGATGACACAGCCGGGATTTTTGCAGAAAACATTCGGGGAAGATATGCGCACAGATGAGCGTGACATATACCGTGCTCAGTTGATTCGTGATACGATCAATGCAGCGAAGCAGTCCTAGTTTAACCTGATATTGTATTGAATTATGGTTTCATGCCGCATTGCGGCTTTTATATAATAAGGCATCTACAAATGCCAAATGACTTTATTCGCAGCACGGCTGCAAACAAAAATGATATGAAGAATACGACGGTTATTTCATTACATGACCTCGTTTTATCCAAAACCATGGAGGTGCAGGAGATATGATGTTTGGAAGATTTACGGAACGGGCCCAAAAGGTGCTCGCACTCGCGCAGGAAGAAGCTGTCCGTCTCGGTCATAATAACATCGGTACTGAGCATATTTTGCTCGGCCTCATTCGTGAAGGCGAAGGCATCGCAGCCAAAGCACTGATCGGCCTGGGACTCGGATTGGAAAAAATTCAGGATGAAGTAGAAACGCTGATTGGCCGTGGCCAAGAGCAACCTACCAACATTGCATATACGCCACGTGCGAAAAAAGTAATTGAACTGTCTATGGATGAAGCTCGTAAATTGGGCCACACCTATGTAGGCACAGAGCATATCCTGCTCGGATTGATTCGTGAAGGCGAGGGTGTTGCAGCACGTGTGCTCAATAACCTGGGTATTAGCCTGAACAAAGCACGTCAACAAGTGCTGCAATTGCTTGGCAGCAGTGAAGCTGTATCCAGTCATAATGGAACACCTGCCAATGTAAGCACACCAACGCTGGACAGTCTGGCACGTGACCTCACGGCTTATGCGAGAGAGAACAACCTGGACCCAGTCATTGGACGTAGTAAAGAAATTGAACGTGTCATTCAGGTGCTCAGCCGTCGTACGAAGAACAACCCGGTATTGATCGGTGAGCCAGGTGTAGGTAAAACAGCGATTGCTGAAGGCCTTGCACAAAAAATCATTGCAAATGAGATTCCGGAAACATTACGCGACAAACGTGTAATGACCCTGGATATGGGTTCTGTAGTCGCTGGAACCAAATATCGTGGTGAGTTTGAAGATCGTCTGAAAAAAATCATGGATGAGATTCGCCAAGCAGGTAACATTGTCTTGTTTATCGACGAATTGCATACCTTGATTGGCGCAGGCGGAGCTGAAGGTGCCATCGATGCTTCTAACATTTTGAAACCGGCTCTGGCCCGTGGAGAATTGCAATGTATCGGTGCGACAACACTGGATGAGTATCGTAAATACATCGAGAAGGATGCAGCGCTTGAGCGTCGTTTCCAACCGATTACTGTAGATCAGCCTTCTCCAGAAGAAGCGATTCAAATCTTGCACGGTTTGCGTGACCGTTATGAGGCGCATCACCGCGTGAAAATTACGGACGAAGCAATTGTGCAGGCGGTTAAACTGTCTGATCGTTACATTACAGACCGTTTCCTGCCAGACAAAGCGATTGACCTGATTGATGAAGCGGGCTCCAAAGTAAGATTGAACTCTTACACGATCCCACCAAACCTGAAACAACTGGAAAGCCGTCTGGAAGATATCCGTAAGGAAAAAGACGCTGCAGTTCAAAGTCAGGAGTTCGAAAAAGCAGCAGCTCTGCGTGATACGGAACAAAAAATCCGTGAAGAGCTTGATGTAACGAAGAACCAGTGGAAAGAGAAACAAGGTCGCACCGATTCCGAGGTTACTCCTGAGGATATCGCACAAGTGGTAGCCAGCTGGACAGGAATCCCTGTGAACCAACTGAAAGAAGAAGAGACACAGCGTCTGATGAATTTGGAGTCTATTCTACATGAACGTGTCATCGGTCAGGATGAGGCAGTGAAGTCTGTCAGCCGTGCGGTTCGTCGTGCTCGTGCAGGACTTAAAGATCCAAAACGTCCGATGGGTTCGTTCATTTTCCTCGGCCCTACAGGGGTAGGTAAAACAGAACTTGCTCGTGCTCTGGCTGAAGCGATGTTCGGCGATGAAAATGCAGTAATCCGGATTGATATGTCCGAGTATGGTGAGAAGCACTCGACTTCCCGACTTGTCGGAGCGCCTCCAGGATATGTTGGGTACGAAGAAGGTGGCCAGCTGACAGAGAAAGTTCGTCGCAAACCATATTCCGTAGTCCTGCTCGATGAAATCGAGAAAGCACATCCAGAAGTATTCAATATCTTGTTACAAGTGCTTGAGGATGGTCGACTGACGGATTCCAAAGGTCGCGTCGTTGACTTCCGCAATACGCTGATCATCTTGACATCCAACGTGGGTGCCGAAGCGATCAAACGTAACTCTACACTAGGCTTCACTGCAGTTGTAGATGCAGGAGCAGATTATGACAACATGAAGGGGAAAGTGATGGATGAGCTGAAGAAAAGCTTCCGTCCAGAGTTCCTTAACCGGATTGATGAAATTATCGTGTTCCACTCACTCGAAGAAAAACACATCGCTGAAATTGTTACGCTTATGAGTGAAGAACTTCGTAAACGACTGCTCGAACATGAGGTCGATTTCGAACTCACTGATAATGCCAAGTCGTTCCTTGCTAAGTCAGGCTTTGATCCAGCTTACGGTGCGCGTCCGCTTCGTCGGGCAATCCAGAAGCATATCGAGGACAAATTGTCCGAAGAGTTGCTCACAGGTAACGTAACCAAAGGGGATTCATTGCTCATCGACGAAGAGAACGGTGCACTGTCTGTTACGAAAAAAGACGTGGTCGTTCCGTCCAATGAGGAAATCGAAACTAAATAATATTTAGCAAGCTTTGGAGTTAAACTTCAGCTTGTATTGATCCATAATCCTTAATCAAATCCTTCTCGGCTTCGGCCTGGGAGGATTTTTTGCACTTTGGACAGAAGACGGACATGATTATGTCAGGAACATGTGTAAAGTTTGCGATAATCCTTTACGAAAAATCTCAAACAATGGTAAACTTTTAGTAACCCTGCACGTCAGGGAGTTTGGGTGAAATTCGTCGAATAATGCAAAATGCTGTTATAAAATTAAATTATAGGAGTGCTGAAGTGGCCAAAGTTAAAACCAAGTTTCAATGTACGGAATGCGGCTATGAAGCCCCCAAGTGGTACGGTAAGTGTCCAGGTTGTCAGTCATGGAATTCAATGGTGGAAGAAACAGAGACGGTGGTCAAAACACAAGGGAGAAATTCTCCTCTGTTTGACAGTAAAGATAAACCGCTTCCTATCATAGATATAGATAGCGGTCAGGAACCGCGTGTACAGACTGGAATCGGAGAGTTGAACCGGGTATTGGGTGGCGGAATCGTTCCGGGTTCACTCGTTCTAGTGGGCGGAGATCCGGGTATTGGGAAATCAACGTTGATGTTGCAGACATCTCATGCTTTGACGCATTCGGGTTTGCGTGTGTTATATGTTTCCGGTGAGGAATCAGTCAAACAAACCAAATTGCGGGCAGACCGCCTCGGGGCACTCTCTGCCGAGTTGTATGTACTGTGTGAAACCAATATGGAACGTGTAGAGGAAGCGGTGGATCAGATCCAGCCGCATTTTCTTGTCATCGACTCCATTCAGACGGTATATCTTCCCGAAGTTACCAGTGCGCCGGGTAGTGTAGCACAGGTAAGGGAATGTACGTCAAGGTTCATGCGGATTGCCAAAGGCAGAGGCATTGCAACGGTTCTTGTGGGGCATGTTACCAAAGAAGGTGCCATTGCCGGTCCACGTATGTTAGAACATATGGTGGATTGCGTGCTTTATTTTGAAGGAGAACGGCATCATACGTATCGCCTGTTGCGTGCGGTGAAGAACCGTTTTGGTTCCACCAATGAGATTGGCATTTTTGAAATGGGTGAGGATGGACTTCGTGAGGTGGGCAATCCGTCCGAACTCTTTTTGTCGGAACGTCCACTAGGGGTAGCAGGTTCAACGGTAGTTGCCAGTATGGAGGGTACACGCCCTCTGCTCGTGGAATTGCAGGCGTTGATCTCGACGACCCATTTCCCTTCTCCCCGCCGTATGGCAACAGGGGTAGATCTGCACCGATTAAATCTGATCATTGCAGTGCTGGAGAAACGGATGGGGATGTTTTTACAGACCCAGGATGCATATCTGAACGTGGCTGGTGGAGTACGGTTGGATGAGCCCGCTGTAGATTTGGCGGTTGCCGTCAGCATTGCATCCAGTTTGAGAGATGTACCGACCAAGCCGGACGACGTCATCTTTGGCGAGATCGGTCTGACAGGTGAAGTTCGAGCCGTATCACGGGCCGAACAACGAGTGAAGGAAGCCGCAAAGCTGGGCTTCAAACGAGTCATTTTACCAGAAAAAAGCTTAAAGGGCTGGAAACATCCTCGCGGGATACAACTGATCGGTGTGAATACCGTGGCAGATGCACTAGCGGTTGCTTTAGATTAGGGGGCATAACAAGATGAAAGATATGAGCCAACTGGATAATATGAATGAGTTGTTAAGGCTGATCGCACCAGGTACACCTTTCCGCGAAGGTCTGGAAAATGTGCTGCGCGCCAAAACGGGCGCACTGCTTGTTGTAGGATACAGCCCTGAAGTAATGGAAGTGGTGGATGGGGGATTCTCGATTAACTGTGATTTCTCCCCAAACTACCTGTACGAACTCGCCAAGATGGATGGTGCCATTATTCTTAGCGAAGATTTGAAGCGTATTCTTTACGCCAATACCCAGTTAATCCCAGATTCATCTATCTCTTCATCAGAGACGGGGATTCGTCACCGGACGGCAGAGCGTGTAGCAAAGCAAACGGGTAAATTGGTCGTATCCATATCACAGCGCCGGAATATCATTACTTTGTATCAGGGAACACTTCGTTATTCCCTCAAGGAAATCGGGGTTATTTTGACCAAAGCGAATCAAGCGATTCAAACCTTGGAGAAATACAAAGCTGTATTAACACAGTCCCTTACAAATCTGAGTGCCTCTGAATTTGAGGAACTGGTGACGATTCCTGAAGTGGTTAATGTAATTCAGCGTACCGAAATGGTGATGCGGATCAAAACGGAAATCAAACGTTACATTCATGAACTCGGGAATGAGGGACGACTCATTTCCATGCAAATGGAAGAACTCGTGGGTACAACGGAAGAAGAAGCCTGGTTATTGTATAAAGACTATGCCCGTGACGACAGTGATGACAAAATCCGTGAAATTATCGTGGGACTGAAAAGATTGTCGGACGATGAGTTGCTGGATGCACATCATATTGTCCGTCTGCTCGGCTATCCTTCATCAGCGGCTACTTCAGAGGATTCGGTTGCCCCTCGTGGATTCCGGGTATTAAATAAGATCCCCCGCCTGCCCAATGTCATTATCCATAATCTGGTGGATCAATTCGAACAATTGCCTCATGTTATTATGGCTACAATTGAAGAACTGGACGAAGTCGACGGTATTGGTGAAGTTCGTGCCCGGACCATTAAGGAAGGCCTCAAACGTTTGCAGGAGCAAATGTTTATCGACAGACAGATGTAAGGGTTTGCCTATATAAAGGCTTGAAATGGATGAGGTGAAACAACGATGCTAACCAGATTCATTCCGAATCTCTTTACCCTGGGTAATCTGTTTCTTGGAATGATGGCAATTTTGCTTGCGATTGATGGAAATTACAGTTTGGCTGCCATTATGGTCATTGTAGCGATGCTGCTGGATGGTCTGGATGGCCGAGTGGCACGTGCACTCAATGCCCAAAGCGAATTCGGCAAGGAACTTGATTCCTTGTCTGACATGGTTTCCTTTGGTGCAGCACCAGCCCTGATCATATTTATGGTGTCGTTTCAAGATTCGATGCCGATCCTCGCCTGGATCGCAACAGCGGCTTTTCCGATCTGTGGAGCCATTCGTCTTGCTCGGTTTAATGTTCGTCCGGGAATTCCCGGGTACTTCACAGGTCTGCCGATTCCCGCAGCCGGTGGGGTGCTGGCTACACTGTCCTTGTTCAATAAGGATATTGGCCCGGTTAGTATGATGATTGCTACGTTGCTGTTATCGTATCTGATGGTGAGTTCGCTTAAATATCCCAATTTCAAAAAGGTTGGTTTGCCACGCAAGGCAATCTGGATTGCACCATGGGTTGTGTTATTTGCCATAGCCGTAGCCGTTATTTTCCCGGAGCAGTTATCCAAATTGATCTTTATTCCGCTGGTGTTATACGCCCTCTATGGAATGAAGCATAATGTGCGAACGGCGGCCTCACGTAGTCGGGCGAAAAAGCGCAAGGATGAGAAATCTTCCCGTCCTTCCGATCGTTAAGTCGCCTTGGGGACAGACACTATACAAAGAAAGCACGTACTCTCCTGAACTGGAGAATGCGTGCTTTTTGTTTATTCAGATCTATTTACGGTAAAAGAAACCCTTACGGACGACATACATATCTTCTTACGACAGATTAAACATCCCTAACGTTGAACACTTCTGTGATTCGTGATTTACGACCTCTTCCATGTTAATGTCCAGCAGATTGCAGAGAGCCGACATGTAGAACAGGTTCCGCCCTAGTTCAGAGCTGATGACCTCTCTGCAGTTCTCACACAACTCACCTTCCACATGCGTTTCCAGCAGGCCCTTGGTTTGAGCGATATCGCTCTCCGGGGCATATTTCTGCTTGGTGGCGTGCAGCTCGATGCAGCCGCATTCGGTAATGGCTTTGGACACGGCACGGTTAACAGACGCTCCGGCTTGTCCCGTTTTGGACAGTACATCAATCAGGCTGCGATGACGCAGTAACAGTTCAGAAACTTGATCCTGGAAAGCCTGTAAACTTAGCGTACTCATTTTGCCACTCACCTCGGGATATGAATTGAATTCATTATATGCCAATAATTTACCTACTTTCAACTGACGATTGCAACATTTCCAAAAAGTTCTTCCAGATGGGATTAGCAATTCAGGAATTGGATCATACTGGATATAAAGATCAAGATACATTGAAGGAGGTGCAGGGACTAATGTGGAAAAAAGGCATTTTAACTTTTACAGGATTGTGCGGTGCATGGTTCGGCTACACGGCATATCATCTGGCAGGAAAATCGGTCCCATGGATGGCGGAGTGGATTCAGTCAGCAGGATTACTGGGAGCTGGTATATCGACACTGCTGGGAGCTGTAATGTTTATGGCTGTATGTAATATTGGTGGAACATTGATGGCAGACAGGCTGCATAGTGGAATTGATTCATTGGCAAAAGTACCTATGAACGAATTGGCTGCAGGTGCCGCAGGTACCGTTGCAGGATTGCTCGTGGCCTTGTTACTCTACCCTGTTGTGGGATGGATGGGGACGGCAGGAGAAGTGCTGCAAGTGGCGCTGACGGTGATTAGTGCTTATTCCGGTTATACCCTTGCCATGGCGAAGAAAGACGATCTGGGGGCCTTCTGGATGTCTGGACGATGGGGTCATCCCGAGGTGGACGAGGATAGACGGATGGAAGAACATAAAATTCTGGATACCAGTGTTATTATCGATGGGCGTATCGCTGATATATGCAAAACCGGATTTATTGAAGGCACGATCGTAATTCCGGAATTTGTTCTGGAGGAGTTACAGCATATTGCCGATTCATCGGATCTGCTCAAGCGGAACAGAGGACGGCGTGGACTGGACATTTTGAACAAAATCCAGAAGGAACTTGATGTAAAAGTCCTGATCTACGAGGGGGATTTCGAGGAAATCTCCGAGGTGGACAGCAAACTGGTTAAACTGGCTAAAGTGCTTCAGGGCAAAGTGGTCACCAATGACTTTAACCTGAACAAAGTGTGCGAACTCCAGGGTGTATCTGTGTTGAACATTAATGATCTCGCCAATGCGGTTAAGCCAGTTGTTCTGCCAGGTGAGGAGATCATGGTGCAGATCATCAAGGATGGCAAGGAGCATGGTCAAGGTGTAGCCTATCTGGATGATGGCACAATGATCGTTGTGGAAGGCGGACGCGAGTATATCGGCATGATGATGGAAGTGCTGGTGACCAGTGTGTTGCAGACTTCAGCGGGACGAATGATTTTTGCCAAGCCGAAACTGTTGGAAAAAGCCCAATAAAGCGGTATGATGGGTAGTGTATCGTTGAATGATATTGTATATCTTTGGACGATAAACTGACAGACAAGGCAGGGATTGCGGCATGGATAAAGGGTGGGGCGTTGTCATTGTGGCAGCAGGTCGCGGAACCCGGATGGGGACGGCCGAGAGCAAACAGTTTCTGTTGCTGCAGGACAAGCCCGTTTTCATACATACGCTTGAGGTATTTGCTTTGCTGGACGAGATCCGCGAGATGGTGCTGGTCACAGGAGCCGCAGATGTTGAGCGCTGCCAGGATTGGGTAAAAGAATACCAATTGGATTCACGTGTCCGTGTTATCCCCGGAGGGAAAGAGAGACAACATTCTGTCCATAAAGGCCTTGAGGCACTTGGGACGGATTGGGTTCTCGTTCACGACGGGGTACGTCCTTTTGTGAACCATGAGCAGATCAAGGGATGCATGGCGGCCGCCATGTCCGGTGGTGGAGCAGCTGTACTGGCGGTTCCCGTGAAGGATACGATCAAACAAGTGAATGCGGAAGGAGTCGTTACGGCGACGCCAGACCGCAGCAGTCTGTGGAGCATTCAAACCCCGCAGGCTTTTCGTCTTTCTTCCCTGCTCTCCGCCTACGAATCAGCCGAGCAGGACGGATTTCTGGGGACAGATGATGCCATGCTGGCTGAACGTCAGGGAATGTCGGTCAAGGTTGTGGAAGGCAATTATACCAATATCAAATTAACAACGCCGGAAGATTTGCAATATGCTGCGTTTTTGCTGGGGGGAGAGAAGAAGCGATGATACGTGTAGGACAGGGATTTGATGTACATCAGCTGGTAGAGGGACGCCCGTGCATTATTGGCGGAGTAACGATTCCTTATGAAAAAGGACTGCTGGGTCACTCGGACGCAGACGTGCTGTTGCACGCGATCAGTGATGCCATTTTGGGTGCGCTGGCACTTGGGGATATTGGCAAGCACTTCCCGGATACCGATCCGGAATTCAAGGATGCCGACAGCCTGAAATTGCTGGAGCATGTATGGCAGCTTGTGAAGGATCGCGGGTATAAGCTAGGGAATATCGATTCAACGATTATTGCCCAGAAGCCAAAGATGGCTCCTTATATCCCGCAGATGGCTGAGGTTATTGCCAAGGCACTGGAAGCGGATGTAACGCAGGTGAACGTGAAAGCAACAACGACAGAGCAACTGGGATTCCCGGGACGGGGAGAGGGCATTGCCGCTCAATCCGTTGTTTGCCTTGTACGTGTGTGATATCATCAATCAATTAGTGACGGAGGGGATCATATGAGCACGGATATTCGTGTGCGTTACGCGCCGAGCCCAACGGGACACCTGCATATCGGGAATGCCCGTACGGCGTTGTTTAACTATTTATATGCCAAACATAATAACGGTAAATTCATTATTCGTATTGAAGATACGGACGTAAAACGGAATATTGCCGGTGGTGAAGAAAGCCAACTGAAATACCTGAAATGGCTCGGAATTGAGTGGGACGAAAGTATTGACGTGGGCGGAGAATACGGACCATACCGTCAAACGGAACGTCTGGACCTCTATCGTAAATATACGCAGGAGTTGCTGGATAAAGGTCTGGCTTACCGTTGCTTCTGCACGGAAGAAGAATTGGAGCAAGAGCGCGAGGAACAGTCAGCACGTGGAGAAACACCGCGTTATTCTGGCAAACACCGTGACCTGACTCCAGAGCAAATTAGTGCGTTTGAAGCGGAAGGCCGCGTAGCGAGTATTCGTTTCCGTGTGCCGGAAGAGCGCACATATACGTTTGATGATATGGTTAAAGGCACAATCTCGTTCAACAGCAAGGAATCCGGTGACTTCGTCATTGTGAAAAAAGACGGCATTCCCACATACAACTATGCCGTTGCTGTGGATGATCACTTGATGAAGATCTCCCACGTCTTGCGCGGGGAAGATCACATCTCGAACACGCCGCGTCAACTGATGATCTATGAAGCGCTTGGCTGGGAGCCGCCGCAATTCGGACATATGACGCTGATCGTGAATGAAAATCACAAGAAGCTGAGTAAACGGGATGAGTCCGTTATTCAGTTCATTGAGCAGTATGATCAGCTCGGCTATTTGCCTGAAGCGATGTTTAACTTCATTTCCTTACTCGGCTGGTCGCCGGAAGGGGAAGAAGAGATTTTCTCGCAAGAGCAGCTGATCTCCATTTTTGATACGAAACGTCTGTCCAAGAGCCCGGCGGTATTTGATACCCACAAGCTGGCTCACTTGAACAACCACTATATCAAACATGCTGACCCGGAACGTATTGCCGAAATGGCCATTCCGCATCTGCAAGAGGCTGGACGTATTTCTTCCGAGCTGTCTGCTGAACAAAAAGAATGGGCTTATACTCTGGTACACCTGTACCAGGAGCAGATGAATTCTGCCTCCGATATTGTCGAATTGTCGGAAGTATTCTTCCGTTCCAATCTGGAGCTTGAAAGTGAAGGAGAAGCAGTGCTTGCGGAGGAGCAGGTGCCAACCGTACTGAAGGCATTTGCGGATAAAGTACAGGCGAGCGAAGAGTTTACTCCAAGTAAAATGGCTGCATTGATCAAGGAAGTACAGAAAGAAACCGGCTTTAAGGGCAAACAGCTCTTTATGCCAATTCGTGTAGCCTTGACTGGACAGACGCATGGACGGGATCTGAACCAAACGATCGTACTTCTGGGTCGTGATACGGTGATCGAACGCCTGCTTGCACAAGTAAAATAATCTTAGTCGAGGACATTCCGTTTATTTGGAATCTGAACACAGTCCTACGATGGATGGATTACGTAGGAGGCTGTTGTCAGTCTGAGGCCTTTTCGCTATAATAACAACACAACGAATAATTGATATGATTTATCTAATAGAACAGCAAAGATCGGGAGGAGTAGACTGACCCGGACAGATTCAGAGAGGATGGTCCCGCTGCAAAGAGAGATTTCTTTGGTTGCGGTGGCTGTGAACCATCCACTGTCCATCAGCCGAAATGCGCCCGTGAGCTGCACAGCCGAATCCGGCCCCGCCTTTGTCGATCATGACATGGGAAAACGTTAGGATAGGTTGTGACGATTGGTTTCCGTTACCAAACCGCTTGAGGGCTCATTCTATTTAAGAATGGACCGAGCAGAGTGGGACCGCGATAAACGCCTCTGCAGCTAAATGCTGCAGGGGCGTTTTTTTGTTTAGGCGAGTGTGCAGTACACTACCAAGGAACGCGCCGTCCGGTAAGCCGGAGGACGGGAACCTGAACAAGAGGGGAACGAGCATGTTCAAGAAGATCAGATCAGATATTCAGGCGGTGTTTGAAAACGATCCGGCGGCCAGAGGTTGGTTTGAGGTGGTATTCACCTACTCAGGGCTGCATGCGATATGGGCACACCGGATCGCTCATTTTTTATACAAGCGAAGATGGTTCTCGGTTGCCCGGTTCATTTCGCAGGTTAGCCGTTTTATGACAGGAATCGAGATACATCCTGGAGCTACGATCGGAAATCGGTTGTTTATTGACCATGGGATGGGCGTCGTTATTGGAGAAACATGTGAGATTGGCGATGATGTCGTTATCTATCAGGGGGTTACCCTGGGCGGAACAGGGAAAGAAAAAGGAAAGAGACATCCGACCATTGGTAATAATGTGGTTATCTCATCCGGAGCCAAGGTGCTGGGTTCATTTAGCGTGGGGGATCAGTGTAACATTGGTGCGAACTCTGTTGTGCTTAAGGAGGTCCCTTCCAATAGTACCGTGGTAGGTATACCGGGCAGAATTGTTAAACAGGATGGTCGACGAGTAGATCGCCTCAGTCAACAATTGCCCGATCCGGTCGTTGACTCCTTGCGCAGTATGCAAAAAGAACTCGAACGATTGCAGGAAGAAGTACGTACACTGCAGAATGCCCGTGAAAATGAGACTGTGCGTGATACGTGATACAATAAATAAAGGCAGTATAGGATGAAAGGATAAGTGACCATGACGCTTCAGATTTATAATACGATGAGTCGTACCAAAGAGGAATTTGTTCCCCAAGAACCAGGGAAAGTAAAAATGTATGTTTGCGGACCAACGGTATATGACTACATTCATATCGGGAATGCACGCCCGGTTATCTTTTTCGACACGGTTCGTGGATACCTGGAACAGACAGGACATGATGTGAACTATGTGGTGAATTTCACGGATGTGGACGATAAGCTGATTCGCAAAGCAGAACAACTTGGAACAGACGTTCCTCACGTGGCTGAGAAATTTATTGCTGCCTATTATGAAGACATTGAGGGATTGGGTATTCCCAAGGCAAGCAGCAATCCGAGAGTAACGGAAAACATGCCGCTGATCATTGACTTTATCCGTGAGCTGGTTGAAAAAGGATTTGCGTATGAAAATGGCGGTGACGTCTATTATCGTACAGGCAAATTCAGCGAATATGGCAAACTTTCAAAACAAAACCTGCAGGAGCTGCAATTTGGAATCCGTGTGGGTGTGGACGAGCGCAAAGAGCATCCCGAAGATTTTGTGCTCTGGAAGGCTGCCAAACCAGGTGAGATCTATTGGTCCAGTCCTTGGGGCGATGGTCGACCAGGCTGGCATATTGAGTGCTCCGCCATGGCTAGGGAGTACCTTGGGGATACACTGGACATTCACGGGGGTGGACAGGATCTGCAGTTCCCGCACCATGAGTGCGAATGCGCCCAATCCGAGGTATTAACAGGTAAACCCACTTGCGAACTACTGGATGCATAATGGATTCATCCGGATTGATAACGAGAAGATGTCGAAATCACTCGGTAATGGTGTTCTGGTTAAAGACTTGCGGAATCAATATAAACGCGAAGCGATTCGTTATTTCATGTTGTCTACCCACTATCGCAACCCATTAAACTTTACGGATGATACGATGGAGCAGGCACAGAACAGTGTGGACCGGATTGCAAATGCGGTAGGTAACCTGAATCATCGTCTGAATGCGGTGACTGTAGATCAGGATATCACAGTAGAGTTTGCGGCAAGACTCGACCAAATTCGTCAGCAGTATCACGAAAAGATGCAGGATGATTTCAATACTCCTGATGCGATCACTGCGATGTTTGAGTGGGCAGGTGAAGCCAACCAACTGTTGCAGCAAGAAGTAGTTAATGCGGCAGACATTCGCGCGCTCCTCGAGTTGTTCAGTGAATTGAATGCTGTGCTGCGCATCTATACTGACGCAGAGCCAGAACTTCTGGATGAGGAAGTAGAACGTCTGATTGAAGAGCGTGTAGAAGCGCGCAAGTCCAAAAACTGGGCAAGAGCGGATGAAATTCGCGATGAATTGTCTGCACGTGGCATTCTGCTTGAAGATACGGCGCAGGGCATGAGATGGCGGCGCAAATGAGCGAAGGACATCCAAATACACCAAAACAACAGGAGCAGGTCACAGAGGGAGGGTGGTTCCCTTATCCTCCTTCCAGACCTGCGAGGTTGATTCCACCTATTGCACTGGCCTATATTGGTGATGCGGTATATGAGGTAGCTGTTCGTCAATATCTGTTGTCGAAGGCCAACATGCGTCCCAATCATTTGCACCGTAGTGCAACTGGGTTGGTATCAGCAAAGGCACAGAGCCGCATACTTACAACGATTGAGGATGAACTGTCAGAGGAAGAACGGGATATCGTCCGGCAAGGGCGGAATGCCAAATCGGGTAGTGTACCCAAAAATGCAGATGTATTGGAGTACAGACATGCTACGGCTTTTGAATGTCTCATTGGTTACCTCTATAGCAGTGGTCATCATGATCGCATGATTGAACTGATCGGGCTTGGCATTGAGCACGCGGAACAACAATCGCCATCGCCGACAAAAAAATAGAAATTTCAACAAAACAATGCATTACAGAGAGGATCGAACAACGATGGAAGAAGAATGGATCGCCGGTAAACACTCCGTGACGGAGGCGCTGCGTTCAGGCCGGACCATTAATAAAATATGGATTGCCGATACAGCACAGAAACATCTGACTCAACCTATTATCTCGGAAGCTAAAAAACTAGGTATTGTCATTCAACACGTGGACAAGCGTAAGCTGGATCAAACGGTACCAGGCATTCAGCATCAGGGGGTAGTTGCTCAAGCGGCACCTTACGCTTATGTGGAGGTAGAAGACATTCTTGCCGCAGCAAAAGCGAAGAATGAGCATCCTTTCCTGATTCTGCTGGATGAGATTGAAGATCCTCATAACCTGGGGTCAATTTTGCGGACAGCAGATTGCACGGGTGCGCATGGCGTCATTGTACCCAAACGTCGCTCGGCAGCGGTAACCGTGACAGTATCCAAAACATCAGCAGGCGCTGTGGAGTACGTGCCAGTGGCTCGTGTAAGTAATCTTGGACAGACCATCGATCGCCTCAAAGAGGAAGGTGTATGGGTTGTAGGGACAGATGTCACGGCTCACGAAGGTGTCTTTGGTAATGGAGTCTTTACTGGCCCTGTGGCATTGGTAATCGGAAATGAGAACAAGGGAATGGGACGACTTATTCGTGAGAAATGCGATGTGCTGATCAAACTACCAATGCAAGGTCAGATTAATTCCCTGAATGCTTCCGTGGCAGCCGGGGTTGTCATGTACGAAGTGCTCCGCTCGCGTCAAGCGCAGGAATAGAAGGTATGGCTGATTCCCGTGATGTGCTTCTTGTAGACGGGTACAACATGATTGGCGACTGGCCGGAATTAACCAAACTGGCGGAAAGTGGGCTCGAAGAGGCGCGTAACAGGCTTCTCTTTCGTCTTGCAGACTACCAGGCTTTCTCCGGCCGGCGAGTCATTGTTGTGTTTGACGCCTACCTCGTGCCTGGACTCGGTAAATCCTTTACTCAGAGCAAAGTGCAGATCTATTTTACAAAGGAAAAAGAGACGGCAGACGAATGCATTGAGAGACTCGTTCGGGAACTAAGCATGCGAAGACGCCAAATCTATGTGGCTACGAGCGATATGGTAGAGCAACATGTTATTTTTGGACAGGGAGCGCTACGCGTATCTGCAAGGGAGTTACTAATTGAAGTTGAGCAGAACGAAAAAGAATTAAAAAAACGACTGGAAGAAGATCAGGCGAAGACCACGCGTAACACACTCGGGGGTAAGTTAAGTCCCGATGTATTAAAAGAGTTTGAGCGATGGCGCCGGGAATAACAGCACGTTTTTACAAAAATTAGAATATTGAAACTCTTGACATTTATGTTATTGATGTTCTTTTTTAGGCAGAGCGTGGTTGACGGTGCGAGGTACCATCATATATACTGATCCTATATTTCATAGAGTAGAGTAACGGGGTACCTTGCGTTGCAGCCGGAGGGATTGTCTGTGAGTGTCGACCTCAAAGATATCATGTTATCTAAGTATGATTACCAAAGTGACGAAGACATTGTCGAAGCTTTCCGTGAAGGCGAAAGCGAAGCGTTAGAGTTTCTAATTAACAAATATCGTAACTTTGTACGCGCCAAGGCAAGATCTTATTTTCTGATTGGGGCAGACCGGGAAGATATTATTCAAGAAGGAATGATTGGCCTCTACAAATCCATTCGAGATTTCAAAGGGGACAAGCTGGCTTCGTTCAAGGCTTTTGCCGAACTGTGTATTACAAGACAGATCATCACGGCGATTAAGACAGCAACACGTCAGAAGCATATTCCGCTTAATTCTTATGTATCTCTGGACAAGCCTATTTATGACGAAGAGTCTGATCGTACGTTACTCGATGTGATTTGTGGAACCCAGGTCAGTGATCCGGAAGAACTTATCATCAATCAGGAAGAGTTTGTGGGCCTGGAAGATAAAATGTCCGAGATTCTGAGTGATCTGGAACGTAAAGTATTGATGTTGTATCTGGACGGGAGATCTTATCAAGAGATTGCAGTAGATTTGGACAGACATGTGAAGTCCATTGATAATGCACTTCAGCGCGTCAAGCGCAAACTTGAAAAGTACCTGGAAGTTCGAGATAATTAAACACATGTTGTCGTTGACGGAAAAGGCTCGGTGTTTGAGTCTTTTTTTAGTGTCTCAAGTTTATAAAATCTAAGAATGTTTATACTAGTAATCGCTCGGTCCATGCAGGAGAAGAGAAAAACAGAGATGAGAAACGAATGTACGTTGTACGGAAGTAATACCCAATGAATGAAAGGCTATTCTTTCATTGACATGGTTATACCCTTGTGATAAAGTGTTTTAGGTAGGCCTAAATTTATGGCTTTTTTTCAGGATCAATTTAGAGACTCTGCTTGAATGTGGAAGTCTTCGGGAGGTGTACATCATGCGGGTAATTATTACTTTGGCTTGTACTAACTGCAAACAAAGAAATTACACTACGACAAAAAACAAGCGTAATCACCCCGACCGCATGGAGATGAAGAAATTTTGCAAGTTTTGTAACGAGCAGACTTCTCATCGCGAAACCAGATAGTTTTTGGAGGTGTCGGCGTGAAACGAAGTTTCAAATCTCTGATTTCCTTTTTCTCAGAAAGCTGGGCTGAACTTAAAAAAGTTCGCTGGCCTAATCGTAAAGAGCTGACCAACTACACATTGATCGTACTTGGTACTGTTGTGGTTATGACGCTGTTTTTTTGGGTCATTGACATTGGCATCTCCTTTGTGATCGAAGCGATTATTTAAGAAGGGTTCCGGTGGCTTGATATGGAAAAAAGATGGTACGTCGTTCATACCTATTCAGGGTATGAGAACAAGGTCAAAGCCAATTTGGAAAAACGCGTAGAGTCTATGGGCATGGAAGACAAGATATTCCGCGTTCTTGTTCCTATGGAAGAAGAAGTGGTAAACAAGGACGGTAAGAAAAAAACCGTTATGCGTAAAGTTTATCCCGGTTATGTCTTGGTGGAAATGGTACAGACGGATGATTCTTGGTATGTTGTTCGCAACACACCAGGTGTTACAGGATTTGTCGGTTCGACAGGTTCTGGGTCCAAACCAACTGCTTTGTTGCCTGAAGAAGTGGAACAAATTCTGAAGCACATGGGTATGGTTGAACCTAAGCCGAAAATTGAGTTCGATATTAAGGAATCCGTACGTATTAAAGTCGGTCCTTTTGCGAATTTCGTAGGCTCCGTGGAAGAAATTTTGGTAGACAAAAGCAAGTTGAAAGTGCACGTGAACATGTTTGGACGGGAAACACCGCTTGAGTTGGAATACACGCAAGTGGAGAAGATATAGTCTCTTCAAGTTTCTTGTGGGAGGGTTGAAAAACCCGTTAACCACTATTTTGCAAGGAGGTGTCAATCATGGCGAAAAAAGTTATTAAAATGGTAAAACTGCAGATTCCAGCAGGTAAAGCAAACCCAGCACCACCAGTAGGTCCAGCTTTGGGTCAAGCAGGTGTCAACATCATGGCATTCTGTAAAGAATTCAACGCTCGTACAGCTGATCAGGCGGGATTGATTATTCCAGTTGAAATTTCTGTATTCGAGGACCGTTCCTTTACTTTCATCACTAAAACTCCACCAGCAGCAGTTCTGTTGAAAGTGGCAGCTAAAGTTGAAAAAGGATCCGGCGAACCGAACAAGAAAAAAGTTGCTACTGTTAAACGTGATGCGGTACGTCAAATCGCAGAAACAAAAATGCCTGACCTGAATGCAGCAGACGTTGAGTCCGCTATGCGTATGGTCGAAGGTACTGCCCGCAGCATGGGTATCACCATCGAAGACTAATTTTCATAAGAAACATGGCTTCGTAAAACCGGTCGATTCGCGACCGGTTGATGTGGGAGGTATATCCGCTAACACCACAAAGGAGGAATAAAACATGGCTAAACACGGTAAAAAATACCTGGAAGCTGCTAAGCTGATTGACAGCGAAGCAACTTACGAGCCTTCAGAAGCTGTAGAGCTTGTGAAAAAGGCAGCTACTGCAAAATTCGATGAAACAATCGAAGCAGCAGTTCGTTTGGGCGTAGACCCTCGTAAGCAAGACCAGGCTGTACGTGGTGTTGTTGTCTTGCCACACGGCACAGGTAAAACACAACGCGTATTGGTATTTGCAAAAGGTGACAAAGCGAAAGAAGCGGAAGCGGCTGGCGCGGACTATGTTGGTGATGCAGACATGATCAACAAAATCCAACAAGGCTGGTTCGAATTCGACGTCTGCGTAGCGACACCAGATATGATGAGTGAAGTAGGTAAATTGGGCCGACTGCTCGGCGGTAAAGGTCTGATGCCTAACCCTAAAGCCGGAACGGTAACTTTCGATGTAACTAAGGCTGTTCAAGAAATTAAAGCCGGTAAAATCGAATATCGTCTGGATCGTGCAGGTCAAATTCATGCACCGATTGGTAAAGCTTCTTTCTCTTCTGAGCAACTTAATGAGAACTTCAAAGCTCTCATGGAAGCTCTGAATCGTGCTAAACCAGCGGCAGCAAAAGGTGTTTATCTGAAGAATGTTAGTCTTTCTTCCACGATGGGCCCTGGCGCACGCGTGAACGCAGCAGCTTTTAGATAATATCTCTTGACAGGCTTGTCCTGTTTTTGATAAGATATAAAAGTTGTGAGTCCGAGTGACTGACCGTTGACATTTGAATATGCTTGCCGTAGACAGTAGGTGCCATTTGGCTTAATTTCCTGCCGAGGTGTGATTATAGAACTTAGAACGATGCAAATCGATGATGAGTATATATCAAGCCTTCGTGATTCTACGGAGGCTTTTCTTAATGGGATAAATTTGATCAGGAGGTGTACAGATTGGCAAACGCAAAAGTGATTCAAGCAAAACAAGAATCCGTTGATGCAGTAACAGCAAAATTGCGCGAGAGCGTTACAACTGTTGTTGTTGACTATCGCGGATTGAACGTTGCCCAAGTAACTGAGTTGCGTAAGCAACTTCGTGAAGCAGGGATCGAATTCCAAGTGCTGAAAAACTCGTTGCTTCGCCGTGCAGCTGCAGCAGCAGAACTGACAGAACTCGATAGTGTTCTTACAGGTCCTACTGCAATTGCATTCAGCGTAGATGACGTTGTGGCTCCAGCTAAAATTCTGAACGACTTCGCGAAAAAGAACGATGCACTGGAATTGAAAGGTGCAGTCGTAGAAGGTCGCGTAATCGGAGTAGAAGAAGTTAAGGCGTTGGCAGAACTGCCATCCCGCGATGGACTCCTCTCCATGCTCCTCAGCGTGCTTCAAGCGCCAGTGCGCAACTTCGCGCTTGCGGTTAAAGCAGTTGCAGAAAAAGAAGAACAAGGCGCGTAAGCAACTTGATCTGAATGCTGCTTAGGCGGCAAATGAATTAAAAAAATAATATTATATATGGAGGTTCACTCATGAGTAAAGAGCAAATCTTGGAAGCAATCAAAGGCATGACTGTACTGGAATTGAACGATCTTGTTAAAGCAATCGAAGAAGAATTCGGCGTAACTGCTGCAGCTCCAGTAGCTGCTGCAGGTGCAGTAGCTTCTGCTGAAGCTGAGCAATCCGAGTTCGACGTTATCTTGACTAGCGCTGGTGCTTCCAAAATCAACGTTATCAAAGCAGTTCGCGAAATCACAGGTCTTGGCCTGAAAGAAGCAAAAGAACTGGTTGACAACGCTCCAAAAGCATTGAAAGAAAAAGTTGCTAAAGAAGAAGCAGAAGCGGTTAAAGCTAAGCTTGAAGAAGCAGGCGCTTCAGTTGAAGTTAAATAATTTAGCTATTACAAGCTAAATGAACAAAACAACAAACCCCTTGACTTATATCAAGGGGTTTGTTTGCTGTAATTGTAAATGGAAAGTGAGTGAGGGCATGTCCAATCATTATTATTCGGACAAACCGCAAGTGGCGCATGATCGCAGAGCAACTGAAGCGGTTCTTCGCGGATTCAGTCTGCGATTCGTGACGGATGCCGGTGTGTTTTCCAAAAACGGAATCGATTATGGCAGCAGAGTATTGATTGATGCGATAGAGTTGCCATCAGGGGCTCATGTTCTCGATGTGGGCTGTGGATACGGGCCAATGGGTCTTACAGCAGCCAAACTTGTACCGGATGGGCATGTCACTATGATCGATATCAACGAGAGAGCCGTTGAACTTTCCAGGGAAAATGCAAAAGCGAACGGAATTAACAATGTTACGGTATTGCAAAGTAATCTACTGGCTGAAGTGAAAAAGCAAGATTTTGACGTTATCCTAACCAACCCGCCTATACGGGCTGGGAAAGAGACGGTTCATACTATTTTCGAACAGGCACATCGCCATCTGAAGGTAGGCGGTTCGTTGTGGATTGTCATTCAGAAGAAACAAGGAGCCCCGTCAGCGAAAGCAAAATTGGAATCTTTGTTTGGAAGAGTGGAAGAAGTGACGAAGGATAAAGGCTATCGGATTTTCAAAGCGGTGAAATCGGAATAGGTATCTACTAAAAGCTGAATCCGAGTTTGTAAAGTAAGCAGGGGATCATTTTTTTTGCAATAGGACTATTGACTTGAAATTCAGGTCGTGGTATAGTTGTAAAATGTCAGTATTAAGATGCCCTACTTGGCTTTAGCTAACTAAAAATGTCAACCTTTTTTTACGCCGAACGGGCTTATTATGCCTACGTTTGGCGTATAATATGTACATTTTGGGCAAACTGGGGATAAGAATGATTTGGAAAGACATCCGCCGATCAAAGTTGCTCTTTTTTCGAACGACATTTCGAGTAAGGGCTTTTCTTTATTTGTGGATGCATTGCTTTGCTCTGTATGTGTACCATTATAAGGTTACAAACAGAGGTTCGCAACGAAATTTTTAAAGTGAGTAGACATTGAGGGGTGAGTTTAAGTTGGCAGGACATCTTGTTCAATATGGTCGACGCACTCGGCGCAGTTATGCACGAATTAACGAGATACTCGAAGTTCCGAACCTGATTGAAATCCAACAAAAATCCTATGATTGGTTTTTGGAGGAAGGGTTGCGCGAAATGTTCCAGGATATCTCGCCGATCCAGGATTTTACAGGTAACTTGATTTTGGAATTTATCGATTACAGTCTCGGTGAACCGAAGTATACAGTAGACGACGCGAAAGAGCGTGACGTTACGTATGCAGCACCGCTTCGGGTCAAAGTCCGGCTCATTAATAAGGAAACCGGCGAAGTCAAAGAGCAGGAAGTATTCATGGGAGATTTCCCGCTGATGACCAACACGGGCACATTTATTATTAATGGTGCGGAACGGGTTATTGTCAGCCAGTTGGTTCGCTCTCCTAGCGTTTACTTCAGTACCAAAGTAGATAAAAACGCCAAAAAAACGTATACCGCTACAGTTATTCCTAACCGCGGCGCTTGGTTGGAACTGGAGATGGACGCGAAGGATGTTGTTTACGTCCGGATCGACCGTACACGTAAAATACCGGTTACGGTTCTCCTGCGTTCACTTGGTTTTGGCACAGATGCTGAGATTCTGGATCTGCTCGGTAATGACGAATATATCCGCAACACACTGGACAAAGACAACACGGATTCCACGGAGAAAGCACTCATTGAGATCTATGAGCGTCTTCGTCCGGGCGAGCCGCCAACGCTGGATAATGCGAAAAGCTTGCTCGTAGCACGTTTCTTTGATCCAAAACGTTATGACCTGGCTAATGTAGGTCGTTACAAAATGAATAAAAAACTTCACATCAAAAACCGTTTGTTTAACCAGCGCTTGGCTGAGTCACTTATTGACGCTGAGACTGGTGAAATCATTGCTGAAGCAGGTCAAATGGTTGATCGTCGTTTGTTGGATGAAATCATGCCGTATCTGGAGAAGAGCGTTGGATTCCGCACGTATCACGTGGGTAACGGCGTTTTGGATGCCAATGATATCCCTATGCAAACAATTGATGTGTTCTCACCAACTGAAGATGGTAAAGTGGTCAAACTGATTGCCAATGCAAACATTGACAAGTCCGTTAAAAACGTGACACCGGCGGATATTATTTCGTCCATCAGTTATTTCCTTAACCTTCTGCAGGGAATTGGTAGCACGGATGATATCGATCATCTGGGTAACCGTCGTTTGCGTTCGGTGGGTGAACTCCTGCAGAACCAGTTCCGTATCGGTTTGTCCCGTATGGAGCGTGTGGTTCGTGAGAGAATGTCCATTCAGGATGCTAACGTAATTACACCACAGGCTTTGATTAACATACGTCCTGTTATTGCATCCATTAAAGAGTTCTTTGGTAGCTCTCAGTTGTCACAGTTTATGGATCAAACGAACCCGCTGGGTGAGTTGACACATAAACGTCGTTTGTCCGCACTCGGACCCGGTGGTTTGACGCGTGAGCGCGCAGGTATGGAAGTGCGTGACGTCCATCCATCCCACTATGGCCGTATGTGTCCAATCGAGACGCCAGAGGGACCAAACATCGGTTTGATCAACTCCTTGTCTACGTTCGCTCGTGTGAATGAATATGGCTTCATTGAAGCTCCATATCGTTGGGTTGATCCGAAGACAGGTATTGTAACCGAGCAAATTGATTACCTGACAGCTGACGAAGAGGACAACTATGTTATCGCGCAAGCGAATGCGAAGTTGAACGAAGACGGTACATTCGAAGAAGAAGCGATCATTGTACGTTACAACAAACAGTCGGATAACATCCTTACGATGCCGAGTGAGCGAGTTGACTACATGGACGTATCTCCTAAACAGGTTGTATCCGTCGCGACAGCGCTGATCCCGTTCCTTGAGAACGATGACTCCAACCGTGCACTCATGGGATCCAACATGCAGCGGCAGGCGGTTCCACTCTTGATTCCTAAAGCACCACTTGTGGGAACAGGTATGGAGCACAAAGCTGCAAAAGATTCTGGTGTATGTATTGTCTCCGATTATGACGGAATTATCGAACGTTCTTCTGCGAACGAGATTTGGGTCCGTCGTGTTGAAGAAGTGGACGGTCAGGAAGTTAAAGGCGATATCGTTAAATATAAATTACACAAATTTATGCGTTCGAACCAAGGAACATGCATTAACCAGCGTCCGATTGTCAAAAGAGGTGCCGCTGTCAAAGCTGGCGATATCCTCGCTGATGGTCCTTCAACGGAAATGGGTGAATTGGCTCTGGGACGTAATGTTGTTGTTGCCTTCATGACTTGGGAAGGTTACAACTACGAGGATGCGATCTTGCTCAGTGAAAAACTCGTTAAGGAAGATGTATACACATCCATCCATATCGAGGAGTATGAGTCAGAAGCGCGTGATACCAAGCTTGGACCTGAAGAGATCACACGTGACATCCCTAACGTTGGGGAAGAAGCGTTGCGTAACTTGGATGAGCGCGGTATTATCCGCATCGGTGCTGAGATCAGTGCTGGCGACATTCTGGTTGGTAAAGTAACACCTAAGGGTGTAACAGAGCTGACAGCAGAAGAACGTCTCTTGCATGCGATCTTTGGTGAGAAAGCACGTGAAGTACGTGATACTTCCTTGCGTGTACCACATGGTACTGATGGTATCGTAGTAGACGTGAAAGTATTTACCCGTGAAAACGGTGATGAGCTGCCTCCAGGTGTTAACCAACTCGTTCGTGTATATATCGCTCAAAAACGGAAAATTTCCGAGGGTGATAAAATGGCCGGACGTCACGGTAACAAAGGGGTCGTGGCCCGCATCTTGCCGGAAGAAGATATGCCTTTCCTGCCAGACGGTACACCGGTTCAGATCGTTCTTAACCCACTGGGCGTACCTTCCCGGATGAATATCGGTCAAGTACTCGAGGTTCACTTGGGTATGGCGGCGATGCAACTGGGTATTCACGTAGCAACTCCTGTATTCGACGGAGCGAAGGAGTATGACGTCTTCGATACGATGGAAGAAGCAGGTATGCAACGTAATGGTAAAACTGTCCTGTATGATGGTCGTACAGGTGAAGAGTTTGAACGTGAAGTTACCGTAGGTGTCATGCACATGATCAAATTGGCACACATGGTTGATGATAAAATCCATGCCCGTTCCACGGGTCCTTACTCACTTGTTACGCAACAGCCATTGGGTGGTAAAGCCCAATTTGGTGGACAGCGTTTCGGGGAGATGGAAGTATGGGCGCTTGAGGCATACGGTGCAGCTTATACACTGCAAGAAATCTTGACTGTTAAATCCGATGACGTTGTTGGTCGGGTTAAAACGTATGAATCCATTGTCAAAGGTGAGAATGTTCCGGAACCAGGCGTTCCTGAATCATTCAAAGTATTGATCAAAGAGCTGCAAAGCTTGGGTATGGACGTTAAGATTTTGAGCGAAGATGAGCAAGAGATTGAAATGAGAGAAATGGACGATGAAGATGACGCTGCGAGCGATAAGCTCAGCCTCAACCTTGAGGGTACAGAGGTCGGAGCGGAATAAACCGCTTCGAGCGCATGATGACCGGCGTTTTTCATCAGGCTCACGTCTTGCTCCGGCTTCGGCCGGAGTGGGCGTAACCTAGATTACAGGAATTGGTTAAGGAGGGTTGCTCCTTGTTGGACGTCAACAATTTCGAATACATGAAGATCGGGCTTGCTTCCCCAGAGAAAATTCGTTCTTGGTCCCGCGGAGAAGTGAAAAAACCGGAAACGATCAACTATCGTACGTTGAAACCGGAAAAAGAAGGGCTGTTCTGCGAAAAGATTTTTGGCCCTACAAAAGACTGGGAATGTCATTGCGGTAAATACAAACGCGTGCGTTATAAAGGCGTTGTCTGTGATCGTTGTGGCGTTGAAGTAACACGTGCGAAAGTACGCCGCGAACGGATGGGCCATATTGAGCTCGCTGCTCCGGTATCGCATATCTGGTACTTCAAAGGTATTCCGAGCCGTATGGGTCTTGCTCTGGATATGTCTCCAAGATCTCTTGAAGAGATTATTTATTTTGCATCATATGTTGTAACTGATCCAGGAGAAACTCCACTGGAGAAAAAACAGCTGTTGTCCGAGAAAGAATACCGTAGCTACCGTGAAAAATACGGCTATGGTTTCCATGCTGGCATGGGCGCAGAAGCGGTTAAAAAATTGCTTCAAGACCTTGACATAGACAAAGAGCTCGAGTTCCTGAAAGAAGAGCTCCGGACTGCGCAAGGACAACGTCGTAATCGTGCAATCAAACGTCTGGAAGTTATCGAAGCCTTCCGCAACTCCGGCAATAAGCCAGAGTGGATGATCATGGATGTACTTCCTGTTATCCCGCCGGAACTTCGTCCAATGGTACAGTTGGATGGTGGACGTTTTGCAACGTCTGACCTGAATGACTTGTATCGCCGTGTAATCAACCGGAACAACCGTCTGAAACGTCTGCTTGATCTGGGCGCGCCAGATATTATCGTGCAAAATGAAAAACGGATGTTGCAGGAAGCTGTTGACGCATTGATCGATAATGGTCGTCGTGGACGCCCGGTAACGGGTCCTGGTAACCGTCCATTGAAATCTCTCAGCCACATGCTGAAAGGTAAACAAGGACGTTTCCGTCAAAACTTGCTCGGTAAACGGGTTGACTATTCTGGTCGTTCCGTTATCGTTGTTGGACCTTACCTGAAAATGTATCAGTGTGGTCTGCCAAAAGATATGGCACTTGAATTGTTCAAGCCTTTTGTTATGAAAGAGCTTGTAAATAAAGGGCTTGCCCACAACATCAAGAGCGCGAAACGTAAAGTTGAGCGTGTAAGTCCTGAAGTATGGGATGTTCTTGAAGAAGTAATCAAGGAGCATCCGGTTCTGTTGAACCGTGCCCCTACGCTTCACAGACTCGGTATTCAAGCATTTGAACCGATTCTCGTTGAAGGTAAAGCAATTCGTCTTCACCCGCTCGTATGTACGGCATACAATGCCGACTTTGACGGTGACCAAATGGCCGTGCACGTTCCGTTGTCCGCTGAAGCTCAAGCGGAAGCACGTATCCTGATGCTTGCATCTGGTAACATTTTGAACCCGAAAGACGGTAAACCGGTTGTTACTCCTTCCCAGGATATGGTGCTTGGTTCTTACTACCTCACTATGGACAACAAGGAAGAAAAGGGCACAGGTATGATCTTGCGTACAGTTAACGAAGCTGTATCGGCATACCAACGTGGTACTGCTGGTCTGCATGCGCGTGTAGCTATTCCGGTTAAGGCGCTTGGTAAAACAAGCTTCACGGAAGAACAGCAAGAAGGAATTTTGCTGACAACTATTGGTAAGATTATCTTCAATGAAATTTTCCCAGCAAGCTTCCCGTATATCAATGATGCGACTCGTGCTAACTTGTACCAAGGTACTGCAGATCACTCATTTGTATATGAAAAAGGTGCTGATCTCAGAGAAGCTATTATGAATGCTCCTCTGGCTGGCGGTGTCGGTAAAGAATACCTCGGCTCCATCATTGCACGTTGTTTTGAAATTTATCACACAACGGAAACAGCCGTTATTTTGGATAAAATCAAACAACTTGGATTCACATACTCTACACGTGCCGGTATTACGGTTGCGGTATCTGATGTTATCGTTCCACCTGAGAAGTTTGAAATTCTTAGACAATCTGAGGAAAAAGCACAAATCGTTACGAATCAGTACCGTCGTGGTCTGATTACGAATGAAGAGCGCTATGACCGTATCATTGATATCTGGTCAAAATCCAAAGATGACATCACTGAGATTCTGATGAAGTCCATGGATCGTTACAACTCGATCATGATGATGGTAGACTCCAAAGCACGGGGTAACAAATCGCAAATCACCCAATTGGGCGGTATGCGTGGTCTGATGGCCAACCCATCCGGTCGAATTATCGAACTCCCAATCAAATCGAACTTCCGTGAAGGTCTGACGGTACTCGAGTACTTTATCTCCACTCACGGAGCGCGTAAAGGTTTGGCGGATACAGCCCTGCGTACAGCCGATTCAGGTTACCTGACTCGTCGTCTCGTAGACGTAGCCCAAGACGTAATCGTGCGTGATGATGATTGTGGTACAGATAAAGGCTTTACGGTAAGTCGTATCCAGGATGGTAAAGAGGTTATTGAAGATCTCTACGACCGTATTGAAGGCAGATACTGCTTCGAGACACTTCGTCATCCGGAAACGAAAGAAATCATTGTAGGTCGCAATGAATTGATTGACTCCGATAAAGCAGAAGCGATCATCAAAGCAGGTATTACTAAATTGCAAATCCGCTCCGTCCTCAGCTGCCGTGCAAGTCATGGTGTCTGCAAGAAGTGTTATGGTCGCAACCTCGCGACTGGTAAACACGTGGAGATTGGTGAAGCAGTTGGTATTATTGCAGCACAATCCATTGGTGAGCCGGGAACACAGCTTACAATGCGTACATTCCACACCGGTGGTGTAGCCGGAGACGATATTACGCAAGGTTTGCCGCGTATCCAGGAGTTGTTTGAAGCTCGTAATCCTAAGGGTCAAGCAACAATCAGTGAGATTGATGGTGTAGTTAAAGAGATTCGCGAAGCGAAAGATCGTCGTGAAATCGAAATTCAAGGTGAGGCGGAATCCAAAGTTTACTCCGTTACCTACGGTTCCCGTGTGCGCGTAAGCGAAGGCGCGGAAGTTGAAGCGGGTGACGAGTTGACAGACGGTTCCATTGATCCAAAAGAGATGTTACGGATTAAAGGCATACGTGGTGTACAAAACTACATTCTGCAGGAAGTACAACGCGTATATCGTAACCAAGGCGTAGAAATTAACGATAAGCACGTTGAAGTTATGATCCGTCAAATGCTGCGTAAAATCCGCATCGTAGATGCAGGAGATACAACGCTGTTGCCGGGATCGTTCGTGGATATGCATGAGTACGAAAGAGCTAACAAAATTGCGATTCTTAGTGATAAAGAGCCAGCGGTTGCTAAACCAATCCTGCTCGGTATTACGAAAGCATCCCTGGAAACAGACTCCTTCCTCTCGGCGGCTTCTTTCCAAGAAACTACACGTGTACTGACAGATGCAGCGATCAAAGGTAAAGTCGATCAGTTGCTCGGTCTGAAGGAAAATGTAATCATCGGTAAATTGATCCCTGCTGGTACAGGTATGCACCGTTACCGCAGCATCAAATTTGCTGAGCCAGAAGATGGCCAATCTTCAGTAGAAGAACTTGAGCCAGTTTCGGTTGATTAAATAGATTCCTCCTCATTTAGAGGGGAATGAAAGTTTTGTGCGTCAGGAGGCGGACGCTTGTATAATGCAGGCGGACGAATCCTGATGTACGTAAACTTTTAAAAAATGTTTTAGGATTAGCATTGACAATGCTTGCGCTAGATGCTAATATATCAAAGGTGCGTGGGCAGCTGATTGTACATGGTTCTATTCGGAGGAATACACAATGTCTAATGAAAAAGCCTTGCAAGATGCTCATGTCAAAATAGGTACCAAACAGACCATGCGGATGGTGCAGACAGGTATGGCTTCTGAAGTCTATGTCGCAGAAGATAGTGATCCGCAGCTCACTTCCAAAATCATTGCTTTGTGTGAACAACACAATGTGAAGTACACGAAAGTGGATACAATGAAAAATCTCGGCAAAGCTTGCGGGATTGGAGTGGGAGCAGCTATGGCTGCTGTCGTAAAATGATAGTGTAAGGAACGTTTTTGTCCGAGAACTTTTAAGGATTCTCCAAGGCAAAAACTTTTCATTTGTCTTTTTATGAACCGCCTGGGTCTGTGGACTTAGCGAAAAGAGGTTTATAAAGAAACATGAATATTTGAGGAAGGGGGTGGCAATCACATGCCAACTATTAATCAACTGGTTCGTAAAGGACGTCAAGCAAAAGTTGAGAAGTCAAAATCTCCAGCTTTGCAAAAAGGATTCAACGCTTTGAAACGTGAATCTACTAACATCAGTGCCCCACAAAAACGTGGTGTCTGCACTCGTGTAGGTACAATGACTCCACGTAAACCAAACTCTGCACTTCGTAAGTATGCCCGTGTTCGTTTGACGAACCGTCTCGAGGTTACAGCTTATATCCCGGGAATCGGACATAACCTTCAAGAGCACAGTGTGGTATTGATCCGCGGAGGTAAAGTTAAAGACCTTGCAGGAGTTCGTTATCACATCGTTCGTGGAGCTCTCGATACTGCAGGCGTAAACAACCGTATGCAAGCTCGTTCGAAATACGGTGCAAAACGTCCAAAAGCTAAAAAAGCCTAAACCATTATAAGCAGAGAACCTGAAAGCCTTCTGGCTTAGGTCTGGAAGGTACAGGGTCTGCTGAACAAGAAAGAAAGGGGGATATCCATGCCACGCAAAGGTCCAGTTACGAAAAGAGACGTGTTGCCTGATCCGTTATACAACAGCAAGTTGGTTACTCGTTTAATCAACCGCATCATGATCGGCGGAAAACGCGGTGTTGCTCAAAGCATTCTGTATAATGCGTTCAAGTTGATTCAAGAACGTACGGGTAATGACCCTATGGAAGTATTTGAAGCAGCAATCAAGAACATCATGCCAGTCCTGGAAGTTAAAGCTCGCCGTGTCGGCGGTGCCAACTACCAAGTACCAATCGAGGTGAAACCAGAGAGACGTACTGCTCTGGGATTACGTTGGCTCGTGAACTACTCCCGCAACCGCGGTGAGAAAACAATGGAAGAGCGTTTGGCGGCTGAGATCATCGACGCTTCCAACAACACAGGCGCTTCCGTTAAAAAACGTGAAGATACGCACAAAATGGCTGAAGCGAACAAAGCGTTTGCTCACTACCGTTGGTAGGATTCAGTTCACAATAAAAAAACTTCAATTTTGAAGGGAGACCCATTTCATGGCTAGAGAGTTCTCCTTGAAAAATACACGTAATATCGGGATCATGGCTCATATTGATGCGGGTAAAACCACGACAACTGAGCGGATCCTGTTTTACACAGGACGTACGCACAAAATCGGTGAAGTACACGAAGGCGCTGCGACAATGGACTGGATGGAACAGGAACAGGAGCGCGGAATTACGATTACTTCCGCTGCAACTACCGCTGCTTGGAAAGGCCACCGCGTTAATATTATTGATACCCCGGGACACGTTGACTTCACTGTTGAAGTTGAACGTTCCCTTCGTGTATTGGACGGAGCAGTTGGTGTATTCAGTGCGAAAGAAGGCGTTGAGCCTCAGTCCGAAACCGTATGGAGACAGGCTGACAAGTACGGCGTACCTCGTATCGCATATGTAAATAAAATGGATATCATCGGTGCTGACTTCCTGAACGTTGTATCTGACATGCGTGATCGCCTTCAAGCGAACGCTGTTGCGATTCAACTTCCGATCGGCGCTGAAAATGATTTCACTGGTATCATCGATATCGTTGCACAAAGAGCTCATATGTACAAAGATGACCTTGGTCAAGATATCGAAGAAACCGACATTCCTGCAGAATTTGCAGATCAAGTTGAAGAACTTCGCAACGAGTTGATTGAGCGCGTTGCTGAACTGGATGAAGATTTGACAATGAAATACCTCGAAGGCGAAGAAATCACAATTGATGAGATCAAAGCCGTACTCCGTAAAGGTGTTGTAGATGTTAAGATCTTCCCGGTTATCTGTGGATCCTCGTATCGTAACAAAGGTGTTCAACTGATGTTGGATGCTGTTATCGATTACTTGCCAGCTCCAACAGATGTTCCATCGATCACTGGACATCTTGAAGATGGAACTGAAGCAGTCCGTCAGTCATCCGATGAAGAGCCTTTCTCCGCATTGGCATTCAAAATCATGACAGACCCTTACGTTGGTAAATTGACATTCTTCCGCGTATACTCTGGTGTTCTTCAATCCGGATCATATGTATTGAATGCCACTAAAAACAAACGTGAGCGTATCGGTCGTATCCTTCAAATGCATGCGAACAGCCGTCAAGAAATCACTGTAGTATACTCCGGTGATATTGCAGCTGCCGTAGGTTTGAAAGATACGGGTACAGGTGATACACTATGTGATGAGAAAAATCCGGTTATCCTGGAGTCAATGAACTTCCCTGATCCGGTTATCGAAATCGCCGTTGAACCTAAAACCAAAGCTGACCAAGATAAAATGGGTGTTGCTCTCGGTAAGTTGACTGAAGAGGATCCAACTCTTCGTGCTCATACTGACGAAGAAACAGGTCAAACAATCTTGGCAGGTATGGGTGAGCTTCACCTTGATATCATCATCGACCGTATGCGTCGTGAGTTCAAGGTTGAAACTACTGTGGGTAAACCACAAGTAGCTTACCGTGAAACATTCCGTGCTCCAGCGCGCGTTGAAGGTAAATTCGTACGTCAATCCGGTGGTCGTGGTCAATACGGTCACGTATGGGTTGAATTCGAACCTCTCGAGCCGGGTACAGGCAGCCAGTTCGAAAGTAAGGTTGTCGGTGGTTCCGTACCAAGAGAATACATTCAACCTGCACTGTCAGGGATTGAAGAGCAAATGAAAAACGGCGTTATTGCAGGCTTCCCGCTTGTTGACGTTAAGGCTACAATCGTAGACGGATCTTACCATGATGTCGATTCCAATGAGATGGCATTTAAAATTGCCGGATCTATGGCGCTTAAAGCGGCTAAAGACAAGTGTAAACCAGTTCTGCTTGAGCCTATCATGAAAGTAGAAGTAACTGTTCCAGAAGAGTACATGGGTGACGTAATGGGTATGTTGAACTCCCGTCGTGGCCGCATCGAAGGTATGGATTCCCGTAGTGGAGCTCAAATCATCCGTGCTAAGGTACCTCTGTCTGAAATGTTTGGTTACTCTACAACTCTTCGTTCCGGTACTCAAGGACGCGGCGTATTCTCCATGGAACTCTCTCACTATGAAGAAGTTCCTAAGAGCATCGCTGAAGAAATCGTTGCCAAAACAAAAGGCACCGAGTAGTTTTCTCACACTGGATGCAAGTGCATAAGAATTCAATTCGGAGCACTTCATTCAGTGAAAACATAAAATTATAATTTTAAGGAGGCCACGTTCAAATGGCAAAGGCTAAATACGAACGTAATAAACCCCACGTTAACATCGGTACTATTGGTCACGTCGATCACGGTAAAACAACTCTGACTGCTGCAATCACAACTGTATTGTCCAAAACTTACGGTGGTGCTGCAATTGCATTCGACCAAATCGACAAAGCTCCAGAAGAGCGCGAACGCGGTATCACAATCTCCACATCACACGTTGAGTACGAAACTGACACTCGTCACTACGCTCACGTTGACTGCCCAGGTCACGCCGACTATGTTAAAAACATGATCACTGGCGCGGCTCAAATGGATGGAGCTATCTTGGTAGTATCCGCAGCAGACGGCCCAATGCCACAAACTCGTGAGCACATCTTGCTCTCCCGTCAAGTAGGCGTACCTTACATTGTTGTATTCTTGAACAAATGTGACATGGTTGAAGACGAAGAGTTGTTGGAATTGGTTGAGATGGAAGTTCGCGACCTTCTTAACGAATATGAGTTCCCAGGTGACGATACTCCAATCACACGTGGATCCGCTCGTGAAGCTCTGGCAAACCCAGATGGCGAATGGGCTCAAAAAATCGTTGAGATGTTCAAAGAGATCGACACTTACATCCCACTGCCTGAGCGTCAAACTGACAAGCCTTTCTTGATGCCTGTCGAGGACGTATTCTCCATCACTGGTCGTGGTACTGTTGCTACTGGCCGTGTAGAGCGTGGTACTGTTAAAGTCGGCGAAGAGATCGAAATCGTTGGTATCACTGAAGAAACTAAAAAATCCGTTGTAACAGGCGTTGAGATGTTCCGTAAATTGTTGGATTCCGCTCAAGCGGGTGACAACATCGGTGCATTGTTGCGTGGTGTTGACCGTACTCAAATCGAGCGTGGTCAAGTACTTGCAAAACCAGGTTCTGTTAAGCCACACACAGAATTCACGGCTCAAATCTACGTTCTGACTAAAGAAGAGGGCGGACGTCACAAACCATTCTTCACTGGTTACCGTCCACAGTTCTACTTCCGTACAACTGACGTAACAGGCATCATCAACTTGCCTGAAGGTACTGAAATGGTAATGCCTGGTGATAACATCACTGTTACTGTTTCCCTGATCTCCCCAATCGCGATTGAAGAAGGAACTAAATTCTCCATTCGTGAAGGCGGACGTACAGTAGGTGCCGGTTCCGTAGCATCTATCCAAAAATAATTCGGCTTAACGCTGAATAAAGCATATGTAACAGTGTACTGGAACGAGTAACATTGTATTGTAACGAAGCTTCGGAAGAGTTCTTTATCCGACATCGGATAGAGAACTCTTTTATTATGTTTAAAGTTCGGAACCTGCGTCATACGAAATGAACATCATTTACGAGTTTAGAAGGATTGGCAAGGCAGCCTGGATATTGAAGATTAACACTGCAATAAACGAAGTCATTTCATCAGAAAAGATAAGTTTAAATGTTTTTCTTAAATATGCTTGCAATACGCCTATCTTTTCTATATAATAATGAATGTTGTTCTGTGACGTTGCGATGATGTGAGAGGTTACTGGCACACCCGGCCCCTTTGCCATGGGAGAGTGGCTAGAAAATTTTCACGGAGTATGTCCGATAAAAAATTGGGCGATAGAAGGAGGGACTAAAATGGCAAAGCAAAAAATTCGTATTCGTTTGAAAGCTTACGACCACAGAATTCTTGATCAATCCGCGGAGAAAATTGTTGAAACAGCAAAACGTTCGGGTGCTGGTGTATCCGGTCCGATTCCGCTTCCTACTGAAAAACAAATCATTACTATTCTTCGTGCGGTGCACAAGTACAAGGATTCTCGGGAACAATTCGAACAACGTACACATAAACGTTTGATCGACATCGTTAACCCGACTCCACAAACTGTGGATGCCTTGATGCGCTTGGATCTGCCGTCCGGTGTAGATATCGAAATTAAATTGTAATACAAGCTACAACAAAGACCATGTATAAAGGAAAAGAGGTGTCAACATGAAAGCAATCTTAGGAAAAAAACTCGGAATGACTCAAGTATTTACTCCTGAAGGTAACGTCGTTCCAGTAACGGTTATCGAAGCAGGCCCTTGTGTTGTTTTGCAAAAGAAAGACATTGAGAACGATGGCTACGAAGCAATTCAAATCGGTTACTCCGATAAGAAAGAGAAAAATGCTAACAAGCCAGAAGCAGGTCACGCTAAAAAAGCGAACACTGCCCCTAAGCGCTACGTTCGTGAAGTTCGCGGTATCAACATCGCAGAATATGAAGTTGGCCAAGAACTGAAAGCTGACATTTTCGCTGAAGGCGAATTCGTTGACGTAACGGGTATTTCTAAAGGTAAAGGTTTTGCCGGCGTTATCAAACGTTGGGGACAAAGCACTGGACCTATGTCACACGGTTCGCGTTATCACCGTGGCCCTGGTTCAATGGGTTCGATCCAAGCTAACCGCGTTCCTAAAGGCAAACGCCTGCCAGGACACATGGGACATGATACTATTACAATCCAACGTCTTGAAGTAGTTAAAGTAGACGCTGAGCGTAACGTGTTGCTCGTGAAAGGTTCCATTCCTGGGCCGAAAAACAGTCTCATCAGAGTTAAAGAAACGGTGAAAAAATAACCACTGAAGAAAGGAGGAACACAAAATGCCAAAAGTATCAGTTTACAATGTAGATGGTAGCCAAGTAGGCGAAGTTGAATTGAACGATGCGGTTTTCGGAATTGAGCCGAACCAACACGTTCTGTACGATGCAGTTCTTATGCAACGCGCTTCCCTTCGTCAAGGTACCCACAAAGTAAAAGGACGTTCTGAAGTACGTGGCGGTGGACGTAAGCCTTGGAAACAAAAAGGTACAGGTCGCGCTCGTCAAGGTTCAATTCGTTCACCACAATGGAAAGGCGGCGGTATCGTATTTGGTCCAACACCACGGAGCTATGCGTATAAACTGCCTAAGAAAGTTCGCCGCTTGGCGATCAAATCAGCCCTTTCATCCAAAGTGCTTGACAATGACATTATCGTTTTGGACGCTCTCACGTTGAGCACGCCTAAAACTAAAGAATTCGCAGCCATCTTGAGTAACCTCAAAGTGGGACGTAAAGCTTTGATCGTAGCTCCTAGCTATGATGATAATGTAGCTCTTTCCGCACGGAATATTCCAGGCGTGAAATTCGTAGCTGCTGACGGCATTAATGTTCTTGACGTGCTTTCGCACGACAAATTGATCATTACGAAAGAAGCAGTTCAGAAGGTAGAGGAGGTGCTCGCGTAATGAAGGATCCTCGTGATATTGTAAAACGTCCGATTATTACGGAACGTACTGCTGACATGATGAACGACTTGAAATATGTATTTGAAGTCGATATCCGTGCAAACAAAACCGAGATCAAAAAGGCAGTAGAAGCTATTTTCAATGTAAAAGTGAAAAACGTGAACACGCTTCGTGTTCCAGCTAAGCCGAAACGGTACGGACGTTATTCCGGATATACTAGCGAATGGAAAAAAGCGTTTGTAACGCTGACAAAAGACAGCAAAACGCTTGAGTTCTTTGAAACTGTATAATTGAATTTTTGAAGTAAGGAGGGAAACCCAGTGCCAATCAAAAAGTATAAACCAACATCCCCGGCAAGACGGAACATGTCCGTTTCTACATTTGAGGAAATCACCACAAATCAGCCGGAGAAATCGTTGTTGGCCCCGTTGAGCAAACAAGCAGGCCGCAACAACCAAGGTAAAATTACAGTTCGTCACCATGGTGGTGGACACAAACGTAAATACCGTATCATTGACTTCAAACGTACTAAAGATGGAATACCGGGCCGCGTTGCTACGATTGAGTATGACCCGAACCGTACATCCAACATCGCTCTGATTCACTATGCTGATGGTGAGAAACGTTATATCATCGCTCCTAAAGGTTTGAAAGTTGGAGATCAAGTGTTCTCCGGACCTGAATCAGACATCAAAATCGGTAACGCACTGCCACTCGAAAACATTCCAGTAGGTACCGTTATCCACAACATCGAGTTGAAACCAGGTAAAGGCGGACAATTGGTTCGTGCTGCTGGTACAGAAGCTCAATTGCTTGGTAAAGAAGAAAAATACGTTTCCGTTCGTCTCTCTTCCGGAGAAGTTCGTCGTATTTTGAAAGTTTGCCGCGCGACAATCGGATCTGTTGGTAACCAAGACCACGAGCTCATCAAAATCGGTAAAGCCGGTCGTAGCCGTTGGTTGGGTAAACGTCCTGAGGTTCGTGGTGTAGTAATGAACCCTAACGATCACCCACACGGTGGTGGTGAAGGTCGTGCTCCAATCGGACGTAAATCGCCAATGTCACCATGGGGTAAACCTACTCTTGGTTACAAAACGCGTAAGAAAAATAAAGCTTCTGATAAATACATCATTCGCCGCCGCACGAAGTAATACACACTGTGCATAACTTCGTGAGGCATCTGCGGATGCATAATAGCTACGTTTGAAGGGAGGATCTCCACATGGGTCGCAGTTTGAAAAAAGGGCCATTCATTGATGGCTACATGCTCAAAAAGGTAGAAGAGATGGAAGCTTCAGGTAAGAAGAACGTAATCAAAACCTGGTCCCGTCGTTCTACAATTTTCCCGCAATTCATCGGACACACATTCGGCGTTTACGATGGTCGTAAACACGTGCCAGTGTATGTAACTGAGGACATGGTCGGACACAAACTGGGTGAGTTCGCTCCAACCCGTACGTACAAAGGCCATACTGATGATGATAAGAAAACAAGAAGATAAATGAACATCTTTAATGTTTGAGAGGAGGTTACACAATGGAAGCAAAAGCACATGCTAAGTTTATCCGGATTGCTCCTCGTAAAGTTCAACTCGTTGTTGACTTGATTCGCGGCAAGCAAGTAGGTGAGGCGGTTGCCATTCTCCGTCACACTCCGAAATCCGCTTCTCCAATCGTTGAGAAGTTGCTTAACTCCGCTATTGCGAATGCGGAACATAACTATTCTTTGGATGTTAACAACTTGGTTATCTCGCAAGCTTACGTGAACCAAGGACCGACAATGAAACGTTTCCGCCCTCGTGCAATGGGACGTGCAAGTCGTATTAACAAACGTACTAGCCACATTACTTTGGTGGTATCTGAGAAGTAGAAGGAGGGGAAATGTGTGGGCCAAAAGGTAAATCCAGTCGGACTCCGTGTCGGAATTATCCGTGACTGGGAATCTAAGTGGTATGCAGGCAAAGACTTCGGTGATCTTTTGATGGAAGACGTGAGAATTCGTGAATTCCTGAAAAATAAATTGAAAGACTCCGCTTTATCTCGTGTAGAAATTGAGAGAGCGGCTAACCGCGTAAACGTAACGATTCACACTGCTAAACCAGGTATGGTTATTGGTAAGGGTGGTTCGGAAGTTGAAAATCTTCGTAACCAAATTACGAAAATTGCTGGCGGTAAAAAAGTACACATCAACATTTCTGAAATTAAGAACCAAGACTTGGACGCTGTTCTTGTAGCTGAAAGCATTGCACAACAATTGGAACGTCGTGTTTCTTTCCGTCGTGCTCTGAAACAAGCAATTCAAAGAACTATGCGCTCCGGTGCTAAAGGTATCAAAACTCAAGTAGGCGGACGTCTTGGCGGTGCTGAGATCGCACGTTCTGAAGGCTACAGCGAAGGAACTGTTCCACTGCACACACTGCGTGCTGACATTGACTATGGTACAGCAGAGGCTCATACTACTTACGGACTTATCGGCGTAAAAGTATGGATCTATCGTGGAGAGGTTCTTCCTACGGCTAAGAAACAAGCTGCTAAGGAAGGAGGCAACTAATCATGTTGGTACCAAAACGCGTAAAACACCGTAAGCAACAACGTGGACATATGAAAGGCCAAGCTAAAGGCGGAACGACTCTGAACTTTGGCGAATACGGTCTGCAAGCTACGGAACCGGCTTGGATTACGAACCGTCAGATCGAAGCGGCTCGTATTGCGATGACTCGTTACATCAAACGTGGTGGTAAAGTTTGGATCAAAATTTTCCCAGACAAACCAATCACTCAAAAGCCTCTCGAGGTTCGGATGGGTAGCGGTAAAGGTAACGTAGAAAAATGGGTTGCAGTAGTGAAACCAGGTAAGATCATGTTTGAACTTGCTGGTGTACCGGAGGAAATTGCACGCGAAGCAATGCGTCTTGCCGCTCACAAACTGCCAATCAAAACGAAGTTCGTGAAACGTGAAGAATTGGGTGGTGAAGCAAATGAAAGCTAGTGAATTTCGCAACCTAACCTCTGCTGAAATCGAGCAAAAGATTGCCGGATTTAAAGAAGAACTCTTTAACCTCCGCTTTCAATTAGCTACCGGTCAGCTGGATAACCCGACTCGCATCCGTGATGTGCGGAAAGAAATAGCTCGTGCTAAAACCATTATCCGTGAGAGAGAATTGGGAATCGGTTAATTAGGGATAGGATGGACAATCCGTCCGTAATCAGGAAGGAGGCCAACAATGAGCGAAGAACGTAACGCACGTAAAGTGCAAACTGGTAAAGTGGTCAGCGATAAAATGGACAAAACGATTGTTGTTGCTGTAGAAACTTACAAAAAACACAACTTGTACCATAAACGCATTAAGGTTACTAAAAAATTCAAAGCGCATGACGAAGAAAACACTGCGAAAATCGGTGACACGGTGAAAATCATGGAAACTCGTCCGCTTTCGAAAGATAAACGCTGGAGACTTACTGAAATCGTAGAAAAAGCGGTTATCATCTAATGCATCAGCAGCATTGCTGAAAGGAGGAATACTAAATGATTCAACCATTTACACGTTTGACTGTGGCCGACAACTCCGGTGCGAAGGAACTGATGTGTATCCGCGTACTCGGCGGTACGGGACGTCGTACAGCTCAAATCGGTGATCTGATCGTTTGTTCTGTTAAACAAGCAACACCAGGCGGCGTTGTCAAAAAAGGTGATGTAGTTAGAGCGGTTGTCGTTCGTACGAAACGTTCTGTACGTCGTAAAGACGGTTCCTACATCGGTTTTGATGAAAATGCAGCGGTTGTTGTAAAAGACGACAGAAGCCCACGTGGAACACGTATTTTCGGACCAGTTGCTCGCGAACTTCGCGATAAAGACTTCATGAAAATCGTTTCCTTGGCTCCAGAAGTTATCTAAAGCTTAATCTCGTGATGTTAGAAACAGGAGGTGTACGAAATGCCAAGAGTGAAAAAAGTTCTGGAATCCCATAACAACAAACTTCACGTTAAAAAGGAAGATACGGTTATGGTGATCAGCGGTAAAGACAAAGGTAAAAAAGGCCGTGTCATCGCTGCTTATCCTCGTGAGAACCGCGTCCTTGTGGAAGGTGTTAACATGGTGAAAAAACACCAGAAGCCTAACCAGCAAAATCCGCAAGGCGGCATTATCGAGAAGGAAGCTCCGATTCACGTTTCCAACGTAATGCACATCGATCCGAAGAGCGGAAAAGTAACCCGTGTAGGTTACAAAGTTTTGGATAACGGAAAGAAAGTGCGCGTTGCTAAACGTTCCGGAGAAATTATCGACTAATTGAACCGAATGAGAAAGGAGGGCTATGATTCATGGCATCAAGAATGAAAGAACGTTACCTGCAAGAAATCGCTCCTGCTTTGATGCAGAAGTTTAACTATACAACGGTAATGCAAGTGCCGAAAATCGAGAAAATCGTTATCAACATGGGTGTGGGCGACGCTGTCCAAAACTCTAAAGTGTTGGATTCCGCAGTAAGCGATTTGCAACTGATCGCAGGTCAAAAACCTGTAATCACTCGTGCTAAAAAATCTATCGCAGGATTCAAACTGCGTGAGAATATGCCTATCGGTGTGAAAGTAACATTGCGCGGTGAGCGTATGTATTTCTTCCTAGATAAATTGCTCAACGTAACGCTTCCTCGTGTCCGCGACTTCCGCGGTGTATCGAGTAAAGCTTTCGATGGACGTGGTAACTACACACTGGGTCTGAAAGAGCAACTGATCTTCCCAGAGATCGAGTATGATAAAGTTGATAAAGTCCGCGGTATGGATATTGTCATCGTAACAACGGCGAAAACAGACGAAGAGTCCCGCGAATTGCTCACGCAAATGGGAATGCCTTTCGTTAAGTAATGTTGGCATAACGTTTCCGGGTGTCTGGAAAGACTCCCTTTTCTCCGAAATTATTTAGGAGGTGTCAGGCTAAGTGGCAAAAACTTCGATGAAAGTTAAACAACAACGTACACCTAAGTTTAAAGTACGTGCATATACACGCTGTGAGCGTTGCGGACGTCCACATTCGGTCCTGCAAAAGTTCAAAATTTGCAGAATTTGTTTCCGTGAATTAGCTTATAAAGGCCAGATCCCTGGCGTGAAAAAAGCAAGCTGGTAAAAAGTCCTGAACGGGAAGGAGGTTAACTCACAATGACTATGTCTGATCCAATTGCAGATATGCTTACTCGTATTCGTAACGCGAACACTGTTCGTCACGAAACGGTAGAAATGCCTGCTTCGACAATGAAAAAACAAATCGCCGATATCCTGAAGCGTGAAGGTTTCATCCGTGACGCTGAAGTTATCGATGATAACAAACAAGGGATTATCCGTGTTTTCCTGAAATACGGTCAAAATAACGAGCGCGTTATCACTGGTCTGAAAAGAATCAGTAAACCTGGTCTTCGTGTTTACACGAAAAGCAACGAAGTACCTCGTGTACTTGGTGGCCTGGGAATCGCGATCATCTCGACATCTAAAGGTATCATGACGGACAAAGAAGCTCGTCAATCGAAATCCGGCGGAGAAGTCGTTTGCTACGTTTGGTAATATAACGTCACAAGATAGGAGGTGCAACATATGTCTCGTATTGGTCGCAAACCAATCACAGTACCAAGTGGTGTAGACATCACCCTGGACAACACCGTTATTACGGTAAAAGGACCTAAAGGAACTTTGACTCGTGAGCTTCATAAAGACATGAAGGTTACAGTTGAAAATAACGAAATCACAGTTGTGCGTCCTTCCGATAACAAAACTCACCGTTCTTTGCACGGCACAACGCGTAGCGTTGTAAACAATATGGTGAGCGGCGTTACTGAAGGATTCGCGAAATCTCTGGAATTGGTTGGGGTCGGATATCGTGCAAGCAAATCCGGAGATAAAATCGTTCTGAACGTTGGTTACTCTCACCCGGTTGAAATTACACCGGAAGCGGGAATCGAATTCGAAGTACCTTCGAATACAAAAATCATCGTTCGCGGAATTGACAAAGAGCGTGTAGGTGCTTACGCTGCTAAAATCCGTTCCGTACGTGAACCTGAGCCGTACAAAGGTAAAGGTATTAAATATGAAGGCGAGCGTATCATCCGTAAGGAAGGTAAAGCCGGTAAGAAGAAATAAGATTTCTCTTACCGCCTTTGCGCGGCTTTCGGCTTGCTTGCTTCGTGTGTTTCTAATATACCCCGTGGCTTCTGCTTTGAAGCCAGCGAGGTAACCTGAAAGGAGTGAATCTTTGAGATGATTACGAAACCAGATAAAAATAAGGCTCGTCTGAAAAGACACCTTCGTGTTCGTAAGAAAATCCAAGGAACGGCAGCACGTCCTCGTTTGAACGTATTCCGTTCTGGTAAACATATGTATGCTCAAATCATCGATGATGTTGCTGGTGTAACAATCGCTTCCGCGTCTACCGTAGACAAAGAATTGAGCACTGACATCAAAAATGGTGCATCTGTTGAATCAGCTCGTAAAGTTGGCGAACTCGTTGCTAAACGTGCTAAAGACAAAGGTGTTTCCAACATCGTATTTGACCGTAGCGGTTATCTGTACCATGGTCGTATCGCAGCATTGGCTGAAGCGGCTCGTGAAGCAGGACTTGAGTTTTAAGATATTTTTCAAAAGGAGGTTAACGACTTGCGTGTAGATCCGAATACTTTGGAACTGACTGAAAGAGTTGTAAATATTAATCGCGTAGCTAAAGTAGTAAAAGGCGGACGCCGTTTCAGCTTTAGCGCACTGGTTGTAGTCGGCGACGGCAACGGCTGGGTTGGAGCTGGTATCGGTAAAGCGGGCGAAGTACCTGATGCAATTCGCAAAGGTATTGAAGACGCTAAGAAAAACCTTGTACACGTTCCACTCGTAGGAACATCGATTCCTCACTTGGTAACAGGTAAGTTCGGCGCAGGACGCGTGCTGTTGAAACCAGCATCTGAAGGTACAGGTGTTATCGCTGGTGGTCCTGTACGTGCGGTTCTCGAACTTGCTGGTGTAGGTGACATTTTGACAAAATCTCTGGGTTCTTCGAATTCCATGAACATGGTCAATGCGACTTTGGAAGGTTTGTCCCGTTTGAAGCGTGCTGAAGACGTGGCTAAACTGCGCGGAAAATCCGTCGAAGAGCTTCTGGGTTAAGGAGGGAATTCTCATGGCTAAATTAGAAATTACCCTCGTCCGCAGCTTGATCGGACGTCCGGAGACGCAAAGAACAACTGTGAAAACATTGGGTTTGCGCAAAATCAATAGCAAAGTGGTACAAAACGATAATCCTGCCATCCGTGGTATGATTAACAAAGTAAGCCACTTGGTTGCTGTTAAAGAAGTAGAAGCTTAATAACGGGTTAATCCCACAAATCTTTAAGGAGGTGCAACGAACGATGAAGTTACATGAGCTTTCACCATCTCCTGGATCCCGCAAAGAACGTAAACGTCTTGGTCGCGGTCCAAGTAGTGGTACAGGTAAAACATCAGGTCGCGGTCACAAAGGACAAAATTCTCGTTCTGGCGGTGGAGTTCGTCCAGGCTTCGAAGGTGGACAAAATCCATTGTATCGTCGCTTGCCAAAACGTGGTTTTGTAAACCCAACTCGCAAAGAATATGCAGTTGTGAATACTGAAGACCTGAACAGTTTTGCTGCGGGTACTGAAGTAACTCCAGAATTCTTGATGACGAATGGCGTAGTTAAAAACGCTAAATCCGGAATCAAAATCCTGGGTAACGGTGATGTCACTGTGAAGCTGACTGTTAAAGCTAACAAGTTTTCTCAATCTGCTATTGAGAAAATTGAAGCTGCTGGCGGTACAACTGAGGTGATTTAATGTTCAAGACCCTAAAGAATATCTGGCGGGTTGAAGATCTGCGCAAAAGGGTATTATTTACCCTTTTTGTACTGATCATTTACCGCATCGGCTCCTTTGTCCCCGTGCCGGGAGTTAACAAAGATGTGTTCGAAGCGACAAATTCTGCGGGTAAAGAAGTTTTTGGACTTCTCAATACGTTCTCGGGTGGAGCGCTCTTCCAGTTCTCGATATTTGCGCTCGGGATCGTGCCTTACATCACTGCGTCTATTATAGTACAGTTGCTTTCCATGGACGTTATTCCTAAATTAGCGGAGTGGGCAAAGCAAGGTGAACAAGGTAAGAAGAAATCTGCACAGTTGACCCGTTATTTAACCATCGGGCTGGCATTGATTCAAGCGTTTGGTACGTCGATCGGATTCAACCGCTTGTACAATACAGAGATGGTGCCTAACGCTACATTTGCAGATTATATCTTGATCGCGATTGTACTTACGGCCGGTACTTCATTCCTGATGTGGCTTGGTGAGCAGATCACCGAGAAGGGCATAGGAAACGGGATTTCGATCTTGATCTTTGCAGGTATCCTATCTACGGTGCCTAACATTATCAAACAAACGATCGAATCTGACTTCATTCAACCTGACCAACTGTTTATGAATATTCTTAAAGGTGTTATCATCGCAATTGTTATTGTGTTGATCATCATAGGAGTCATTTACATTCAGCAGGCGATTCGGAAGATTCCGGTACAGTACGCTAAACGTGTCGTAGGTAACAAAATGTACGGTGGACAGAATACACATATCCCGCTGAAAATTAATGCAGCAGGTGTTATCCCTGTCATCTTTGCTTCATCGCTGTTGATGTTCCCAACGATTATCGCCAACTTCTGGGCAGATCGCCTCTGGGCACAGTGGATCGGACAGAACCTGACTACACACAAACCTCTGGGTATGTTGCTGTATGTCGTGATGATCTTCGGTTTCACATTCTTCTATACTTTTGTACAGATGAATCCACAGCAGATGGCTGATAATATGAAAAAGAACGGCGGTTACATCCCAGGCATTCGCCCGGGTAAAGCAACCGAGAAATATCTGACCCGTGTCATGACTCGTTTGACAATGGCCGGAGCCATCTTCTTGGCAGTCATTTCCGTTCTGCCTGTATTCTTAGGGGCACTTTCTGGTTTGCCTCAATCTGCGCAAATTGGAGGAACATCCCTCCTGATCGTTATCGGTGTTGCGCTGGATACGATGAAGCAAATCGAAAGCCAATTGATCAAACGCCACTACAAAGGTTTTATCAATAAATAGGCAATAGGTACCGGTCGAGTGAAGATTTACTTGCCGGCACCTATTGTGCTGTTTGTTGATGTAGGGTAGTCTTGGAGGGAGTGACATAACGTGAACATCCTATTCATGGGCCCTCCGGGGGCAGGAAAAGGAACGCAAGCAGACGTCATCGTGAAAGAGTTCGGTATTCCCCATATTTCAACAGGCGATGCATTTCGTCTCGCGATCAAACAGGGAACTCCCATTGGCATGAAAGCCAAGGAATATATGGATCAAGGATTGCTTGTACCAGATGATGTAACCATTGGCATCGTTGAAGAACGTTTGCAGCAGCCTGACTGCAGAGAAGGTTTCCTCTTGGACGGATTTCCAAGAACCCTTTCGCAAGCAGAAGCGCTCGATGGCATTCTGGATCGATTGAACTCAGGTCTCGATCATGTAATCAACCTGAAAGTGGATCGCAACAAATTGCTCGCTCGTTTGACGGGTCGTCGAATTTGTAAAAACTGTGGTTCCACTTATCATGTGGTATTCAATCCGCCTAAGCAGGAAGGTATTTGTGATAAATGCGCTGGTGAATTGTATCAACGCTCTGATGATAATGAAGAGAGTGTAGGTACACGACTGGACGAGTATATCAACAAAACAGCACCACTCCTCACGTTCTATGAGACTAAAGGTCTTCTTCGTCAAATGAACGGAGAACAGGATATCGATCAAGTTTCTCAAGAAATCGTGTCCTTACTGAGAGGTTAATTGATGATCATTGGTAAGTCCGAAACGGAACTGGGCTTGATGAGGGAAGCAGGGAGAATTGTTGCGGAAACGCATCGTCTCTTGGCAGAGCATATCGCTCCCGGTATTACGACTGGAGAACTTGACCATATGGCTGATCAATATATCCGCAGTCAAGGAGCTGTGCCGTCTTTCAAAGGTTATAACGGTTTCCCTGCCAGTGTGTGCGCTTCAGTAAATGAAGAGTTGGTACATGGATTTCCCGGCAAACGCAAGTTGAACGAGGGCGATATCGTTACGTTTGACATTGGCGCGCAGTACCAGGGGTATCATGGAGATTCCGCCTGGACTTATCCGGTCGGCCGTATTTCCGAAGAAGCCCGTCGTCTTCTGGACGTTACCGAGGCTTCGTTATACGCAGGTCTGGCGCTGGTAAAACCGGACGTTCGCTTGTTTACAATATCTCATGCGATTCAGAAATATATTGAAGATGAAGGGTTCTCCGTAGTTCGTGAATATGTCGGTCACGGCATAGGCGCAGATCTGCACGAAGAACCACAGATTCCGAACTATGGTCTTCCCGATCGGGGACCACGGCTTAAAGCGGGCATGGTGCTGGCCATAGAGCCGATGGTTAACGTAGGTAGACGGTATGTGAAAACGTTGGAAGATAACTGGACTGTCGTCACGGTTGATGGTAAGTTATGTGCCCACTTTGAACACACCGTAGCAGTTACACCAGATGGTATGGAAATTTTCACGAAACTGAATGCGTAGGTGATGAGGCATGAACAGTCAGTCTAATCCGCAGCTCGGTCAACTTGTGAAGATCCGTAAAGGCCGCAATGCGGACCAAGCCGCAGTAATTGTTGCTATAGCGGACGGTAAGTTCGTATATATTGCGGATGGAGACAAACGTAAGTTTGATCAACCAAAGAAGAAGAATCTTCTTCATCTTGAACTCCAGCCCATGATTAGCAGCGAGGTTGTGAACAGTTTAAACGAGAGTGGTCGGGTGACAAATGGAAAGCTCCGTTACGCGGTTCATTCATTTCTGGAATCCACCAACATTCAAGCTGAAGAGAAAGGAGACTGACTAATGGCCAAGGAAGATGTCATTGAAGTGGAAGGTACGGTTCTCGAACCGCTACCGAATGCAACATTCAAGGTTGAGCTTGAGAACGGTCATCAAATTCTCGCTCACGTTTCCGGAAAACTGCGGATGCACTTTATCCGTATCCTGACTGGAGACAAAGTAGTTGTTCAGTTGTCGCCTTATGATTTAACAAAAGGTCGCATAACTTACCGTAAATAGTAGTAGACAGTTGCAATGAACTGTGAAGCTTATGAAGCGGGTTTTGCCCGGCAAAACTTGCGAAAGCTTCGAAGCCGGTTTTACAATAGTAGAACAAGGTCAATGCTTACGAAGAGGGTTTTGCTTAGCAAAACTTTGAGGAGGTAATTCACATGAAGGTAAGACCTTCGGTCAAGCCGATTTGCGAAAAATGCAAAGTCATTCGCCGCAAAGGGAATGTTATGGTTATCTGTGAAAATCCGAAACACAAACAAAAACAAGGTTAAAGAAGGGGGTGTAGCGTAAAATGGCACGTATAGCTGGTGTGGATTTGCCACGTGATAAGCGCGTTGAGATCGCCTTGACTTATATTTTCGGAATCGGTAAAACGACTTCCCAGAAAATTCTGAGCACAACAGGCATCAATCCGGACACTCGTGTTCGTGATTTGACGGAAGATGAAGTCAGCAAATTGCGTGAAAGTATCGATAAAGAGGTCAAAGTAGAAGGTGACCTGCGTCGAGAAATCTCTTTGAATATTAAACGTTTGACGGAGATCGGTTGTTACCGTGGAGTTCGTCATCGTCGTGGTCTGCCTGTTCGTGGACAACGTACGAAAACGAATGCTCGTACTCGTAAAGGTCCTCGTCGTACAGTAGCGAACAAGAAGAAATAATAAGGGGGGATAAGAGAAAATGGCTAAACCGAAAAAAGTCGTACGTACTAAACGTCGTGACCGTAAGAATATTGAATCTGGCGTGGCGCATATCCGTTCCACTTTCAATAACACTATCGTTACTATTACGGATCCTCACGGAAATGCAATTTCGTGGGCAAGCTCCGGCGGCCTCGGATTCAGAGGTTCCCGTAAATCGACTCCGTTTGCTGCACAAATGGCTGCTGAGACTGCTGCCAAAGCTGCAATGGAACATGGGATGAAAGCCGTTGAGGTTATGGTTAAAGGACCAGGCGCAGGCCGTGAAGCAGCGATCCGCTCTTTGCAAGCTGCTGGTCTTGAAGTTAACCTGATCAAAGACGTAACTCCAGTCCCGCATAACGGATGCCGTCCTCCAAAACGTCGTCGTGTCTAATGAGATTTGCCCCTGCGTGTGGTATATTTCCGGCACAATCTGCTAATAATGGTTGTTTAGGCATACTACTACATGTTTTCGCAAGAGAAGGTAAATGTTTCATAGAGGACCGACGTTTTGAAGGAGGGGTATTGCAGTGATTGAAATCGAAAAGCCGAAAATTGAGACGGTAGACGTCAACGATGATGGCACCTATGGGAAATTCGTAGTAGAACCGCTTGAGCGCGGATACGGTACGACGCTTGGAAACTCGCTTCGCCGAATCTTGCTCTCGTCACTGCCGGGTGCGGCAGTGTCTTCGGTTCAAATCGATGGCGTTCTGCATGAATTTGCTACAGTTCCTGGCGTAATGGAAGATGTAACGGAGGTTATTCTTAACCTGAAAGCTTTGTCGCTTAAGATTCATTCAGACGAGGAGAAAGTGCTCGAGATTGATGCTGAAGGCGAAGGAGCAATTACGGCTGGAGATATCCGTGCTGACTCCGATGTGGAAATCCTTAATCCGGATTTGCACATTGCTACGCTCGGACCAGGTTCGAGACTTCACATGCGTATTTTTGCCAATCGCGGTCGCGGCTACGTCCAGGCAGATCGGAATAAACGCGATGACCAGCCGATCGGCGTCATCCCAGTCGATTCCATCTTCACCCCGATCAGTCGCGTTAACTACGCTGTGGAAAATACGCGTGTCGGTCAAGTGACCAACTATGACAAGCTCACGTTGGAAGTTTGGACTGATGGAAGTATTCGTCCTGAAGAGGCTGTAAGCCTCGGCGCTAAAATTTTGACTGAGCATTTGATGCTCTTCGTGGGTCTTACAGACGAAGCGAAAGATGCAGAAATCATGGTCGAAAAAGAAGAAGACAAAAAAGAAAAAGTACTCGAAATGACGATCGAAGAGCTGGATCTCTCTGTTCGTTCCTACAACTGCCTCAAACGTGCCGGTATTAATACCGTGCAAGAGCTGACTACGAAAACGGAAGAAGACATGATGAAAGTCCGTAACCTCGGACGCAAGTCTTTGGAAGAAGTTCAAGAGAAGCTTGAGGAACTTGGTTTGGGACTCCGTACAGAAGAATAGACAGCCGAGTGCTTGAAGTGAAGGAGGGAAAACAATGGCATACCAAAAGTTGGGCCGTAATTCCAGCGCACGTAAAGCTTTGTTCCGTGACCTGGTAACCGACCTGTTCTTATACGAACGCATTCAGACAACTGAAGCGAAAGCAAAAGAGGTTCGCTCTATTGCTGAAAAATTGATCACTAAAGCGAAAAAGGGAGATCTTCATGCCCGTCGCCAAGTGGCAGCTTATGTTCGCCGCGAAACTATCGATGGTGAGCAAGATGCAATCCAAAAACTGTTTAGCGAATTGTCCGGTCGTTACGCTGAGCGTCCAGGTGGATACACTCGTATCTTGAAACTGGGACCTCGTCGTGGTGACGCAGCGCCAATGGTTTACTTGGAACTGGTAGACCGCGCGTAAAACAGATGAGATGAGGAAAGGGGACAGAATCAACGATTCTGGATTAACCCTTTTTTTCTCTTCATTTCGGAATTCGTGCTGTAATAGAAGCTCCGTAAGGGGCTTCTTTTGCTGTTCGGGATAGGGATATGTATAGTATGGAACAAAGGTGTGGTATTAATGCGGAACTTATGTATGACGTTAACTTATGATGGCACTGCCTATTACGGCTTCCAAGTACAGCCGGGTGGGAATACCATTCAGGATCATCTTGAAGATGCGATTCGTGCTTTAACTGGTGAGAAGGTTAAAATTACAGGTTCAGGCCGAACAGATGCAGGTGTTCACGCTCGCAGACAGATCTTCAATTTTCCTACGGAGTCCCAGATCCCGATTGAACGCTGGTGTATTGCACTCAACTCCAGATTACCCTCCGATATTGTCGTTATTGATGCGATTGAAGTTTCGGCTGATTTTCATTCTCGCTATGCAGCGAAAAAGAAAACGTATCGTTATACAGTCAATGCGAATCAATTTCCGGATGTATTCAACAGAAGACTGCAATATCATCATCATGCGAAGCTTGATATTATGGCAATGCAGGAGGGCTTACGACATTTCATAGGGACGTATGATTTTACCTCTTTTGCTTCACGCAAGTCTCAGAAAGAGAATCATGTCCGTTCGGTATACGAAGCATGGATGGAAGTGGACCGATCAATGTGCAGAGACCATCCGCGCGATCAGGGTGTCATTCACATTTATGTGAGTGGTAACGGCTTTTTGCAGCATATGGTTCGTATCATTGTAGGGACACTGCTGGAGATCGGAGAGGGCAAACGGAAAGCCTCTGATGTACCAAATATGATTGCTGCATGTAATCGATCTGCTGCAGGACCTACTGCAGTTAGCTGCGGTTTAATGCTCTGGGATCTTGAATACAACAAAGATTAAATTTGGTGAGTGAAAAGCTTAATTAACACTTGCGATTTAATCGCCTATCATGTAATATAAAAGTTGTGTTTTCTTAATGGCTTTCCCACAGCCCCAATTAAGAGGTTCACATCAAATTTACAATCCATCAACACCTAAAGTTATAACTTAACGATCGAAGATAAATGAAAATGATGATTTTGAACATTTTAAGGAGGAACTTTTCATGCGTACTACGTACATGGCGAAGCCTAACGAAGTTGAGCGCCAATGGCACATCATTGATGCTGAAGGCAAAACCCTCGGACGTTTGGCGAGCGAAGCAGCAGCTTTGATTCGCGGCAAACACAAGCCACAATTCACTCCACATGTGGACACTGGCGATTTCGTTGTTATCATCAATGCTGAGAAAATCGTATTGACTGGTAAAAAAATGCAAGGTAAAAAATACTACCGTCACTCAATGCACCCAGGTGGTTTGAAAGTAACTACAGCTGAAGAGATGGTTAAAAACAAACCTGAGCGTATGTTGGAATTGGCTGTTCGCGGTATGCTTCCTAAAACTCGCATGGGCGAGAAAATGAAGTTGAGACTTAAAGCGTACAGAGGCACTGAGCATCCACATGCAGCACAAAAACCAGAAGTTTACGAACTTCGCGGTTAATTAAAAGGAGGACAGTTTCATGGCACAAGTACAATACTATGGGACAGGTCGTCGTAAACATTCGGTAGCACGTGTTCGCCTTGTACCGGGTGAAGGACGCATTGTCATCAATAAACGTGATATTAATGAATACTTCGGTTTGGAAACACTCAAACTGATCGTAAAACAACCACTGAACTTGACAGAAACGCTCAACAACTATGACGTTCTTGTTATTGCTCATGGTGGCGGAATCTCCGGTCAAGCCGGCGCTATCCGTCATGGTATCTCCCGCGCTCTGCTCAAAGCAGATCCGGAATACCGTGCATCCCTGAAAAAAGCAGGATTCCTGACTCGTGACCCACGTATGAAAGAGCGTAAAAAATACGGTCTTAAAGCGGCTCGTCGCGCACCTCAGTTCTCCAAACGTTAATATTAAAAGCCTTTGGCCTCGGTCAAAGGCTTTTTTATATATTCATGACTATTCCGCCATATATTATATTAGTTTGTGCGATAGCTCTCATACCTCTGATGTCTCTCCCTGTGCTTGTGCATTTTTCCTCCATTGCTTTTTTCTATGTTCTCTTAATGTCCCTAAATACAATCCTTTAATATGTACGTTAATACATCTACATCTTACTGAACCTCTCTAATCGTTTAGATCATTGGATTTGCTCTTACGCTCTTACTCATCGCTCACCACACATTCTATAACATCTCTTTATAAAATCATCTGTTAGAACTCACTCCGGATTTCTTGAATGAACTCGGCTTACTGTTTTTGCGCTTAAATCTTTATTGCAAACCATATCAGTATTTCTTATGGAAGCGATAAAAGTCCCTTACATATCAACCGCTAAATGTCGCAACGCTGATCCCCTTAAAACTTCTGCTTTTCGTCCTTCATCTTCAATCGCCCATTGAATTTTTGATGTTGCTCTTTGCGACATGAACTGTCCAAACCCAGCAGCAGCAAAGGTTTCCCAGGCTAAGAGATGTATTTTCACCTTCCTAATGACCTGAGCCAACAGCATTGTTTTTATCTCGTAAACAGAGAAATGGATAAATTGAACGAAAATATTGTGTGAGAGCGACGATTAAAAATGGTCAAAAACTGATTTATTTTACCATATGGCAGGCATTGACATCCCCAATGAAAGATTTATACTAAACATAATTCATATTAGATTAGTCGGCTTTAGGGAGTATTGAAATGCAGAATGGGGGAAATTCACAGATGAACTTGTTGGAGAAAGAAGAATTGGCACGGACGAAGGCAGAGGAACTGGAACATGCTAGTCCGGAGGATATTATTCGTTACGCTATTGAAACATTTCCTAATATCACTTTTGCATGTAGCTTTGGTGCAGAAGATGTTGTACTTGTAGATATGTTGCAGAAGATTAGCCCATCCACAGATATTTTTTATCTGGATACAGATTTTCACTTTAAAGAAACATACGAAACACGTGATAAGATGCAGGAGAACTACAACCTTGAATTTGTACGCGTGTCACCTAAGATTACTCCGGAAGAGCAGGCAGCTCAACACGGTGAAGAGTTGTGGAAGTCTGATCCCAATGGGTGCTGTAACATTCGCAAAGTCGAACCGTTAACACGTATTCTTTCTCAGTATGATGCATGGATTACAGGTATTCGTAGAGATCAAGCACCAACTCGTGCAAACTCAAAGAAGGTTGAATATGATTCCAAATTTGGCCTGATGAAGTTTAATCCGATTGCACACTGGACGACTGAGGATGTATGGCAATATATTCGTGACAATAACGTTGTATATAACCCTCTTCATGATCAGAACTACCCAAGTATTGGTTGTGAGCATTGCACACGTCAGGTTATGCCTGGTGAGGACCCTCGTGCTGGACGCTGGTCTGGTAATGATAAGACGGAATGTGGCCTTCATAAATAATAGATATACAAGGAGCTGACAAGATGACATCGATTCTGCCTCATGGAGGTACGCTGGTTCAGCGTATCGTACAAGGAGAAGAACGGGAGCAGTTGTTGCAAGACAGTAAAAACTTATCCTCTTTGCTTATTAATACCTGGACGATATCAGATTTGGATCTGATTGGTGTAGGTGCTTTCTCACCACTTCAAGGTTTCTTGAATGAGGAAGATTACCTCTCGGTGGTATCTCGCATGCGTCTCGCCGATGGAACTGTCTGGAGTATACCAATCACACTTGCTGTTGACGATCAACAAGCCGCATCCCTCCAGATTGGTGAACGTGTGAAACTTGTTGGTGATCAAGATGGAGTCACATATGGATTGCTCGAAGTCCAAAGTATATACCAGGTGGATCAGGGTGAAGAAGCCCGGCGTGTATTCAAAACAGATGATCCTGAGCACCCGGGTGTTAAAAAACTGTTGGAGCGTCCTGCAACATACGTAGGAGGTCCAATCCAAGTGCTGAACCGTCCAAAACCTTCGAAATTCGAAGAATTCTATTATGATCCTGCAGATACCCGGAAGATTTTTCAGGAGAAGGGTTGGAAGACCGTAGTGGGTTTTCAGACACGTAATCCGGTCCATCGGGCTCATGAATACATTCAGAAGAGCGCTATGGAGATTGTAGACGCACTCTTCCTGAATCCGCTTGTTGGAGAGACGAAGTCGGACGATGTTCCCGCAGATGTTCGGATGAAGAGTTATCTGGTATTACTGGAGAACTATTACCCGGCTGATCGTGCGTTCCTTGGTGTGTTCCCCGCAGCGATGCGGTATGCCGGTCCACGTGAAGCTATTTTCCATGCAATGGTTCGCAAAAATTACGGGTGTACCCACTTTATTGTTGGTCGTGACCATGCGGGTGTTGGTGATTATTATGGAACATATGAAGCACAGGAGATCTTTACTAACTTTACAGCAGAGGAACTGGGGATCACTCCGTTGTTCTTCGAACATAGTTTCTTCTGTACCAAATGTGGAAACATGGCATCCAGCAAAACTTGTCCACATGATAAAGAACATCATATGGCGCTTTCTGGCACCAAAGTACGCGGGCTGCTCCGTGACGGCCAGTGCCCTCCACCTGAATTTACACGTCCTGAGGTAGCTGAGGTGCTGATTGAAGGAATGGCGGAGCAAGTCCGGTCCTAGCGGTATATTTGTCCATCTTGTCCCATATAGATGATTAGAATCATTTATAGGGACGAGGTGGTTTTTTTTATGCGTAAAAATATGGGGAAACACTTTGTAGTCTGGATTAGGTTAAAAACAATTAAAAGGGTCATGCTGAGTCTCTGTCTACTGGCCATGTTAGTGGCGGTAATGTCCTATGAACTGCCTTCCGCTAAGACGTCAGGTTATTGGAGTTTGCCGATGGCAGGTAAAGTCATTGCCATTGATGCAGGACACGGAGGTCCAGATGGAGGAGCGGTGAGTAAACAGGGGGTTATTGAAAAAGATATCAATCTGTCTATCGCCCTGTATGTGAGAGATTATTTGCAACAGGCAGGGGCCTTAGTGGTTATGACACGAGAAATAGATACCGATTTGGCCGAATCGGACACCAAGGGGTACTCCAAACGTAAGACGGAAGATCTGAAACAAAGAGTACGGCGGATAGAGGATAAGCAAGCAGATCTCTTTATTAGCATTCACATGAACAGTGTCCCATCCAACCGCTGGAGTGGAGCGCAGGTTTTCTATACAACGAACCATCCGGATAACGAAGGTTTGGCTAATCTGCTTCAACAAGAGATGGTTCGTAATCTGGAGAATACAGATCGAATCGCCAAAACGGTGAATACGGTTTATCTGTTACAGGCGCTGAAGATCCCTTCAGCGCTGGTAGAAGTGGGTTTCCTTTCTCATCCGGAAGAGGCACGTATGCTTGCCGACGAAGCTTATCAACGCAAGGTGGCTGCTTCGATCTATAATGGAATTCTCAGATATTCCTCTGGAGAACGGCCTAAAAGTTAGTCAGAACAAGAAAGGTAATGATATAATTGGATCAGCATACCTAATTACATGCCAATAGATAAAGCTGAGGTGCTGTCTGATGTTATCAAAAGAACAGATACTTGAACTATTACAGCCATTACAAGAACCACAATTGGGAGTAAGTCTGACCGAACTGGAATGGGTTCGAGATATTATGGTGAAAGAAAATCATGTGGCTCTGACCATAGTGACACTGGAAAATCGACCTGAGGATACAACAGCCTTGAGTGATGCAGCGCGTAATCTTTTGTCCCAGCACGGACTGAAGGATGTACATATTCGTGTACGTGCAGCTTCTGAGCATGATCGTGAGAGCCTGAATATGGGACGACCCGATGATGAGCCAGATCGGGACGAAGTGCTCGTAAAAGGTCACGCAGCGGGTCTGGATGGACATGAGCTGTTAAGTCCTGAATCGGGTGTTCGTTTTATTGCTGTGGCCAGTGGTAAAGGTGGCGTTGGTAAATCAACGGTAACCGTTAATCTGGCTGTAGCTTTGGCACGTCAAGGCAAGAAAGTGGGCTTAATTGATGCGGATATCTATGGCTTCAGTGTACCCGACATGATGGGGATTGAAGAATATCCGGTCGTTGAAGATGGCGTTATTCAACCGGTTGAACGTTTTGGCGTCAAAGTCATGTCGATGGGCTTCTTTATTCGGGAGAACAACCCGGTAATCTGGCGTGGACCCATGCTAGGTCGGATGCTGCGTCAATTCTTTACGGATGTCCAGTGGGGCGAATTGGATTATGTATTACTGGATTTGCCACCAGGTACGGGAGATGTTGCTTTGGATGTGCATCAGATGTTGCCACAGAGTAAGGAGATCATCGTTACCACGCCGCATGCAACGGCAGCTTTTGTCGCAGCACGTGCGGGTGCGATGGCCATTCAGACCGATCATGAGTTGCTTGGTGTGGTTGAGAATATGGCTTACTATGAGTGTGGCAGTTGCGGAGAGAAGGATTATGTCTTTGGTCGTGGAGGCGGGGGGAGACTTGCGGAAAGTCTGCATACAAGCCTGCTTGCCCAGATTCCATTAGGCACGCCGGATAATCATCCTTCCGAGCCTGATTTCTCACCTTCAGTTTACAAAGCAGATTCCCGTATAGGGGCTATCTACGATGAAGTTGCGCGGTCCATTGAATCCAAATTCTAATGGTATGAGTGTTATAAATACAAATAAAGCCTGCGTCCACCATTCGGATGCAGGCTTTTCAGTTTCTGTAATATACCAACATCTACTGTTTATGAACCTCCACCGCCGCCAGAATCTCCACTTCCACCATCTCCGCCATCACTACCACCTTCGCCCTGACCCTCTTGCTGTCCGCCTTGCTCTTCCCCCTGTTTTCCGCCACTTTCCACTTTGGGTTGCAATTCGTCCTGTACTACCTTCTTGAGCAAAGTGAGTACTTCCATGCGGAACAACGGGTTTTGCATCACTTCCTGCATGACAGTCATCGTCTGTTTACGATAATCCGGAGTCTTCGTCATATCCATGAACATCTTGGATACCTCAGGTGACTTCATGATGTCTTCAACAGACTTTTGATATGTGGGATCTTTAATCAATTGCATATGAAGTTGTTTACTTTGTGCGTTGATCACTTTGGCAAATTCACCCGCAAACTGCGGATCGGTCATGATCTTTTCGAACTCCTTCTTATATTCGGGAGCTGTGATGGTATCTTTTACTGCAATACGTATTTGTTCCGAAGATTGCACAGGCATTAACATTTTCATACCAATGGTTCCCGAACCACCACCCGATCCGCCGCCACCTTCTTCTGAACCGCCGCCTTCACCGCTGGATGAGCTTTGACCGGTAAGAGCTTCCTCTACCGCTTTCTTGCCTTCGTCACTTTTCAAAATATCTACAACCATTGTTTTCATCTCTTTATAACTGCCCTGAGGAGGCGAAGAACTCTGATCTGAACCGCAGCCGACAAGCATGACGGATAGCCCCAGTACGACACAGCATAGCTGCCACAAAGGCCGTTTCATGTGTACAATCCCTCCTTGATTAGATACTGGATGTAGTATGTGATGGGAAAGGGGGAAATATGTTGAGCAATGATGGTTTTTTGCTGAGAAGGTTGGTAAAATAAACACTCGGGGGTGGAAAACTTTTGAATTTACGTAGATGGTTTTTCCTGTTTTGGACAGCCTTGCTTATTGGGGCCGCGGGAGCATTGGGTACAGGATTGATTATGATGCTGGTGAACGGGGAGAAAACAAATGGGTTGAATGATTTTCTTCTGTATCTTTTGATACTATTCGGATCAGGGGTTATGATCAGCGTGTATTCACAAATGGGTTTCTTTGCATATCTGATATTGAATTATATGGGTAAAGGTGTATTTCCAAAGCGCGGTTGGCAGATCGTGCAGATTGTACTAACGGTGTTAGCCCTGCTTGACGTGATGTTTTTACGTCTGTTTGTTGGGGGAGACCGGGAGCGCATATCGGATATTGTGTTAGGTATCATTATTTTGGCAGCTGCAATTGTTACCGCTTACGTTAAAGTAAAGCTGACTCATATCTCCGCGCTCGTACCTACACTCTTTTTCATGATTGCCGTCACCATAGTGGAGACGATCGGCGTATTACGTATTGATGTGAATGCTGCAACCATATTTATTGTGGTTCCCTTGCTCCTATGTAATGCATACCAAATGCTGATATTGCACAGGCTGGTGGATGTATCTACGAATCGGAGTGTAAGTGGAAAGGCAGAACAGTTGAAAGAAAGCCGAGCATAGAATTCGTTTTGCATAAAAAACATACCAAAAAGAGCTAACCTGGTTAGCTCTTTTCAACTTTTACACTCGTATTTGAGCTGTAGCCCAAGCAATCTACCAATTATTGACCGCTGGCTTGATCACGAACTTCCTTACCTTCTACACTGGAATGGTTAAGCAACTCAGACACGGTTACGAATTCATAGCCCTGATTTTTTAATTTGTCGATAATGACAGGGAGTGCTTCATGTGTTTGTTTAGAAGAATCGCTTGCATGCAGCAGTACGATGTCCCCTGGATGTGCTTTGCTTACTACGCGATCAACTATGGTCTGTACACCAGGGTTTTTCCAATCCAAAGAGTCGGTATCCCACTGCACAACCTGATAATTCAGACTATTGGCTACCTGAAGCACACGCTTGTCAAAGTCCCCGTTGGGCAGACGCAGTAATTTCGGTTCTTTTCCCGTTAAATCGGTTAAAATGCTATGAGCTGTCGAAATTTCTTTGCGTATTTCTTCTTCGGTCAGGCTGCTGTAGTTTTCATGTCTGTGACCATGGCTGCCAATTTCATATCCTGCCTCTTTGATGGCAGTAACAATTTCAGGGTGTGTCTTGCTCCAGGGGGAGGAAAGGAAAAAGGTTGCCTTCTGCACTTTATTCTCCTGAAGAACTTTCAGAATCGGCTCTGTCCGTTTATCTCCCCAGCTAATGTCAAAGGTAAGTGCGATTACCTTCTTCTCGGTTGGAACGCTGTAGACGGCTGATGGTGCTTCCTCCGAGAATACGGAGACGTTCCCACTCTCCAGATAAATAATACCGATCGCAAAGATGGCAGCAACGAGGACAATCAGGTACCGTTTAATCTTTTTGCCGCTAAATACATAGAACGAGTTCATTTCAATAAGCGCCCCTCTCCCATAAGAAATGCTTGTTTACTCTCCAATGTATGCTCGTACTCCCCAGTTATTCGTAACGGAACCTTGTTTGTCCATCATTTTAGATTCTACAGGAGGTTATTATGTTAAAATTCAGTACATTTCTTAGAGATCTTAGTTCCATTCGCAGTGCATTAATCTGGTCCGTAGTTTTGTTTGCTGTTGGTATAGGGGCAGGATGGGTGAGTACAGGGCCACTGGAAGAACTATTGTTGAACCAAATCGGAGGACTACGTGAAGTCAGTGAACGGCTGGAGCAGGGGGGCAATGTGCAATGGAACTTCTTCCTGTTTATCTTTTTCAATAATGCCATCAAAAGTGTACTTGTCATCTATGCTGGTATATTCTTCGGAATTCTGCCTCTCATCTTCCTGCTGATCAATGGGATGGTCCTTGGATTTGTGGTGCACACCACGATGAATTATGGAGCAAGCTTCTATGATATTGTGGTTAAAGGTTTACTTCCGCATGGCATTATTGAGATTCCTGTCATTATTATTGCTTGCGCCTTCGGACTGAAGTTTGGTGGTCTGGTTATCAAAAGCCTTGCGCAACTTGGAAGTGACAAGCGAAATACGATGGGTACCCGGTGGAGAGTATTCATGAATAGGACATTAACGGCATCCTTCTGGGTTGTCATCTTGCTTCTTGTTGCAGCAATCATCGAAAGCACACTTACGTATACTCTGGTGAGAGGATAAAATTTTGTGCTGGTTGGCATTCATAAATTTTCAGAAAGTTGACCATAACAATAAAACGGGTTCCAGCAGCACCCACAAAAGCGAGAATGCACGGGGTGTTGCATGAAACTTGTGTAAGTGTGATAAAGAGGCTATGCACAAAAAGGAGAACTCTAATGCTGGGTATGTTGTTTAACGAGAAGGAATGCAAGGAACTAGACTATGTGCTGCGTAAAGAATTAGATGAAATGCTGTTCGATCTGAGTGATAATCGTCTTGACCAAGAGATCAAATATGCTATCGCGAGCCGATATAAGACTGTGTTCCGCATGTATGCACGCTTTGCCCCGCCAAAAGAGTTGTCCAAGTATGCAAGAGGTGGGAAGCTGAAAAAGTCGAAGCCATAATGCTGAAGCTGGTCATATATTCGATTTACAGTAGTGGAATGAGGTGCGGCTCTTCATAGCGGGTGCTGTACCTCTGAACCATGAGAATGTGAAATTGTTATGGGATTCATACTTTTTGTCGAAAAAGGGTTGACCTTTCTAATTTCATATGGTAAATTAATTTTCGTTCCTTTTTTAGGAGCGGTTCACTGAAACAAGCATGAAAATAAAGCGATTGAAAATAATCGGAAAAATAATGCTTGCAAAGAGAACTTCAACATGATATATTATAAAAGTCGCCGCTGAAACGACGACAACATGAAAAACAGCACTAAATTGAATTTTTGATCTTTGAAAACTGAACAACGAGTGAGTAAACATTCTGCTTGCAGAATGAAACGCGAAAGTTTGAGACAAGCCTTGGCTTGAATCGGCTGGAGCACAAATGAGATTTTTAATCTCGTCAGATTCAAAATGAGCTTATCGCTCTTTTCAATACTTTATTGGAGAGTTTGATCCTGGCTCAGGACGAACGCTGGCGGCATGCCTAATACATGCAAGTCGAGCGGACTTGAAGAGAAGCTTGCTTCTCCGATGGTTAGCGGCGGACGGGTGAGTAACACGTAGGCAACCTGCCCTCAAGTTTGGGACAACTACCGGAAACGGTAGCTAATACCGAATAGTTGTTTTCTTCGCCTGAAGGAAACTGGAAAGACGGAGCAATCTGTCACTTGGGGATGGGCCTGCGGCGCATTAGCTAGTTGGTGAGGTAACGGCTCACCAAGGCGACGATGCGTAGCCGACCTGAGAGGGTGATCGGCCACACTGGGACTGAGACACGGCCCAGACTCCTACGGGAGGCAGCAGTAGGGAATCTTCCGCAATGGGCGAAAGCCTGACGGAGCAATGCCGCGTGAGTGATGAAGGTTTTCGGATCGTAAAGCTCTGTTGCCAGGGAAGAATGCTTGGGAGAGTAACTGCTCTCAAGGTGACGGTACCTGAGAAGAAAGCCCCGGCTAACTACGTGCCAGCAGCCGCGGTAATACGTAGGGGGCAAGCGTTGTCCGGAATTATTGGGCGTAAAGCGCGCGCAGGCGGTCATTTAAGTCTGGTGTTTAATCCCGGGGCTCAACCCCGGATCGCACTGGAAACTGGGTGACTTGAGTGCAGAAGAGGAGAGTGGAATTCCACGTGTAGCGGTGAAATGCGTAGATATGTGGAGGAACACCAGTGGCGAAGGCGACTCTCTGGGCTGTAACTGACGCTGAGGCGCGAAAGCGTGGGGAGCAAACAGGATTAGATACCCTGGTAGTCCACGCCGTAAACGATGAGTGCTAGGTGTTAGGGGTTTCGATACCCTTGGTGCCGAAGTTAACACATTAAGCACTCCGCCTGGGGAGTACGGTCGCAAGACTGAAACTCAAAGGAATTGACGGGGACCCGCACAAGCAGTGGAGTATGTGGTTTAATTCGAAGCAACGCGAAGAACCTTACCAGGTCTTGACATCCCTCTGACCGGTACAGAGATGTACCTTTCCTTCGGGACAGAGGAGACAGGTGGTGCATGGTTGTCGTCAGCTCGTGTCGTGAGATGTTGGGTTAAGTCCCGCAACGAGCGCAACCCTTATATTTAGTTGCCAGCACTTCGGGTGGGCACTCTAGATAGACTGCCGGTGACAAACCGGAGGAAGGTGGGGATGACGTCAAATCATCATGCCCCTTATGACCTGGGCTACACACGTACTACAATGGCCGGTACAACGGGCTGCGAAATCGCGAGATGGAGCCAATCCCAACAAAGCCGGTCTCAGTTCGGATTGCAGGCTGCAACTCGCCTGCATGAAGTCGGAATTGCTAGTAATCGCGGATCAGCATGCCGCGGTGAATACGTTCCCGGGTCTTGTACACACCGCCCGTCACACCACGAGAGTTTATAACACCCGAAGTCGGTGGGGTAACCGCAAGGAGCCAGCCGCCGAAGGTGGGATAGATGATTGGGGTGAAGTCGTAACAAGGTAGCCGTATCGGAAGGTGCGGCTGGATCACCTCCTTTCTATGGAGAATCGTTTCCTGCAACGGAAACATTCAAATAAGCAGGTTCTTAGAACCTGCGACAGCGATTCATTTCGGTCCGTCACTTCGGTGTGGATGAAATGAAGAGCAAAGCAACTCACTCGTTGTTCAGTTTTGAGAGCTCAAACTCTCAAACGTTTGGTGGCGATAGCGAAGGGGTTCCACACGTTCCCATCCCGAACACGACCGTTAAGCCCTTCAGCGTCAATGGTACTTGGACCGCAGGGTCCTGGGAGAGTAGAACGCCGCCAAGCGTAACCCATTTTGGGTTCAAATAGTATATGTAATGTGGGCCCTTAGCTCAGTTGGTTAGAGCGCACCTCTGATAAGGGTGAGGCCGGTGGTTCGAGTCCACCAGGGCCCACCATCTATACCTTTAAACTTTATATGGGGCCATAGCTCAGCTGGGAGAGCGCCTGCCTTGCAAGCAGGAGGTCAGCGGTTCGATCCCGCTTGGCTCCACCAAAAAAATTTTACAAGTTTGTTCTTTGAAAACTAGATATCGAAACGAAACAAACGCGAATTAGAACATTCCTTTAAGCTGATCTTGTGTAAACAAGTGAAGTGTTTTTATAAGGTAGATTGCACGTACGATGGTATCGAATGGGAGCGACTTTTGGCTTTGCGCAAGCAAAACAAGGGAAGCGAGCAGTCGAAACCGGAGCACGAGGTTAAGCTACTAAGAGCACACGGAGGATGCCTAGGCGCTAGGAGCCGATGAAGGACGTGGCGAACAACGAAACTGCCTCGGGGAGCTGTAAGCAAGCTTTGATCCGGGGGTGTCCGAATGGGGAAACCCAGCTGGGGTAATTTCCAGTTACTCATAACTGAATACATAGGTTATGCAGAGGCATACCAGGGGAACTGAAACATCTAAGTACCCTGAGGAAGAGAAAACAATAGTGATTCCGTCAGTAGCGGCGAGCGAACGCGGAGAAGCCCAAACCAGAGAGCTTGCTCTTTGGGGTTGTGGGACGTCTCACATGGAGTTACAAAGGAACCGGTTAAGCGAAGAGGTCTGGAAAGGCCCGCCAAAGAAGGTAAAAGCCCTGTAATTGAAAGTCTGTTCCCTCCGAGACGGATCCCGAGTAGTGCGGGGCACGTGAAACCCCGTATGAATCCGGCAGGACCATCTGCCAAGGCTAAATACTTCCTAGCGACCGATAGTGAAGCAGTACCGTGAGGGAAAGGTGAAAAGCACCCCGGAAGGGGAGTGAAATAGAACCTGAAACCGTGTGCTTACAAAAAGTCAGAGCCCGTTTTAGGGGTGATGGCGTGCCTTTTGTAGAATGAACCGGCGAGTTACGTTCCCGTGCAAGGTTAAGGTGAAGAGCCGGAGCCGCAGCGAAAGCGAGTCTGAATAGGGCGATATAGTACGTGGACGTAGACCCGAAACCGGGTGATCTACCCCTGTCCAGGGTGAAGGTGCGGTAACACGCACTGGAGGCCCGAACCCACGCATGTTGAAAAATGCGGGGATGAGGTGGGGGTAGCGGAGAAATTCCAATCGAACTCGGAGATAGCTGGTTCTCCCCGAAATAGCTTTAGGGCTAGCCTCGGAAAACAGAGTCGTGGAGGTAGAGCACTGATTGGGTGCGGGGCCCGCAAGGGTTACCAAGCTCAGTCAAACTCCGAATGCCATAGACTTACTTCCGGGAGTCAGACAGTGAGTGCTAAGATCCATTGTCAAAAGGGAAACAGCCCAGACCATCAGCTAAGGTCCCCAAGTGTGTGTTAAGTGGGAAAGGATGTGGAGTTGCACAGACAACCAGGATGTTGGCTTAGAAGCAGCCACCATTGAAAGAGTGCGTAATAGCTCACTGGTCGAGTGACTCTGCGCCGAAAATGTAACGGGGCTAAACACACCACCGAAGCTATGGCTTGATGCTTTGCATCAGGGGTAGGGGAGCGTTGTATAAGGGTTGAAGGTGTACCGTAAGGAGCGCTGGACATTATACAAGTGAGAATGCCGGTATGAGTAACGAAAAGATCAGTGAGAATCTGATCCGCCGAAAGCCTAAGGGTTCCTGAGGAAGGCTCGTCCGCTCAGGGTAAGTCGGGACCTAAGGCGAGGCCGAAAGGCGTAGTCGAAGGACAACAGGTCGAAATTCCTGTACCACCGTAAGCCGTTATGAGCAATGGGGGGACGCAGTAGGGTAGTGACGCGGACTGATGGATGTCCGTCTAAGCAGTAAGGCTGATGTGTAGGCAAATCCGCACATCATTAAGGCTGAGCTGTGATGGGGAGCGAAAATTATAGTAGCGAAGGTCATGATCTCACACTGCCAAGAAAAGCCTCTAGCCAGGTGAAGGTGCCCGTACCGCAAACCGACACAGGTAGGCGAGAAGAGTATTCTAAGGCGCGCGGAAGAACTCTCGTTAAGGAACTCGGCAAAATGACCCCGTAACTTCGGGAGAAGGGGTGCCCCGGTAGTGTGAATAGCACGAGGGGGCCGCAGTGAAAAGGCCCAAGCGACTGTTTAGCAAAAACACAGGTCTGTGCGAAGCCGTAAGGCGAAGTATACGGGCTGACGCCTGCCCGGTGCTGGAAGGTTAAGGGGAGTGGTTAGGGAGTAATCCCGAAGCTGTGAACCGAAGCCCCAGTAAACGGCGGCCGTAACTATAACGGTCCTAAGGTAGCGAAATTCCTTGTCAGGTAAATTCTGACCCGCACGAATGGCGTAACGACTTGGGCGCTGTCTCAACGAGAGATCCGGTGAAATTTTAATACCTGTGAAGATGCAGGTTACCCGCGACAAGACGGAAAGACCCCATGGAGCTTTACTGCAGCTTGATATTGAATTTGGGTACGATCTGTACAGGATAGGTGGGAGCCTTTGAAGTGTGAGCGCCAGCTTGCATGGAGGCAACGTTGGGATACCACCCTGATCGTATCTAGGTTCTAACCTGGTACCGTAATCCGGTGCGGGGACAGTGTCAGGTGGGCAGTTTGACTGGGGCGGTCGCCTCCTAAAGAGTAACGGAGGCGCCCAAAGGTTCCCTCAGAATGGTTGGAAATCATTCGAAGAGTGCAAAGGCATAAGGGAGCTTGACTGCGAGACCTACAAGTCGAGCAGGGACGAAAGTCGGGCTTAGTGATCCGGTGGTACCGCATGGAAGGGCCATCGCTCAACGGATAAAAGCTACCCTGGGGATAACAGGCTTATCTCCCCCAAGAGTCCACATCGACGGGGAGGTTTGGCACCTCGATGTCGGCTCATCGCATCCTGGGGCTGAAGTAGGTCCCAAGGGTTGGGCTGTTCGCCCATTAAAGCGGTACGCGAGCTGGGTTCAGAACGTCGTGAGACAGTTCGGTCCCTATCTGTCGTGGGCGTAGGAAATTTGAGAGGAGCTGTCCTTAGTACGAGAGGACCGGGATGGACGTACCGCTGGTGTACCAGTTGTTCCGCCAGGAGCACCGCTGGGTAGCTATGTACGGACGGGATAAACGCTGAAAGCATCTAAGCGTGAAGCCCCCCTCAAGATGAGATTTCCCAGTATGTAAGACCCCTTGAAGACGACGAGGTAGATAGGCTGGGGGTGGAAGTGCAGCAATGCATGGAGCTGACCAGTACTAATCGGTCGAGGGCTTATCCAATAGCAAGTGATAATTCGCATGTTTCGTTTCGAATCTAGTTTTCAGAGAACGATCTCTGAATGTAAGCTAAGCTATGCGTTTGGTGGCGATGGCGGAGGGGTTCCACACGTACCCATCCCGAACACGACCGTTAAGCCCTCTAGCGCCGATGGTACTTGGACCGCAGGGTCCTGGGAGAGTAGGACGCCGCCAAGCGAACTCTTTCATCATACATAGAAAACAGGCTCTGCATGTGGACGTTGTACGATGAATTGCATTTGCCCTGCAAATGCATATTATTCCCTGATAGCTCAGTTGGTAGAGCACTCGACTGTTAATCGAGTTGTCACAGGTTCGAGCCCTGTTCGGGGAGCCATTTGCTCTCATAGCTCAGTAGGTAGAGTGCATCCATGGTAAGGATGAGGTCACCGGTTCGATCCCGGTTGAGAGCTTTGGAAATGGGGCCCGTTGGTCAAGGGGTTAAGACACCTCCCTTTCACGGAGGTAACAGGGGTTCGAATCCCCTACGGGTCATAAAGTTGGAGGCTTAGCTCAGCTGGGAGAGCATCTGCCTTACAAGCAGAGGGTCGGGGGTTCGATCCCCTCAGCCTCCACCATATTTTTTATTGGGGATTAGCCAAGCGGTAAGGCAACGGACTTTGACTCCGTCATGCATAGGTTCAAATCCTATATCCCCAGCCATTTTAGTATGAGTCATTAGCTCAGTTGGTAGAGCACCTGACTTTTAATCAGGGTGTCGAAGGTTCGAGCCCTTCATGACTCACCATCATATGCGCGTGTGGCGGAATTGGCAGACGCACTAGACTTAGGATCTAGCGTCTTTGACGTGGGGGTTCAAGTCCCTCCACGCGCATCCTTTATTTGCGGAAGTGGCTCAGCGGTAGAGCATCGCCTTGCCAAGGCGAGGGTCGCGGGTTCGATTCCCGTCTTCCGCTCCAATATTTTGCGCCCTTAGCTCAGCTGGATAGAGCGTTTGACTACGAATCAAAAGGCCGGGAGTTCGAATCTCTCAGGGCGCGCCATTATTTTTTTAGTATCGGGATGTAGCTCAGCTTGGTAGAGCACCTGGTTTGGGACCAGGGGGTCGCATGTTCAAATCGTGTCATCCCGATTTTTTTGTTTATGCGGGTGTAGTTCAATGGTAGAACTTTAGCCTTCCAAGCTAATAGCGTGGGTTCGATTCCCATCACCCGCTTACAGGATATAATAAAAAAGCCTTTGCAGATGCAGAGGCTTTTTTATTTTTATTAACGTAATAATTAGCAGTTATGTAAAGTACAATACAGGTTTATTTAAAAAAGAGCCAAGACCCCTTTACTATCCAAATAGGGAGGTCTTGGCTCTTATGTTTATCTCTGTGGATGAGCTGCTTCTAAGACGTAGCAGCTATTGTAACGTGACGTGAGTACTATTTAACGTTCGTTGTGGTCCGTCACTCTTTTACGCATGCCAGCTAATCCAAGCAGTCCCAGCAAACCGAGCCAGCCCCAATCCATGTCGTTGTCACGGTCGTTTGTTGTGGCGTTCGCCCGAACATTGTTGGTACGATAGTCACCATTGTTGCGGTAGTTTCCATCCATATTCAGGTTGGTATTTGTGCGATCCATGTAGTTGGTGTCCTGATAAGACCGGACACGTGAGCCATTGGTGTTGGTATCCATTCCTTTGGACATTTGACCATCAGCAGCAGCAGGGCCAGCCATCGCGGCTACCAGAAGCACGGAAGCAATAATTGTTGTACCTTTCTTCATCATTTGGATTCCTCCTTTTTAGTAAGAGCTATAGATTAATCTGCCCAATAAGCTAAGAACATTATGTAGAAATGGTCTGTTAAGATATCCCTACGTTTACAGTAGGCTAGGAACATACATAAGAACCTCCCCTAATAAGCAGACTTGTAGTGGGAAGAAATTTATAATTACACCTTTAATTTATTGCGTCACTGTGGTAAAGTATACAAAAGCTTGCTTTGCCGGTCATGTTTCTTTGTATATCATCTGTTCTCAAATAATGAAATTATGCGGTTTAACCTTACGATCAGGTACCATGGAATCATATCTAAAGTAACTGTATATTTATAAATTTTTAAGCATAGGTATGAGACATTTGATTTATCTAAAGTACGTGAAAAAGGTATCATGCGACAGCATATGACCATTAATTGAAGCAGAACAAGAAAATGAATAAAAAAGCGTGTTTTTGTGCTGTAAATCGGGGATAATCCCCATTTTTTCTAGTAGAAAAATAAAGATTTTCGTACCATTTTATTGTATGATGTTATGAAGGTGTCAAATTTACGTGTACGAATGGAACGATCAGATGGGAGGATAAGCATGACTGAAACTATGGTAACCGCCAGCAAAAGCCAATCCAACAACCTGCTTCGGCGAGACGTGCGGTTCCTGGGCAATATACTCGGAGAAGTTCTTGTCCATCAAGGCGGCACGGAGCTTCTAGATATCGTTGAGAAGATTCGGGAAACGAGCAAATCGTTGCGTGCAGAATTTTTGCCAGAACTCTATGCAGAGTTCAAAACGATGATCCAGGAATTAGACTCGGACAATCGTCACCAGGTTATTCGGGCTTTCGCTATTTATTTTCAATTAGTTAATATTGCTGAACAAAACCATCGGATCCGGCGTAAACGGGATTATGAACGTTCTGCAGGGGACGCTGTGCAGCCAGGATCGATTGAGAAAGCAGTACAGGATCTTAAGGAACGTGGACTGTCTCATACAGAGGTGGAAGAGATTCTCGACGATTTGTCGTTGGAACTCGTTATGACAGCTCACCCAACCGAAGCCATGCGCCGGGTTATACTGGACATCCACAAGCGGATATCCGAAGATGTCATGTCACTTGATAATCCTACGCTGACGTTGCGTGAACGTGAACAGTTGCGTGAGAAACTGCTGAATGAGGTTATTACACTCTGGCAGACAGATGAACTTCGCGACCGTAAACCGACTGTACTCGATGAAGTGCGGAACGGGATGTATTACTTTCATGAAACGTTGTTCCACGTACTTCCGGATGTATATCAGGAGCTGGAACGCTGCCTGAACAAATTTTATCCTGACCATGACTGGCATGTGCCGACGTATTTGCGGTTCGGTTCCTGGATCGGTGGAGACCGGGATGGAAATCCTTCGGTAACTTCAGATGTAACATGGCAGACGCTGTTGATGCAACGCAAGCTTGCTTTGCGTGAATACCAACGGATTATGATTGAACTTATGGGCCATCTCAGCTTCAGCACAAACATCATTCATGTATCGGATGAGCTGGTGCAGTCGATTGAGCAGGACCGTAATTCTGTTACATTGAAAAAAGTGGATATCTGGCGGAATGAAAAAGAGCCATACCGCATCAAATTGGCCTATATGATTGCCAAGCTGAACAATGTACTGGATGAGAACAAATTAGGTCAGCCTGACCGTTATCATAGCGCACAGGATTTAATTGATGAATTGATGATTATTGATCGAAGTCTGCGCCATCATTTTGCCGATTACGTAGCAGATACGACCATTCGCAAAATGATTCGTCAAGTCGAGTTGTTTGGTTTCCATACTGCAGCATTGGATGTGCGTCAGCACAGTAAGGAACATGAAAATGCGATGTCGGAGATTTTGGCGAAAATGAACATTGTAGAGGATTATGCGCGTCTGACTGAAGACGGTAAAATCGATCTGCTTGCTCGTTTGCTGGATGATCCACGTCCGCTTACTTCTCCTTATCACCAATACACGGAGGGAACCAAAGAGTGTCTGGATGTCTTCCGTACCATCAAGCGTGCCCAGAACGAATTTGGGAACGGCTGTATCACAAGTTACCTGATCAGTATGACGCAGGGCGCAAGTGATTTGCTGGAGGTTATGGTATTTGCCAAGGAAGTGGGCTTATTCACCAAAGGTCACAACGGTGACGTTGTATCTACACTTCAAGCGGTACCGCTGTTTGAAACGATTGATGATCTACATGCGGCTTCGGACATTATGCAGAAGCTGTTCAACCTTCCTGTATACCGCGCAAGCGTAAAAGGACGGAATGAACTACATGAAATCATGCTTGGTTATTCAGACAGTAACAAGGATGGCGGAGTGGTTACAGCCAACTGGGAACTGCGCGTAGCAATGAATGCCATCACGGCTGTAGGTAATGAACACGGCGTTAAGCTGAAGTTCTTCCATGGACGTGGCGGGGCTCTTGGACGTGGCGGCATGCCACTCAACCGCAGTATTCTTGCTCAACCACCGCATACCATTGGTGGAGGCATCAAGATTACGGAGCAGGGAGAGGTTATTTCTTCCCGTTATTCCCTTCAGGGGATTGCATACCGCAGTCTAGAGCAGGCAACTTCGGCTTTGATTACAGCAGCACTCAATGGTCTTGAGCCGCAGGAGTCAGCATCCGAGCGCCATTGGGACAGCATCATCAAAGAGATTTCGGAAGTATCTCTGACGAAATATCAGGATCTGATTTTCCGTGATCCAGACTTTTTCACCTTCTTCAAAGAATCAACGCCGCTTCCGGAGGTTGGTGAGCTGAATATTGGTTCCCGTCCATCCAAGCGTAAAAATAGCGATAAGTTTGAAGATCTGAGAGCGATCCCTTGGGTATTCGCATGGACTCAAAGTCGATATCTGCTTCCGGCATGGTATGCGGCAGGAACAGGATTGCAAAGTTACTATCAGGATAAAGAGGAAAATCTGGTTGTTCTGAAAGAAATGTATGCAAGCTTCCCATTCTTCCGCACATTAATTGATACGGTACAGATGGCCGTAGCCAAGGCAGATCTGGTGATTGCCAAAGAATACTCAGCCATGACTTCGAACAAAGAAGCACGAGATCGCATTTACGGTCAGATCGAAGCCGAATTCAAGCTCACAAAAGAGCTGATTTTGAAAATTACCGGAGAAGCTGAAATTCTGGATGATGTACCGGTTATTCAAGAATCCATTCGTCTTCGTAACCCTTATGTAGATCCGTTGTCCTACATGCAAGTTCAACTTCTGAGCGAGCTCAGAGATATGCGTGAACGTGGTGAGGATGATACGGAACTGCTTAGAGAAGTATTGCTGACAATCAACGGCATCGCTGCAGGACTGCGTAACACAGGTTGATGATTGAACTGTTGCATTTGAATAATCATATGTAACAAAGTACCCATTACTTTGTTAACTAAAAAGCTCCATTCTCTGCTCTACGGAGTAAGAGATGAAACGGGACTCCTGCGGGAGTTCCCGTTTTTACTGTTTTTGGCGGATATTTGTCATACAGTCTTGATTTTTGACCAAAGTTGATTTACGATTTGATTGGTGAATTACAAGTGTGGACGGGTATCAGAAGACGGAAGACCCATCAGCATGTCTGGGGGAATAAGGGTGGACAATTTGGAGAACAGGCTTGTGAAACTGGTGCTCAAGGGCGACCAGAGAGCCTTTGCAGAAATCGTTGAACTATATAAGGACAAGCTATTTCATTTGGCATATCGGATGCTGAACAATCGTCATGAAGCTGAAGACGTTGTGCAGGAGACGTTTTTGCGTGTGTTTCGTAATATGGAGAAGTACGATCCGAACCAGAAGTTCTCAACCTGGATCTACCGGATCGCGACGAATCTGTGTATTGACCGACTGCGTAGAAAGAAACCTTCATACTCTTTGGATGCTGAACTGAATGACCAGGAAGGATCTGATGGTTATGCCATGCTCCCGAGTGATGATCGTACACCGGAGAGTGAAGCACTTCTGTCAGAAACGCAGACACTCATTCGTGAGGCCATTGACAGTTTGCCAGCCAAGTATAAGTCCGTTATGATTCTGAGATATTTACAGGACTTGTCGCTACAGGAAATCAGTGACGTGACAGGTATGCCCGTAACAACGATCAAGACACGCGTTCATCGGGGCCGTGATTTTCTACGTAAAAAATTGGAGTATAAGTTATAAATGTTAAACGCCTTTAAATATGGGCGAAATTATTTGAAACATATCCGAAACGGATGCGTATGTAATGTATGCAAGTCTTATGCGTGCTTTTTAATGGCACATGGACTAAGTGATTTAAGAAAGGATTGGCTCTCATATGGATTGCAACTCGGCCGTCTCTTTAATGCATGAATGTTTGGATGAGTCGTTGTCCCCGGCCCAGAAGGTTGAACTGAAAAGTCACCTTGTGATCTGTCCGGATTGTCGCATGCGCTTTAAAGAGTTGGAACAGACGGAAATGTTACTCTTTGCCATGAAACACTATTCACCGTCTGCCTCTGATGAGCTGACCAATCGAATTATGAATGCTCTGCCCCAGCCCAAGAGACAGCAAGCATGGCTCAAATGGGTCAAAGGACATCCCGCGCTGACGGCGGCAGCCTTCTTTTTGGTCGTGATGCTCTTTAGCGCCTTGAATTTCTGGAATCAGAATAACGAAATGGTTGTTAAGGGAAATAATCTGGACCAGATCGTGATTCAGGGTAACACGGTTATTGTTCCTGAAGGTAAGTCAATTGCTGGCGATCTTACGATAGAAAATGGAACCGCACAAGTATATGGTGATGTGAACGGCAATCTGACGGTTATCGACGGACAACTGTTTCAGGCTTCAACGGCGCATATTTCAGGTCAGGTGAAAAGTATTGATCAGGCGCTGGACTGGTTCTGGTACAAAATAACCAATATGGTAAATGAAGTGGCTTATCGCTAGAACAGGGTAAAATCTTCAATGGTATATACCAAGCAGGGTACCTCCAGATTGCATGGGGTACTCTTTTTTTATACGCAAACTTTGTAATTCATGGGAAATGTGATGTTTATGTGCAGTTTGAGACTGCCGTAACTTGCAACCTGAACGTTAACGTTATAACCTAGATACTAAAGAGAACATACTACTACATATAGATAAGCATTTTGCACAAATCGAATGATGCAAAAATGCGGAGACAAAGGATTATATAAAATCCTAATGGGTTAATATGAGATCAGGGTTTACTCATCAATGGGGATAGCGGGGGCTGGCTTATGAATTATTTTGCTGACTTAACGTGGACAGAGTCCATTAAGGACGTTATCGATATATTGATCGTTACCTATATTATGTACAAACTGATTTTGCTTGTGCGGGGGACACGTGCGGTTCAGCTCCTGAAAGGGATTCTGTTCCTTGTGCTGATCTGGGCATTAAGTACGTGGCTAAACCTGTATACGCTCAAATGGTTAATGAACCAGATGTTTACGTTTGGTGTCGTTGCGGTGTTCATTATCTTTCAGCCGGAACTGCGTCGTGGTCTGGAGCAATTGGGACGCGGTAAGCTGTTTGGACGTTCAGCGGCAGCGAGTGATGAAGAATTAACCGTGTTAATTGGTGAGATTATTAAGTCAGTTAATTATTTGTCACGGCGTAAAATTGGCGCTTTGGTCGTATTTGAACGTGAAACAGGTCTGAACGATTACACGGAATCGGGCATTAAGATGCAATCTCTGGTCAGCTCGGAGCTGATGATTAATATCTTTATTCCAAATACACCGCTCCATGATGGAGCCGTTATTATACAGGGTAAACAGATTTCGGCGGCAGCTTGTTATTTGCCATTATCAGAGAATCCTTTTATCAGTAAGGAATTGGGAACACGTCACCGTGCAGCAATCGGGATTACCGAAGTTGCAGATGCGATCTGTTTGGTTGTCTCCGAGGAGACAGGACAGGTGTCACTTGCAATGAATGGACAGGTCGTTCGTGATATTAAGGAAGAATCGCTGATTGCCAAACTGTATGAGGAGTTGCGCCCTACATCCAATCTGAAAAAGAATGGCTGGACAACCTTCTGGAAACGGAAGGGAGGACGTAACAATGGATAAGTGGTTTAACAATAATAACTTTGCCAAAATACTTGCGCTTGCGGTGAGCCTGCTGCTCTGGTTCATGATTCATCTGGATGAAGTACCAACTACCCCTACGATTACAACAGGGACAACCAACAAGGTTGTGGAACGTACGGTGCCTGTTCAACCTTATGGATTAGACAGCAACAGCTATGTGCTTACTTCATTAAGTACCGATGAGGTCCGGCTGGAGATCAAAGGGCAGCGCTCGATGCTAACATCGATTTTTACGAATGATGACTACAAGGTACTGGTCGATCTGAGTCAGGTGAAAGATGGGTCCAATACACTGCCACTTGTACCTGATTTGCCTTCCGGGGTAGAAGTGGTCAGCATGGAACCTTCCATGGTTACGGTGAACGTAGAAAAATTGGGCACCAAATCCTTCAATGTGAATATTGTACCCGAAGGGGAACCATCCGCCGGATACAGCGCTGGAACGCCCGTAATTGAACCTTCGACGCCGGTTAAGGTAACTCTGCCCGAAGGACAACTCGAGGCTGTAGCGAAGGTCCAGGGCAGTGTGAGCGTGAAAGATGCCAAGGAAGATGTCATACAGAAAAAAGTGAAACTTCAAGCATACGATGCTGAAGGCAAGGTCCTTGAAAATGCGATAATAACGCCTCAAACGGTTGAAGTCCGAGTTCCGGTCAATCAGCCCTATACATCTGTACCCTTAAGAATCAAATATTCGGGACAGCTTCCGGAAGGCCTGGTACTCTCCACGGTAGAGCCAAACGTGAAAGAAGTCTCGGTTTATGGATCAGAGGATGCGCTTGCAGGTATACAGTCCTACGACCAAGTAACCCTTGATCTTACACAGTTTGATAAGTCGGGTACATCGACAGTTAACGTGGACTTGACGCCGCCTTCCGGTTTTGAGAAAATCGAGCCTAGTTCGATTCAGATCAAAGTAACCATATCCCCATTTGACGAGGCAGAGGAGACAACCAAAGTCTTTCCGAACGTCCCCATCACACTTACCGGTGCGGGGAATGGGCTGGAAGGTACACTCGTTACGCCTAAAAGTGGCGGTCTGAACCTTACGCTTACAGGCTCAGCAAGTATGCTTGAGGGTCTGAGTAGTGATGATCTCACGTTAACCGGGGATCTTGCTGGACTTGCGGTCGGAACGCATGAGATCAAGCTTGAAGCCGACCTGCCCCGTTATGCCAAACTGGATGAATCATCCACTGCTTTGAGTGCGACGGTTAAAATTAGTGAAAAGGCTGAAGACACCACAACTACTCCTAGCGAAGATCCGACTGACGAGGGAACGGTAGCACCTGACCCTTCACCAGCCGAGGTCGAAAATGGGGAAACGGAGCCTGTTCCTGATGAAGAAGAAACGGAATCGAATACGGATACTCAGGATCAGGGCCAACAGGGGAGCACAAGCAGTCGAGGTAATTTAAATAATAATAACAGCGGTACTAGCAGTAAAAGTGGCGCGAATCCGTAAACGTTCTAATTTTAAAATTCTCAAAAAATAATAATAGTGCTCGTATATGATGCGAATAGAAGGAGTTAAATCATGGGGAAATATTTTGGTACAGACGGTGTAAGAGGGGTTGCCAATAAAGAGTTAACGGCAGAGCTGGCTTATAGCATTGGACGTTGTGGTGGTTACGTGCTTGCAGGTGGTGTGGAAAGACCAAAAGTGGTTATCGGCATGGATACTCGTATCTCGGGATTGATGTTGGAATCCGCACTGGTTGCAGGTCTGTTGTCCATTGGCGCTGATGTGATCCGTCTGGGCGTAGTATCCACTCCGGGAGTGGCGTATATTGCACGTTTGTTGAAAGCTGACGCGGGCGTGATGATCTCCGCTTCCCACAATCCGGTTGAGGATAACGGAATCAAGTTCTTTGGTGGAGATGGCTTCAAGCTGTCTGATGAAACAGAGAACCGGATTGAAGAACTGATGGATGCGGAGACAGATCAATTGCCACGGCCAGTTGGTGGCGGGCTGGGTACTGTAACGACAGATGAAGAATCCCGTTATCGTTACCTTGATTTCCTGAAAACGACTGTAAATGAATCGTTCTCTGGACTTAAAATTGTTTTGGACTGTGCAAACGGAGCAGCTTATGAGCTGGCACCGAAATTGTTCAGTGAACTAGGTGCAGAAGTCATTGCCATTGGCGCTGAGCCTAACGGCCTGAATATTAATGAGCAATGTGGATCAACTCATCCAGAGAACCTGAAACAAGAAGTGCTTAAACATAAAGCAGATCTGGGTCTTGCTTTTGACGGGGATGCAGATCGTCTGATTGCTATTGATGAGACAGGCGCTGAAGTAGATGGAGACTTCATTCTGTGTATCTGCGGTGATGCAATGAATCGTGCAGGCAAGTTGAAGGACAGTACTGTTGTATCGACCGTTATGAGTAACATCGGATTCTACAAAGCAACGGAGAAACTTGCACTGAAAACAGCTAAAACAGCAGTAGGTGACCGTTATGTGATGGAGGAAATGCGTCGCGGCGGTTACAACTTGGGTGGAGAGCAATCTGGCCATGTTATTTTCCTGGATTACAATACAACTGGAGACGGTATGCTGACTGCGATTCAACTCGTGGATACGCTCAAGGCTTCCGGTAAAAAACTGAGTGAACTAAAAGCGCTAATGACCCAGTACCCACAAGTATTGGTGAATGTGCGAGTTGAAGATAAGAGCAAATACGAGGGCAATGCTGCAATCGAGCAAGCTATTGCTACAGTAGAACAACAACTCGGCGATAATGGACGTGTACTCGTTCGTGCTTCAGGTACTGAATCTCTGATCCGTGTTATGGCGGAAGGACCAGATAAAGACGAACTTGAACAATTTGTGTCTCAAATCGCAGATGTAGTGCAAAAAGAACTGGTATAGGACTGGAAGATGTAAGAGATACCTTCTGCATACTTTTCTTAAGGGAATTGTTGTGTAGAACGAGGCTTAATATAACATGATTTAGGACTTATGCATGGATATTCCTGCGTCCCGGCCTGATGAGACCATAGGTCCGTTTATCCGGTCGGGATTGTAGGTAAATATGCTAAAATTGTCACAGGTACTTTGCTCCATTGCAAAATGGACCTGACGTGCATATAATGAGTGGAGTCGTCATTCAGACACAGAAAGTGAGGAACGTAAGGTTACAGTTACACAAGCGCCAGAGCTTGGAGTTGCGCGGGATGATGTTGATCAGGATTTCTTCTAGGTTGAAGAACGGCTGATTAAGATCAACGGCAATCAAGCTGACGAGGTGGAGGTGTTCGGATTGTTCGGCGGGGACCTCCCGGTGAAGCACCAGAGCCGTAAACCGGATTGCGGAAAATGGATGGGTGACTGTCCACACAACGCGCCGGTGCAGGTGCAAGAGTTAAACTAAAATTCAAATGAATGTGCGTGAAGAGCGTAAACAGTACGCGGACGGGAAAATGATGTACATTCATGATTGCATTCATAACAGCTTATGATGACAGCGGGGCGACACGAGGTCGCTCTGATCATTGATAATTGAATAAGTACCAAGTATTCATGAAACGCTAGGCAATCACTCATTTTTCCGATATGCCGCCTCTGCCTGTTTCTCTTCGTGACACAGTATTCATATACAAACGGAGGAAATAAACTATGTGCGGTATTGTTGGATATATTGGTAATAAGAACACTCAATCGGTATTGGTCGAAGGATTAAAGAAACTCGAGTATCGTGGTTATGATTCTGCAGGTATCGCGGTATTTACACCGGAAGGTCTGCAAATCACGAAAGCTCTTGGTCGTCTTGCGAACCTTGAAGCCAAGCTGGATGGTGCACCACTGGTAGGTAATGCCGGAATCGGACACACACGTTGGGCAACTCATGGTAAACCATCGGATGAGAACTCTCATCCACACACGGATGGAAGCCAGAAGTTCTCTGTTGTGCATAACGGTATTATTGAGAACTACCTGGATCTGAAGGACGAATTGATGGCTCAAGGTCACACGTTCACTTCCGAGACAGATACTGAGGTTATCTCTCACCTGATCGCACGTGAATACAATGGTGATATCGTCAAAACAGTACAAAAAGTGATCACATTGTTGCGTGGCGCATTTGCACTGGGTGTATTGACAGAGCATGAGCCTGAGAAACTCGTAGCTGTGCGTCAAGCAAGCCCATTGATTATTGGTATTGGTGAAGGCGAGAACTTCATTGGTTCCGACATCCCGGCAATTCTGGAACATACACGTAACGTGTACATTCTGAATGATGGTGAAATGGCTGTATTGACACATGATGCTGTCGAATTGATGACGATTGAAGGCAACTTTATTTCTCGGGAAATGATTCGTGTCGATTGGGATGCTGTAACCGCAGAAAAAGGCGGATTCGAGCACTTCATGCTGAAAGAAATTCATGAGCAACCAAAAGCATATCGTGATACTATGCTGGGTCGCATCGATAATGAAGGTAAAAAAGTTCAACTTCCTGAGTTGAAAATGACTGAAGAACAAATTAAAAATATCCGTAACGTTCAAATCATTGCATGTGGTACAGCGTACCATGCAGGTCTGGTTGGACGTACAGTGATTGAGCAATTGGTACGTATTCCGGTTGAAACAGATGTGGCTTCCGAGTACCGTTACCGTTCCCCAATCGTGCACAAAGATACACTTGTAATCGTAGTGAGCCAATCCGGTGAAACTGCCGATACGCTTGCTGCATTGCGTGAAGCACAATCCAATGGTGCGCATGTACTGGCAATCACAAACGTAGTGGGCAGCTCCATTGCACGTGATGCAGATGATGTTATCGCAACATTGGCAGGTCCTGAAATTGCAGTAGCTTCTACCAAAGCGTATACTTCGCAGTTGATTGCTTTCAACTTGCTTGGTCTGTACCTTGCACAAGTTCGTGGTACTCAATCTGCAGAAGAGATTGCACACACACTGGCAGCGATGCAAGCATTGCCTGAGCAAGTGGAATCCATGTTGGAGCAAGCGGAGGCAATCAAAGGATATGCAGAGCAAATCTCCAAACATGAACATCTCTTCTTCATTGGTCGTGGTCTTGACTATGCAGTAGCTCAAGAAGGATCTTTGAAGCTGAAAGAGATCTCTTATATTCACTCCGAGGCGTATGCTGCGGGTGAGTTGAAACACGGTACACTTGCATTGATCGAAGACGGTATCCCTGTTATTGCCCTGGCAACGCAGGAGAACGTACTTGAGAAAACAGTGAGCAACATTAAGGAAGTAAAAGCACGTGGCGCAGATGTATTGGCAATTACGTACGAAGAGCACGTAGCACCATTGCTGAAATCCGTAGACCAAGCGTTTGCGATTCCTAAGACGCTGCCACTGCTTAGCCCTGCTTTGTCTGTAGTTGCGCTGCAATTGCTGGCATACTATGCTTCCCTGGCACTGGGTCATGATGTGGATAAACCACGTAACCTGGCGAAAAGTGTAACGGTTGAGTAAGGTAAGGAAATCTGTACAAATTACTTTATCGTCTAGTGATAAATAAGTGTAGAACCATTAACAAAAGTATGGAACTACACGAACTGTTGTCCAATGACATGGATAACGGGTTGTTCAATAGATTCAGTAAACTAATAAAGTATGAACAAAATAATGGTCCTGATGACTCTAAGTCATCAGGACTTTTTTGATGTTCAGGAGGGGGAAAACGATATAAGCTGTTGGAGGGAGAATAAGACGCATTCGGAAACTACATAAACAAAACGAAACTGAATGCAAGAAAATCTTAGGTGTATCGCAAGGGAATTAGAGCGAATTAGAGCAAAATAAAAATAAGACGTTAATTATAAAGTGGTTACAAGAGTTAAAATAGGTGGTTCTGAATATTAGAACCACCTTATTTGTGTTTGTGCATTGTAGATTGCGGTCATTCATTGAACGAAAATCCACCAGATTATAGAGCACCTTTTTGTAATTCTCACATTTGAAATATTCTTCGTGCACGAATGTAATCAACTTTTTAAAGAGAGTCATTAACATTCGCAACTCGTAAGTGCAAATATATCCTCAAGAAGGATGCGGATTGGGCATAAAAGATCATTTGAACGATAAAGGAAGATGACTGAACGTGACTGGTACATCTTTCAGCAACTCAAAAAATGGTATGCCAAGAAGCAACAATGCGCTCGATGAAGGAGCTTATTACGCGAAGTGAAATCATTGTCCGTTCAATTCGGACTCAGAACGCGATTGTAATCTGTATGTAAATAAATGAAGGACATCGGAAAGCGTATAAGGGAAAACCTCACGTACAGTTTGATGAGGAGGAGCAGAATATATTTACCCTTTACTCTAACAGAGGCGCAGAGAAGAAGGCGTGATACAAAACTATGCCAGCTACCATCCGTGCGGACGCTGTGGCCATTTTCCAGCCAGAAATTGGTCAGGTAATCATGTTAAGTTATTACAAAGTGCAAGGAATAGGAACACCGGCAAAGAATATTTAAAGGGAATATATACCAAATTTACCCGTTCAATGGCTGAATGTCAACACTCGTCAAATTCCTCGATTGATGTCAAATCATTCCCAACGTTTCTTCTCCATTCACTTTTTCACATTTTTTAACGAAAAATGTTAACACATTATGTTTTATGAACCAAATTTAACAATATAATGACTATATTTAACAAAAAAATCACTATACATTCTTGTAAATTTTGATATAATTCAACCTAGGTCTTATTCCCTATTATTCTAATAAATGGAATTGTAGGGTTTTTTATACCCATCCAAGCTGTGTGCGAGAGACCAGTATACTGGCTAACCAACAAGCCGGCATGCGGGGACCAACAATTGTGGAAAATGACAGCCTAGAATATGTTGCTCCATGACGTCAGAAGGTTCAGAAAGGAAGGTTCAGAAAGATGGAGCCAACCTTATCCCAATTCCGATGGAGGATGAAGTGAGTGAGCATTTTTGAAAAGCTGGAATCCAACGTAAGATCTTACTGCAGAAGCTTTCCGGTGGTATTCGACCGGGCCAAGGGAGACCTTTTATATTCTGAGGACGGAAGAGCATATATTGATTTCTTTGCAGGTGCCGGGGCACTCAATTACGGCCATAACAACGATTATATTAAAGATCGGGTTCTCGATTACTTGACCTCCGACCGGATTATGCACGGTCTGGATATGTATACAATGGCCAAGCGTGAATTCATCCAGAGCTTCTCTGAGCGGATCTTGGAGCCGAAGAAGCTGAATTACAAGCTTCAATTCTGCGGCCCAACAGGGACGAATGCGGTGGAAGCGGCCCTGAAGCTCGCACGCAAGGCGAAGAAGAGAAGTGGAATATTCGCATTCATGGGTGGCTTCCACGGCATGTCGCTCGGCAGTCTGTCGGCGACAAGCTCCAAGTCCATGAGAGAAGGGGCGGGGCTCCCTCTGGACGGAGTTACGTTCATGCCGCACCCGAGCGGGGCTTTCGCAGAAATGGATACGCTCGGTTATATCGAGAATATCCTGACTGATTCGCACTCCGGAATCGATAAGCCGGCTGCAATCCTGCTTGAAACGGTACAAGCCGAAGGAGGAATTCACGTTGTCGACGCGCAGTGGCTACGCGAGCTGCAGCAGCTTTGCCGCAGGCACGATATTCTGCTCATTACAGACGAGATTCAAGTAGGATGCGGTCGGACAGGCGAATTCTTCTCCTTCGAACGTGCAGGGATCGAGCCGGATCTCATTACCCTGTCGAAGTCGATCAGCGGGTACGGCCTGCCAATGTCCCTCCTGCTGCTGAAGCCCGAACTGGATATCTGGACGCCGGGCGAGCACAACGGCACCTTCCGCGGCAACCAGCTGGCTTTTGTGGCCGCGAAGGCTGCTCTCGAGTTCCGGGACAGAACCGAACTGGAAGCTCAGGTGAAGCAGAAGGAAGAGTATGTGCGCTCGTTCCTTGATCAAGAAATCAAGCCTCTGCATCCGTCCATCGCCATCCGCGGACTCGGCCTGATCTGGGGCATTGACGTCTCGGGGTTCATGGATGAAGCCGGGGCGAAGCGGGTGACGGATATCAGCTTCGAAAACGGGCTCATCATTGAAAGAGCCGGCAGAGGAGATTGTGTGCTGAAGATCATGCCTCCGCTTACCGTCTCGATGGAGCATCTGACCGCCGGCTGCGCCATTATCAAGTCCAGTATGCAGCAGGTGATCTCTCAGGAGACCAAGGATTTGTTAGTAACGACCTAAGCTTGGCCAAGCCGATGGCCGCCCCCGGCAAGAGGCATGAAAGTGCCTTCCGGAGGGCGTGCGGACTTGATGTTAAGGTAGCGCTTTCTCCTCATGCTACCTGCGGTAACGTCAATCAGCATGGAATTCTCCGGCAATCCAAGGGCAGTACCGTTCGTGCCATACGGAGCATTCCTTGAGTCTCATGCAGTACCCTCGTTAAATTTAATCGTCAGGAAAAGCTCACTACCCCGCAGCCGAATCTTTACTTATCCACACCAGGGCTGTGGGGGAATAAGCAAATCGTACATAGAGTGTATCAATACCCCTTAAACATAGGCTTCGTCAAAGGCAGCTCGGGTGCCAAATCAGGAGGTACGGTCGACTTCCTGCTGGACGGCTGGAACCCTGCGGCAAGCCTTACATCGACAGGAGGAACATTCCTTGTCGTCTATCCCCAAATCCAATTCCGAATCCCATGTTAAACCAAATCCCGTCTTCGGGTGGCTCGTCCGCAACAATCTTATTGAAGCAGAGGAGTCCGAAGTAACCGCATCTCTTGCGTAGAACGATGCTTGTTGTTGTCCTTTACGCATGGGAGCCAAGCGGGACAGCTGCTAGCAGAGGATTGCCGCATGCGATCAACCGGGCAATTGAAGCGGTGACATTGCGCAAGCCAATGATATTGTTGTCAGATGTTTGAAAAGGAGGGGAGCGTTGCTTCGGCATATGCTCCGCCGGATTGCTTTTACCGATGAAGAGAGGGGAACGATCCAGATGGCTTTTGAAAAAGAAACGTTGTTTTGGAACGAAAAATTCGGTAGTGACGATTATACCTTGACGCGGTTGCCTTACAGCAAAGCTCCAAACTCCCTGGTGCCCAATGTGAAAACCGTTGGCGGTTCGCTTTCGGAGGAAGCGGCGCAGCGCGTCCTTCAAATGAGCAAGGGTGCTCCGCTGGCTGCTTTTATGATTTTGCTCGCCGGTGTTCAGGCACTCTTGCATAAATATACAGGAGCTTCAGACATTCTGGTCGGCATGCCGGTTGTGCCGAAAAAGGGGGAGACGCGTCGATCCGTTAATCATACGGTCATTTTGAAAAACTCGCTTTCGGTGGGGGCAACTTTTAAAACGCTGCTGAGCGAACTGAGGACTTCCTTGCCGGAAGCCATTCAGCATCAACATATTCCGTTCTTGAAAATGACGGAGAAGCTGGACCTGCAATATGCAGAAGGGATACCCTTCGTCCATACGCTAGTATCCCTTAAGGAGTTGCATCTGGACGAAATTGGGCAAAACGTGGTCACGGACTGTTCCTTTGAATTCAGTTTAACCGGCGGGACGATACAGCTAGCGCTGTCATATAACGAGCACTTATATGACTCCGAGTTCATGAGTCGGGTCGTCGGCCACCTGAATCGCCTGCTGTCCGTGGGGCTTTATGAGCTGGAGCTGGACATCGTGCGAGCGGACATGCTGTCGGAGGACGAAAAATTTCAATTACTGCAAAGCTTTAACGATACCGAGAAGGACTATCCTCGTGATCGGACGATTCATCAGCTTGTGGAGGAGCAAGCGAAGCGTGTGCCCGAGGCGACTGCGGTTGTCTTTGAGGGGCAGCGGCTTTCATACGCAGAGTTGAACGAACGGGCAAACCAGCTGGCGCGTACGCTACGATCGGTCGGTGTGCTGCCCAATCAGTTGGTAGGCTTGATGGTCAGGAGATCACTGGAGACGGTCATTGGCATTTTGGCGGTTCTGAAAGCTGGCGGTGCCTACGTGCCGATCGACCCGGAGTACCCGGAAGAACGTATCCGCTACATTCTGGAGAACTCGAACGCGCAGCTGCTGCTGACTCAAAGAGAGCTGTTACAGCAAGTCCCGTTCGAAGGGACCGTATTGGCGCTCGATGACGAGCAGGCCTATAGCGACGATGGCTCGAACCTGGAGGCGGCCAGTGGTCCACACGATCTTGCTTATGTCATTTATACGTCAGGTACAACGGGCAAACCCAAAGGGGTCATGCTGGAGCATCGTGGTTTGGTCAGCTTGAAGCTGATGTTCGCAGACAGGCTGGGCATCACGGAGCATGACCGGATCGTACAATTTGCGAGCTTGTCCTTCGACGCATCCTGCTGGGAAGTGTTCAAAGCACTCTATTTTGGCGCGGCTTTGTACATCCCGACGGCCGAGACAATTCTTGACACTCGTCTGTTCGAGAGTTATATGAACGAGCATGAGATTACGGCGGCGATTTTGCCTCCGACGTACAGCGCTCATTTGAACCCGGACCGTCTTCCCAGCTTAACAAAGCTTGTAACGGGAGGTTCGGCGGTATCGGCCGAATTCGTGCAGCAGTGGAAAGCGAAGGTTCACTATTTCAATGCTTACGGCCCTACCGAAGCTTCGATTGTTACGACGCTTTGGGATGCGGATGAGCAGCAGCCGGAGCGCAGAGTCATTCCGATTGGGCGCCCGCTGGCTAATCATCAGATTTTTATTTTGGATGCCCACCTGCAACTTGTGCCTCCGGGAGTGGACGGCGAGCTGTGCGTGGCAGGTGTGGGGCTTGCGAGAGGTTACCTGAACCAACCGGAGCTGACGGCAGAGAAGTTTGTGGAACATCCGTTTGCGCCGGGAGAACGCCTTTACCGGACAGGAGATCTCGCCCGCTGGCTGCCGGACGGTAATATGGAGTACTTGGGCCGAATCGACCATCAGGTGAAAATCCGTGGATTCCGAATCGAGGTCGGTGAGATTGAAGAGCAGCTTCTGAAGATCGACTCGGTGCAGGAGACGATTGTAATCGCGCGGGAAGGCAAAAGCGGGCAAGAACTGTGCGCTTACCTGGTCGCTAGTCTCCCTCTTACGCTCGGCGAGCTGAGAAGCGCGCTAGCGCAAAAATTGCCGAATTACATGATTCCTGCGCATTTTGTTCAGCTACCGCGGATGCCGCTCACGCCGAACGACAAAATCGATCGTAAGGCTTTGCCTGCCCCGGAAGGCAACGCACTGACCGGTGGCGCGTACGTAGCTCCCCGCAATGAAACTGAGCGAACGCTTGCTGATGTGTGGCAGGCGGTATTGAACGCCGATCGTGTTGGGGTAACGGATCATTTCTTTGAGCTGGGCGGAGACTCGATCAAGTCCATTCAAGTATCTTCGCGGCTTCATCAAGCCGGGTACAAGCTGGAAATCCGGGATTTATTCAAATATCCGACGATTTCACAGCTCAGCCTGCATGTGAAACCGATCAGACGTACCATCGATCAAGGCGAAATAACGGGTGAAACGGCTTTGACACCGATTCAGCATTGGTTTTTCGAGAGTTCCTTTGCGGACCCGCATCATTTCAACCAGTCGGTGATGTTTTATCGGAAGGAACGCTTCAACGAAGAGACAGTGTATCAGGTGCTGCAAAAGCTGGCCGAGCATCATGATGCCTTGCGCATGGTGTTCTGCAAGACGGAACAAGGGTTTAGTGCGTTAACCCGAGCGATTCAGGATGGTGGGCTGTTCACGCTGGACGTGTTCGACTTTAAGGATGCGGAGAATCCCACGCAGGTTGTAGAAGCGAAGGCAACGGGCATTCAAGCAGGCATCGATCTGGAGAACGGGCCCCTCATGAAGGCGGGATTGTTCCAGTGCGAGGACGGAGATCATTTGCTGCTCGCGGTTCATCATGCTGTGGTAGACGGCGTGTCTTGGCGCATTTTGATGGAGGATTTCGCTCTAGGTTACGAGCAGACTGGAAAAAGCAAGGAAATTCGTTTCCCGGCGAAAACAGATGCGTACCGCACTTGGTCCGAGCAGCTGGCTGCTTACGCGCAAAGTCCGGAGATAGCGAAGGAACGGGCCTATTGGCAGGCCGTGGAACAAATGGAGGTTCTGGCCGTGCCGAAGGATATGGAGGCGGACGTTACGACGCAGTATGACAGCGAATCGCTGTTTGTCCGTTTGACTCCTGAAGAAACGGAGCTGCTACTGAAGCGGGTTCACCGTGCCTACAACACCGAAATCAATGATATTTTGGTAACGGCGCTCGGAATAGCCTTACACAAATGGACGGGGCACGAACGGGTGCGGATCAATCTCGAAGGACACGGACGTGAATCGATCGGAACGGATATCGACATCACGCGTACAGTTGGCTGGTTTACGACCAAGTTTCCGGTCGTACTGGAGCCGGAAACCGACCGAGATTTGGCATATCAGATTAAACAGGTCAAGGAAAACTTGCGTCGCATTCCGAACAAGGGGCTTGGGTACGGTATATGTCGCTATCTCTCGAAATCGGAGGATGGATTGGTTTGGGGCGCAGAGCCGGAAATTAATTTTAACTACCTCGGTCAGTTCGACGATGATGTCAACCAAGACGAGATCGGCATATCTTCTTATTCCAGCGGCAGCCCGGCTAGCGACCGGCAGGCCCGCAGCTTTGTGCTGGATATCAACGGTATGGTGCTGGACGGCGCTTTATCGCTCGATCTCAGCTACAGCCAGAAACAGTATCGCAAGGAAACGATGGAAGCCTTCGCTCAGCAACTTGAGCACAGTCTCCGAGACCTCATTATCCACTGTGCAGGCAAAGAAAACACTGAATTGACGCCGAGCGACGTTCAATTTAAAGGCTTGACCATTGCAGAATTGGAGCAAATCGCCCAGCGCTCGGGCCATCTCGGGGAAATCGAAAATATTTACTCACTTACGCCGATGCAGAAAGGTATGTGGTTCCACAGCGCGCTTGACCGGCAAACTGCGGCTTATTTTGAGCAGACGCGGTTTACGATGCGGGGAGAGCTCGACGTCCAGCTTTTTGAGAGGAGTTGGATGGAACTTGCGAAACGTCATCTGGTGCTGCGGGCGAATTTTGTGAAAGGACCCGCGGGCGAGCCACTGCAAATCATATACCGCGACAAACCGGTCGGTTTTGAATATGAAGAGCTGCTTCATTTGCAGATGGACGAGAAACAAGCTTACTTGGATAAAAAGGCTGAGGAGGACAAGCTTCGCGGCTTCGACATGGAACATGACGCGCTCGTTCGGTTCACGATCCTGCGCACCGAAGAGCAAAGCTATCATGTACTGTGGAGTTTCCAACATATTTTGATGGACGGCTGGTGCCTGGCTCAGCTGACGCAGGAGCTGTTTGAGGCATACTCGGCCTTGGCATCCGGCGAGCAATCAGCGGGAGATAAGGGATCGGATTATGGGGCCTATATCGAATGGTTGGAGAAACAGGACGATCAGGCGGCATCAGCCTATTGGATGGCATTCCTGGCAGGTTATGAAGGGCAAACCGTACTCCCTGGACAAAAGGAACTGGCGCTCAACGGCAGATTTACGGCTGATCACGTCACCGTCGAACTGGGCAAGGACTTGAGTGAGCGGATGGACCGGGTGGCGAAACAGCGCCTGGTTACGGTCAATACACTGCTGCAAGCTATTTGGGGCGTGATGCTGCAAAAATATAACGGAACAAACGATGCCGTATTTGGCAGCGTCGTAGCCGGAAGACCGGCGGAAATTCCGGGCATTGAGTCCATGATCGGGCTGTTCATCAATACGGTGCCGGTCCGGGTGACGAGTGAAGCGGACACCGTGTTCGCCGACCTGATGGCGAAGCTTCAAGAGCGGGCACTGGAGTCCGGGCGTTATGATTACTATCCGCTGTATGAAATTCAGGCCCGCAGCGTGCAAAAGCAGAACCTGATCAACCATATCATCGCTTTTGAGAACTATCCGGTGGACGAGCAGATGGAGCAGGCGGGGGACCAGCAGCACGGCGACCTGACGATTGCTGATGTTCAGATGGAGGAGCAGACAAACTATAACTTTAACGTCACCGTGGTGCCGGGAGACGAGATCGAAATTCGGTTCGACTTTAACGCCGAAGTGTTTGATAAAGACAGCATTGAGCGGCTCAAGGGGCATCTCGTTCATTTGCTGGAGCAGGTGACGGATAACCCGGAGATTACCGTGGGCGAGCTGGAACTTGTGACGGAGGCGGAAAAGGCTGACCTTCTCGGACGTTTTAACGACACCACAACAGAATTTCCACGCGGGAAAACGCTCATTCAATTGTTCGAAGAGCAGGTGGAGCGCATCCCGAATGCAGCTGCCATCTCCTTGAATGGGCAAGAACTGACCTACCGCGAGTTGAACGAACGCGTTAACCGTCTTGCTCGTACCTTGCGTAGCCACGGGATATCCAAAGGTCGCCTGGTCGCTATTATGGCTGAGCGTTCCATCGAAATGGTGGTGGGTATGCTGGCGGCACACAAAGCCGGTTCGGCTTACGTACCGATTGACCCGGAATATCCCGAGGAGCGTATCCGTTTCTTGATCGAGGATTCGGGTGCGCAGGTCATGCTGACGCAAAGTCGATTGCGCGAGCGCCAGGCGGGTTCTTACTCCGTGATTTTACTGGATGACGAGTCCTTCTATCACGAATACGGTACAAATCTAAATCAAGGTAGCGAAGCGACAGATCTGGCTTGCATCATCTATACGTCAGGCACGACGGGCAAGCCAAAAGGCAACCTTGTTTCACACCGCAATATCGTGCGGATCGTGCGAAATACGAATTATATCGACATCACTGAGCGGGATCATGTCCTCCAGCTTTCGAGCTATTCGTTCGACGGAGCGATTTTTGATATTTTCGGCGCTTTGACCAACGGGGCACGGCTGGTGCTTGTTCCCCACGAGACTTTACTGGAAATCGGCAAGCTGGCGGATCTCATCCAGCGCGAGCGAATTTCGGTCATGCTAATTACGACGGCTTTCTTCAACGTCCTTGTAGATGTGAACGTCGACTGCCTGCAGGATGTCCGGGCGATTTTGTTCGGAGGAGAGCGCGTGTCGGTCGGCCATGTGCGTAAAGCGCTCGCTCATATCGGACCGGGCAGGCTCAATCACCTGTACGGCCCATCAGAAAGCACGGTTTATACCACGTATCTTCCAGTCGACTTTGTCGATGAGTCCGCGGTTACGGTACCTATCGGACGGCCGATCAGCAATACGACGGTGTATATCGTCGACAGCCAGAATAAACTTCTGCCGATCGGCGTGGCTGGGGAGCTTTGCGTCGGCGGAGAAGGCTTGGTACAGGGCTACAATAACCGGCCGGAGCTAACGGCGGAGAAATTTGTGGACCATCCGTTTGTGCCGAGAGAGCGCATGTACCGGACAGGGGATTTGGCAAAATGGCTACCGGACGGCACGATTGAATACGTGGGGCGGACGGATGATCAAGTGAAAGTCCGCGGCTTCCGTATTGAGCTGGGCGAGATCGAAGCTCAGCTTCAGAAAGTGGAGGGAATTCGGAAAACGACGGTATTTGCGCGGGAAAACGCCTCCGGCGAGAAGCAGCTTTGCGCCTATTATGAAGCGGACCGTGAGCTTCCGGCGGCCGAGCTGAAGAGTGTTCTTTCCCAGGAACTGCCGGCCTATATGATCCCGGCTTACCTGATCCAGTTGGAGAGGCTCCCGCTGACGACGAACGGCAAGGTTGACCGCCGCTCCCTCCCGGCACCTGAGGAGAGCTTGCAGCCAGGCGAAGGACATACTCCGCCTCGGACTCCGTTGGAAGTCAGCTTGGCTGAAATATGGAAAGGTGTGCTCGGATTGGAACACATCGGGGTTCATGATAACTTCTTTGACTTGGGCGGCCATTCCCTGCGGGCAACGACACTGGTGAGCAAGGTGCATCAGGAGTTGAACGTCGAGTTGCCTCTGCGCGACGTATTCCGCTACTCAACGATCGAAGAGATGGCTCTCGCCCTCTCCCGGATTGAAGAGCAGTTGTTCTCGTCGATTCCGCTGGCAGATGAAAGAGCGTATTATCCACTTTCCTCAGCTCAGAAGCGGCTGTTTATCCTGAATCAGCTGGAAGGAGCCGATCAGAGCTATAACATGCCGGGTGTGCTGCTGCTCGAAGGATCGATTGACCACAGCCTGCTGGAGAAAGCTTTCCGCGGACTGATCGAACGTCATGAAACGTTGCGAACCGGATTTGAGATCGTGCAAGGCGAAGCGGTACAGCGTATTTACGAGAGCGTTGATTTTACCGTCGAGTGCCGTCATGCGAACGAGGAAGAAGCGTCTGCAGTCGTGCAGGCTTTTATCCGACCTTTCGACTTGGCGAAGCCACCGTTGCTGCGTGCCGAGCTCGTAGAGCTGGCAACCGAACGTTATTTACTGATGTTTGACATGCACCATATCATCTCCGATGGGGTTTCGATGGACGTGTTCGTTGAGGAACTCGTTCGTCTGTACAGCGGCGAGTCATTAGAACCTTTGCACATTCAGTACAAGGACTATGCGGTATGGCAGCAATCGGACGAGCAAAAAGTGCAATTGAAACGCGAGGAAGCTTACTGGCTGGACCGTTACCGGGGCGAGCTGCCGGTTCTGGAAATGCCAACGGACTACCCGCGTCCTGCTGTACAGAGCTATGAGGGACATACGCTGACGTCCTTCGTGGACGAGGCAACGAACGAAGGCTTGAAACAGCTGGCCGCTCAAAGAGGAACGACGCTATATATGGTGTTGCTTGCCGCATATACCGTGCTTTTGCATAAATATACAGGTCAGGATGATTTGATAGTCGGAACGTCGATTGCAGGCAGAACGCACGGCGACATGCAGCCTTTGATTGGAATGTTTGTTAACACGCTGGCGATCCGCAATTACCCGGCTTCGGAGAAGACCTTTCTGTCGTATTTGGAAGAAGTGAAAGAAACGACTTTAGGCGCTTACGAGCATCAGAATTATCCGTTCGAAGAACTCGTTGATAAAGTGCAGGTTAGCCGGGATTTGAGCCGCAACCCGCTGTTTGACACGATGTTCTCCTTGCAAAACCTGGAGGAGTCAGTGTTTGAGCTGGAAGGGCTGAAATTGTCCCCGTACCCTAGCGAATATGGTATGGCCAAGTTCGACCTGAGTGTGGATGTTACGGAAGAAAATGGCGGACTGGAGTGTAACTTTGAATTCGCAACGGCTCTTTATAAAGAAAGCACGATCCGGCGGTTATCGATTCATTTTGGACATTTGCTTGCGGCGATTGTAAGCCGTCCGGATGCAAAGATCGCTGAGCTGAACTTGTTGACGGCAGAGGAAAAAGGACAAGTTCTCGGCGCGTTCCATCCGACGCAATCGGAAGTGGCTCCTGTGTCGGCGTTCCACCGACTGTTCGAGGAACAAGCGGAGAGCACTCCGGAAGCGGAGGCCATCGTATACGAGAACGATCGGCTGACTTACACGGAGCTGAACGAGCGAGCGAACCGCTTAGCGGCCACGCTGCGCGCAAGTGGAATCGGCCGGGAGGAGATTGTTGGCATTCTCGCCGAGCGTTCGGTGGACCTGCTGGTGGCCGTGCTGGCCGTCTGGAAAGCAGGCGGGGCGTATGTACCGCTTGACCCGGATTATCCGGCAGACCGCGTGCGGTTCATGCTTGAAGACAGCGGAGCGAAGGTGCTGTTGACGCAAACGCCGCTGCGAGAGCGTGCCGAAGCCTGGCTCAGCGAAGAGGAACTGGCACTGGCGACGGTAGTGTACCTCGACGATGAAACGTCATACAGCGAAGACCGGGAGAATGCACCGCTTGGCTCCAGCATGGTTTCCGGTAAAGTCTCCGGCGAGCTGTCGGGTGCTGTGAACGACGGAGATGAGAGACATTCGAAGGTTGTGGGCATGGACAGCTTCCATGAAGCCCGTCCGGAGGACTTGGCGTACGTGATCTATACGTCGGGAACGACGGGCAAGCCGAAGGGTGTAATGATTGAGCACCGCAGCCTGGTGAACACGGCGGCGGGCTACCGGCGGGAATACCGGTTGGATCAGTTCCCGGTGCGGCTGATGCAACTCGCTAGCTTCTCATTTGACGTGTTCGTGGGCGATATCGCGCGGACGTTGTATAACGGCGGAACAATGGTGATTGTGCCGAAGGACGACCGGATTGATCCGTCTCGTCTGCAACACTGGATAGAGCGGGAGCAAGTGACGATCTTTGAATCAACGCCGGCGCTGATCGTGCCGTTTATGGAATACGTGCACGAGCAAGGGCTGGAGTTGAGCGGGATGGAGCTGTTGATCACAAGCTCGGACAGCTGTAGCGTGGCAGATTACCGTACCTTACAGGAACGGTTTGGTTCGTCGTTCCGCATTATTAACGCCTATGGTGTGACGGAAGCGGCAATCGACTCCAGTTTCTATGATGAGGAGTTGGCGAAGCTGCCGCAGACAGGCCATGTGCCGATTGGCAAAGTGTGGTTGAATGCGAAGTTCTACATCGTGGATGCGCATCTGAATCCCGTGCCCGTCGGGGTTCTGGGCGAGCTGGTTATCGGCGGCGTTGGCGTGGCAAGAGGGTACTTGAACCGTCCAGAGCTGACGGAAGAGAAGTTTGTAGACAGCCCGTTTGTCGCGGGCGAGATGCTGTATCGCACAGGAGACTTGGCGCGTTGGATGGAGGACGGCAACGTGGATTTCATCGGCCGAATCGACAACCAGGCAAAAATCCGGGGCTACCGGATTGAGACGGGCGAGATCGAGTCGCAGCTGCTGCGAGTGGAAGGCGTGCGCGAAGCGTTGGTGCTGGTTCGAAGTGATGCGAACGGGCAGAAGGCACTGTGTGCGTATTACACACCAGATACCGATGCGGAGCTGTCAGTGAACGATCTGCGCAGTGCGTTGGCACAGGAGCTGCCAGGTTACATGATCCCGTCGTACTTCGTGGAGCTGGAACGCATGCCTCTGACGCCGAACGGAAAGATGGACCGGAAGGCGCTGCCGGCGCCGGAAGGAGAAGCGGGAAGCGGAACACAGTACGTCGAACCACGCAATGAGCTAGAAATGAAGCTGGTGGTTATTTGGCAGGAAGTGCTGGGGCTTGCGAAGGAGATTGGTGTTCACGACAACTTCTTCGACATCGGTGGCCACTCCCTGCGAGCGACAACGTTGGTCAGCAAGATTCATAAAGAGTTGAACGTGGATCTGCCGCTGCGCGACGTGTTCCGCCATTCCACGATCGAGAGCATGGCTGTCTCCATTTCTCGGCTGGATGAACAGACATTCGTTTCCATTTCAGTGGCGGATGACCGAGAGGTGTACCCGCAATCTTTTGCTCAAAAACGTCTCTTTATCCTGAATCAACTGGAAGGCGCGGAGCTTAGCTACAACATGCCGGAAGCGATGCTGCTGGAGGGTGCTTTGGACCGGACAAGGTTCGAAGAAACGTTCCGTAAGCTCGTGTCGCGGCATGAAATGTTGCGCACCGGGTTCGAAATGGTGGATGGCGAAGCATCACAGCGGGTTTACCAGGACGTGAATTTTGCGGTGGAGTTCTATCAAGCGGATGAGCAAGAGGTCGAAGCGGTGGTTCATGGTTTCGTCCGTCCGTTTGACTTGGCTAAGCCACCGCTGTTGAGGGTAGGCCTTGTTGAGCTGGCTCCGGAACGCCATATTCTGATGTACGACATGCATCATATTATTTCTGATGGCGTTTCGATGGAAATCTTTGTTGAAGAATTTGTGCGTTTGTATGGTGGGGAGCAATTGGAGCCGCTGCGCATTCAGTACAAAGACTACACCGTTTGGCAGCATTCGCAGGAGCAGCAGGAACGGCTTCAGCATCAGGGGGCGTATTGGCTGGACATGTTCCAGGGCGAGCTTCCAGTGCTGGAAATGCCGACCGACTATCCACGTCCTGCTGTACAGAGCTATGAGGGCCAAACGATGGAGTTTTTCTTCGACGCTTCAAAAACCGACGGCCTGAAACAGTTGGCTTCGGAAACGGGCACGACGCTGTTTATGGTGCTGCTTGCGGCGTATAACGTGCTTTTGCACAAATATTCAGGTCAGGAAGACGTGATCGTTGGTACGCCGATTGCCGGAAGGAATCATGGAGATGTGCAGCCGTTGATCGGGATTTTCCTAAACACGCTGGCGATTCGCAGTTATCCGTCTCCGGAGAAAACATTCCTGTCATATCTGAACGAAGTCAAAGAAACAACTCTGCGTGCCTTTGAGCATCAGAACTATCCGTTTGAACAATTGGTGGACAAGGTGCAAGTCACCCGTGATTTAAGCCGTAATCCGCTCTTCGATACGATGTTTACGATGCAAAATACGGAGAACGAGCAATTTGAGCTGGAAGGGCTTCGCCTGATTCCTTACCCGAGCGTACTGGATACTGCGAAGTTTGATATCAGCTTGGATGTGGGCGAGGAGAACGGCGGGTTGGATTACAGCTTCGAATATGCAACGGCTCTTTATAAAAGGGAGACGATTGAACGGCTGGCAAAACATTACGAGCAGTTGCTCGTGACAATTGTAAACCGTCCAGATGCGAAGATTGCCGATCTGAATTTGCTGACGGCAGCGGAAAAAGAAGAAATTGTCTGCGCGTTTAATCCGGCGCAGCCGGAAGAGGCTCCTGTGGCGGCGTTCCACCGGTTGTTCGAGGAACAGGCGGAACGCACACCGGAAGCGGAAGCCGTCGTGTATGAAAAAAACCGCCTAACGTATGTGGAGTTGAACGAGCGAGCGAACCGCTTGGCGGCTACACTGCGCACAAGTGGCATCGGCCGGGAGTCAATCGTTGGCATTCTCGCCGAGCGTTCGGTGGACTTGCTGGTGGCCGTACTGGCCGTATGGAAAGCGGGCGGAGCCTATGTACCGCTCGACCCGGATTATCCAGCAGACCGGGTGAGATTTATGCTCGAAGACAGCGGAGCGAAGGTGCTGCTGACACAAACGCTGCTGCGAGAGCGTGCCGAATCCTGGCTCGGCGAAGAGGAACTAGCACTGGAGACGGTGCTGTATCTCGATGACGAAACGTCATACAGCGAAGACCGAGCGAATGCACCAATGGACTTCGGCCAAGGCATGGTTTCAGGTCTGGTCTCCGGCGAGCTGACGGGTGCTGTGAACGACCGTAATGAGAGTCATCCAAATGATGTTGATGTTGTCGGTATGGGCAGCTTCCATGAAGCCCGTCCGGAGGACTTGGCGTACGTCATCTACACGTCGGGAACAACGGGTAAGCCAAAGGGTGTAATGATCGAACATCGCAGCCTGGTGAACACGGCGGCGGGTTACCGATGGGAATACCGATTGGATCAGTTCCCGGTGCGGCTGCTGCAGCTCGCAAGCTTCTCGTTTGACGTGTTTGTGGGCGATATCGCGCGGACGTTGTACAACGGAGGCAGCATGGCCATTGTACCGAAGGACGACCGGATCGATCCGTCTCGTCTGCACTACTGGATAGAGAGGGAGCAAGTGACGATCTTTGAATCAACACCGGCACTGATCGTGCCGTTTATGGAGTACGTGCATGAGCAGGGGTTGGAGTTGAGCGGGATGGAGCTGTTGATCACTAGCTCGGACAGCTGCAGTGTGGCAGATTACCGTACCTTACAGGAACGGTTTGGCTCGTCGTTCCGCATTATTAACGCCTACGGTGTGACGGAAGCGGCAATTGACTCCAGTTTCTATGACGAGGAGTTGTCGAGACTTCCTCAGACAGGGCATGTGCCGATTGGCAAAGCGTGGTTGAATGCGAAGTTCTACATCATGGATGCACATCTGAATCCCGTACCCGTCGGTGTGCTGGGCGAATTGGTTATCGGCGGAGTCGGTGTGGCGCGCGGGTACTTGAACCGTCCAGAGCTGACGGAAGAAAAGTTTGTAGACAGTCCTTTCACCGCTGGTGAGCGGTTGTATCGCACGGGAGATTTGGCGCGGTGGATGGAGGACGGAAACGTGGATTTCATCGGCCGGATCGACAACCAGGCAAAAATCCGGGGCTACCGGATTGAGACGGGCGAGATCGAGTCGCAGCTGCTGCGAGTGGAAGGCGTGCGCGAAGCGTTGGTGCTGGTTCGAAGTGATGCGAACGGGCAGAAGGCACTGTGTGCGTATTACACACCAGATACCGATGCGGAGCTGTTAGTGAACGATCTGCGTAGCGCGCTGGCGCAGGAGCTGCCGGGTTACATGATCCCGTCGTACTTCGTGGAGCTGGAGCGTCTACCTCTGACACCGAACGGGAAAATAGACCGGAAGGCGCTGCCGGCGCCGGAAGGGGAAGCGGGAAGTGGAACGGAGTATGTCGCACCGCGCAATGAGCTGGAAATGAAGCTGGCGGTGATTTGGCAGGAGGTGCTGGGGCTTACGAAGGAGATTGGTGTTTATGACAACTTCTTCGACATCGGCGGCCACTCTCTGCGAGCGACGACAATGGCAGGCAAGGTATTTAAGGAATTAAACGTCAACCTGCCGCTGCGCGACGTATTCCGTCACTCGACCATTGCGGCGATGGCCGATGCGATTGCCCGGATGGAACGGCGGGAGCATGAGGCCATTCCTCAAGCGGAAGAGAGAGAGTACTACCCTCTGTCCTCCGCGCAGAAACGGTTGTTTATTCAGCACACGCTGGATGGAGCGGATCAGCTTTACAACATGCCGGAACTGGTGCAGGTGGAAGGCAAGTTTGATTTAGACCGGTTGGAAGCCGCCTTGCGGAAACTGATAACACGGCATGAATCGCTGCGCACCGGTTTTGAAATGGTGAAGGGCGAAGCGGTTCAGCGGATTTACCCGCAGGTCGATTTTGCTATCGAGCATCATCAAGCGGATACAGAGGATGCAGCTCAAGTTGAGCAGATCGTCCGCAACTTCGTTCGTCCGTTTGATCTCGGCAAGCCGCCGCTGCTGCGCGCCGGAGTCATCGAACTGGAGCCGAACCGGTATATTCTCCTTTTCGATATGCACCATATTGTGTCGGATGGCGTATCGATGGCGATTGTGATGGATGAGTTCTCGAGTTTCTACGCCGGGGAAGAACTGCCGCCACTACGCATTCAATATAAGGATTATGCCGTTTGGCAGCAGTCGGAGGTCCACCGAGAGCGGATCGGGCGGCAGGAAGCGTACTGGCTGCAAACCTTTGAAGGCGAGCTGCCGACGGGGGATCTGCCGATGGACTACGAACGTTCTACAGTTCGCAACTACGAAGGCGCGCATCTGGAGTTCGATGTCGAAGCTTCTCTCTCTGCGCGGCTGCGTGAATTGGCGGCCGAGCGTGAAAGCACGCTGTACATGGTACTGCTTGCGGCATATACCGTGATGCTGTCCAAGTACAGCGGGCAGGAAGACTTAATTGTGGGCACCCCGGTGGCGGGAAGAACTAACGCCGATTTGGAGCCGGTCATCGGCATGTTTGTTAATACACTGGCGCTCCGCAATCGTCCGTCAGGAGAAAAAACGTTCCTGTCCTACCTTGATGAAGTGAAGGAAACGGCTTTGGGGGCTTTTGAGAATCAGGATTATCCATTTGAGGAGCTCGTGGAGCGTTTGAATGTGAAGCGCGAGCCGGGCCGCTTCCCACTGTTTGATGCCGTTTTCGACTTGCAAAATATCGAAGAACGAGACGCCGAACTGGAAGGGGTCAGCCTGAAGAATTACGAGCTTGACCAATTGGAAGAAGCGAAGTTTGATCTGACGCTGTTTATGTATGAAAACGAAGGGGCACTGAGCGGGGGCTTTTTCTATGCCACCAAACTGTTCAAAGAAACGATGATCCGCACCTTAACCGAGGATTACCTGCGGGTACTTTCTCAAATTGCGGAAAATCCACAACTTGAGCTAAGTCGGATTGAATGTCATAAACCGGCGGCAGGCACAAAGAATGCCGTCGATACGATCGAATTTGCGTTCTAATATTACAAGCGCGCCTCCGCCGTCAAGCGAAAGTGGTGCGCATCCCATGGAAGACGGCGAACAACTTGCAAGTCCGTAAATCAAGCCCGTAAACGCGCAGGCCGAAAGTAAGTTTTTTCGGATCTGCGCCGGGGCATGCGGTCACTTCATTTTTAGGGGAGGTACGAATGAAATCTTTATTTGAAAAGGAAGAACGGTACTGGAGCAGCAAGTTTGACGACGATGACAGCCTGAGCTTCCTTCCCTACAGTCAATCCTCCAAATTATCTGTGGGTGGCGAAGCTGCGGCAGAGCCGGCCTTGCTTCACCGTACCCTGCCGAGTGAACTCTCGGAGAGAATTATTCGCCTCGCCAATGGTTCGGATCTGGCTTTGTACATGATTGTTTTGGCAGGAGTAAAAGGCCTGCTGTTCAAATATACCGGGCAGGATCAAGTACTGGTCGGCATGCCTTCTTATAGCGGTGACCCGGACGTGACTCAGCCGCCGCATGACATCCTGGTGATCAAAACATCCGTAAGCAGCCAGACGACGCTGAAAACGCTGCTCGGGGGCATCAAAGCTTCCATCGGTGAGGCGCTGGAGCATCAGCATCTGCCTTTTCGGAAAATGGTGGAGCCGCTCCATCTGGACTATACAGGGGAAGGCCTTCCGGTCATCACCACCGTTGCATCCTTCACTCCGATTCATCCTGAACCGCTGGGTAACCGGGTGGCGGCCGATACGGTTTTTCGATTCGACCGCCAAAACGACTCTATCGAGCTGGAAATAAGCTTTGACGGGCATCGGTACGAGCGGGCATTTGTGGAACAGACGGCCGACCATCTTGTTCGGCTTCTGTCCGTGCTTGTATTTCAGCCAGATCTGGAGCTTGGACAAGCCGATGTGCTTTCCCCGGACGAGAGGGAGACGTTGCTGAATCGATTTAATGACAACGAAACCGGGTTTGAGCGGGGGAAAACGATTCACGGTTTGTTTGAAGAACAGGCGGAGCTTTATCCGGACAATGTGGCTGTTGTCATGAACGAACGGCAGCTGACCTACCGCGAGTTGAACGAGCGATCCAACCGTCTTGCGCGCAAGCTGAGGGAGACGGGAGTTGAAGCGGACCAGCTGGTAGCGATTCTGGCCGAACGCTCACTCGATATGGTCGTCGGCATACTGGCGATTCTCAAAGCGGGCGGGGCCTACGTGCCTGTCGATCCCGACTACCCGGAGGAGCGCATTCGCTTCATGATCGAAGATTCGGGTGTACCGTTATTGCTGATTCAAAAGCATCTGCACGGTAAGACCGACTTCGCAGGAACGCGCCTTGAAATAGATGATTTCGTTTGGGGCGACAGCGGGGCGGACTCGGAAGGTGCGCTGGACGCTTCGAATCTGGAGCCAATTTCCGGGCCGGAGAACCTGGCATATGTCATCTACACTTCGGGAACGACCGGCAAACCAAAAGGCACATTGATCGAGCATAAAAACGTTGTGCGTCTTTTGTTCAACGACAAGAACTTGTTCGACTTCGGGCGGTTCGACACGTGGACGCTGTTCCACTCGTTCTGCTTTGATTTCTCCGTCTGGGAAATGTACGGAGCGCTGCTGTATGGAGGCAAGCTGGTCATTGTACCGCCGCTCACGGCTAAAAATCCGACCGATTTCCTGGCGCTACTAGGCCGTGAACAGGTCACGATTTTGAACCAGACGCCAACGTACTTCTATCAGCTGCTGCGTAAGGTCTTGGCGGATCATCCATATGATCTGCGGATTCGCAACGTCATTTTTGGCGGCGAAGCGCTCAGTCCGCTTTTGCTCAAGGGCTTCAAGACGAAGTACCCGGAGACAAAGCTGATCAATATGTACGGCATTACCGAAACGACGGTTCACGTGACGTATAAGGAAATTACGTGGGTCGAAATGGAGGCGGCAAAGAGCAATATTGGCAAGCCAATCCCAACGCTGAGGGTGTATGTTCTGGATGAAAACCGCCGCCCAGTGCCGATCGGCGTAGCAGGCGAAATGTACGTAGCTGGTGAAGGCCTGGCAAGAGGATACCTGAATCGACCGGATCTGACGGCGGAAAAGTTCATTGATTCCCCATTTGCGGAGGGGGAGAAACTGTATCGCTCAGGCGACTTAGCGACCTGGCTGCCGGACGGCAACATTGAATACCTCGGCCGAATCGACCATCAGGTCAAAGTCCGCGGGTACCGGATCGAGCTGGACGAAATCGAGACGCAGCTTCTGAACGCCCGGGGCGTGGAAGAAACGGTGGTACTCGCCCGAGACGACGCGAATGGCCATAAGCAACTTGTTGCTTATTACGTCGCGGAAACAAAGCTGGCGGCGAATGAACTCAAAGAGCAGCTCGCCAAGCAGCTTCCGGGGTATATGATTCCTGCGCATCTTGTGCAGCTTTCGCAGATGCCGCTGACCGCGAACGGAAAAATCGACCGCAAAGCGCTGCCAGTGCCGGAGGAAGCAGCGGCCAGAGGAGCGGAATATGTTGCGCCGAGAACACTGCTCGAGATGAAGATCGCCCGTGTCTGGCAGGATACACTTGGCATTCCACAGGTTGGCGTAAAGGATAACTTTTTTGAACTGGGCGGCAATTCGTTAAGTCTGATGAGGCTCGTTCAAGCCGTTTACGATGAAACGGGCATCGAGATACCGCTGAATCGCCAATTCCATAGTGTAACCGTTGAAGCCATGGCTTTTGGAGAGGAGGATCTTGGTCTGGATAAAGGGGGAGACTCCTTCATTAAGCTGAATAAAACAGGGGATCTGAACGTGTTCTGCTTCCCTCCAGGCAGCGGCTTTGGCATCGGTTACCGAGAGCTTGCAAGCAGGTTAGACGGCCGGTTCATGCTTTACGGTATTGATTTTATCGACGATGCCACCGATTACGATGCCATGCTGAACCGTTATGTGGATGAGATTGTTCGCATCCAGCCGGAAGGACCTTACGTGCTGCTCGGTTACTGCTTCGGAGGCAACCTGACGTTCGAAGTAGCCAAAACGATGGAAAGAAGAGGGCATTCCGTAACGGACGTGCTCATGGTGGACTCGTGGATTAAGGACACACTCACGCCTTACGAAACATCTGAGAAAGAGCTTGAAGAAATGCTTGCGGATTTCGACGAAGAAGAAAAGGAATTAATGAGCAATCCGCTCGTGCGGGAGCGTGTTCATCGGAAGATCAAAGCCACCTTGACGTACGAAGCGCAGCTTATTAATTCAGGCACGATAACTGCCCGGATTTACGAACTGATTGCGAAGGACAGCGAAGCGTTCCGCCTGGAGCACCAGTTGCCGTCCTGGCAGAGGGCAACGACGCAAGCTTACGCCGATTACCGGCTGGAGGGCGCACACGAAGAATTACTGGAACTCGCGCGCGTGGACGAAACGGCCGTTGTCATCCGTGATATCTTAGTGCAAATCAAGCAGCAGATCGAAGCGGAGGCCGGGGTCCTGCATGGGAGCTGACCGGCAGACGTCTGTTCAAGAACAAGGCACAGCGGCGCCTTCCAAGCGCCGAACCGCTTATGCCACCTGGAAAGCGTTTCGCTGGCTGATGTCCTATGTAAGCCGTCACAAAGGCTGGATGATCGTCGGTATCCTGTCCGCAATAGCCGCCGCGGTTATTGAGATATGGACGGGACGTTTGGTCGAGCAGCTGACCACACAGGCCGAGAATGGGGCGGGGCCAATCGTTCTGCAGATCGTGTACACGGTCTTTGTGGTCATCTTGATCGGTGTACCGGCGAAGTTTTTCATGAGCTTTGGTGTGGAGCGAAGCAGTGCCTCTGCGGTGCAGGATATCCGCAACCATGTCATGCGTCATATCGGCAAACTCCCGGTCCCCTATTTGGAAAAGCAGCACTCCGGCGACGTGTTGTCGCGGATCAACAACGATCTGCAGCTCATCCAGCAATTTATGATTCGGGACCTCGCCCAGTGGTTTTATCATCCGCTATTGTTTATCGGCTGTTTCGCTTATTTGATCTACCTCCAATGGGAGCTGATGCTGTACAGCCTGCTATTATTTCCCGTAGCACTGCTGGTTTCCCAATGGATCGGCAAGCAGTTGGAACAGTTGACGGAGGAAGCCCAGGCGAACATGGGCCGAATGAACGTCAACCTCCAGGATACGCTTGGAGGGATGCCTATTGTAAAAAGCTATCTGCTATCTGGTATGTTATCTCGCTCCTACCAAGTGTTGCTGCAATTGACGGCTCAAAAAAAGCTGGCCGTGAAAAAGCGGGAAGCCTGGGTCAACCCGCTGCTTTCTACGCTGATGATCAGCCCGATCATTTTCGCCGTCAGTTACGGAAGCTATTTGATCTACAACGGGCAGCTAGGCGCGGGAGAACTGATTGCCTTCCTGTACTTGCTTAATCTGTGTCTGGAGCCGCTGGAGCATATTCCCGAACTCATCACGCGCACGTTCGAAATGACCGGTGCCCTGAGAAGGGTCTCCGAAATCGTCGAGCAGCCGACCGAAACGGAAAATGGCCGTTTGCTTCCAACAGCGAGCGCCGCCCCCATCCAGTTTCAGAACGTAACCTTCGGGTATGAAGAGAGTTCCACGATTCTGCGGAATGTTAGCTTCTCGGTGCCGGAAGGCAAGACGATTGCGCTTGTCGGAGCGAGTGGCGGAGGGAAGAGCACGGTGTTTAAGCTGGTATGCGGCTTTTATCCGCTTCCGGAGGATCAGGGCGAGATCCGCGTGTTCGGAAGCCTGATCCACGGTGCAGATCCAGAGCAGCTTCGGTCACATTTTTCCGTGGTAACCCAAGATTCATATTTGTTTAGCGGTACAATCGCCGAAAATATCGGCTATGGGCGGGAAGAAGCGTCGATGGACGAGATTATCGAAGCCGCCAAATCCGCTCAGGCTCATTCTTTCATTATTCAGCTTGAGGACGGTTACCAGACGTATGTCGGAGAGCGCGGCGGGTTTTTGTCCGGTGGGCAACGCCAGCGCATTGCAATGGCCCGGGCGTTTCTGAAGGATGCTCCCGTTCTGCTGTTGGACGAGCCCACATCGGCACTTGATCCGGAGTCGGAAAGCGCGGTTCAGGAAGCGTTGGGCGTATTGATGAAGCAGAGAACGACCATGGTTATTGCCCATCGGCTTTCTACGGTACAAAACGCCGATGAAATTTGGGTTTTGGAACAAGGAAGTATTGTCGAAAAGGGCACTCATGAACAATTGCTCGAGAGGAAGGGACTGTACGCCCAGTCGTACTACCAGGAATTTACCGAGTCTGCCGAACGCAGGGAGGTGTCGTATACATGAAAAAGGGCGGAAGGCTATCGCAAGTGAAAGAACTTGGCTACTTGCTGACGTTTATGAACCGCAAGCGCAAAACCCAGTACGCGATTGGCCTTGCTGTAACGGCGCTCACCCAGACACTGTTTCTGATCGCCTTCAGCTTGGTCGTACATAACTTGGTTGATTTCGCCGTGTCCCGAGATACGTCCCTGATGGTGGAAGCCTTTATTATTTTGGGCGTGGCCCTGTTTCTGGAAAATATAATTTCTCCCTGGTTCATTTACTTATACCAGCGCAGTGTCGAGCTGACCGTGCTGAATATCCGCAAACGTCTTTATGATAAGCTGTGCCGGGTGCGGCCGAGATTCCTGGAGCAGACGCACCATGGGGACTTGCTGTCGCGAGTGAACAACGACGTAACGACCGTTGAGTTTACATTCTCGCAGGTTTACTTCGTTTTGCTGCTTCAAGTTGTCTTTTGCATCGGCTCCATTGTCTCCATGGTGGTGATCGATTGGCGGTTTGCTGGCGTATCCTTCGTGATTCTGCTGCTGTCCTCTCTGGTCAGCCTGAAATTTGCACGGGATATCCGTGCCTTGTCCGAACAAGGCTTGCAAACGCTCGGTAAAATGACCGAAAAATTTAAAGATTTTATGGGCGGCATTCAAATTGTGAAGCTGTTCCGCATCCGCACGATTTACGGCCAGTACGAGGCGTTGAACGAACAAATGACGCAAACGCTTCGGCAAACGGCGAAAAAGAACGGTATGCAGGCTGCGGTGAACCATTTTATCAGCTACGTCACGTTTTGCGGCATCATCGTCATCGGCAGTCTTCTTTATGCCTACGGATTGATGGGAATGGGAAGTGTCGCCGCTCTGGCAGTTTTGCAAGTGAATCTGACGCACGCCTTGTTGAACTTGGGGATGGTTCTGTCGATGACCCAGAATTCGCTCGCGGGCGCTCACCGGATTCAAGAGGTACTAAGCGAGGAAGAGGAACCGGAGCGTCTGGGATCTTCTCGTAGCGAGCTTGTATCGGAGGCTGCGGTGGAGTTTCGCGATGTGGAATTTTCCTATCAGGCAGATAAAAAGGTACTTGTCGACATGTCGATGCAAGTGTTTCCTGGCCAGGTCGCTGCGATCGTGGGAGCCAGCGGCAGCGGCAAAAGTACGCTGATCAAGCTGCTGCTCGGTTTTTATCCTGTGGACAGCGGAGATATCCTGCTCCAGGGCAAACCGTTCGGACATTACACGCTGGACGAAATCCGCAGGCAGATTGCATACGTTCCGCAGGAGCCGTTTTTGTTTACCGGCACGATTGAGGAAAACATCCGTTATGGAAACCCGGATGCAACGGATGAAGAAGTGGTTGAAGCGGCCAAAGCGGCGTACGCTCACCATTTTATTCAGGAACTTCCTGAACAGTATAAAACGCCGGTGGGAGAGAGAGGAGCGTCGTTGTCAGGCGGACAAAGGCAGCGAATTGCGATCGCCCGGGCGATTCTCAAAAACGCCCCGATTCTCCTGCTGGACGAAGCGACTTCTGCATTGGATAACGAATCCCAGCATTGGGTACAGCAAGCTCTGAACGTATTGATGAAGGGGCGCACCACCATTCTGATTGCGCATCGTCTCAGCACTGTGGAACATGCGGATTTGATTACGGTCATGAACCAAGGAACGGTCGTGGAACGGGGCCGCCATCAGGACCTGCTGGCGCTCGGAGGTTATTACGCGCGGCTGTATGGCTAGACCATTACGACGAGCGGCTTCCTGCTGATATCTAGATAAAAAGCCTATCTACAAACAATCTCTAATACGGGAGTGTGTCGATGTGAGAGAGAATACGAACAAGCAATATGGATTAACGCAAGCCCAGCGCCGGATATGGTTCATGGAAATTATGAATCCGGGCACATCCATCACGATGCTTTCCGCGACCTACCAGATTACGGGCGAGATCGACACCAAGCTGCTGGAGCAAGCGGCCGCAGAGATTGTCAAAACCTATGACGCTTTCCGAATCCGTATTAGCGGGGATTTGCAAAATCCAACGCAGTGGTTCGAAGAGCCGGAGAATGTCCAAGCCCAGATAAGCCACCTCGAAATAGGTACAACCGAACAATTCTATGCCTGGGTGAAAGAAGTAACCGAAAAACCAGCCAGTGTGTTCGACGAACACCTCTATCAATTTACGATGATCCATTTTGCGAACGGCCAAGTATGGCTTAATTTGACTGTAAATCATATCATTGCCGATGGCTTGTCCGTCACTGCTCTGCTGCATGCGGTGATGGAAAAATACCTGGAACTGCGCAAAGGCATCTTCAGCAGTTACCAGGCCCCTTCCTACCTGGATTATATTTCAACTGAGCATGAATATGAGCAATCGCAGCGTTATCAAAAAGGCAAGGAATATTGGCTGACCAAGTACAACACTTTGCCTGAAACGAGCGGCATTAAATCGGTTCCGCCATTCTCAATTGGCAGCGAATCGAATAAACGTTCCATCACGTTGGATGGTTCCCGGTATGACCGCATTCTGGCTTTTAGCGAACAATATCAGGTCAGTTTATATACGTTATTTTTGTCCGCCATGTACGCCTTATTGTATAAGCTGACCGACAGCACCGATGTGCCGGTCGGCACGGTTTTTGCCAATCGCACCAGCAAGAAGGAAAAAGAAACGATTGGTATGTTCGTCAGCACCGTGGCTACGCGGATTAGTCTGAATCCAGATGGGTCCGTGCTTTCCTTGATCCAAACGGTTTCCAAGGAAAATACGGCGGATCTGCGGCATCAGAAATATCCTTATAACCAATTGATCCAGGATTTACGTGAACAACACGGCCGTAACGATCTTTCGGAGCTGTTCCGCACGTCTCTGGAATATCTGCCTTTGAAAATCGTGGAATACGAAGAAATCAAGGTACGTCTGGAGGCTCACTTTGCCAGGCACGAGATGGGCGATCTACTGCTTCGCTTCGACCATATGCTGAATGAAGGCCATGTCATTCTCCATGCTTCCTATCGTACCGGCCTGTTCGAGATGGCCGAGATTGATCGCATTATGGAACAGTATGTAACTGTTTTGGACCAGTTTCTTGAGACTCCCGAACTGCGGGTACGCGAGATTTCTCTACTGAGCGATGAGGAGAGACACCGCATTCTGGGCGTGTTTAACCCGCCGGTGGCAGCACTGAGCGAGGGAATTCCGTTTCATCGGTATGTCGAAAAGTTTGCCCGAGACATTCCGGATCACCCGGCAGTTGTTTACATGGACAAAAAGCTGACTTACGGCGAATTGAACGAACGCGCCGATCGGCTGGCTTCGCTCCTTCGTGAACAGGGCGTGGGAAGGGAGACGATTACGGGGATCTGGGCGGAGCGCTCGGTGGAACTGCTGGTCGGTGTGCTCGCCGTATGGAAAGCCGGCGGAGCTTATGTACCGCTGGACCCCGATTATCCGGCGGAGCGGATTGAGTACATGCTCAGCGATAGCGAAGCATCGGTGCTGCTTACGCAGCGTCATCTGTTGGAGGGGGCCGGAGGTTGGTTGGCCGATGACCGGCTGAAGCTTCAAGCTGTCTATGCGATGGATGATGAACAGATGTATAACGGGGATACCTCAGCCGTGGAATTTGAATCTGCTGACAGTGCCCCGCAAGACTTGGCTTATGTGATTTACACCTCGGGTACGACGGGACGCCCAAAAGGCGTCATGATCGAGCATGGTAGTCTCGTGAATACGGCGGATGCGTACCGCCGTGAGTACCGGTTGGATCAGTTCCCGGTGCGGCTGCTGCAACTGGCGAGCTTTTCGTTTGACGTGTTCGTTGGAGACATCGCGCGGACGCTGTATAACGGAGGAACGATGGTAATTGTGCCAAAGGATGACCGGATTGATCCGAACCGCTTATACGGCTGGATTCGGCAGCAAAACATTACGGTATTTGAATCGACACCTGCGCTCATCCTGCCATTCATGCAGCATATTTATGAAGAAGGGCTGGACGTCAGCTCCATGCAGTTGCTGATTACCAGCTCGGATGCTTGCAGTGTCACCGATTACCAATTGCTGCAGGAAAGATTCGGCGGACAATTCCGCATCATCAACAGCTACGGCGTTACCGAAGCGGCCATTGACAGCAGCTTTTACGATGAGCCGCTGGACAAGCTGCCATCGTTGGGTCATGTGCCGATCGGCAAAGCCTGGCTGAACGCTCGGTTTTACATTGTAGATGCCGGGTTAAAGCCGGTTCCTGTAGGGGTTCCGGGTGAGCTTGTCATCGGCGGCGCCGGGGTGGCGCGCGGGTATTGGAACCGTCCGGACCTAACCACCGAGAAGTTTGCAGACAGCCCGTTTGTGCCTGGCGAACGTCTGTATCGGACAGGAGATTTGGCCCGCTGGCTGGAAGACGGCAACGTTGACTTCATCGGCCGGATTGACTATCAGGTGAAAATTCGCGGGTTCCGGATCGAACTCGGCGAAATTGAAACGGCCCTGTTGCGTTTCCCGGGTGTCAAGCAGGCTGTGGTGACAGACCGTACGGATGAGCAGGGGCAAAAGTATTTGTGCGGATACGTGGCGGGGGATGATTCCTTGCAGATGAGCGATCTGCTGTCCCAATTGAAACAAGAGCTGCCTGCACATATGGTTCCGGCCCGGCTGGTGTCTCTTGATCAGCTTCCGCTCACACCGAATGGCAAGATTGACCGTAAAGCGCTGCCTGAACCGACCGGAGAGGTAGAAGCGGGCCGTGAGTATGTGGCTCCTCGCACAACGCTGGAAACCAGACTTGCGCTTATTTGGCAGCAGGTGCTGGGTATTGCGCGAGTTGGAGTCCAAGACGATTTCTTTGACCTGGGTGGTCATTCCTTGCGGGCCTCCGCCCTTGTTTCCAAGATTCGAAAAGAGCTGCAAGTCGAGGTTCCGCTGCGGGACGTTTTCCGCTACACCATGATCGAACAGCTGGCCCAAAGAATCGGCGGTTTAAAGCAGCAGGAGACGTATGAGATTACAAAAGCGGCAGAGGCCGAGTACTATCCGGTTTCATCCGAGCAAAAACGTCTGTACGTCCTGCGCCAGCTTGACGCGGCCGAGCGTAGCTACAATATGTCGGCGGCGCTTCTTCTCGAAGGCAAGCTGGACCGCCCGCGCGTAGAGTACGCGTTCCGGGCGCTGATTCAGCGCCATGAGACGCTGCGTACCGGGATTGAGCAGGTTCAAGGCGAGCTTGTGCAGCGCATCTATGACGAGGTGGAGTTTGCTGTAGACTATTTCCAGGCGAGCGAGCGAGAAGTGGACCAAGTGGTGGAAGCATACTATCACCCGTTTGATCTGACCAAGCCGCCACTTCTTCGCATCGGCCTGATCGAAGTCGCCGAGGATCGCCACATCCTGTTGTTCGATATGCACCATATCATCTCGGATGGCATCTCGACAGCGCTGCTTTTCGACGAGTTCAGCCGTCTGTATCGGGGTGAGGAGCTGGCTCCGTTGCGTATTCAATACAAAGATTATGCCGTTTGGCAGCATTCCGAAGCCTACGGGCAATTGATCCAGCCGCAGAAGGAGTACTGGCTGGAACAGCTGTCGGGCGAGCTGCCTGTATTGGAACTTCCAACGGACTTCCCGCGGTCTGCGGTGCAAAGTTTTGACGGCCGGACCGTGAAGTTTGATATTGGGAAAGAGCGGACGGAGAAGCTGAAAGAACTGGCCGCACGGACGGGCACGACCCTGTACATGGTGCTGTTGTCTGCTTACTCGATCCTTATGCATAAATATTCGGGTCAGGAAGATCTGATCGTGGGAACGCCGATTGCCGGAAGAACGCAGGAAGAAGTGCAGCCAATCGTAGGTATGTTTATCAACACACTTGCCATTCGCAGCCAGCCAGAGCGTTCCAAGCCGTACCTTAAGTACCTGGAAGAAATGAAGGAAATCACACTTGGGGCTTTTGAACACCAAAATTATTTGTTCGAAGATTTGGTGGAAAGTCTTCACATTCCGCGCGCGACCGGCCGGAATCCGCTCTTTGATACGTTCTTCTCCCTGCAAAATACGGAGAATGAGCAAATTGTCATCGAGGGGCTGGAGCAATCGTTTTATCCGTTGGAAAACCGAACGTCCAAGTTCGAGCTGCTTCTGGACATTTCGGAGCTGGACGGTCAGCTCGAATGCCGGTTGGAATACGCTACGGCTTTGTATAAACAGGAGACCGCGGAGCGGTTCGCCAGACATTATGACAAGCTACTCGAAACTATCGCAACAGCACCCGAAGGGGATATTGCTTCGCTGGAAATGCTAACGGAGCAGGAAATCCGTGAACTGGTGCGAGGTTTCAATGATTCGGAGGCAGACTACCCGCGGCAGCAGACGATTCATGGCTTGTTTGAAGAGCAGGCAAAGCTTTACCCGGATAACGTGGCCGCCGTCATGAATGAGCGGCAGTTGACCTACTGCGAGCTGAACGAGCGATCCAACTGGCTTGCGCGCCAGCTGCGGGAGACGGGAGTCGAAGCGGATCAGTTGGTAGCGATTCTGGCCGAACGTTCGCTTGATATGGTCGTCGGCATTCTGGCGATTCTCAAAGCGGGTGGAGCCTACGTGCCTGTCGATCCCGACTACCCGGAGGAACGCATCCGCTTCATGATTGAGGATTCGGGCGCACCGTTATTGCTGATTCAAAAGCATTTGCATGAGAAGACCGACTTCGCAGGAACGCGCCTTGAATTGGACGATTTCGTTTGGGGCGACAAAGGGGCGGACTCCGTTGGTGAGCTGGACGCTTCGAATCTAGAGCCGATTTCCGGGCCGGGTAACTTGGCTTATGTCATCTACACGTCGGGAACGACCGGCAAACCCAAAGGCACGTTGATTGAGCATAAAAACGTCGTGCGCCTTTTGTTCAACGACAAGAACCTGTTCGACTTTGGGCCGTCCGACACTTGGACGTTATTCCACTCGTTCTGCTTCGATTTCTCCGTCTGGGAGATGTACGGAGCGTTGCTGAATGGAGGAAAGCTGGTTATCGTACCGCCGCTTACGGCGAAAAATCCGGCCGAGTTCCTGGCACTGCTGAGCCGCGAACGGGTCACGATTTTGAACCAGACGCCAACATATTTCTACCAACTGCTGCGTGAGGTTTTAGCGGACCATCCGTACAATCTGCGGATTCGCAACGTCATCTTCGGCGGCGAAGCGCTCAGCCCGCTGTTGCTCAAGGGTTTCAAGACGAAGTACTCGGAGACAAAGCTGATCAATATGTACGGTATTACCGAGACGACGGTTCACGTGACGTATAAGGAAATCACATGGATCGAGATGGAAGCGGCGAAGAGTAATATCGGCAAGCCGATCCCAACGCTGAGCGTGTACGTTCTGGATGAAAATCGTCGTCCTGTTCCGATCGGCGTAGCAGGCGAAATGTACGTGGCCGGGGAAGGCTTGGCGAGAGGATACCTGAATCGCCCGGATCTGACGGCGGAAAAGTTCGTTGATTCGCCGTTTGCGGAGGGGGAGAAACTGTACCGTTCGGGTGACTTGGCGGCCTGGCTACCGGACGGCAACATTGAATACCTCGGCCGGATCGACCATCAGGTCAAAATCCGCGGGTACCGGATCGAGCTGGACGAAATCGAGACGCAACTTCTGAACGTGGAGGGCGTGGAAGAAGCGGTAGTGCTCGCCCGTCAGGACAACGGGGGCGAGAAGGCGCTTGTTGCCTACTTTGTGGCGGACCGGACGCTGACGGTTAGCGAAATGAGAACCTCGCTGGCCCAGGGAATGCCGGGATACATGATCCCGTCGTACTTCGTGCAGCTGGAATGCATGCCGCTGACGTCCAACGGGAAAGTGGACCGCAAAGCACTGCCGGAGCCGCAAGGCGGCTTGCAAACGGGCGTTGAATACGTAGCGCCGCGTAACCTTACGGAGTCCCAGCTTGTGAAAATCTGGGAGGAAGTGCTGGGTTACTCCGGCATTGGGGTCCTGGACAATTTCTTCGAGCTCGGAGGGCATTCCTTGCGGGCGACAAACCTTGTCAGCAAGATTCGGAAGGAAATGAACGTTGAACTTCCGCTGCGCGATGTGTTCCGCTATATGACGATAGAAGCGATGGCTGGGGCTATTGCCAGCTTGGAAGAATCAGAGCACAGCACGATTCCAGTAGCGGAAGAGAAAGCATACTATCCGGTTTCCTCTGCACAAAAAAGGCTGTACGTCCTGCACCAGCTGGATAGCTTGGAGCTGAATTATAACCTCCCAAGCGCCTTGCAATTGGAAGGGACTTTGAACGAGGCCAAAGTAGAAGATGCGCTGACTACTTTGATGACCCGGCACGATATGCTGCGCACCGGTTTTGAAATCGTGAATGGGGAGCCGATTCAGCGTATTCATCCGCTCGTCGCTTTCAAGGTCGAGAAGATTCAAGCAAGCGAAGATCAGGTTGCAGCCATTTTTGAAGGCTTCATTCAGCCTTTTGATTTGACCCAGCCGCCTTTGTTGCGCACCCTGCTGATCGAATTGGAGAAAGAAAAATTCCTGCTCGCGCTGGATATGCATCACATTGCTTCAGACGGCCTTTCCATGGATGTGCTGCTGCGTGAATTCGTGCGGCTTTACAATGGGGAAGAATTGCCGGAGCTGCGGATTCAATACAAGGATTACGCCGTTTGGCAGCAATCCAAGGAACAGCGTCAACGCATCAAACGACAGGAGGAATACTGGCAAGGGGTATTCAGCTCCGAGCTTCCGGTTCTTGAGTTACCTCTTGACTACTCCCGTCCAGCCGTTCAGCAGTTTGACGGTCAAACGCTCACGTTTAGGCTCGATGCGGAGAAAGGAGAAGCTCTTAAACAGCTTGCCAGCGATTCGGGGGCGACGCTGTACATGCTTCTGCTGGCTGCGTACTCCGTATTGCTTCATAAATACGCGGGACAGGAAGATATAGTAGTCGGCACTCCGATTGCCGCTCGTTCTCACGCCGACTTGCAGCCGATTATCGGCATGTTTGTCAATACGCTGGCCCTTCGCTTGGGTCCGACGACAGAGCGGACGTTTATGGATTACTTGCAGGAAGTGAAGGAAACGACGCTTGGAGCCTACGAGCACCAGGACTATCCGTTTGAGGAGCTGGTAGAAGCTCTTCAGGTGAGCCGGGATTTAAGCCGGAATCCGCTGTTTGACACCATGTTTTCTTTGCAAAAGCACGAAAGCCTGGATTTAACCCTGGAAGGCTTGCAATGGTCGCTGTTTGACATCGAGGAAAAGACGGCGAAGTTTGATCTTAGCTTGGATATCGTTGAAGAGGGTAACGAGTTAGTTTGCAAGATCGAGTACGCTACCTCGTTGTTTAAACAGGAAACGATGGTACGGCTTGCGGGTCATTACGAGCAGCTTTTGGCGTCGATCCTGGCTCAGCCGGGTGCGCGGATTTCGGATTTGGATATATTGACGGACAGCGAAAAGGATAATTTATTGGTCGGGTTTGACGTGTCGTCTTCGGCTCTTGTGAAGCAACCCGCTACAGAGGGTACAGGTCTGGAAGCGGATGAGTCGTGGAGAGAGAGAACGTTCCACGAGCTGTTCGAGGAGCAGGCGGAGCGCACTCCGGGAGCGCTGGCGGTTGTCTACGAAGACAGCAAGCTGACGTATGCGGAGCTGAACGCCAAAGCGAATCGTTTGGCGTATGTACTGCGGGCACGTGGGGTGAAGCCGGAACAGGTGGTCGGCATTCTGGCCGGCCGTTCGGCCGAGCTGTTGATCGGGGTACTCGCCGTATGGAAAGCTGGCGGCGCTTATGTACCGCTTGACCCCGATTATCCAGCGGAGCGGATCGAATATATGCTCGCGGACAGCGAGGCATCAGTGCTGCTTACGCAGACTTGCCTGTTGGAGCAGGCGGAAGCTTGGCGCAGCAACGGAGCTTTAACGCTGCAAACGGTGCTTGCACTTGATGACGCCGCGGCGTACAGCCTCGGAGCGGCGGAAACAGATGTAGCCTTACAAGCTTTAGGCGAAGCGGGCGCGGAGGCTTTGGTGCAAGTGGCAATGGCTGCTGTCGAAACATCTGCCACGGCAGAAGCTGAGCAGAACATACAAGCGGAGGATCTCGCATCAAATCCGGCAAATGTGAACAAGCCAGGCGATCTGGCTTACGTCATCTACACCTCCGGTACGACGGGCCGTCCGAAGGGCGTGGCAGTGGAACACCGCAGCTTGGTGAACACGGCGGCGGGCTACCGGCGGGACTACCGCCTGGATCAGTTCCCGATCCGGCTGCTGCAACTTGCCAGTTTCTCGTTTGATGTGTTCGTTGGTGACATTGCACGGACGCTGTACAACGGTGGAACTATGGTCATCGTGCCGAAAGAAGACCGGATTGATCCAACCCGCCTCTATGGCTGGATTCGTGATTACGCCGTGACGGTGTTCGAATCAACTCCGGCGCTGGTCGTGCCGTTCATGGAGCATGTGTATGCCGAGGGTCTGGACCTCAGCTCGATGCAGCTGCTGATCACAAGCTCGGATGCGTGCAGTGTAGCGGATTACCGCACATTGCAGGAGCGCTTTGGCTCGCAGTTCCGTATTATTAACAGCTACGGCGTAACGGAAGCAGCGATTGACTCCAGCTTCTATGACGAGCCGCTGGAGAAGCTGCCGAACACGGGCAGCGTGCCAATCGGGAAAGCGTGGCTTAACGCCAGATTCTACATCGTGGATACAAATCTGAAGCCAGTGCCGATCGGGGTGCTCGGCGAGCTGGTTATCGGTGGAGTGGGTGTGGCCCGCGGTTACTTGAACCGCCCGGATTTAACGTTGGAGAAATTCGTAGATAGCCCGTTCACCGCTGGGGAGCGGTTGTACCGGACGGGTGATCTGGCACGCTGGATGCCTGACGGCAACGTAGATTTCATCGGCCGAATCGACAATCAGGTGAAAATTCGTGGTTATCGGATCGAGCTTGGTGAGATTGAAGCGGCCATGAAAAATGTTGCCGAGGTGCGGCAAGCGCTTGTCATCGACCGGACGGACGAGCGGGGGCAGAAATATCTGTGCGGATATGTCGTAGTGGATTCCAGCTTCGATCTGGAAGGGCTTGTGGCCCATCTGGACGCCGTACTGCCTTCTCATATGGTGCCTTCGCGCATCATGCTTCTCGATCAATTGCCGCTTACACCGAACGGCAAGATCGACCGTAAAGCGTTGCCTGTGCCGGAAGGAAGCATTCGTGCCGAGGCTGCATACACGGCGCCGCGTACTCCTGCCGAGAAAGCACTCGCGTTGGTCTGGCAGTCAGTGTTAGGCGTGGATCAGGTTGGCACCATGGATAATTTCTTTGCGCTTGGTGGCGATTCAATTAAAGCTTTACAGGTATCTTCTCGTCTTTTGCAAACGGGGTACAAGCTGGTCATGAAAGATTTGTTCCATTACCCGACGATCTCCGCCCTTAGTTTGCGGTTGCAAACAGCCGAGAGAACGGCAAGCCAGGCCGAAGTGACGGGAGAGGTTATCCTGACCCCGATTCAGCGGTGGTTCTTTGAACAAAATCAGGCCGACGTTCATCACAGCAACCAGGCATTTATGCAGTTCTCCAAGCAAGGCTTTGATGAAAAAGCTTTACGCCAAGCGGTGCGTCAGCTTATCGTGCATCACGATGCTCTTCGTACGGTTTATCGTCAAACCGAGAATGGTTATACCGTCTGGAACCGCGGCGCTGGGGAGAACGAAGTGCTGTTCGATCTGGAAGTTGTCGATTTCAAGGGAGCCCGGGACGTGAAAGAAGCGGTAGAGGCGAAGGCAAATGACATTCAAGCAAGCATCGATCTGGAAAACGGTCCGCTGGTGAAGCTTGGTTTGTTCCGCTGCGACGATGGCGACCATCTGCTCATCGCAATCCATCACTTGGTCGTAGACGGCGTATCCTGGCGGATTCTGCTTGAGGATTTTGCTGCCGCCTATGAGCGGGCGCTGCAAGGGCAGCCGATCCGCCTGCCGCTCAAAACGGATTCATTCCAAACGTGGGCGAAACAGCTCGCTGATTATGCGAACGGGCCGGCGATGGAAAGCGAGAGAGCGTATTGGCAGTTTATCGAGCAATTGGCCTATGAGCCGCTTCCGAAAGATTTTGAACAAGGCAGATCCAAGCTGAAGGACAGCGGGCTCGTAACCGTGCGATGGACAGCGGACGAAACCGAACAGTTGCTGAAGCAGGCTCACCGTGCTTACCATACGGAAATGAATGATTTGCTGCTTGCTGCGCTGGGCCTCTCAGTACAAGCTTGGAGCGGTCAGGAACGCGTGCTGGTGAATCTCGAAGGCCACGGCCGGGAAGAACTTTTGCCAGATGTAGACATTACGCGCACGGTAGGCTGGTTTACAAGCCAATTCCCTGTCGTTCTGGAGCCGGGTCACGCTCAGACGCTCGGTCATCAGGTGAAACAGGTCAAAGAAAGCTTGCGCCGCATTCCGAACAAAGGGATCGGCTATGGCATCCTGCGTTATTTGTCGGCGCCGCGTGAAGGTGAGTACTTCGTTTTGGAGCCGGAGATCAGTTTTAACTATTTGGGTCAGTTCGACCAGGATTACGAAAGCAGTAGCTCGCAGCCGTCTCCGTTCAGCCCGGGCTCCGATTCAAGCCCAAATGCTGTGATGGATTATGTCCTCGATATCAACGGTATGGTGTCGGAAGGCGTGTTGGAACTCACGATCCGTTATGGGGAAACCCAGTATCAACGGGAGACGGTTGAGCGCCTGGGCACCCTGCTTCAATCGAGATTGCGTGAAGTCATCAGCCATTGCGTATCGAAAGAGCGGCCTGAGCTTACGCCTAGTGACGTACTTCTTCAAGATGTGACGGTGGAGGAACTGGAGCGGCTGTCCGAACATACGGCGGCACTCGGCGAACTGGAGAATGTATACACCCTGACTCCACTGCAAAAAGGGATGTTGTTCCACAGCCTGCTGGATGCCGATTCGGGAGCTTACTTCGAACAGGTGACCTTCGATCTGTACGGAAGCCTGAATGTGGAAGCCTTCACCCGAGGATTGGATACGCTGGTGCAGCGGAATGAGGCGCTGCGGACCAACTTTATTACCGGCTGGAGAGACGAGCCGATTCAAGTGGTATTCCGCGAGCGGAAGTGCGAAGTGCACTTTGAAGATATTCGCTCGGCAAGAGATGAACAAGCGGAGAAGACGATAGCTGAGTTTGTCAGCGCGGATAAAGCGAACAAGTTCGATTTGGCCCAAGACTCTCTTATGCGTGTGACCGTTTTGCGCACAGGCGACGAGTCCTACCATGTGATCTGGAGTCATCATCACATTTTGATGGACGGCTGGTGCATGTCCTTCATGATCAAGGAAGTGTTCGACACTTACTTTGCGTTTCAGGAGAAGCGAGCGCTAGAGCTTCCTCCGGTTACTTCGTACTCCCGGTATATCGAATGGCTGGAAGCTCAAGATGTAGCGAAAGCTTCGGGTTACTGGTCAGAGTATTTGGCGGGTTACGATCAGCAGACCAAGCTGCCGCAGGAGACAACGCAGCTGAAACAGCATGCTTTTGAAATGGCTGAAATCGATGTGGAACTCAGCAAAGGACTGACCGGGCAAATTGAGCGTGTGGCGCGCCAGCAGCAGGTGACACTCAACACGTTTATGCAGACTGTATGGGGACTGGTCCTACAGATATACAACAACAGCGAGGATGTCGTGTTCGGCTCCGTTGTATCCGGGCGTCCGGCGGAAATTCCGGGCATCGAAAGCATGATTGGCCTGTTTATTAATACGATCCCGGTCCGTATTCAAGGTAAAGCCGAGGAGACGGTAGCCGATATTTTGAGAAAAACCCAGGATCAAGCGCTGGCATCGGGAGCTTACGAAACGTTCCCGCTGTTCGAAATTCAGTCGCTGAGCGAGCAAAAGCGTGACTTGATCAACCATATCATGGTCTTTGAAAATTATCCGATGGAAGAACAGATTGAGCAAGTTGTCGGCGGAGGCCAAGAAGCGCTGAAAATCGCTAATATCCAATCGCCGGAACAAACGAACTATGACCTGGACATTACCGTCATTCCTGAAGAGCATATTTTGCTGCGGTTTACGTACAATGCACTGACGTTCAGAGAGCAAGACATCAGGCAGATCCACGGTCATTTTGCCCGTGCATTGGAGCAGGTTGCGGCTAATCCGAATGTTTGTGTAAATGAGTTAGAGCTTTTGACAGCGGCGGAAAAAGAAGAAATTGTCGGCGTGTTTAATCCGGTGCAGCCGGAAGTGGCTCCTGTGGCCGCCTTCCATCGCCTGTTCGAGGAACAGGTGGAACGCACGCCAGAAGCGGAGGCCATCGTATTCGAGAACGATCGGCTGACGTACGCGGAGCTGAACGAGCGGGCGAATCGCTTGGGGGCAACGCTGCGTGCAAGCGGCATCGGCCGGGAGACCATCGTTGGCATTCTCGCCGAGCGTTCGGTCGATTTGCTGGTGGCCGTGATGGCCGTCTGGAAAGCGGGAGGGGCGTATGTACCGCTTGACCCGGATTATCCTGCGGACCGCGTGCGGTTCATGCTGGAAGACAGCGGAGCGAAGGTGCTTCTGACACAAAACCTGCTGCGAGAGCGTGCCGAATCCTGGCTCGGCGAAGAGGAACTAGCACTGGAGACGGTGCTGTATCTCGATGACGAAACGTCATACAGCGAAGACCGAGCGAATGCACCAATGGACTTCGGCCAAGGCTCCAGCATGGTTTCAGGTTTGGTCTCCGGCGAGCTGACGGGTGCTGTGAACGACCGTAATGAGAGTCATCCAAATGATGTTGATGTTGTCGGTATGGGCAGCTTCCATGAAGCCCGTCCGGAGGATCTGGCGTACGTCATCTACACGTCGGGAACGACGGGCAAGCCAAAAGGCGTGATGATCGAGCACCGCAGCCTGGTGAACACGGCGGCGGGTTACCGACGGGAATACCGGTTGGATCAGTTTCCGGTAAGGCTGTTGCAGCTCGCAAGCTTCTCGTTTGACGTATTCGTGGGCGATATCGCGCGGACGTTGTACAACGGAGGCACGATGGTGATTGTACCGAAAGACGACCGGATTGATCCGTCTCGTCTGCACTACTGGATAGAGCGGGAGCAAGTGACGATCTTTGAATCAACGCCGGCGCTGATCGTACCGTTTATGGAATATGTGCACGAGCAAGGGCTGGAGTTGAGCGAGATGGAGTTGCTCATTACGAGCTCGGACAGCTGCAGCGTGGCAGATTACCGGACCTTGCAGGAACGGTTTGGCCCGTCGTTCCGCATCATCAACGCCTACGGCGTGACGGAAGCGGCAATTGACTCCAGTTTCTATGATGAGGAGTTGGCGAAGCTACCGCAGACAGGCCATGTGCCGATTGGCAAAGCGTGGTTGAATGCGAAGTTCTACATCGTGGATGCACATCTGAATCCTGTTCCAGTTGGCGTGCTGGGCGAATTGGTTATCGGCGGAGTCTGTGTGGCGCGCGGGTACTTGAACCGTCCCGAGCTGACGGAAGAGAAGTTTGTAGATAGTCCGTTTATCGTAGGTGAGCGACTGTATCGCACGGGAGACTTGGCGCGGTGGATGGAGGACGGCAACGTGGACTTCATCGGCCGGATCGATAACCAGGCGAAAATCCGGGGTTACCGGATCGAGACGGGCGAAGTCGAAGCAAAGCTGCTGAGTGTAGGTGGCGTGAAGGAAGCGGTCGTTGTTGTCAGGGAAGATCAAGAGGGGCAGAAAGCGTTGTGCGCTTATTATACAGTGGAAAAAGGCTTGACGGCGGCAGATTTGAAACGGGCGATCTCCAGCGAGCTACCGGGATACATGATTCCGTCGTATTTCGTCGAACTGGAGCAATTGCCTCTAACGCCGAATGGGAAAATAGACCGGAAGGCGCTGCCAGCGCCGGAAGGGGGAGCAGGCGGAGGCCACGAATACGTGGCGCCGCGCACCGAACTGGAGGCAAAACTGGCCGCCATTTGGCAGGAAGTGCTTGTTCGGGAGAAGGCGGTAGGCGTAACGGACAACTTCTTCGACCTCGGAGGACACTCCCTGCGGGCGACAACACTTGTCGGCAAAATGCATAAGGAGCTGGGCGCCCAATTCCCGCTTCGCGACGTATTCCGCTACTCGACAGTTGAGGAAATGGCTGTGGCTATGGAGCGTTTGGAGATCGCCTCGTTTATGGCTATTCCGGCTGCGGAACCTAGCGAGTACTATCCCCTCTCTTCTGCTCAGAAACGTCTCTATATCTTGAACCAGCTGGAAGGAGGCGAGCTGAGCTACAATATACCAGGAGCTATGCTGATCGAAGGGCAGCTCAACCGGCAACGGTTTGAAGAAGCGTTCCGCGGGCTTGTAGCTCGTCATGAAACGCTGCGTACCGGCTTTGAGATGGTTGAAGGCGAAGCGGTTCAGCGGATTTACGAAGAAGTCACCTTCCAGGTGGAATATGTGCAGATCAGCGAGGAGCAGGCGGAAGAAACGGTGCGCCAATTCGTTCGTGCGTTTGATCTAGCGAAACCGCCACTTCTGCGGGTGGGCATTGCCGAACTCGCGCCGGACCGGCACATCCTGATGTTCGATACACATCATATCGTATCGGACGGCGTATCAATGGACGTACTGATCGAAGAGTTCGTGCACTTGTACAGCGGCGAGCCGCTCAAGCCACTCCGCATTCAGTACAAAGATTATGCAGTATGGCAGCAATCGGACGAGCAGAAAACGCAGCTTGCCAAGCAGGAAGCCTACTGGATTGACATGTTCCGCGGAGAACTGCCAGTTCTGGAAATGCCAACGGACTATCCGCGCCCGGCTATGCAGAGCTATGAGGGCCGCACGCTGCAATTGTTTATGAATATTGAGAAAAGCGAAGGTCTGAAACGGCTTGCAGCTGAGAACGGCGCAACGCTTTACATGGTTCTGCTTGCGGCGTATAACGTGCTTCTGCATAAATATTCAGGTCAGGAAGACGTGGTGGTAGGTACGCCGATTGCGGGAAGAAATCACAGCGACGTTCAACCGCTGATCGGGATGTTCGTTAATACATTGGCCATCCGCAGTTACCCGGCTGCTGGTAAGACGTTCCTTGACTACTTGAAGGAGATCAAGGAGACAACGCTGGGTGCTTTTGAACATCAGAATTATCCGTTTGAGGAACTGGTGGATAAGGTAAACGTGGCTCGTGATTTACGCCGTCATCCACTGTTTGATACGATGTTTGCTTTGCAGAATACAGAAAATGTGGAAATCCAGCTTCCGGGACTGCATCTGTCGACGTATGCCAGCGAAGAAATTGTTTCTAAATTCGATCTCAGCTTGGACGTCACCGAGATTGAGGACGGCTTGGAATATCTGTTTGAATACGCCACGGCTCTATATAAAACCGAAACGGTGGAGAAGTTGGCTGCCCACTACTTGCAGTTGCTTGAATCCATTCTCCGCAACCCGTCAGCGACGATCTCCGAGTTGGATATTTTGACGGCGGTGGAAAAAGAAGAAATTATCGGCGCGTTTAACCCGGCGCAGCCGGAAGAGGCTCCGGTGGCAGCGTTCCATCGACTGTTCGAGGAACAGGCGGAACACACGCCAGAAGCGGAAGCTGTCGTGTACGAAAACGATCGGCTGACGTACGCGGAGCTGAACGAGCGGGCGAATCGCTTGGCGGCTACGCTACGCGGAAGCGGCATTGGCCGGGAGACGATCGTTGGCATTCTCGCCGAGCGTTCGGTCGATTTGCTGGTGGCCGTGATGGCCGTCTGGAAAGCGGGAGGGGCGTATGTACCGCTTGATCCGGATTATCCGGCGGACCGCGTGCGGTTTATGCTGGAAGACAGCGGAGCGAAGGTGTTATTGACACAAACGCTGCTGCGAGAGCGTGCCGAATCCTGGCTCGGCGAAAAGGAACTGACACTGGAGACGGTGCTGTACCTCGATGATGAAGCGTCGTACAACGAGGAACGAAACAATGCGCCAATGGACTTCGGCCAAGGCTCCAGCAGTGCTCCCGATCCAGTCAACGGCAAGCTAACGGGGGCTGTGAACGGTGGTGGCGAGAGTCATGTAAATGATGTTGATGTTGTCGGTATGGAGAGCTTCCATGAAGCCCGTCCGGAGGATTTGGCGTATGTCATCTACACGTCCGGAACGACAGGCAAGCCCAAGGGTGTGATGATCGAGCACCGTAGCCTGGTGAACACGGCAGCGGGCTACCGACGGGAATACCGGTTGGATCAGTTCCCGGTAAGGCTGTTGCAACTCGCAAGCTTTTCGTTCGACGTGTTTGTGGGTGATATCGCACGGACGCTGTACAACGGCGGCAGCATGGTCATTGTACCGAAGGACGACCGGATCGATCCGTCTAGTCTGCATTACTGGATAGAGCGGGAGCAAGTGACGATTTTTGAATCAACGCCAGCGCTGATCGTACCGTTTATGGAGTACGTGCATGAGCAGGGGTTGGAGTTAAGTGGGATGGAGCTGTTGATCACAAGCTCGGACAGCTGCAGTGTGGCAGATTACCGTACCTTACAGGAAAGGTTCGGCTCGTCGTTCCGCATTATTAACGCCTACGGTGTGACGGAAGCGGCAATTGACTCCAGTTTCTATGATGAGGAGTTGGCGAAACTGCCGCAAACAGGCCATGTGCCGATTGGCAAAGCGTGGTTAAATGCGAAGTTTTACATCGTGGATGCACATCTGAACCCGGTGCCAGTCGGCGTGCTGGGCGAATTGGTTATCGGCGGAGTCGGTGTGGCGCGTGGGTACTTGAACCGTCCAGAGCTGACGGAAGAGAAGTTTGTAGACAGCCCCTTCAACGCGGGTGAGCGGTTGTATCGCACGGGAGATTTGGCGCGGTGGATGGAGGACGGAAACGTGGATTTCATCGGCCGGATCGACAATCAAGCGAAAATCCGGGGCTACCGGATCGAAACGGGTGAGATTGAGTCGCAACTGCTGCGGGTGGTAGGTATACGCGAAGCGGTGGTGCTGGTTCGAAGTGATGCGAACGGGCAAAAGGCGCTGTGCGCATACTACACAACGGATATCGAACTGACGGCGGCCGACCTGAAACGAGCGATCTCCAGCGAGCTGCCAGGTTACATGATCCCGTCGTACTTTGTGGAGCTGGAGCATTTACCTCTGACACCAAACGGGAAAATCGACCGGAAAGCGCTGCCGACGCCGGAAGAGGGAGCAAGTGCAGGGCGCGAATACGTGGCGCCGCGCACCGATCTGGAGACGAAACTGGTCTCCATCTGGCAGGATGTGCTTGGGTCAGTTACGATTGGTGTGACGGACAACTTCTTCGACCTCGGCGGTCACTCGCTGCGGGCGACAACGCTGGTCAGCAAGGTGCACAAGGAGCTGCACGTGGACCTGCCGCTGCGCGATGTATTTCGGTACTCGACTATTGAAGGGATGGCTGAAGTGATTAGCCGATTGGAGCAGCAGGAATTCCTTTCCATTCCGGTTCTGGATAAAAGGGAGTATTATCCGCTTTCCTCTGTGCAAAAGCGGCTGTACATCCAGCAGCAGATGGAAGGCGCCGAGCTTAGCTACAACATGTCCGGCATGACGGTTCTCATCGGGCACTTGGAGCGGAATCAATTCGAGGCGGCTCTCAAAGGATTAATCGCTCGTCACGAAGTTTTGCGAACTGGCTTCGAAATGGTCGACGGCGAACCGGTACAACGGGTTTATTCGGACTTGGAGTTTGCCGTCGAGTATACAAAAGCGACGGAAAGTGAAACGAAAAGCATTGCAGATGCCTTTGTACGTGTCTTTGATTTGGAGCGGCCGCCGCTGCTGCGTGTGGGCTTAGTTGAATGGGAAACGGAACGTCATCTGCTTATGCTGGACATTCATCATATCGTCACGGATGGCATGTCGATGGGTATCTTCATCGAAGAGCTGCTGCGCCTGTATAACGGTGAGACACTGGAACCGCTTCGGATTCAATACAAGGAATTCGCCGCTTGGCAGCAGTCCGAACCTGTAAAAGAACGGCTGAAACGCCAGGAAGCCTACTGGCTGGACATGTTGGAAGGTGAACTGCCAACGCTTGAGTTGCCTACGGACTTTGTCAGACCTGCCGCTCGCAGCTTTGAGGGAGATGTGCTGCCTTTCAGTATCGACAAGCAGATGACTGACAGCTTGCAGCGTATTGCCGATGAGAACGGTGCTACCCTATATATGGTGTTATCGGCGGCCTATTCCATCCTGCTCAGCAAGTACTCGGGACAAGAAGACTTCATAGTAGGAACACCGGTTTCGGGCCGCACACATGCCGACCTGGAGTCACTCATCGGAATGTTTGTCAACACGTTGGCGATCCGCCATTATCCATCCGGGGATAAGACGTTCCTCGCTTACTTGAACGAAGTCAAAGAAACGATGCTGGGGGCCTACGACCACCAGGATTATCCGTTTGAAGAGCTTGTGAAAAAGCTGCAGGTGCCGCGCGATCAAAGCCGCAATCCTGTATTTGATGTCATGTTTACACTGGAAACGAAGGAAGATAACGTTCAAAGCTTCGGGGATATCCAGATCGAATCTTATCCGGAAACGCATACGGTTTCCCAATTTGATCTTACCTTGATCATTTCGTTGCTGGATGAGGGTATGAATGGGCAGTTTGAATATGCCACCAAGTTGTTTACGCGCAATCTGATCGACAATTTCGCTCAGGACCTGCTCGTGATCATCAACCAAATTGGCGAACAGCCTTCGGTGCTGCTCAAGGATATTTCCCTGAACGGGCAATCCGAACAGGAGCAAGATGAGCTAGAGGCTATTGATATTATTTTCTAATCCCTTACCCGGCTTGGGTGAAAATGGATCATTTAAGCACGTTATATGCGACATTCGGTATATTGAGGAAGTGGTAATTTTCTTTTTGTGGTAATTTGTGGTGGTTTCACGACTTTTTTATCACCTGACAAAAGTATTTAAGTTATGTAACAAAGGGTCCTGATGACAGTTGTCATCAGTACCCTTTGTTTATGAACGTATAATTAATGTTCTTATGTCCAAATCAGTATGAGGCTATTATAATGAAAGCCTTTAACTGATATAGGATGAGTACTCTGGTATTATGGAATGCACAGTGATTTTTATCTATTTTTCAGACTTAGTATTTACTTATAGTTGTTATATTCACTTAACTATATAATACAAGAGATATTACTTCATTGAGAGTAGCTGTTGATTATGCCCAAGTTGTAATCGTTTCAACCGGGAGACGATAGGAAGGATAGCCATCTTTGGCTGCTTTGCCTATGGAGATCAACATCACGGGCTGGAACCGTTCTTTATCCAGGCCGAACGCTTCGGCGATCTGACCTTTGTCATAACCAGCCATAGGGTTCGTATCATAGCCATGAGCACGGGCAACGAGCATGAGTTGCATGGATATGAGGCCTGAGTCAATGAGGTTCATGTCACGCAATTCGGATACGTTTATGTTCGCATAATAAGGTTTTACCTGCTGCATCTGCATATCCATGATGTCTTGGGGCATGTATCCAAGTTCCACTGATTTTCTGAAGATCTCTTCCATGTATTCAACGTTGTTAGCATCGTAAAATACGGCAATGACAGCGGAAGACGTTAGTGCCTGTGTCTGGTTAAAAGAGGCCAGTGGTGCAAGTTTCTCTTTGCCTTCAGCACTGTCGATAACAAGAAAACGCCAAGGTTGCATGTTAATGGCCGAAGGGGCACGTGAAGCTTTCGCCAGTATTTCGGTCATCTCCTCGCGACTGATTTTCACTTCAGGGTCGTAGACTTTAACGGAATGGCGCTCCAAGACGATGGTATCAAAATCATTTGTTTTGTTGAATTGGCCGGTAATTGTATTCATATCGATTTCTCTCCTCATATCTATATTGGTGAGAGTGGGTATAGGTTATATCTCCATCTGTCTCACTATGAGGATTGTAAACTATAAAGTATACTTTATAGCAAGAAGAAGAAACGGGGGAAATCCATATGAAGATTAGTGAAGTAGCGAACCATGTAAACCTTCCGATATCCACGATTCGTTACTACGAGAAAATAGGTATTATCCCGGATGAACATATGCTGAGAGATCATAATAACTATCGAATATATGCGCAGAGCATTATTCAGCATCTGGAAGTGGTCAAACAATGTTTAGCTGTTGGTTTTACGATCCATGAGATCCAATCTATGATCTCTAAACATGGGTTTTCAAGTAATGATCAAGCAAGCATTATCCAAGCGAAAATATCAGAAATTGAAGAAACACAAAATAAATTAGAGAATTCCAAACAAAATCTGTACGAAATTCTTAAATCGGATATCACGTGTGAGGATGGTTTTGGTAAGTATTAAGCCGGAAGTCCCTCTTGAGGTTTTCATTCAGTACGTTCTTACATCATATCGATTCAATCGAGTACATATCGTCCTGTATACGCAGACTACCGGGCTGCCCAGTTTCAACTTTTACCTCCGTGGCAAATACACCAGGCATACGCCCGTCTGGGAACCAAGGCTTCTGTTTATCAATGACAATAAACATGCCTTCTGCATCACCCGTGGGGGAGAATTGTTTTCCGTCTCCGGCAAATGGTTCAAGTTGATAATGCTTATTCAATGTGTTCATTGTCTCAGGAACATCATCGACGGGCAGACCGATTTCACTAATACATAACAGATGCTTCACTTCAAAAGCTTCATCGACTGCGTTATCGAGTGAATGGTGAGCGATAAATTCCATCAAGTTGCCGCTTGGATCATAAAAATAGAAGGCTGTTGCATCCCAGTAGGGGAAATAAAATTCATCCTGTCCATCTTTGGAGAGCAATGGAATGTTACGGTCTTGAGCCCACCTTTTTGCATCAGCAAGTTTATTCGTTGGAATCGTAAACGCTACATGATAGTAGGGCTTCTCTTGTTCTGGCGCCTTCTTGAAAGATAGGACTGAGTTCCCCGCACGGAATGAAACGCATGTTGCATTATCCTCCACAAGATTCAATTCCAGTAGTGTACCGTAATACTCTTTTATGGCCTCGACCTGATGTGTCAATAAACCAACTTCTCTTATTTTCATTTCAAAATCCTCCTTTTAATCTCACCTTTGATTGAAATACTCGATTGTTTTCTCAATAAATGCCTTGGCCGATTGCGTCAGGTAACGGTCGGACCGATGGATGATCTCAAAGTGCCGGTATGGCGGATCGTCTGTAATTCGGATGCAACGTAGCGTAGGCTCATTCATGGCTTTGATCAGAGGATAAGGCAGCAGTGTTCCTCCGACGTTGGCTTTGACCAGGCTAATGATGGAGGTTGCAGAACTGGTCTCCATGATGGTATTTAAGGTGAATCCATATTTACGGCAATAGCCGTCAACCAATTCTCTTCCTGTGAATCCTTCGGGAAACATCACCGTTTGGATATCACGTAGCTCCTGAATTTCAATTGTGCTTCGTTCAGCCCAATCATGATTCTCGGAAACGACGAGTACATATTCTTCACTGCACAAAGGAATGCGTACAAGCCGTCTATCAGGGGCAGACGTGATCTCGATGCCGATGTCGACTTCATTTTCCAACACTTGATTTACGACATAGATCGAAGAGATAACCTTCAATTGCACCTTGGGGAATCGGGCATGAAAATCAACGAGCAGCGGAGTGATACGGTAATCCAAATCGGATGGAAGAACACCAATAATCAATCGTCCCCGCTGATCATTCCGAAATTCAGCCAACGCATCTTGGGTATTCTGTAGATGCCGGATCATCTGTACACAGTGCTCCAGAAACAGAGTGCCTGCCTGGGTCATCACAATTTTTTTGCCGACACGGTCAAACAAAGGAACACCAAGTTCATCCTCCAACCCACGTATCTGTTGACTCAACGTAGGTTGAGATATGCCAAGTTTCTCAGCTGCCCGTGTAAAATGAAGCTCCTCACACACTGTAATAAAGTTTTCCATTTGACGAATCTCCATGAATTCACCTCTAATCATTGGTTTTAATAATCATTTTAATAGAAACAATAGTATTGTTCAATCATTATAATGAATCTATACTTAATCGTGCAACACCCGAAGATCTTGTCATTAACAAATGGGATCTTTGGTGAAGGCAACGATACTACTACCATGAGGTGATCCATAATGAAACTTTTTTATATTGTATTGGCGCTTATTCTGGCTTCACTGAACTTAAGACCACCAATTACTTCCATTTCTCCTCTGATGAGTACCATACAGAATGATCTGGGTTTGAGTGGCATGACCGCCAGTCTGTTAACTACACTACCGGTATTATGTATGGGCATATTCGCTCCATTCTCTGTAAGACTAAGTAGAAGGTGGGGGAACGAAGGTGCCATTGTGCTGGCTTTAATCCTTATTGGGATAGGTACAGGATTACGATTGTTCGTAGGCGCAACTCCGTTGATGATGTTCACTTCTTTTCTGTCAGGTGTAGGGATTGCATTGGCAGGGCCGCTGTTGTCCAGCTTCATTAAGCAGTATTTCCCTAACCGAGTGGCAGCCATGGTCGGCATCTACTCTACAGCAATGGTGATGGGGGCCAGCATTAGTGTGGGATTATCGGTTCCGCTTCAGCATACGTTGGGGGGATCTTGGAGAGGTTCTTTGGCTACATGGGCATTACTCGCTGCCATTGCATTGCCGATCTGGTTAAAATTAGCTTGGTCTGCGCGTACAGAGCGACAATCCGGACAAACCTCGGCTGTCATTCATGCACCACTTCCGGTGAAGAACAGGCGTGCATGGGTGCTGACACTGTTCTTCGGACTGATGGCCGCGATCTTCTATTCATTAACCGCCTGGCTTGCGCCAGCCATTCAAAGCCATGGATATAGCCAAGAGACTGCTGGCAACATCCAAACGTTATTTACATTGATATCACTGCCCTCAACGTTATTCATTCCCATGCTTGTACACCGATACCAAAGACGTGTCTTCTGGCTTGTTGGATGTGCGATGTTGGAGTTAACAGGTGTCCTGATGCTGAATCTCTCTGTCAGTCCGTGGCTCGCGGCGATCCCTCTCGGTATTGGTGCAGGTGGACTGTTCCCGATTGCACTCATGTTGCCGATTGATGAGACAAACAATGCTCAGGAAGCTAGCAGCTGGTCGGCTATGACTCAATCTGGTGGCTACATTCTTGGAGCACTTGGGCCGCTGGCGATTGGTTGGCTCCGCGATCTAACAGGCAGCTTCGTGCAAGCATTTTATGGTTTGGCTATCATCATCGTGTTGCAGATTATCGTTCAATTGGCTATTGGCAATAAAAGAAGTTTAAAAATTAGCCAGGAGCAGAGCTAAAAGGCATGTAAAGTAAAATGGATATAGAAATATGATCTTTATACATGATCCAACAAGTCCAGGTAGTACTGCCTTAATGCTTTCTGTAAGATGACGGGCTCCATAATCTTAATCGATTTACCATAGCCTGCAAGATATCTCACTATGAAATCAAGCTCGTGAGGTTCATACGAACCGACAAGATACATGTGTCCCATCTTCTCGATGATCTGCATAGATGGAAAATGTTCTTGCTGGAATAGCTCCATCCCGGCTTCATCAATCAGGCATTTGAATGGAATTGCTTGTTCCGATGGTTTCCATAGAGATTGGGCATCCTGTGAATAGAGTTCCTTTACATGAGTTAAAGGTTCAATCTCTGTTGTTTCGGCTGAAATGATGCGGTCGCAGCGGAATACACGATAAGCTTGTTTATGCAGATCATAGGCCTGGCAATACCAATAGCCTTTCCTGGCATAGAGCGCGATGGGTTGAATGGTGCGGATATTGGTGTGTGCAGAAGATGGCCTTTGATCAGAGGATCTACGCTGATTAGCGTACGTAATCTGGATCACTATATTCTGAACAGCAGCCATCAACAGAAATTCCAAATGTGCACTATCGCGGATCTGCTCCGTATGTTGGAAGTAAACCCGGTGTTGGATGTTCTCAATATCCTGTCGTTGCTTGTCGGATAACGCGCTCATAAATTTCTCATGAATGGTACGGAAAGAGACTTGAAAGGGTAAGCTGGAGAAGCTGCGGAGAGCCTGCATCGCAACATAAAGGGCATGAAGCTCACCCGTATTAAACGAAATGGGAGGCAGTTGCATCTGTTGCAGCAGTCGATATCCGCCGTAGCGTCCATATTCGACATAGATGGGCGCACCTAACTCTTCCAATGAAGTGATATCTCTTAACGCAGTTCGTTTGGAGATCTGGAACTCCTGCATGAGATCTTGCAGAGTGAACTGTTGTTTTTGATTAATAAAGCGCAGCATCTGGTTCATACGTTCTGATTTTTTCATATCAAACCCTCTTAATGGTGCCATGGATTGGCACCTTTCGTTGTTATAGTGATAAGTGTAATCCAATAGGAACAAGGAGGCAATATAATGAATTTTGAAGTGATACCATTTTTGTCGATGAACGGGGATGCGGCGGCAGCCATTGCTTTTTATGAGGAGTTTCTGGGCGCCAAGGTGATATTCAAGAAAAGTTATAAAGAGATGAAGGAGATGAACCCGGGCTTCGAGTACCCTGCCGGTCAAGATGAGTATATTACACATTCGGTGCTGGAGATTGGGGTTAACAAAGTCATGATTGCGGAAGAAGCAATGGATACGGAGAGAGCATGGCAGCTGGGGAACAGCACGTCACTATGTATTCAATCCAAGGATAAAAATACAATCGATCAACTGTATCATTCTCTGATGCAACATGAGGGTGTGAAGGTACTGGTACCGTATGAACAAAATGAATTCAGCCCAGGATACGGCATTGTACGGGATCCATTCGGCATTGCGATTCAGCTATGTGTAACTGTGCACGATTTTTAAAATGAGTTCAGGCCCCCGGTTAAGCACTCGGTATGTAAACCTGTAACTAACTTAAAAACATCAAAAAAGAAGAGCCATGGATATCATGCGCTCTTCTTTTTTTGGTTTCTATACAAGGTTGTTCGAGCAACCGATGGTTATAGCGGACCTCTTTTCGTGTAAATCATATAGGTACGGATGTCGCTGTGTACAAGCAAGTTCAATGGATAAAGGAAAGAAGGGATAACATGATTACGAGAGGAATTGACCATATTGGAATAACTGTACCGGATATGGAGCAGGCGACACTATTTCTACAACAGGCGTTTGGAGCTCAACTTGCCTATGACCATATAACGCCGGATGATCCCCCACAGGAAGGACCCGAGGTAGAGCGTAAATTAGGACTGCGTTCAGGAGCAAAGGTTATTCATATTCGGATGTTATCGCTTGGGGAGAGCGCCAGTATAGAGCTATTTCAGTACACGAATACAGCACAATCTGAGCCAGTTAGGGCATCGGATTACGGATTGCAGCATATGGCATTGTATGTGGACGATATGCAAGAAGCTGCACGACACTTCAAAGAAGCGGGCGGGGTGTTACTAACAGAGCCTGGGGCGTTGTCCGGTCATATTGAAGGCGGGGAAGGCAATCAGTTTGTGTATGGAAGAGCACCTTGGGGGATGCTGATCGAGCTGATCTCCTACCCTGCGGGCATCCAGTATCCGAATCACAGTGAAGCGAAGCGCTGGACACCACGAAAAAAATAATAAAGATGAGACTGGATAAGAAACAGGACGACGCACGACAAATCGTTCTGTTTTTCTTGTATATAGGGGCTAAACGGTTACTAAAAAAACAGAAATTATGTTACAAATACGTTACAAATACAGAAGTGTATACTGGTTTGCCTTATGTTACGATACGTACAAGTAGATACAGAGATATTTTACGGATAAGATAAGCTATAACGTCTCTTTTCTGGATGATGAACATACTCCGAAAGTATGTTGACGGATGCCTTTTATCCAGGATATTGAAGAAACATTGAAACGAAGATTTTCTTAAAAAAATAAATGACAACAGATGATCCAAAATGCTGCAAATCGGGTATCAATAGTAGAGCCATCTAGAACCTGATGGATACATATGTTGTTATGATCGTTTTTTTGCTAGTTAAAGCTGTCTATTATGGAATGAACTGTGGGGGTTATCATGTGTCTATATTAGATATGGAAAAGAAAGATGTTGTCACCGATGCAATGGTCATCAAGGCGATGGAGAAAAGTCTTGCTATCATTCGATTTGATCTGGATCGCCGGGTAACCTACGTGAATGAAGTCTTTGCCCAGACGATGGGATATACGGTAGATGAGATGTACGGCATGAAACATCAGCAACTATGCTTCGGTCAATTTGCAAATACCCCGGACTATGATGCTTTTTGGAATAGCATATTTAATGGTGTCAGCTTCCAGGACAAGGTTGAACGCAAGGATGCAAAGGGGAATTCCGTATGGCTTGAGGCGACATATATGCCGGTGTACGATGAGACGAATCAGAAGATACTGGGTGTCTCCAAAATCGCCACCAACATTACCAACCGTCAGAACAACATTTCGGTCGTAGTGAATGAGCTGAAAACGATGTCTCATGAACTAAATGGGCAGGCAGATGTAGGCATTGAACGCAGTCAGGAATTGATGTCAAGTATCTCCTATATTTCTGAGGTGTCCACTTCTAACCGTGCAACGTTGACTCATTTGCAGGAACAAGCCGGATCGATTCAGGGGGTGGTACGAACGATACGCGAGATTTCGTCTCAGACGCAACTGCTCGCGTTGAATGCTGCCATTGAGGCTGCACATGCAGGAGAATACGGACGAGGATTCGATATCGTGGCCAAGGAAGTTAAGAAACTATCCGCAATGGTGGAGAGTTCGATTAATGAGATTCGAGATAGCGTGACTGGAATAACCAAGGAAATTGGTAATATTACAGGCGGTACCAAAAAAGTAGAAGAATATGTGGAGCAGAGCCAGAAGCAGATTGAGATCGCATTGAATGATTTTACAGCAATTGCTGCTTCAGCTCACTTGTTGGATGCCAAAGCGGAGCATGTAACAAGAATCGTATAACAATATATAGTAATAGCGGTTCCTTACACAGGAACCGTTTTTTTTGTCGTTCAGTACACAAAAAACGGGAATTATTGTGATCAAACGGGGACACAATACTTGGGAATACCTGCAGCTTCATCATGCAGAGAAATGTTGGGGTGGGAACATGTGGTCAAAAATTGTATCCTACGTACCGGATTGGACTATATGGATTCAGGCATTTTTGGTCCTTATCGTACCAATCGGCATTACAGTAACCATGCGGTGGATCAATGCCGCCATTAAGCGTGGAACCTTCTCTCGTTCCAAAAAAACCTCCATATCCTCGAAAGATATTTCTCCTGCTACCGCGGGTCAGGGACAGGGAACCGAAACGGGCCACTATGCCAATATTAAAATAACCGGCAAGTACAATACGGATCTGATTAGCGTAAGAGAAAGCTTTGGTCAAAATGCTGATGTGCATATTCGGGAGTTTACCATTAGAGGTACCAATACACGGGCAGCTGTCATATATACCGAAGGCCTGGTAGATCAAGACTTAATCGATGATCACCTGATTTCACCGCTAATGTTGGAAGGCGTTCCAGAGCTTAAGCGGGAGGGTTTCCTCCATCCGGATAATGCGCATTTACTGTCGGCCTACCTACAAAATCAATTACTACCTGTCAGTCTGGTTGAGGAGACCAAGTCCCTCCAAGAGGTCGCAGTTGGCGTGCTTTTTGGCAAAAATGCACTGTTGGTCGATGGATTGCCGGGGGCGCTGTTAATTGGAGCTCATAAGATCAAAACACGTGGTGTGAATGAACCGGTGTCAGAGGGGTTGCTCCGTGGCCCCCGAATTGGTTTTACAGAACAGTTAAGTGATAACACAGGTATTTTACGTCGGTATGGTAGTGATCAGAGCCTCTTTATTCAGAAGTATGAAGTAGGTTCACGGATCAAAAAAGATTTGGCTGTTGCCTATATTCAGGATATTGCTGATCCTAATCTCGTGGCGGAAGTCGGAAAGCGAATTGAAGCGATGGATATGGATTCCATGTTGGAATCCGGGTATGTTGAACAGCTCATCGAAGACAATACGCTCAGTCCGTTTCAACAAGTGTTGAATACAGAAAGGCCAGACCGGGTGATGGGTGCTTTGCTGGAAGGGCGAGTGGCTATTTTATTGGATGGGACGCCATTTGTCTTAATTGTGCCAGTGACTTTCAGCATGTTGCTCCAATCTCCCGAGGATTACTATGAACGATGGATTCCTGGAACATTCCTGCGAATGCTGCGCTTTATGTCCGCCATGCTGGCCTTGCTAGCTCCTGCGCTCTATATCTCGTTTATCTCGTTCCATCCGGGACTTATCCCAACCAAGCTGGTATTGACGATCATTGAAACGCGGACGGGAGTGCCGTTTCCTTCAATTATCGAAGTACTGATCATGGAACTTTCAATTGAGATTCTGAGGGAAGCCGGGATTCGTCTACCTAAGCCGATTGCACCAGCGATGGGTATCGTTGGAGGTCTGATTATCGGCCAGGCTGCTGTACAGGCCGGGATTATCAGCCAATTCCTGGTCATCGTTGTTGCAGTTACCGCCATATCCTCCTTTACGATCCCTGTCTATAGTGCCGGCATCACACTGCGAATTCTGCGATTTGCTGCCATGTTTAGCGCGGCTGTACTCGGATTGTTTGGCGTGGTTATGTTCTTTCTCCTTATATGTACCCATCTTGCGAGACTCTCGAGCTTTGGCGTACCTTATGTTGCACCGGCCGTTCCTTATCACTTTGGGGAATGGAAGGATTTCTTTATCCGTGCTCCGCTAAATATGATGAGGAAGCGTCCCGAGATGTCTAGTCCAATAGATAAAGACCGAAAAAAATAAATGAAGTAAATCACGAGGTATGAGGTGGGATGAAGTGAACGGTTCCGAAGGAAATATTAGCACAAGGCAGGCCGTCGTAGTTATTGTTAATTACATGCTTGGCGCTGGGATCCTGACACTCCCTCGAACGACGAGTAAAGCTGTCGGAACGCCAGATGTCTGGATATCCATCATTCTGTCTGGACTGATTATTACGGGTGTCGGAATTATTCTGGTTACCCTGTGTCGCAGATTTCCGGAGAAAACAGTGTTCCAGTTCACTCGTGAAATTACGGGGAGCTGGATTGCTTACATATTGGGATTGTCTATGATTATGTATTTTATGGTGATTGCCGCATTCGAAATCAGGGTCATGGCTGATGTGACAGGAACGTACTTGCTTGAGCGAACACCAACATGGGCCATTGTGATGGTCTTTATGTGGATTGGCATATATTTGATCTCTGGCGGACTTGCTGTCATTGTGCGCGTATTTGAGATCATTTTGCCGATTACACTGATTATATTTGTGATTGAAATCTTGCTTAGTAATCAGTTATTTGAGATCGGCAATCTGAGACCCGTACTCGGAGAGGGTATCATGCCAGTCCTCAAAGGTTTGAAACCTTCGCTGCTGGCTTACACGGGGTACGAAGTCATGTTTGTCATGACTGCTTATATGAAAAACCCTAAAAAGAGCAATGTAGCCATGAGCTGGGGCATCATCATATCGACTCTGATTTATCTGATTACTGTTGTGATGGTTGTAGGCAGTCTGTCACTCGACGGCATCAAAACACGCACTTGGCCCACGCTGGATCTCGTAAGAAGCTTCGAGATTCAAGGTTTGATCTTTGAACGGTTTGAATCCTTGCTACTGGTCATCTGGATTATGCAGATATTCTCCAGCTTCACGATCACACACTATTGTGCTTCGGTAGGGATTCGGGATTTGTTTCGTACGAAGAAGATCAAGGTCATTATGTACGCCCTTCTGCCATTGATATATCTAACGGCATTGATGCCGAAAACCGTGGACGAAACCTTTGCACTGGGTGATATGTTGGGCAACTCATCCGTGATTTTATTTGCCACTTTACCTTTGTTGCTGCTGATTACAAGTCTGATTCGCAAAAAAGGAGGCAAACATGCATGATTCGTTTTTTTATGCTTTTACGTGTAGCCTTTGCTTTGTCGGTCCTTCTGTTAATATCCGGATGCTGGAGCAGTAGGGAGATCGAGGAACTAAGTGTCTATGTTGGTCTCGGGATCGATATCGCTAAAGAAACAGAATTTGAGAAGGACATCGCTGCTCAGGGAGGAACGTATCCAAAGAATAATTATATAACGGCTACCGTGCAGATTGCTCCGGGCAGTTCCAACAGTAAACAGAGCGGACAATCCGGTTCACCTGCTTCTGGAAAGACGTCCTATTCCAATGAACAGCTTACTGGAGATTCCTTGCTGCAAATCTTTCGTCAGTTTGCACTAAGGCGAGATCGTCCACTTATCGGACATCATCTGAAGGTTATCGTTGTCTCCAAGGATATTGCCAAAAAGTATGGTCTGGACCAGCTGCTTGATTTTGTACTTCGGGATAACGATATTCGTCCAAATTGTCTGGTACTGATAAGTCATCATCGTGCCGTGGATGTCCTGACTTCAGATGATCCCTCCCGGATTCCAGCATTTTATCTAACAGGTATTACCGGTAATTCGTACTTGTCCAACAAAATCCTGGATCCCGTTTTGCTCTCCAAATTAGATGCCCAAATGCAATCTGGTTCCAGTTTCTTGCTCCAGAATGTACTGTACTCCAATGGAGAGGGCAAGTTCTCAGGTGGCAGCATATTCGATGGAAAAACAACTAAGTTTATTGGAGAACTAAGTCAAACGGATCTGGAAGGTTTATCGTGGATCAAGCCTAAAGAAAAAGGAGGCGTCTTGAAGACTTACAACAAAGCGGGATTCACCGTTGTATACGAAATGAAGAAGAAGAAAACAAAAGTAATTCCCAAGGTGGTTGGTAATGACATTTCATTCCATGTAAAGGTCGAATCCGAAGGCTGGTTGATGGAAGATTGGCGTTCTCCCGAAAGAGAGGAAAAAGGGGATTATCTTAGAGAACTAGAAAAAGAATTTTCTGAACTGGCCGAACAACAGATTCGACAGGTGTTATACAAACTTCAGCATACCTATAAAGTAGATGTTGCGGATTTTCGGGATAGCTTGCGTATCAAAGAACCCAAAACATGGAAGAAAGTCAAAGATGACTGGGACAACATTTTTAGTACCGTGCCAATCACGTACGATGTGAAGATGACCATTACCAATCCGGGATCTTCCACCGAATAGCGAGGTGTGTCATTTATGATTTAAATGTTGACACATTCATGATAGATCGCTATATTAGTAAAAAATCATTTTCTTATCCAGAGAGGTGGAGGGACTGGCCCTTAGAAACCTCAGCAACAGATCTGAAGGATACTGTGCTAATTCCAGCGGGTGAAAGCCTGATAGATAGGAGCGTTTGTTTTTATTTGTCAGTAACGGCGCACTCTTTAGGCAGAGTGGGTCTTTTTTGTTTTTTCTGGATGAAGAAGTAGGGGAGCAGCAGGTATGGAGAACAACAACGACAAAGGGCATTTCCAGCGGAAAATGCAGGCACGGCATGTGGTCATGCTCTCTCTCGGAGGAGTCATTGGAACGGGATTATTCCTCAGTTCAGGTTACACCATTCAGCAAGCGGGACCACTGGGAACCATTCTGTCCTATCTGATCGGAGCCATTGTTGTATATCTGGTGATGCTCTGTCTTGGTGAACTGTCTGTTCATATGCCAGAGACGGGAGCATTTCATAGTTATGCAGCCAAATATATCGGACCGGCAACAGGCTACACGGTGGCTTGGTTATACTGGTTAACCTGGACTGTTGCGCTTGGCTCCGAATTCACAGCCGCCGGATTGCTGATGCAGCGCTGGTTCCCATCGGTGAACGTATGGATATGGAGCGCCCTCTTTGCACTGATGATCTTTCTGTTTAATGCATTAACGGTGAAATTATTTGCGGAATCCGAGTTCTGGTTCTCATCTGTAAAAGTAGTTACTATCGTAATCTTCATTATCATCGGTGGCGCAGCCATGTTTGGTATCATTCCCATGGCGGATTCGGAACCGGCTCCATTTCTATCGAATATTACCGCATCCGGGTGGTTCCCTCATGGGGCTACAGCGATATTGATGACCATGCTTGCTGTAAACTTTGCCTTCTCAGGCACCGAGTTAATCGGCATTGCCGCCGGTGAGACGGAGAACCCGGAAAAGACGATACCGAAGGCTATTCATACAACGCTGTGGCGTTTGGTTATTTTCTTCATCGGAACGATTATTATCTTGTCGGCCTTGCTGCCCATGTCGGATGCCAGTGTACTGGAAAGTCCGTTTGTAGCGGTAATGGAACGGGTGGGTGTACCCTATGCAGCAGACATTATGAACTTTGTTATTCTGACGGCGATTCTCTCTGCTGCCAATTCAGGCCTATATGCATCTTCACGTATGCTCTGGTCTCTGGCTGACAAAAGAACGATCTCTCCGTGGTTTGCCAAATTGACCAAAAGCGGGGTGCCGCTGAATGCACTTCTGATTAGTATGGTGGGTGGTGCGTTGGCATTGCTGTCCAGTATTATTGCGCCAGGTACGGTGTATATTACGCTGGTTTCCATTTCGGGTCTGGCTGTCGTTGCGGTATGGATGAGTATCAGTGCTTCCCAATACATGTTCCGCAGACAATATATCCGGGAAGGACATGCGGTCAAAGATCTGGTCTACCGCACACCATTCTATCCGGTGGTACCGATTGTTTCATTTATATTATGCCTGGCTTCATGCATAGGTATTGCCTTTGACCCGACACAGCGAATTGCGCTGTATTGTGGGGTTCCGTTTATCGCAGTATGTTACGCTGCTTATTATCTGACAGAACGTGTGAATAAGAAAAGAGGACAAGTACATGACGCAAGCACAACAGACTAACTCCATAGAACAGATCCTGCGTGAACATCCGGTCATGATTCTGGATGGAGCGCTGGCAACGGAACTCGAACAGCATGGATGTAATCTGGATGATCCGCTCTGGTCGGCTCGTGTGTTGCTTGAGAATCCGGATGTTATCGTTCAGGTCCATGCAGATTATTTTCGAGCAGGAGCCGATTGTGCGATTACATCCAGTTATCAGGCGACGGTGGATGGCTTCAGCAAGAGAGGGATTGATGAACAGGCAGCATTGGAGCTGATCCGCAAGACGGTGGAGTTGGCTGCAAAGGCGAGAGATGACGTGTGGACAGAAGTGCAGAGTGATTTAGTAGGGAGAGAAAGCTCGACAGGTCAGCTTGTAGGAGCTCCTTCGGTACTTTCCCAGAACGTGGAGAACGAGGAGAATATAACAGATCGTACAGTAGATCGCGAAGGAGATCGTCTTCGTCCACGTCCAATTATTGCCGGGTCCGTTGGACCGTATGGCGCCTATCTGGCGGATGGTTCAGAGTATGTGGGACATTACGGCGTGTCGGATGAGACGCTTGTCGCATTTCATCGTCCGCGTATGGTGGCGCTACTTGAAGCGGGTGCAGATATTCTGGCGTTTGAGACGATTCCTTCCTTGCAGGAAGCACAGGTGCTGGTTGATTTACTGAAGGAGTTTCCTCATGCGTATGCCTGGTTATCTTTTTCTTTAAAAGACGGGACAAGCATCAGCGAGGGCACACCGCTTGAGGTATGTGCACAGAAGTTTGGCTCCGATCCGCAGATTGCGGCGATTGGCCTGAACTGTGCTCCCATGGAAGTGGTGACGGAAGCAGTGGGTATTTTGAGCCGTACCAGCGATAAACCTGTTATTGTGTATCCGAACTCGGGAGAAGTATACGATGCGGCAACGAAGACGTGGAGCGGACAGGGTACATGTGGCAGCATGAGTGATGCTTCGGAACAGTGGGTTGCTGCGGGCGCGCAAATTATTGGCGGCTGCTGCCGTACTACGCCACATCAGATTGGTGCACTTGCGAAGAAATGGCGGAAATAAAAGACTTGATGTAGGGTTGTACCCGCTAGAGATACAACTAAATATGAAGAAGCCCTCACGATCCATTAACTGGATTGATGAGGGCTTTTTTTAGTGTGATTTAGCGTTAACATCAACATGATGATATTCCTCTTCTGATGCTTCTGATTATGCTATTTAATTAACTGAGTGCTAACTAAGGTACGACCTTCGTCGCTTAGGATGTACAGACCCGTTGTGTTATTGAGAAATAGACGTTCATCATTAAGATCAAATTCGTCATTTTTGTAGGTGTACAAAACGTTCAGGTTGCTTGTGTCCATAATAATTAGTTCTAGTTCATCTTCGTCATTCTTTTCAGATTTAAACATCAAACTTGTGCCATCCAAAGCCATATTGGGATATGATACTGGCAGATATGCCTTCTCAGCAATTAATTTACCTGAAGATGAATATAGCTTGATTCGCTTATTTTTATAATCCACAAATACAAACCGATCTTTCAATGCAAAAAGCTCTGTTGAATATTCCTTATAAGGAAGTTGTTTTGTCCACTTTAGCTGCCCCGTGCTGTTATAGCCTTTAAGCGTTATTGTTTTTTTGTAGATATTATAATATAGTAGTGTGCCGTCAGATAGACTCTTAATCCCATTGTAACCTTTACCACCAGTGATCGTTTTAATTTTTTTTCCGGTTGTCAGGCTAATCAAGTATAAATCGGGATGATTGCCAAACTTACTGCCGACAATCACATCACCATGAATCTGTTGCATAAAATATGGAACCTTGAACTTTCGACTTAAATTTCCATTAGCATCGTAATAGTAGAGTGTACTGCTTTTTAAATCATCAGAGTCTGCAATCACATACAAACTTCCATTTTCGCCTGGACTGCCTGACTCAGCCGAGTATAGTCTCCAATCTTCTGGCGGTCCGGGCAGAGAAGCTGTCCAACGGATCTGGCCCGTAGCTATATGCTTGGCACTGACTTGATTATCGTGGAAAATAAACATATATCCATCATCGGATAGCGTGTACTCGTTGTCCGTTGGAATCGACCAAAGTAGCTCCCCTGTTTTGGCATCCACACTGTCGATATAATAATCATTATTCTTGCCTGCTTTAGTTACGAGCAGACTTTCATTCCCCATGGCGTCCGTAACACTCTTTATTGAATATGAGCTTGTTGCACTCTGTCCGTCGTTGGTAATATCATACCCCCATTGGAATTGCAGCAGATCTTTAGCCAGAGCTGGCTCGGATGGGATCGCAAGAAAGATGAATAGGCTGGCTATAAGCCAATAGTTGATTCGCTTTAAACTCATGATTGGTAGACTCCTTATGTAATGTTCTCTGGATTATGGAAGTAACTGATACTTTCTTATCGTCTGCCCGTCAGGAGGCAGGAAAAATATTTCATTTTGCTTATTAAGGAACAATTCATCTCGATTAAACCTTACAGCGTTCCAATCGTTCTGTGACAGCCGATAGAGCTCTCTCAGATTATTTGAATCTCTAATCACGAGTTCTATTCCCTGTTCGGTGTATTGAATATACATAAAACTCTGTAAATCGATTTCCATTTTTAGATGACTATTTGGCTCACCTTGCATGTAGAAGGGCTTTTCATTAACTCCTGTAATGAATTTTCCATCCGAATTCATAAGCATGATATTGCCTGCGGTTTGTTCCAGATACAGCACACGATCATGGATGATAAATATCTCGGGAGGCCCCTTTTTAAAAGAAAAATCATACTTCCATTTCAAAGCTCCCGTAGGCGAGTACGCCCTCAACTCAAGTTCACGGTTATTGATAAACTTTCGGGTTATTAGGGTTCCATCGTCCGTAACCCTATTCCCGTAGGGCAAGGTTGTTTCATTGGTCAGCACCGTTAACTTCTTACCTGTAGAAAGATCAAAAACGTGAGTATACGGACTTTTGTTGCCCGGTTGACCTAAAATAAAATTGCCTTCTATTGTGTAGTATTGCATGTAGGGGAGAATGAACTTTTTGCTTCGGTTTCCCTTTTCATCATAATAATAAAGAGTTACATATTTGTTTTTGTGATAAGTGAAAGAATAAGCTGTTCCGTTTTTGGTGAAATCTGAAGACTGACCTTCACGAAAGTAAGGGTTTATAGCGGACCATATCGGTTTACCGGTTGTCAGATCCGAGACCTTTCATAGTCATCAGTCTCAGCGGGTTTGAAAGTATACATGTAACCATCCCTAGTTAACCCATAATCAGATTCTGGCTTGGACCATCGGATGTCCCCGGTTTCACCACTAATGTTCACCACATATATGAGGTCTTCATTCACAACCTTTCTCACCAGAATGTTTAGGTTGCCGGACGAATCCAGTCTGAAGTAATGCGGAGTAAATCCATCCCCCCATTGGCCAGAATCGACCTGCTTGACCCATTCAAGCTGTGGCACGGTCTTGGCTTTAGCCGACGCTGAGGGTTTGTCTACTGACGACAATCCTAGACTCAGGATGCTGATCAACAAACAAAATCGAATACAAAACCATTTCAAAATAAACAGCTCCTTAAGAAAGATCCAGGTCAAACTTAATCTGGACCTACCGTTTCATTTTTAATATCCTGCACCAATCGTATGATCTCCGCAACACCCAGTAACAATAGACCTGCTACAATGCCGTTCATCATAACTGGAAGAGTCAAAGACCATTGAAAGCCATTGAACTCATTTTGCCCAACGAGGATACCGGCAATAATGGATAGAATGATGCTAATCCAAGCTATCCACTTCAACAATTTACTCGTTTTATTTTTGTTGTACAAAGAAATTAACTCCTTTACCATAGTATGCCATTAAGTCTATCATATCTATCATTGCTAGGTATATAGGACTATTTTTGTGTCGGATTTAGAGTTTTGTTGAATTTTATTGTCATGTGTTTAAGGGGCTGTCTTCTACATGTTATTCAATAACAAGAATGCGCGGCGATGCCTGACGAATCACCTTGGATGATCTCCATGAGCCAAAAGCTGCTGCAAGGGTACTCAGACAAGAGAATAGTATAATCCCCCACCAATTCAGAACCAACGGGATTTGTACGATACCGTATCCCGAGAGTACCTTTTCAAGCAACAACGGAAGAAGGTACACGCCAGCAATAACGCCAAACATCGAACCGATCAGGGATAACAATACAACTCCCAGTGTAATAGAGGACCGGATACTGCCGGATGTCATACCAATCGATTTGTAGATGCCGTACGTCTTGTTTTCTTTGCGAATGCTGATCCGGCAGGTACTGAAGATGATCATAAACGTAACTATGATGAATAGAAGACCGATCAGGGCCATGGGATATATGAGAATGTTTGCTGCTTCTGTATAAACGGAATCCAGCAGCGTTTTTTGCGTGACAATGGATGCAGAGTATTTGAACTGCTCATTTAACTGGGCTGCAATTGCCCCTGCTTGTGAAGGATCGATGGCATTAATAAATGCAACATCTATATCACTGTAACTCGGATTTACACTTCGGACCGCTTGAACGGTGATTCTCCCGGATAGCGACATGTTGGAGATCGCTTGATAGATACCCGAGATGATGAACGTACGCTTTTCTCCCTCAATGTAGATATCGATAAGGTCTCCCAGATCCTTGTTTAAAATCTTGGCAGCACTGACCCCGATTGAAATCTCATTTTCTCGTTCAGGGTTATTTCCTCTCAACGTCTCGAAGCCGAAATCCTCATAGCTTCCATCTAATACGCCTAGATAAAGGCTAATAGACTGACTGGCTGTATTGCGCGAGGAAACATCTAAGGGAATAACTCCGGTAATGTTTCCTTGCCAACCTACATTGTGGATGCGGGGATCTTCTTCTAGCACGTTTTGCAGCTCTGCTCTGGGAAACGTTGTTTTGTTCACCACTACAGCAGCAATGTTTGCATTGTCATAACCCCATTTAGCGGCAGTCTGATCGATTCCGGTAATGCTGGTCAGCACAACATATCCGAAGACAAGCACCGAAGCAGCTACGGACGTCAGTAATATTATTAAAATAGAGCTTTTGCTGTTTCTGATCAGACTGCGCAGGCCGATTACAAAAGAGATAGGCAGTCGACCAAACGAGGCCACATTTGCGAGGGGTGAATTCATTCGCTTTGCCATGGCTACGTTCTCATCCTCTGACATACCGTAGCGAATGGCCTGAACAGGCTCGATCATACGGGCTTTTTTGGCATAAAATATAACAAATACAATCACAAGGATGAATAACAGCATACCTACAAGTATAGCTGCTCCAACGCCCTCAACCGGAAGATCACTATTGCCTGTTCGCAGGGACGATACGGAGATGTTGATGATGAATTTAGACACCAACACACTCAGCGCAAACCCGGGAAGAACAGCGATGATGGACAGCAGGGAATATTGAATGACATAGGTGCCGATCGTTGCACGGGAAGTGAGTCCCAGCGACTTGAGGATACCTATCGTTTTGTAGTTAGCCAGAATAGCATCAGAGATGGTGAAGCCAATGGTGATGAGTGCAATCATCATCATGACAACTCCTAGGAAAATCATGATAAAACCGACGATCTGGTTAATAATCAGATAAAAGGATGAAATACTTTCGAATTCCATTTTGGTTTCCAGAAACGGAGCACCCGCCTCGTTTGTATAACGGTTCCAGTAACTGGAACTCATACTGTAATCGTCAAAATGGATGCCCATCATGTAATGCTCTTTTCTTGCAAGCGTACTAAAATCATGTTGGTAATCCGTACTGTTCATCCAGATTCTTGCCGTATTGGTGAACGGTGCGCCATAAGGAACATCAACAACAACAGCTGATACAGCGAGGTCAAGCGTGGTTGAGCCGGTTTTGAATTGAATGGTATCGCCAACAACAATGTTATGGCTATTCGCCAGGGACGTAGGAATCCATACGCTACCTTGTGCAGGAGATGAGCTTTCTTTTCCGGCAGCAAATACGAGTTTATCTACATCCCAAGGAGGCGGCGGGGTGTTCATCATATAGAGGTAAATGTTAGGAATATCCGTGCCGTCAAAAGTGATGCCTGATAAAGTTTGGTAAGCAAGTAAAGTCGAGATCTGAACACCATTCTGGGCGGCCCACCAGTCATGTACCGTTTGGGGATCATTCAGCCCTTTGTCGAACGTCAAGATCTGATGTGACCCGTTGGTTCGGCTGTGCATCTCATTGAACTGGTTGCCCGTATTAGCCAAGATGATGATGGAAGTACACACCAGAAGTGTGGACAACAAAATAAGCAGGGTAATAAACAGGTTTTGAACTTTATTTTTACCCAGATACGACAAGCTAAGTTTAGACATGACCGCCATCGTTATTCCTTCCCCGTAACCAAAGCGAAGATAATCGCTTCACGATCCTGAATTTGATGTTCGTCATAGGTGTTGAACTCAAGGATTCCGCCAATCTTGCCGTCCAAAATGTAGATCAGGCGATCTGCCCGACAGGCGGCTTTGATATCATGCGTCACCATAACAACGGACTGTCCTTTCCGGTTGAGATCCGTAAGGATATCGAGAACAGCTGTGCCGTGTTCCATATTTAAGCTTCCGGTCGGTTCATCCGCAAAAATGATATCTGGTGAATTGATCAAAGCCCGTGCAATGGCAGCTCGCTGTTGCTGTCCTCCGGAAGTTTGGGAGGGGAGGCGGTCACGCTGTCCATCAATATCCATGGCATTCATCAGCTCAGCAGCGCGGGATTGGATGTCCTTCGTTTTGTTTCCAGCAATATATCCCGGTAAAGCAATGTTCTCTTTGATGGAAAGGTCCGGGACCAGATTGATACTCTGATAGATATAACCGATCCGGCGGGTGCGGAAGTCGGACATTTGGCGTTCACTGTAAGCGTCAATCCGCTGGTCGCGAAAATAGACCTCACCTGCTGTAATCTGATCCAGTCCGCTTAGCAGATATAAGAGGGTTGATTTGCCAGAGCCAGAGTTACCCATGATGACCGTGAATTCTCCTTCATAGATGTCGAGATCAACATTACGGATGGCATGATATTGTTCACCTCCGCTGTTGTACGTTTTGCACAGATTCTGTGCACGGATAATCACTTTTTTGGACAAGTCGAATCACTCCCGAGTGCAGTATAGGATTCATTCTAGAGGAGGGATGTTGAGGAAGCCTTATCAAATTATGAATAAAGTATTACAGCTGCTGAGTGTGGGCTCAGCAGATCGGCAGATAGAACCGGAAGGTAGTACCTTGCCCTTCTTTACTAGTAAAGGAAATATGACCTCCGTGTGCTTCAATAATGCTTTGGCATATAGAAAGGCCCAGCCCCGTACCTTCCTGAACACGTTGTTCTGCATGACTCGCTTGGCCTCTGAAGTAACGCTGAAAAACAAACGGCATGTCCTGTACACGTATTCCCTGACCCGAATCGGTGATGGTCACATTCAAGTGCCCGGATTCCAGTTCCATATCTATACGTATCGTGTCTCCTGGAGCTGTATGCTTGAGGGCATTGGCGGCAAGATTGGAGATCACCTGTTCAATTCGAGTGGGGTCGATAGCGATTAACACATTGGGGATGTAGTTGGGCCCTTTATAGATAAGCCCCTTTGTTAGGACAACATGTTCAATAGGTTTCAACATCGTCTCCAGTATAGGCCCGCTGTACATTTCACGGGTTTCCACCGAAATTTGCCCCAATTCCTGAAGTGCATGAACCAGCAGATCCTCCACAAGGCGGGCCGTTTTATCCGTATGGGTTCGCATGACTCTCATATATTCCATCAGCGTCTCCTGATCGTTGCATAATCCTTCCTCAATAGCTTCTATGTATGCTTTTATTGTGGTAATTGGTGTTTTAATATCATGAGATATATTGGTGATGAGTTCTTTTTGTGCTTGTTCCTGCTGAATACGCTGCTCGCTCATATGTTTAATCTCCGTGCGCATGAGATCAAACATAGCATATACTTCGAGCAATTCATCGTTCCGGTTGTACTGGATTTTTTCTTCATAATTGCCTTTAAGCATGGATTCCGCATGTTGCTTCAATTGATGGATGGGAGAGAGCAGGTGTTTGTCCAGTTTTTGTTTCATCCAGAATAGAAATAAGCTCAGAATCAGTGACAGGAGCATGAGTGCGCTAATCAATATAACCGGAAAAGTCATCGATTGCTGAACCGTAACCATGGCTTGGGGGATGGAAAAGATGGCATTGCCGATCTGACTTCCCATCGGTCCGTCCATCACGGGAAACGCAATATCAAGCAAATCATTACCGTCCGCGGCCTGCGTGGCATGATGCAGATCATAATGGAGAGCTGAACGCAGATTAACTTGCGTCCCTTCAGAGGTGGGGTCGGAGGACAGAATGACTTTTCCATCCAAGTTTAGATAGGTAAGCAGAACCCCGGTCTCTCTGGCGGTGGAACGTATATCTTCACGAATATTTTGTTCATTAAGATGCTGATGATTTTGCTCCAAAGCGAGTAAGATCGGATTGACCTTGAGTCGAACCTGATTCAGGGACAGATTGGATTCGCCTGAATTTCGATCTTGTAACAGCATCATCGACAGTGCAAGGATACTTGAAACGATAATAATGAGAAGCCCAAGTGTTGTTAACAACCAGCGTTTGGACCAGCTGTTCAATGACATGTGGGTGCCTCCAATCTCACTTATTCGTAATTGAATTTGTAACCGACACCCCATACGGTCTTCAGAACGGTCGGATGCGAGGCATCTGCCTCAATTTTTTCACGCAGTCTGCGAATGTATACGGTTACGGTATTTTCATCGCCGTAGGTTGCATATCCCCAGATGGCGTCGAGCAACTGGGCTTTGGAGAATACCTGATTCTTATGGCTTGCCAAGTAATGAAGTAATTCGAATTCCTTGGCAGACAGAGAAACTTCCAATCCGTTCAATGTAACTTTATAGGCTTTTTTATCAATCACCAGGTTTCCAAGATGCAGTAGATCTGTTCTGTCTCCAACGGATGTCATGCTGTCATAACGCCTGAAGTGGGCATTAATCCGTGCTAACAGTTCGCTCAGCGAGAAGGGCTTGGTCATATAGTCGTCTGCTCCAAAGCCAAGACCAAGTACCTTATCGGTATCACTGCCTCTGGCACTTAGAATGAGGATGGGGATATTATTGCGCCTTCTGATCTCTCGACAGACCTCGATCCCGTCCATGTCCGGAAGCATGATATCTAAAATGATGTAGTCTGGTTGAATAAGCTCCATAATCTGAAGTCCGTCTTGTCCAGTGGCTGCCACGGCGGCTTCATATTGATTTTTGGTTAAATAATCTCGCAGAATGCGCGAAATATCTGATTCATCCTCGATGATGAGGACTTTGCGCTGGTGGGTTAGCATATGTATCGCTCCAGTATGATAGATGTGAATTTAATGGTTATGTATGAATTTGTAAGATGATTGTCTTTATAATTGTACAGTCTTGTTCTGTGGGAGTCACATGAAAAAATATTGAAGTGAACTTCATTCTTATAAAAAACGTTCTGACTTCCAGTCGTACTGAAAGTTGATTACAGTTCAATGTATCAAAATAACCCATGAACTCTTTAAGGTCATGGGTTTCTGATACTGAATATCATACATGTTCCAGGTCATCGATAGGCTCATGCTGTCTGGATTTGAGATACTCCGCCGGAGACACACCGAAGTGTGCCCGGAATACCCGGTGGAAATAGGAGTAACTTGCAAAACCGCAGGATTCGGCAATATGCTCCAGTGTCATCTCACTGTATTTCATTCGTTCCAGCGCCGCATTCAGACGGATCTCAATCGCATATTGAATCATGGTCTGATTGTAGTGCTCCTTAAATAAACGGACTGCACGTGACAGGCTGAGGCCTGCATAACGTGCCGCTTCATCAAGCTTGAACGTAACCGTGGCATGCTCCTCAATAAAACGTTTTAACTTCAGCGCAGAGGAAACTGCCCGATCGGTCTGAATATTCTCTTTAATTGCCCGGTCGATATACAGACATAATCCGCGCAGTAACGCATCCTTTATCTCCGCATTTTCCTCAAGAGGTCCGCGACGTTTCTCAAGTAACATATTTCTCCACAGGCTGATGAGTTTATCATCAAGTCCAATTCGGCTCACGGTAGATCGATGCTGCCTTTTCCACCAGTTCTCGATCCAGCTGCCCTCGCAGAACAGATAATAATCTCCGCTGGACAAGCGTCCTTCCTTATGTGGTTCATCGACCACGAGATGATAGTCGTCACCAGGCTTTAAGAGCAGCAAGTCCCCGCTAGTCATCCTGAATTCTTTATCCTGTACATACACTTTGCACGAGCCTTCGGTCTGCAGACGGAACAGATAGGTTTGCAGCTCGCCCTTCATATTATGAGTGAACGCCTTATAGTGGTATGAGTAGTCACAGATCAGTACAGATGTCTCTAACGTATCCAAAGATAAAATCCCCCAATATGTACATCCTTTTACATCATAAGTTTAACTTAACATTTACACGAAAACGGAGAGGACAGAAAGAACCTGAAGAAACGAAGTTAAAAGCTTTCTGAAAGAAAGCTGCATCGGAAGCATAAACTCGCCTTTATCTCCGGATTTTATCCTTTTGAAAAGGAAATCAAAAAAATCTGGGGATAACAGCGATCGGAAGGTTGTTCTGTCATCGGAGTGCCAGTGTAAATATCTTCAGTTGAAATTAGCTACATTCAATAGATGCAAAATGATGGAAATAAAATTTGATCAGATAGTTCATGTTCTGACTATATTGTATATGTTCATTCTAGCCTGTTTTGCGTTAGGATGATACCAGATAGAGCAATGAAAGCAAATTTGAGAACAGAGGTGTATCCTACATGAAAAAACTTAATATTGGTTTGCAATTGTTTACACTCCGTGATGAAACTGCAGCAGATTTTCGTGGTACGTTGCGTAAGGTAGCGGCCCTTGGATATGAAGGTGTGGAGTTTGCCGGATATGGTGATATTCCAGCTGAGGAAATGAAAGCGCTACTAGATGAACTTGGACTGAAAGGATTCAGCAGCCACGTTTCACTACATGCGATGCGCGAAGACTTGCAAAAACAAATCGATTACCTGAAAACAATTGGTGCACAATATATCATTTGCCCTTACCTGATGCCAGAAGATCGTCCTGAGAATGCAGAAGGTTGGACCAAGCTATTCGCTGAGTTACAACAATATGGAGCTGAAGCAGCGAAACAAGGATTGATCTTCGGATACCATAACCATGATTTTGAATTCCATGGTCAGGTTGGCGATGCTAATGCTTTTGATGCTATGTTCGCTCAAACATCACCGGAAGCGGTAAAAGTGGAAATGGACGTATGTTGGGTACAATTTGCGGGACAAAATCCGATCGAGTATATTAATAAATATGCGGGTCGCTTGCCGCTGCTTCATCTGAAGGACTTCAGCAAAGACGAACAGGGCCAGATGAAAACACTGGAATTGGGACAAGGTTCGGTTGACCTGCCAGCTGTTATTGAAGGGGCTACGAATGCAGGCGTGGAATGGCTGATCGTGGAACAAGACGTATGTCAGAACCCTCCGCTTGAGAGCGTATCCAATAGCTACAACTGGTTGAAAGAAAACTACCTGAACCAATTCTAATGGACCATCGAACCATGAAAAAAGCTAATCTATTTGTCAAAGGAGACTTATGTACATGAGTAAAATTAAAGTTGCTGTATTCGGCTGTGGAGCCATTGCCGAGCGCAGACATATTCCAGAGTACGCTGCCAATGAGAACGTAGAACTTGTCGCTTTTGCCGATCCGATTGTGGAGCGTGCGGAGAAGATGGCCGAGACTTACGGCGGTAAAGCGTACTCCAGTTACGAAGAATTGCTTGCAAACGAAACGGTTGATGCCGTTAGTGTGTGTACACCAAACTATCTGCATGCGCCAATGGCGATTGCTGCTGCAAATGCAGGCAAGCATGTATTGGTTGAGAAACCAATGGCAGTATCCACTGAAGAAGGCGAGCAAATGATCGAAGCTGCCAAGAAAAATGGCGTGTATTTGATGGTTGGACACAACCAGCGTCTGATGCCTCCTCACGTAAAAGCAAAAGAAATTCTCGACTCCGGCAAACTCGGTAAAGTCCTGAATTTCCGTACATCATTTGGTCACCCGGGTCCGGAAGGTTGGAGTGTGGACGGAGCTGAAAGCTGGTTCTTCCGTAAAGAAGAAGCTATTATGGGCGCTATGGGCGACCTGGGCGTGCACAAATCAGACTTCATCCGTTATTTGCTGAATGATGAAGTATCTGAAGTGGCTGGTTTCATCAGCACACTGCACAAGGAAGGCACTAAAGTTGATGATAACGCAACTTGTTTGCTGCGTATGAAGAGTGGAGCGATCGGAACGCTCGTAGCAAGCTGGACACAATACAGAGCTGGAGACAACAGTACAGTGCTGTGGTGCGAGAATGGTGTTATGAAGATCGGAACAGTGGAAGGCGATGAAGTTATCGTTGAGCTGACCAATGGTACAGTTGAGACGTACAAAGTTGGTGCCATGGCTACCAACGAGAAACAAGTGCCGAGTGGTGTAATTGACGCATTTGTAGAGTCGATTGTAACCCAAACACCTCCAGCGATTTCCGGGGAAGAGGGCTTGCGTTCCCTGCAAGTGATCTTGGCAGCTTTCGAATCCGAGAAAACAGGTCAGATCGTTAAACTGTAATCCATACAAAGGATAGTGCAATTTCTAACATTCTATATGGCTTAATCTATGATATAAAGGACTTACCTTCAGAGATGTGCTCTGGGGTAAGTCCTTCTGTATTTGTTGATGAATGATTAACTTTCTTTAGATGCCAGCCGGTACATCACTGCCCAGATCCAGCCATGTTATTTCAGCGGGAGTCAGCGTGATGCGGGAACCTTCGTCACAGGACAGCAGCTCCGCCTGATTCTGGGCACCGATCAGCGCACAGGTTGGGAACGTCTGATTCAATACATAAGCGAGTGCAATTTGAATGGGTGATGTTTTCTTCGAATTAGCCAATTGTTCAGCCCGATGCAACCGTTCCCAGTTATCATCACTGTAGAATACACGCACCAGATCTTCGTTATCCCGAACTTCAGGTGTGAATCTTCCAGTGAAGAAACCACGCGCTTGAGAGGACCAGGATAGCAATGGTAGTTTGGTTTGCTCATGCCATGCCAGCGTTTCTGCATCTGCTGACACACAGCCTTCCCAGAACGGTTCGTTTGCTTTGGCGAGACTGAGATTTGGACTACTGAAGGTGAAGCCCTTCAGGCCACTTGCCGCAGCGTACGCATTGGCTTCCTCGAGCCGCTGCCAAGTCCAGTTGGAGGCGCCAATTGCGCCGATTTTACCGGATTCAATATGTTCGTTTAGTGCTTCAAGAATGACACTGACAGGGGTATTGGGATCATCCCGGTGCAAGGCATACATCTCTACGTGATCTGTCTGAAGACGCTCCAGACTTTCCATCAAGTCACTGCGGATGGCATCAGCGTTCACACGTGGTCCATTCTGGTCATGATGCGCGCCTTTGGTGAGAATGACGATCTGGTCGCGGTTACCACGTTCTTTCATGTAACGACCAAGGACTTCTTCACTCTGTCCACCACAATAGATATGAGCTGTATCTACAGTGTTACCGCCAATCGACAGAAAAGCATCCATGTTCGTAGCTGCTTTATCGTAGGCATTATGCACGAAATAATCGGTTCCTTTAATCAATCGGGAGACACGTTTACCTGCACCAGCAATTTCGATATATTCCATAAGTCAGTTCATCCTCTCAATTATAGTGTAATTCGTGTACGTTCTTCCGCTGAACGAAGGCAAGCTTCCAGTACTTTCATATTAGCTACCGCATCGGAAGGGGCGAAGCGCAGATCCTTGCCCTGAAGTACAGCACGTGCCATATCATCTCCCTGTAGAGAGTAGTGGTTCACTTTCGGGACTTCAATCTCTCTGCGTTCACCACCAGCCGTTACATAGAAGTTGGAACTGCGGTCCTGTCCGCTGATAAATGCCGAAGGGACTTCAATAATCCCGTCGGATCCCAATACCTCCAGCGTGTTGCGGAATGCTGCCCACATGCTGCTGTCAAACGTCACGCCAACGTGATTATCGAATTCCAGCAGTCCGGAAGCCATCATATCAACTTGATCATGTTGTGGGGAGAACATGCCAATAACGGTAACTGCACTTGGTTCTTGACCAAGCAGCAGACGTGCTACGCTGATGGAATAACATCCGATATCATACAGTGCACCTCCGCCCCAATCCCGCCGAAAGCGGACATTGCCGGATGCATTGGAGTTATTAAATGAAAATGTGCTGTGCATACCACGAATCTCACCAATCTCACCGCTGGCAATGATATCTCGGATCTGCTCATATCTTGGATGATGGCGGTACATGAATGCTTCAGCCAGATGCACACCTGCATCTGCACAAGCTTGAACCATCTCCTGAGCTTCCTGTTCTGTCAGAGCCAGTGGTTTTTCGCACAAAATATGTTTGCCTGCTTCAGCAGCCCGGATCGTCCATTCCCGATGAAGATGATTCGGCAGTGGGATATATACGGCATCAATGGAATCATCAGCGAGCAAAGCTTCATAACTGCCATAAGCCTTGTCGATCCCAAGTTGTTCGGCAGTCTGTTTGGCTTTATCTTCGTCTCGACTGGCAATCGCGGTTACTTCATTCAACTCGGATTGCTGCAGGCCTGGAATGACGGATTCCACAGCAATGCTAGCGCTACCAAGAATGCCCCAACGCAATTTTTGAACTGAATTCATGTGTTGTATCCTCCTGTGTATGAATGTATATTGTGATTATAAAGAATAGACCAATGAATTAAAATGATAATATATTGAGGTTAGTTAACACAATATTGTTGATCAAGGAGAACCGGCTATGATGAGACAAACCGTATTGCTTACCCTGCAGGATATTCCATATTTTTGTTATCCCGAGTCCGTTGGACATTATATGGACCACGTCCAGCATTCCGTATTGCGTGAGGCTGGCGCACTGAACAACTTTAATATTCACTACGTCGCTTCAGGCAAGGGATATGTGGAAGTGGGCGGGGTAGTGCATGAGCTTCGCGCAGGTCAGGCGTTTCTCTATTTCCCGCAGCAGCGGCAGCATTATTATAGTAGTGAAGATGATCCATGGGATGTACGATGGGTTCATTTTTACGGTGAACGTCTGCATGATTATATGATCGAGCGGGGGTTACATCGCAATCTATTGTGGACACTGCGGCAACGCAGCTCTTGGGAAGAGGCTCATCTGGCCTTGCTCACTGAAGCGGAACAGAACACCATGCTGCGTCCGGCTCAGCTATCCACACTGACCTATGCCGTACTCGCCGAGTTCGTGCAGCATGCAGTACCTTTAAAGAGTACACGTACCACAAGTAAGGCGGAGAGTCGGGTTCTTGCACTTCTCCCACAGATGCAGCAGGAGGCCTGTCAACCTTTCCTGTTACAGGACTGGGCGGATCTCGCAGGTGTGAGTTCGTATTACTTTTGCAAAATGTTTAAGAGTGCTGTGGAGATGACGCCCATGGAATTTATCACTCGTTCACGACTACAGATGGCGAAGCAATGGTTACTCGAACGGCCTACGGCCAACATTGGACAAATCGCGGAGGAAGCAGGGTATCCCAATGCCAGTTATTTTAATCGCCAGTTTATGGCCCATGAGGGGATGACACCTACGGATTACCGCGGATTGTATCACAATTAACCCGTATCCTTTCGATGTTGCCAGCGCTTAAAGAGTAATGGTTTGACAGAGAGCTCAATCAAGTCTATTATGGATAAATTAAATCCGTGTATAATGAGGTGCCCTCATGAAATATTCAAAAGCGACAAATTATGCTTTGCATACGATGCTTCATCTTGTAAGCACTGCCCCCGAACAGCTGGTTAGTGTACACCAACTTGCAGAATTGCAGAAGGTATCACCAACGTATCTGTCCAAAATTTTGACCAAATTGGTTAAGGCGGGCATGATCGAATCGACTTCTGGCGCCAATGGCGGCTACCGGCTTAGTCGTAAAAATCCGGATCCTTCTTTTCTGGAGATCATTCATGCGATTGAAGGTCAGGCGTCCCTGTTCGAATGTTCCCAGAATCATAACGCAGGCTGTTTGATCCAGCAGGTGATGGTGCAGGCGGAAGAAGAGATGGAAAGTTTTTTGAACAATAAAAAAATGTCAGAACTGGCTTCCCAGATGAAGGGTGCACATTCCCTGTAACTTGCACTAGAAGTGATCTTTCCCCAACCTCGCGAGAGGTAAGGAAAGATTTTTTTGTATCGTTGTACCTAATAGAAGGCGAATGGTACAATAAGGAAGGTATAGTATGCATACATACATGATCCTAATATTACATCACATTTTACATCTCTGGAGGGACAACACATGAGCCAAACAACGATCACAGGACTGGAACAATTGCTCGCGCTTGAAAACATTAGGAACACCAAGGCGCGTTATTGCCGTTATATTGATACGAAGCAGTGGGATACCTTGGGTGATGTGTTTGCTCCGGATGCAGTGGCCGATTTCAGCACAGAGGGCAATCCAATTCCGGTATTAACAGGCCGTGATACGATCGTACAAGTATTCCGTGATCTGGTGGATGTTGCCGTAACTGTGCATCATGTACATAGCGCCGAAGTTGAATTTGTATCTGAGAACGAAGCAAAGGTCATCTCCCCAATGGAAGATTGGGTCACGTTCCCGGAGGGCAATGAGAACAAATCCTTCCACGGATTTGGGCACTACCACGAGACTTTTGTTAAAATCGATGGCCAATGGTATATCAAACATACGAGCCTGAAGCGTCTTCGTCTGGACTTGTTTGAATAGTAAATAAATTACTAGAGAAGAAAAAAATTATCACTAATAGAAGCCCTAAGGAGCACGATGATGCGCCCTTGGGGTTGTTTTGTTTTTTGCGTCTGTGTGAAAGGTTAGTGGAATGATTACAAAGGCGACGAGCCCTAGAATGCAGGCTCTCAGAGCGGTTCTCGACCAATTGGCCTTCGTAGTCCGTCATCTTTCACTGGGAAATGTCCTATGTATGGAATTAAGTTTTAAGTAGAAGCTTACGCGTTTTCGTTATATGATTCACGTTATAAATGTTAACAAGTTTTAATTCGAATTTTCGAGGGTGATATTTATAAAAATTTTCATTGAAGTAATAGACCACACAGAAGAAGAGGAGATCCTCATCAGGTGTCACCAAGTAGACGAAAAAATACATGAGCTCGTTAATAAAGTAAAAACCGAAACGCTCATGATACTTGGCTATCATGAAGATAAGATTAGCCGCATCAAAATTAGTGATATTTATTATTTTGAAGCTGTTGATGGAAAAGTGTTTGCGTATTGTAAGAACACCGTTCATGAGGTCAAACAAAAGCTTTATGAACTGGAGGAACTTTGCCAAGAGAAACATTGTTTTCGGGCCTCCAAATCCACCATTCTAAATATAGCTAAGATTTCCAGTGTTCATCCGTCCATCAGTGGCCGTTTTCAAGCAATATTGGATAATGGGGAGAAGGTAGTCATATCACGGCAGTATGTGCCAACGCTTAAACACATACTTGGATTATAAAAGGGGACCTATATGAAGTATTCCGAGCTCATAAAAGAAATGATTAGAGATTTCTTAATTATATTCGCTTCTATAATGATAATCATCGCTATTTTACGGCAAATCTATGCTCCTGATGCAAGTTTCGAATTACAGACTATTTTTACAATTATGGCTTTCTCTTTTCTGGGTACTTTGACCGGAATTATTTTATATACGCCGCATGCCATTAGCGAGAATAAAATGCGCCTCCGAGTGATTTTACATTTCTTTTTTCTGGAAGCCCTATTAATTTCTCTGGCTGTCATATTGAATCTTGTAAACGGTACTTTCAGTATACTTTTATTGGCTTTGCAAATTGCCACAGTATACGCTATCGTTCGCCTACTAACGTATAAGAATGACAAAAAGGAAGCTGAAAAGATCAATGAAAGACTACAAACATTTAAAAATAAGGTTTAGAAGATATACACAAACTGCTCCTAAATAAAGTCGTATTTGCAGCGTAAGTACACTTCATTGCGTTGTTTTTACAACTTATTGGCTCTCAGCTACAGCTTATCGTTTATGCGTATACACCTGCTCTTGCATTTATTATGATGAACTCATAAAAAGTTGGAGGAGGAGTAGAGAAGCCTTATGGAGATTTTAATACTTGTCGTTACTTTGGTCTCTGAGCTGGCAATTGCGGTTTATTCCATTGCAACCAAGCAAAGCCGCAGCAAGATAAAGAGTTGGACGAGAATCGCAATGTTTATAGGATTCATGATGCTAAGCTTGGGGAAGGTTGTCGTATGGGAGTACACTTGGGGGCTGTTTGCATGCTTGCTCTTTATATTAGCGTTCAAGGAAATGGTTGCACTTCTGCGAAAACAAACACACACTTCGCGTTACAAAGCGTTCTCTACGATATGGAAGTTCCTTCTGTTAACACTGACCGTAGTTGTTACCCTAGTTCCTGTTTTACTTTTTCCACAGTTTAGGTTGCCGCTAGTGACAGGTCCGTATGTAGTGACTACTGCCACATACAGCTATACAGACAAGAATCGAATCGAAGAATTTACGGATCAGGAAGACAATCGGTCTGTTAACGTGGAATTTTGGTATCCTGAACAGGCAGACGGAACCTATCCTTTGCTTGTGTTCTCCCATGGAGCATTCGGTATTAAAGCAAGCAACACTTCTACCTTTACAGAACTTGCGAGCCACGGATATTTCGTCGTTTCGATTGACCATCCCTATCATTCATTTTATACCGTTTCCGAGGATGGAGAAGTCGTGACGATTAATCCCGAGTACATGCAAGAAGTCAACAATGCAAATAAAGATGGGGTTTATTCACTTGGTGAGTTTTACGAGCTTACTCAAAAATGGATGAAATTGAGAACGGATGATATGAGTTTTGTCATGGATACGATTCTGGAACAAGCCGAGCAAAAGAAAGATTCAGTATATGAACGCATCGATACACAGAAAATAGGTGTCTTCGGTCATTCTATGGGGGGTGCAGCAAGCGTGGCACTGAGCAGAGAACGCGATGACATTAACGCCGTAGTAAATATAGATGCTCCGTTCTTTAGCGAGCTTGTGTATGATAAGGTTACGAACGAAATAACTGCAAAATCCGAAGCTTTCACCATCCCGCTTCTAAACGTTTATTCGGATGATGTGTGGATACAGCTCTACAGCAGTTCTCCGTATATTGCGAATCGTATTTCGAATGAAAATTTTAAAGATGCATACAACGTTCATTTTAAAGGCGCAAAACATTTAAGTTTAACTGATCTACCTTTATTCTCGCCTATATTGGCCAACCTGTTGCATGAAGGCAGAAAAGCAGATATCGATAAATATTACGCGATTGAAACTCAAAATGAACTCATCCTTCGTTTTTTTGACTATGCTCTAAAGAATCAAGGTCATTTTGCACCAAAAGCGACGTATTGAGTACCTGTTCTACGTGCAGGAAGGAAAATGTGGAATTTTGCAATTTGTGTAACCGAATCCACAATATATTTTGAGTGTGAAAAGAGCGTTGAGTCATTTGGTGAAATAATCACTTTCAAAGTAGATTGAAAAAAAATAAAAAGACCCAAACAGAAATAACGTATCCTTGCTTGCGAGTCAATGTATATGAGGTAAAAGTGGGAAAGAAAAGAACTTGTGAAAGCGGAATAAATTATGCCAATGACAAAGACGGCAGTGTAGTCTTATCTGCTGGATAATTGAGCTAACGGGAAAAAAAAGCTCAATAAAAGACAAGAAGGAAGCCGGTCAGATTGATTAGCAGAGCTGCTCTCAACTAGAGGAGTGACACTACGGATTGTTGCAGAAATGCTGACGATCCTTCTTGATATACATTGAAAAACCAGGTTTGGACTGAAGTGGCCCTCACCTGGTTTCTTTGAGATAAATACGACGATGTAACGAGTTATTATGAGATATTAAATCCGGTTACTTGTTTCCGTGACTTTCCGTGACTGCATTCTCAAATACACCTGAGAGAAAATAACGGATGCCAGTGCGACCACAGTCATGCCCCAGAAAATATTGGTGTACGCTGAGGAGAGTGGCATGTTCTGCATCGCAGTCAATGCTACGCCAGTAACAGCAACGCTGAAGGCACCACTGAAGAACTGACTAAGTTGGAACAGTCCCATACCTGCGCCCACCTGATCCATGGTCAGATTGCCAGACAATTCATTGGACACGCTGGTGGTTAGGGAAGAGAAGCCAACGCTGAGCAGGACATACACGGCCATAATGGCGTAGATGTTATTGTCTGCAAATAAGGCGAATAACCCGGCAGCTGCCAGTAGCAGCCATGGTGCAAATTTCAACAGCAACGTATTGCCGTGTCGGTCAATCATGCGGCCGATCCGGTTGGACAGCAGCATGGACACGACTGCACCCGGGAAGATGACAAGCCCGGATTGAGCAGGTGTCAGTCCATATAGATGTGCCAAAATTTGCGGTAACAGGAACAACGTTGAGAAGTTATTAATGTACGATACAATCCCCAGCGAGCTGAGCATCATATATTTTTTGTCTTTGAACAAAGCAGGTTGAACAAATGGATCTGCCGCGCGCCGAATTCGGAGCCAGAACAGAAGCAGTGCCGCAGCACCGATAACAAGCGTGTACCACTGACGGGAAGTCAGGAATAACAGCACACCCGTAGTACCGATGGCAAGAAGCACGGCACCCAGCAGGTCAAATGAACCTTTTTGCGGTGTTTCCCGCGGGAGCAGTTTGAAGAATACAGGAATCAAGAATAACGTTAATCCCGTAACGATAAACAGATCATGCCATCCCAGAAACTGAGTAATACTTCCGCCAATGACGGGACCAAGTCCAAGCCCCAGTGAACTGGCAGACATGATGACAGCCATCGATTTACCCCGGCGATCATGTGGAATGTACCGGGTAATCAGCACAATGGCGAGCCCCGGAACCGAAGCAGCACCTGCAGCCTGAATCAGACGTGCAATGAGCAAAATAATGAAATGATTACTGAAGAACCCGAGAACGGATGCCGCACCAAGTAACGTAAGCCCGGTCGTGAATAATGTACGAATAGGTATGAAATCCGATAGACGTGAGAACGTAATCGAGGAAATGGCAAATACAATGGAATACCCTGTAACAATCCATGAAGAAGCGACGGATGTAAGCATAAATTCAGCTGCAATTTTGGGCAGGGCCAGATTAAACATCATTGTATTCATAACAACGAGTACAACGGTGAAGCCAAGCAAGCTTACAATTAATCCTTCCTGTATTCCGGTCCGTTCCCCTGATGATGCGGTTGCGGTGTTGTTCATAAAAACCTCCTAAAGTGATGTGTATTTCGCAACATTTCAGAAACGGTGTGTAACATTTGCAAAATGTAATATGATGTCAATCCCGTGCCTAACAGCAGGGGTTACATAACGAAATCATTAAAGTTCGATTGGTGTCGAACATTAGAAATATATCATGGATGTGTGTTAAAATACAATGGATAGTCTGAGAAAAGGAGACTACAGTATGAAAATTTTGCATCATCCACAGGTGTCAGATATTGAACTTTCTTCCGTATTGTATGCGTTAAGCGACCCGACCCGTCTTGGGATTGTTGCGGAAGCAGCGAGAAGCGGGGAGCAGCCATGCAGTCATTTTCATGCACCTGTTGTGAAGTCAACGATGTCGCACCACATTCGCACCCTGCGGGAAGCCGGAGTTATTCGGGTCAGAGTGCAGGGCACACAGCATTTTCTCACCCTGCGATCCGATGATCTGGAAACGCGCTTTCCGGGACTCCTGCAACCGTTATTGCAGGCCGCAGCTCAGACGAGCACAGATCTTTCCTAAATGTTGTCCTTTCTTCAGGTCGAAGAGGGGACATTTTTATTTTTTAAACTCGGTTCAAAAAATCAACGATTCAGCACCGAGAAGGTTGCGAGAACCTGAAGGAGGAGGAGCGGAGTGTAGGCAAACATACATGAGCACCGGACTCCGAAGGTGAACGCAAGATTCGATGTCGAGTTCGCTTCGTGGTCTACTTCGTGATCAATTGGGGACTTTTTGAAATACTTCTAATACTGCTGCGACATTCTGTGTCGTACCATGCCCTCTATAATAACGGTGAACACACAAACCATATCGAAAAGAGGTTCACAACCATTGGCAAAAACTAAAAGAGGACGCGTCTTGTGGAGTCTTCCTTCCAGGGGCCGGGGAACATGCCCGGTGTGTAGCAGTACCCGAATTAAATTGTTGTATACGCAAACAAAAACAGACGGTACAAGTCTGAAAGTATGCAAGAAATGTTTCAAAGCCGTGCAATCCAGAGTGGATAAGGCACATGTATAACATAACTGGCCTGTTCTTCGGAACGGGCCATGTCTTTTGATATAATCGAATATATTAGGAATGGATGAGATGGGGGCGGGAAGATGAGTAACATGCATCGGATTCACTGGTTTGACGAACAGATTCGGGGTGGACGTTTTCCGAATAGCAGCTGGCTTGCCCGTGAATTTGAAATCTCCCGTCGTCAGGCTCAGCGTGATATTGAATATATGGCAAGTTCCTTGCGAGCCCCTTTGGTGTATATGGCAAAATATCGGGGCTACTGTTATGAGGATCAGACTTTTCGATTGCCCCATTTGTATATGACCGAAGAAGAGCAGCGTGTGCTGAAATATCTGGCGCATCGATATCGACATTACGATTATGATCAAGCAGACGCAGTGAAACGTGTAGCACATTTGCTGGAGCGTTTTACGTTGGAGGAACAACCGATGGGAAGTAGTGAGCTTCCGGTATTTTCGGTGCAACCGAAACAACTGCAATTCTTTGAATTATTGTCCCATGCCATAACTGACTTGCGCAGAGTACATATTCATTACAGGGATCACGATGGAGAACGGCAGTTTTCCTTGTGTCCATTAAAGATGATATCCCAGTTTAACGCCGATTACGTGGTGGGTTATGAAGCAGACCCTGTACAGCAAGTGGCCATTCGCTTGGAGGGCATTGTTCATGTATCGATCTTGGATGAGAGATTTGAGTACAGGTCAGATGCGCTCCTAGGTGGATGGGAAGAACCACTGCCTGTGCGTAAACCGTTTGTAGCTGAGATTCGCTTGAAAGAATTGCAGCAAATGGACCTATGGCAAGGATATCGTATCCAGTCTAGGCAAGATCAGATTTATTCAATTGAATTTTATGACACGGACGCTTTCTTGCAGCATTTGTTTATTAGTGAATGGGAGGAACTATTGTCTCCTGGGTGGCTTAGACGCAAGCTTCAGCAAAGCGCAGAAGGATTAATTGACAGACTCTCGATACAACGTAAGCAAAACGTGGAATAAAGCAGCATAGAGAGGAGAAGATCCGTCCTTGGCTGAGAATATTTTAGATAACCTCATCATGAAGCGGGAGTCCAAATCGTACGTCGATAGTCTACATGCGATACTAACCCATTCGGGCCAGTTTCAAGGTTCCAAGGTTGTACTTGCCGGATTTACGGGCATGGCTTTCAAGCTGTCGGTGCATCGCAGACTACTTCCCATGTCGGTTACAGCGTATGGGCAATGGGGGGAAGCACATCGTCCCGGAGTTGATAACCTGGGGATATTCACGATCTGGGATGGGGGACGTACACGTCATTCCACGTTCGGTTATTACCAGCAGGATGCAGTGAACTGGGTGAGACGGAGTATTGATGAAGGCACTGGTGTGATTTACTGGATTCCTGAGTTCGGTGTTATTCATGGATATGATGACAGTGACCGCATCTTTTATGTGCAAGACGGATGGAGCAAGGAACCGCAGATTTTGTTGTATGACAATTTCGGCTTAAACTTTACCGGATTTTGGTATTGTCAGGTGTTTGGTGATCAGGTCCGCATTCCTGAACAACAGATGCTGCTGGAATCCCTGCGACTGGCGATTGAGGATTGGGATATTCCCTATCGTCTGTTACCTGATCAGAATATTGCTTCAGGTAAAAAGGCATATGATGTGTGGGTGGAGGCCCTGCGGAGTAGGGATTTCGATGAATCCGGTGCAGGTTATATTTTGGAATCCTTCTGCCATTCGCGAACCGAAATAAGGATGTATTTGCAGGGTGTTCGAGGGATATGGAACGAACTGGACCAGGCTTGTGCATGTTATGAACAGCTTGGGACGTTAATTGACCAAATGAAAGGATATATGGATCAGCAGGAGGTTAGACGTGTCTTGCGACCAGATACCACAGAAGATCTAGCACAGGTACTCGTGAAGGCGAAAGCACTGGAAGAGCAGGCCATTGATTATTTTCGAGTGATATCCAGGAAGTATCCTGACCGTAAAAGGTCCACTATACCACGGTGGGGAGCACATTCCGCACGATAGGATGAGAGAGGAAGGGAGTGAAGGATAATGGCGACAAAAGTAGTATTGCAGGACTGGATTCAATCCCCGCAATCTGTGAATTCTGCTGATGAATGTAGATCATGGAGCGGTGTGAGCGCGTATACAGATGCGTTGTTTCGCATTTTATTACATAAACAGTGGACGGTTTTCCCACACCACATGATTGCAGGCATGACGGCAAGTGCATTCCGATTAGTAGTGGATCGGCGTCTGACGTCAGAATCAATTTCGACATACAATTGGATGGCAGAGAACTTTGTCGCAGCTGACTTCATTGGTGTGACGGCGAGCCAGGCAGCGGGCTTTTCGTTCGAACCAACCTTTCCGCTCTATCAGAAACAGGCTCTGCTGGATATCAAAGCTTCCATTGACCGGGGCGTAGGTGCGATTCTCTGGCACGATCAATTTGTCATTGTTACTGGATATGATGATGCGGAACGGGTGTTATTCATCTGTAAAAGTAAAGGTGATGAAATCATTCGTCTGCCCTATGATTCGTTTGGGAGGAACAGTACACCCTACTGGTATTATCAGATTCTGGAAGCCTTTGCACCTATCGATTTATGGGAAGTCTGCAAGGAATCGTTAATCCAGGCCGTGTACAAATGGGAAACCCATGACTATATGCTGCCGCCCCAAGATTATGCCTGTGGGGCGGCTGCGTATGATGCTATTGCTGCTGTATTGCAGTCAGGAACATATGAAGCAGAACAAGTGGCAACTGTACTTCGCTATTATGCCAAATCAAGATTGGATATTGCCTCTTATGTTGCAGGACTTAAGCATCTGTCCATTCAAATGGACCAGGTCATAGACGAGTATGAGCTACTCGCAAACCTGTACACAATGATCATTGAGGAAATAGACAACTCCATCTCTTGGGATTCGAGAGAGCCAGATTGTGTGCAAAGGGTAATTGAGCTTATCCGGAAGGCAGGGGCTACGGAACAACGTGCCATTGATGCGATTAAACGTGCCTTTCCAGAGACGATAGGCAATCGTTTTAAGGATGTTGGATTAAGATAATTGGAGCATGATAGAGAAAATTGAAAAACTCAGCAGGAATAAAACCGGACAGGCCGCAGCCGATCCGGTTTATTTGTATTGAACATATATGTACATCAACTCATGTGATCCACGCTAATCATAACTTTTACAAGAAAAAATAACCAAAATTTTAATTTTGGGGTAATCCAAATCCCCTCTTGTTCCGAATATTATATTAGATGGTCTTTTTTGGATGATGATATTCAAGGACAACAGGGGGCGGGAGTATGGTACATAATCCGGAAACCATTCAGGAATGTATCGAACATGCACGGCAAAGGCTCTACCAGATTGCAGCTCAATACCCGGAACTATGGCATCCGGAGGTTATTCGCCAATCCATGGTGCTGGATGAGTTAATTAATGAATATAACAACGCAACTCGCGGGAGAAAGATCTCGAATCAACTGAAATCATGATCTTTCTGAACAAAGAATTCCAAGAAGGGATTCCATGTGTTTGCCTTACTCTTTTACCGCCCCGAGCACAATCCCCTTGACGAAGAAACGCTGCAAGAACGGATATACGAGCAGAATCGGCAGAGCGCCAATAAAGATCTGAGCCGCGTTCACCGTACGTTGAGACATATTCTGGAGCTGCGTTGCATCCACGTTCATGTTGGAAAAATCTTGCTGTACGATTATGGTCTGCATTAACGTGGCGAGTGGATATTTGGAAGCATCATTCATATAGATCAGCCCGTCGAACCAGGAATTCCATTGACCTACCATGGTGAATAAGGAGATCGTGGCAATGGCGGGCATGGAAACAGGCAGATAGATTTTGAACAGGGTTGTGATATGGTTGGCTCCATCAATGAATGCAGCTTCTTCCAACTCTTTTGGCACGTTACGGAAAAAGTTCATCATCAGAATCAGATTCCAGACAGCCACCGCGCCTGGCAAAATGAGAGCCCACATCGTATTAATCAGTCCAAGCTTCTGGATCAAAATATAGGACGGAATCAATCCCCCGCTAAACAGCATCGTGAAGATGAAAAACCACGCATATAACGAACGTCCTTTAAAGTGCAGACTTTCCTTGGATAACGGATAAGCCGTCAGGAAAACAAGTGTCATGCTGAGCAGTGTGCCAAGAACGGTACGTTGAACTGAAATCCAAAGCGCGCTGAGAAAGTTACTGTTACCAAATGTTTTGGTGTAGGCATCCACCGTAAAATCAATGGGCCAAAGTGTCACCAGATTGGCGGATGCTGCCGCTTTACCACTGAAGGAAACCGCCAGAATGTGGACCAGCGGCAGGATGCACAGGATCGAGACGGCCGCGATGAATATCAGGTTAAAGCCATTGAATATACGGTACCCGGTTGTTTTGTGATACACCTTGATTCCTCCTTAAAAAATACGGTAATTGGCGATTTTGTACGCCATCCGGTACGCAGAGATGACCAGGAACATCGCGACAAATGATTTGAATAGTCCAACAGCGGTCGCAAAGCTCATTTTGCCATTCAGAATTCCCATCCGATAGACAAAGGTATCGATAATATCACCTTTCTCATATACCAGCGGATTGTACAGGTTAAAGATCTGGTCAAAGCCTGCATTCAGGATATTGCCCAGCGATAATGTACCTACCACGATAATCATCGGCACGAGTGCAGGCAGGGTAATATGCAGTGTCTGTCTGAGTCGTGTTGCCCCATCCACCTCTGAAGCCTCATACAATGCCGGGTTAATGCCCGCAAGTGCTGCCAGAAATACAATTATCCCGAATCCAAACTCCTTCCACACATCACTGACAACTACCGTTACACGGAACCAGTCGCCATCTCCCAGAAAGAAGATCGGTTCAACACCAGCCGCGGCCAGGACCTGGTTTACCAGCCCACCTTCCGGTGATAACATATCGAGCAGAATGCCGCCCAGGACAACCCAGGACAGGAAATGTGGCAGATACACCAAGGTCTGTGAGAAACGTTTGAACGTAGAGTTCCGAATCTCGTTTAGCAAAATGGCGAACACTACGGGGGCCACAAGTCCGGCCACAATTTTCATCGAAGCAATTAGCACCGTGTTCCAGATGACCTGAACGCTGTCGGGATATTCGAACATGAACCGGAAGTTATCCCAGCCTACCCATTTGGAGCCAGTGAATCCCAGCCACGGTTTGAAGTCTTGAAAAGCAATAATAATGCCGCCCATGGGCACATAGGCGAACAGTAAAGTGAGCAGTACAGCAGGCAGCAGCATCAGATGCAGCGGCCATGTACGTTTGAAATTCCAGCGGGTACGTTTGCGTGGATGGGGTGTCATTTTTCGCACCGGCGTATTGGTTGTTAACGGTTGTTCGATAGCCATCAGGGTCCCTCCTTTATCTCGTCCAGCCCAGGCAACATGAGGCGAGCAAGCCTCAGCACAGAGTGGAGCAACTGAATTATAGCAACGGAGAAGGGTCGACTATAGAACAACATTTCAATGCGGATGTTGAAATATTAACTTGTTGATGGAAACAGAGGATTTCAAGTCACAGGAAAGCGAGGGAACATAAAATCATATAGAAATGTAAGGGTTTTCAATATAAAATAGGACTTCGGTGTAGAACGACTTCAAATTCAGGAACAGGGTGAAACGATGAAATTCACAGTATTTGCGAAGACGGTCATTCTTTTAATCTGCCTGCTGGTACCCATTCTGCTGCTCTATACATACGCGAACCAGGCAAATGTGGACATGGTCGTTGAAGAGAAACAACAGTCGAGTCTGAACCAGTTCAATTATTTCAGTTCCCAGGTGGATAAAAATATCGAGCAGCTCTCGCTGTATGGTCTGACATTGCTGCGAGATCCGAGTATCCTGCACTACCGTTACATGACGGACTCCACCAGTCAATATGAGAAAAACAGCATCTATCTGGATATTCTCGACAAATTATCATTGTACCAGTCCACCAGCCGCTGGAAGAACGATATTACCATTGTCCTGCCACAAGCGGAACTTGTGTTATCCACCATGTCCAGCCGGACAGTCTACGATGAGAAGATGTTGACGTTCCCACAACCAGGTCAATGGCAGCTGGAGCAGGGGAGTTTCACCTACTTTTTCACGGATAACTACGAGTGGAATGAAAAACCAATGAACACAGGCGTGCGAACGGTGATGGAAATTAATTTTGATCCGATGAACGTGGTTGCCATGTTGGATGATTTCAAAGAAACGCAGGGAGGAGATCCCTTCTTGCTAGTACCAGGTAACGATCCGTTGCTGAATCGTACGGCGGACCCCGAACTGGTCGAAGCGATTATGCGTGATATGCCTTTTAACAGGCCGGAGAGGGAAGGCAATCATCAATTGGAGGTGGGCGGTAAACAATATTTGGTCAGTTACGTGCACTCCAAACAACTGCAAGCGGTATACGTGAACCCGGTGGTGTTGGATGATTTGTTAACCCCGATGGACAAGAGCCGAAATATGTTTATTACCTCCATTTTGTTACTGCTCGTGCTGAGTATCGGGGCTGCACTGCTTTTGTATCGAAAAGTTCAGGTGCCAATCCATCGTTTGATGAGAGGGCTACAGCAGATTCGCAAAGGGCAGCTGTCCACACGGATTCCGGTCGATCACTCCCGTGATGAATTCGCGTATCTCACCCAGAGCTTCAACCATATGGCGGAGCAGATTCAGGAACTGATCGAGAAGGTATACGAGGAACGTATCCGTTCACGGGAAGCCACATTGAAACATCTGCAATCACAGATCAATCCGCATTTCCTGTACAACTGCCTGTTTTATATTAAAAATATGACCCAGCTCGGCAACCGTGAAGCGGTTATTGCCATGTCGCTAAGTCTGGGAGACTACTATCGCTACATTACGCGGGGCGAGAATGACATGACGACAGTGGAAGAAGAGATCCGGCTGCTGGACCATTATCTGTCCATTCAACAGATGCGGACCAACCGGCTGACCTACGAGATTGCCGTACCGCAGCAACTGCTGCAGCTCCACATTCCGCGGCTGCTCATTCAGCCAATCGTAGAGAATGCGGTGATCCACGGCATCGAACCGATGGAAGGCAGTGGGCATGTCGTCGTAACGGGGATGGCGGTACCCGAACATATTGAGGGTCGGAAATATACAAGATATAGCCTGTTTGTTGACAATGACGGTGTCACGCTAACAGCGGAAGAGATTGCCGAATTGGAACGGGAGATCAATGAACCGATGGGTGAGGAGATTGGAACAGGGACGTGGAATGTGCACCAGCGTCTCGTTACGCGATATGGGCTGTCGTCTGGGCTTCATTTTGGAGCGATTCCCTATGGTGGACTTAGTGTAGAAATTCGATGGTTTGAGGAGGAACAACCGCATGATGAATCTGATGGTCGTGGATGATGAACATTCGGCAGTAGAGTCGATCGCTGTCTCCATACCGTGGAGAGAACACGGGATTGGTCAAGTATTCAAAGCCTATTCAGTCAAAGAAGCCCTGGAACATATGGCATCACATCAGGTCCATATTATTATCACGGATATCCGCATGCCAGGTCTGTCCGGTCTGGATCTGGTCAGTCACATCCGGCAAAAGTGGGAACAGACAAAATGTATTATTTTATCGGGGCATGCTTCCTTCGATTATGCAAAGCAGGCGCTCAAACATGGGACGGTTAGTTATCTGCTCAAACCAGTCCGGGATGAAGAACTGATCGAATCCGTGCAGCAGGCTGCAGTTCAGATTCGCCTAGAGGGTGAGAAACAATTGCTGCATCAGCGGGCCATGTATTCGGTAAGGGAACATTTGCCTGAGAAGCGAGCGGAGCTGATGAAGGATGTACTTTTAGGGCATAAATTTGCGGATGCTGAACTCGAAGGCAAGCTGGAGCAATTGGAGATCGGGTTCCGTCCACAGGATAAAATGCAACTGTTGCTCATCCGATATGATGACCATCAACCTACACATAAAGCGTTTCGATTGATGAAGTACGCCATCTCCAATGTGGTGGAAGAGATCTACGGGAGTACCTATCATCTCTGCCATACGGATGACGCCTATGATGATCTGGTCTTCATGGCGAGTCCCAAACAAACCCAAGCCGAACCTGAAATGCTAATGGGAAGGCTTGGAGAACGGTTAATCCACAGTGTGAGGCAGTATCTGAACGCGACCATTTCCCTATCCGTTAGTCGTATGGGACGTTTTCCAGATCAGGTGCCACAGTTATATCATCAAGCCGTCAGTGCGCTTCGCAAGCAAGCCGAGGCGGGCAAAGGATTACATCTGAATGCGGCGGCGGGAACCAATGGGGCCACGTTGAAGTCTCTTGCAGCGCTGTATGAACCACCGGGTCTAACGACGTTACTGGAAGCCGGGCGCATGGAGGATGCACACCGTAAGATTAAACAGATCTTTACCGAACTGTCGAACAGTGTGTTCCCGGAACATGTGTATGTGGCCTTTCATTATTTGGCGGCAGCATTCTCATATATGGCTCATCGGGAAGGAAGACAGTTAGCCGATGTGCTTGGGGAGCAGTACCAGCAGCTGCTTAAGGATGGTTATGGTATCTCGCTGCGTAGTCTGGAAACGTGGACCAGAAGTGTGATGCAGCAGTGGGAAGAGAGTACAAGCGATGCGGGACAGGATGCCGGATCAACGCTGATTCGGCAGGTGCAGCAATGGATTGACCATCATCTGGGCGAGGATCTATCGTTACAAGTCATTGCAGGAGAGGTGCATTTGCACCCCGTATATCTGTCGAAAATGTACAAACAATCCACAGGTGAAGGCATTAGTGATTATATTATCCGTTCCAGAATGGAACGTGCGGTTCATTTGCTGAAGCATACGGCGATGAAGATCTATGAAGTCGGTCAGGAAGTGGGGTACAATAACACGCCTTATTTCATTCAGGTGTTCCGCAAACATTATGGACTGACCCCGCAGGATTTTCGGAACGGTTAACAAATCAATATGAACATTGAAATTGTGATATATGTTTGCCTCCCCGGCTGCACTATCCTTTTCATGTAAGGTGCATAATGCCACATGCAGAGGTGCATTTGGCACATAAGGGTATCCAAGTTACCTGAGGAGGGGTTAGTTCATGTATAGAAAAATGATGACGGCATTGCTTGCAATCACGATGTTTGCCGTAACGGCATGTAGTTCGGGGGCCAAGGAAGAACCGGCGAAGGAAGCCGCTGCACCACTTGCTCTGCAAGACGGGAAGTATGAACCAGCGGTACAGATGAGTTATTTGCGGGCCTGGAATGATGACACGAAGTTTAAGAACGGGGAAACGGCACAGAACAATGTGCATACGAAATGGGCCAAGGAACGACTTGGCATCGATCTGACCACACCGTGGGCTGTATCGGTGACCAATGATGCATTTTACACGAAATTACGCTTGTCTCTGTCCGCTAACGAAGAACTGCCTGATATTGTCTCCATTCGGGGGGACTACAATCTGGTACGGGAATTAATTGAGTCCGGCAAATTTGCGAATGCAGGCGAGCTGTTTGACAAGTATGCTTCGGACACATGGAAACAGGCATCTGAATCGGCACCCGAGGAATGGTATCCGTACATGTATGAGGGCGAGCGTTATGGCATTCCAATCTTCGATTATGCCTACAACGGCGATTCGGTCATGTTCATTCGGGAAGACTGGCTGAAAAAACTGGGGCTGGAAGAACCAAAAACCATGGATGAACTGGTTACGGTCATGGATGCTTTTACGAATCAGGACCCCGATGGGAACGGTAAGAAAGATACGTATGGTCTGACCGTGGGCATGAAAAATGCGCTCAATACGTGGATGACGGAATCCGGCTGGATCTTCGGCATGTACAACACGATGCCTGGACAGTGGAATGATGCTGGAGACGGCACACTGCAATATGGCTCCATCCAGCCAGGTGTGAAGGAAGGCCTAGCAACGATGAAAGATTGGTTGTCCAAAGGTTACCTGCCCAAAGAAGCAGGCGTCTATGACGAGATCAAGGCAGCAGAATTGTTCACCGCAGGTAAAGCAGGCATTATCGTGGGACCACACTGGATGCCAAACTGGCCGATTGATGATGTGAAGAAAAATGTGGACGGTGCCACGTACAAGGCCATTGCCTTACCTACAGGACCAACAGGTGAGAGCCACCAACATGGTTCTGGTGCGAGCAATGGGGTGTTGCTGATTAACAAAGACATGGCGAACCCGGAGATTTTCTTCACGTATCAGAATTATCTGTTCGACAACTTCGCCAACCCGGAAGTGGGCAGCGAGTTCGAACATGGCTTCGCGCAAGGATATGACTATGACATCGTGGATGGCAAAGTTGTTGGTGAAGCCGAAGTGAAGGACGGCGTATCACCACTCAAATATACAATTACGTATGATGGTGCACGGATTCCAAATCTCATGATGGATACGCTGGCGGAACTTGCGAAGGGCAAGGAACCGGAGACTCCTTTTGAGAAAAATACGAAAATTGCCAACAAACCGGAAGTGTTTGTAGCCGCTGAGGTGGTTGTTGCGAATAAAGATAACGCCATTAAGAATAAGTTCACCGGGGCACCAACCGAGACGATGAAAATGAAGAAGGACGCGATCGACAAGTTGGAGAAAGATACGTTCAGCAAGATCATCTATGGTCAGGTAGGCATTGAGGAATTTGATGCGTTTGTAACGAAGTGGAAGTCCATGGGTGGCGAGGATATTACCGCCGAAGTAAACGAGTGGTATAAGACAGTTAATTAATTTACAAAGCAGGGGAGAACTGATGAATTCATCAGTCTACCCTGCTTTTTTGTTTCCTATAACGTTTATGGAAAAATAGAGCTCTTGGAGTTATAACTATTAATCTATATCGTACAGATCGATTATGACTCGCAGCGCACAAAAGTTACTTGTTTTCCTAAAATCACATTTTCCACCTTCCATCCGGCATTCAACCAGGATAGTGCCTGTGTATGATTCATGGAATTATTCACCCACCATTGTTCGCGATTATACGCTGTAGGGGGTAACGTAAATCCGAGAATCTCCTCAAGCTCTGCATATGTAAGGGTGATTGAAACTTGATTCAAATAGTTTTCCAAGGGGAAGTATTTGCTGTAGCTCATTCTGTCAGACCTCCTGAAAAGGAATACAATGATTATACAACGTGGGGATGACGATAGCGAGGGCATACCGAGAGCGTACATAGTTATGAAAAAAAAAGGAATCCGTAGATCTCTCTTACTAGCAAGCAACCGTGCGTAAGCCTTATTGTTCCGAGTGAGCTTGAGAGAGTAAAATAATAGGTAATATACGAACATCAATACGTATTTATAACATAGATGCCTCGGATTGATCCGGGATTTATAGAGGTTCAAGTGTGGTTGATGAACATCATAAGATGCATGGGGAGGCAGGAGATTAGATGAGTACACTTTATGACCAGGCGATGGAAGAGATGATCACGACGATCCATGAATGGTTTGATGAACAGGAAAAGCGGGATGACTTGGAAAGTGTTGTGAAGCGAACCACGCTGCAAATGGGTATTTTTAATGATATTGTACTGGATTACAGACCTGGACGGACCACGGTAGACAGCCTGGATCTGGGTTTGGATGATGATGTGAAATCAAAGCAGGCAGGAGCCTTTACCGAGGAACAGGTACGTAACGAGATCAGGCCTAAGCTTGTAGAGGTTGTTCAGGGAAGATTGGACAAGCTGGCAGATACTCCGTTGATTGACTACCGCTTCACCTTGCGAGGGAAATTTCCAACAACCGAAGGCAAGCTGCAACTGACTTTATTGGAATGGATAAACGAAGAGAAAAGACAGCTGCTCCTTGAGCGTATTCATACCTATGTAGACAAGAATCTGGAGAACAGTACATATCCAACGAAGCCATTGGAATCCTTCTTTTTGACGAGTCATCTGCTCGATCCAAAGCTGTTCCCGGAGTTGGATGTAGCATGGACGATCAGGCAGTATGACCGGATTCAAGAGTTGAATCAGGCGCGTCCGGATGCACTGGCGGAACATCGTGGTGAGATTACTCGTGCGGTGACGGCATGGGCGGAGAATCAGTTTTTGTCACAGTATTATGATGTACAGTCTTCGCCTTACCGTACCAATGAATATTCACTTAAGCCCGGAGCAACGCTTCAATCGAACATTGAAACACAGACAGGCCAACATTCGGACGAGCATGGGGAGCAGCAAACATCCGGGACTCAACCAATCGATCTGCTGTTATATGCGGCGGTCATGATTCTACGTTTTGAGCCGAGTTATAGCAAACCCAAAGGTGTGACTTTTTTGGAACTCGCGAAGCAACTCGGTAGCCGTCGTGCAGCACGTATGATGATAGAAGGTAGCGGGACGTATGCGAAGGACGATATTCATGTGAAAACGGAAGAAGTGGAATGCAAAGCAAATGATGTATTTGCTCTGATGACCATCCACATTCGTAAGGAAGAGCCAAGTGCCTATCAACAGGCACTTACCTTTATCACTCATTTATTGAAACAGGGCTTTCCGAAAGGTTATAAGATCAAGCTCAAGTCCAGCGTAAAGCAGTATTTGCCGATCAAAGGACTCGCGAAGTCGGATACCCACCGATTCTTTGCCAATGCACTGGAGTACCCGGAGCTGCATCCACTCCTGGAAGAGTATGCGCGTGAGGCTATCCAGGAGTTTGAGTTCTACGAGGATGCCGAGGGAGAGAAAAGCTGTATGCCAGGCAGTTATGCAACCTTTGGGCTGGGGCTCGTGGATGAGCGGTATTTCCCGCTGGTTGAATATTACATGGGCGAAGTGGATGATGAGCATCAGTTGATTCAGGATAAGTTCATTGCGGCATTTGTAGAACAACAGGGTGTAACGGCTCAAGCCATACCTGCGTTAGTCGCCAGTTTGCGTCGTTCGACCGATAGTCTGAAGCTGAAGATTCAGCCCGAGCTGGAGAATGAGGAGATACTCGAACTGTTGGTTAGACAGATTCAAGAACTTGAGCATTTTGAAGCGGAACGTGTACTCTATCCGATCTTTGGCAAGGTGGAGAAGCTAACAACGCTCGCTCGCAAAGCGGAGGGAAGACGGAAGGAATTATTGCTGGAACTGTTGCAGGCCGCGGGGAAATAAAAATGTAAACAAGACAAGTGAGATTGCTGTGTAAGTAAAGCATTTTAGAGAAGTAAAAGTGCATAAGGAAGGGTGGGTGAAGTCGTGGAAGCATTGAGTCGAGACATGTGGCAGGCGTTGAATGCTCAGGACAAAGAGGCATGGATGCGTAAGCTTGTCCGTCCGTTACCAGATGATATGGTATATGAGGGTCTCGAGACATTTGAACGATTTGGTCAGCGGATGGAGACGGGTGTATTCACGAAGCATGGGCTAAGATTTGTGTTTGTGCCTGGGGATCGGGTAACGCTCGGCTGGGATCGTTGGCAGCATGGTATGAACGAAGAGACCTCAGCCGACCTGCATGAAACGGTCAGTGAGTATGGTGTGGAGGACGTGGATTCGTTTCTGGCGAGTCAAATGTCACCTGTAAGAACGGTCAACATTGCGCCGCTGCTTGTTGAATGCGAACTGATCTCACTTGGCTGGATTGAAGTGTCCGAGGAGGAAGCATTTGCACAGGAAAATCCTGATTTCCCGTCAGCACTGGAGCAGTTTAAGCAATCGGAAATACGTGAATATGAATTGCATCAACAATTTCGTCTGATTCGCCAAAGTGAGAATGAAGTCCGAATCCTGTGGTTCAACGAAGGAATAGAGTCGGAAGACGTTGTGAGGGAGGAAGCCGCGGCGGGTTTTGGTTTGCTGACCGAAGACGAATGGGAGTATATCTATGGCGGCGGTTGTCGCACGTTATTTCCCTGGGGAGACAGCTTCGACTATACGATGAGATTGAAGCACTTTGGTAGTCTGGAAGGCGTGGATGAGATTGTGGATGAATCGACAGAACCTGCCTCTTCACGGGTGGAAGAAAAGGATGATCGTCCTTATGATCTGGAACTGCCGAATTTCTTCGGAGTGAAATTTGCCGGTGATCCCTACAAGTATGAGCTTACACTGGATTCGGGTGGAGACGTAATGCCCAAAGGCGGAGACGGCGGTAGCCTGATATGTGGTGGTACAGGGCCGCTGGTTGGTTTCTTGCCTGCTGCTGCGGTCTATTATCGAGACGTTAATGCCAGTGAACTCGACTGGGAGGATTTGATGGATGCGATGGTGTATCGCAGGGTTGTTCGTTTGGCTGAACTGGCATTGTAGTCATGACGAAACGAATCTATCAAGGAAGAGTTATAATGGCGAACAATAAACGTTCAAAACCGTATGATGATTCACCTTATGTTATCTATGCGGTAGATGGTATTCGGCTGAGTGCAGGCATACTTGTCCTGTTTTTTCTTAACGTATTTCTGCTTATTCCCGTGTTCAGTGTCCCGTTCCAATCGCTGTATGCGTATATTCTCTTGCCACCGCTAGCCTTTATGAATATATGGGCTATTGCCCTGATTGCTGCCCCACGCAGACTCCAACTGAATTATGTATTGTTCCGAGGCGTATTTGGCATTGTTTGTTCTGTGGGATTTATGGTGATTATACAGAAGTTTGCCTACGGGACACTTGGTCTGTCGACACCTTGGTACGCCATTGGATCATTTGTGGTATATGGTTTTGCCTTGTTCCAGTACGTGAAGTTTCATTTGCGTAAGCTGAAGCAGCCCCCTCAGCGTAAAAAAGGGGATAAAAGCACGGGTGTGCCTGTTGCCACAATTACGATGATTACGGGCGGGGCATATCTTCTGGCCAATATTTCACTGGCCTTTGTTACACAGCAGACTGTGGCTGTTGTGCTAATGTGTGTATACATTATGCTGGCTTTTGTGGTATTTCATTTTATCATGGACTTGCATCGGTATTACTGGCTTCGCCAGGTCATGAATAAGGCAGAGAGTTAATTGCAGGATAGGGACAGACGAACAGGAAGAGGTCTTTGTAGCAGAGCTTGAGCATACAAAACACACATCAAATCAGCCCCAGCTCATGGAGCGGGACCGAAATGATGTGTGTTTATTTTTGTTTATTTCACTTTTTGTACAGATACCGCCATTTGCTCCAGTTGAGTGTGAGTCAATTGATTATTCGGTGAGCTGATAGTTACATAACGATCATCCAGCTTGAACGTGAGCATATCCGTTTGGTCTGGTGTATACCATTTGGCTGATACGCCATTAGGCAGTTTTACCGTTTTGCCATCATAGCTGAACGAGTAATCTTTAGGGGATACCGTTACATTCATACGATTAAAAACAAAGTTTACACCATCACCGCCTGCACCTACGCTTTTGAACGTATCTCCAGCAACCATATGTTGTGGGGCATAGGCTGTTGTGAACCCGTCAAACTTCGCAAATGCTTTGCGAATGTTATCCAATTGTTGTTTGCTATAGTTCACATCTGCGAATGCAGTGATCCCTTGATCATTGTTGCTGTTGGCTTTTTGAACAGAGACAGCGACTTGTTGCAACTGAGCTTGGCTCAGCTTATGATCCGGGGAGCTAAGGGTAACGTAGCGATCATCCAGTTGGAATGTGAGCATGCCCGTTTGATCTGGTGTGTACCATTTGGCAATAACACCATTGGACAGTTTCACGTCTTTGCTCGTATAACCGTCCGAATAATCTCTTGGAGACACATCCACTTTCATATGGTTGAAAACAAAACTGACGCCGTCGCCACCCGCACCTACACTTTTGAACGTGTCACCTGCGATCATCTGCTGAGGGGCATAAGCGGTCTCGAACCCATCGAATTGTGCAAAAGCTTTTTGAATCGCCTCTTTTTGTGCTGCGCTGTACGTTACATTCGTCAAAGCTGATGGATTGCTGGTAGCTTGGCCGATAATGACCTGTCCTTTTTTGCCGTCATAGGATACGGGTACATGCAGTGCATCGGCAAGCGCACGTACAGGCAGATAAGTGGAGTTGTTATAAGTAATTGGCGCAAGTTTGTTGCCATTGCCATCCGTTGGTGAGTAAGCCGCGCCATCGACATTAAAGCTGATTCCATGGTTAAGGTATGCAGAGATTTTCTCCAGTTGTGTTCCGGCGAATACGCCCGTTGCTCCTGTTAAAGTCATGCCCAGTACCATCATCGTTGCTACGGATTTCTTCATGTTTTTTTTCATCATATATCTCTCCTTCAAGTTGGGGGTTAGTTTTGTTTAATGGGCTCGCTGTCCCTTATGGCTTTATATTAAACCCCGAACATATCCAGAATAATTCTGAATTATCTCCAACTTGTAAACATGTGTATATATACGGAGAATGTAGAACGAAAACGGAAGCTGCTTGGCGTGTTTGAACGTATTCTTTGCCGAATCGAATAATTTCAGTTAAAAAGATAGAGGATTAGTCCGCCAAAACCAAGTACAATCGCACCAACGTACACATAGGAAAGTTTACTGAGGTTTTGCTTTGTGCGGCGGTCATATTCGGGGTTGCTGGTCTGATTGGCTTTGGAATTTCCGATGATCATGGTAGCAATACCTCCAAACAAGGCGATACCCACAATTAAAACATAAGGCAACCAGGTCATGAATGGACCTCCTTCGCGAATAATATGATATGTCTTTATTGTACTTCAGGATAACCTTTGATGTAAGCTTTAGTTGAGAAAATAAGGTAAATGAAGTATCTGTCTTACAGTATGTATGTAGTCTTGGATCGGAAAGATCACTATAATTTTATATTTTTTTAATTCAAAAAAACCTTGATACAACAGGCGTTTGCAGCTTTCTTCACTGAAGGCTGCGATTTTTTTTGCCCACAGAGTGATCCAGAATAGAGAACCCTGCGTTACACCCTATGAAGACGACGACGAGGAAAGAAATTATACACAAAACATAATCGAGGAGTGAACACGTAATGAAAATGAAGATGAAGAAGTTTATCGCACCTGTACTTAGCTTGACACTGTTGATGCCGGGGATCGCTGGAGCAGCTTCCGCACCACAGACACCAATGACCATGATGAAAGCATCCGTGAACACACCTGCGGCTGACCTGAGAGCAAACCTGGACCACCTGTTGTCCGAGCACTTTGCACTCGCAGTAACGGCAATGGCCAAAGCATATGACGGAGCAAAAGATGCAGATGCAGCCTACAAAGCACTCGACCAGAATGCACTGGATATGCAACCGGCAATCGCTTCCCTATACGGTGAGGCAGGTGCCAAAGAGTTCGAACGCATCTTCCGTGTCATAACAAATACACAGATGATCTGGTGAAAGCAACCAAAATGGGCAACCAGGCTGGAATCAAACAAGCACAGGCAAACATCAACGGTTTCGTGGATGAGTTCTCTACATTCCTGAGCACAGCAACCGAAGGCAAGTTGCCAAAAGCAGCAGCCAAACAGGCTCTGCAAGTGCATGAAGATCTCGTGCAAAAAGTATTTGATGAGTATGTAGCTGGAGATTACGCTGATGCATACAAGGCTTACCGTGAAGGTTTCAAAGAAATGTTCGATGTAAGTAAAGCACTCTCCACGGCGATTACCACACAAATGCCTGAGAAATTTAAGAACACCAAAGCGGATACCAAAGCAGCTGATCTGAGATCTGCACTCAACCACTTGGCTTCCGAACACTTTGCGCTTTCGGCTCTGCAAATGCAAGAGCAATTTGATGGACGTACAGCCGCTTCCAATGCACTGATTACAACTGAAGCTGGAAACACAGCTGACTTCAAAGCAGCAATTGCTTCCGTTTACGGTAACGATGGTGCCAATGCTTTCGAGAAAATTTGGGTAACGAACCACGTTAACGCACAAAGCGACTATGTAAAAGCCGTTAAAAACAACGATGCTACTGCTCGTGCAGCAGTAGAGAAACGTATTGCTGGATTCACAACAGAGTTCGCTACATTCCTGGATTCTGCAACAGCTGGCAATCTGCCAAAAGCAGCAGGACAACAAGCACTGACAACACATGAAAATCAAGTACAAAACGTATTGAATCAATATGCAGCAGGTAACTATGATGCTTCGTACACAACAAATCGTGAAGGCTTCAAAGTGATGTTTGGTGTAGGTCAAGCCCTGGGTAACGCGATCGTGACTCAATTCAATGACAAATTCCAAGAGCCAGCAACACCTGCACCAGCGCCAGAAATGACAACGGTGTGGATGCAACTGAACAGCAAAATGCTGAAAATTAACGACAAAACAACCAACATGGATACCACACCAGTGCTTTGGAAAAACACAACATACATTCCATTGCGTTTCCTGAGTGAAGGTATTGGTGCAACGGTGAAATGGGACAAAAAAGCACAACAAGTAACCGTAATGGCTGGCGATGATACCCTTGAATTCTGGGTGAACAACAACGTTATGGAAGTAAACGGCGTGAAGAAAAATGTGGGTGCAACTGTATTTGTAAACAAAGATGGACGTACGCAAGTACCTCTGCGCTTCATTGCTGAACTTCTGAACTGGGACGTGAAATGGGCACAAAAAGATGGTTCCATTACGCTGACTAAATCGATGTAATACAACGTTTGAATAAGATTAAAACAAAAAGAGCTGCCTCATACGGCAGCTCTTTTTGTTCATCATAAGGAGGTCATTGTGTTTCGATACATAATTTGATGAACAGGATGACGTACCGTTTGATGTCCATTTTTCGTAGCTTTACCAACAGCGATCAGCATGACATCCAAGTATCTTTCAGAAATATTCAAGCTGGCTTTTAATTGAGCGGAATCATAACCTGACATTGTGATGGTTTCGAAACCAGCCTCATTAGCGAGCAGGATGAATGACATGGATGCTAGGCTTACATCTCGGGTTAACTCCAACTTGAGCTCTTCATCCGATTTATTTGCATAGTATTGTAGTGCCGCATTCGCCAGATAATCTCGGAGTGATGCATCAAAAAAGCCCGACTGAAAGCCTTCTTCGTGAATTCTGATGATGTTATCCGCTTCAAATGCTTGATAATCCCCTAACATGACGATCAAAGCGGAAGCATCGATCACCTGTTGCTGATTGTAAGCAATAGGTAGTAATGCGCTCCGGAGATCAGGGTCATCAATTATAAAATACCGGGTCGCTTGAATATTATTCCCATTGGGTGACTTGCTTGCAGATTCAATGAATGAAGTGAGAATCTCCGGGTGTATCGTATAACTTGAATCAAAATGTCGAACGGAACGCCTATGTTCCAAAACGGATTGTACACTCATGAGATCATCTCCATCGTTGTTATTTAGGACTCCCTTGAATTATAGTAGGCATTAACAAATGAGAAAATAACGCACAAAAAAGTGGGATAGCCACTTTAAAGTATCTATTGAGGAGGGACGGCACATTGGTTAAATATAATACCGGAATAAATATTTTCATGGATATCGCTGGCGGGAAATGGAAGTGCCTTATCCTTTTTTTTCTGAGCCAACAATCGGTGCGAACCAAGGAATTCTATGAACTGATACCTGGAATTACACAAAAGGTCTTAACCGACCAATTGAAACAGTTGGAGAGTGATGGCCTCGTACATAGGGAAATATTCAAGGAAGTCCCGCCAAAAGTAGAATATAGTTTAACTGATCTCGGACGATCCTTCGTTCCGGTCTTGAACACGATGTGCGACTGGGGCAATACGTACGCAAGGTCCAAAGGTATGGATCAGGATGAACATATTCAATGTGATCATGAATGAACCCAAAAGTTCCAAATATTTGGTATAATCATCGAGTAATGACCTACATAACGCTTGAATAGCCGATGAAGTCTAGAATGATGTATGATAATTTGGTATAAGCAAAATGAAGAGGGGGACAGAGGAATGAGTACATCATCAAAATCGGAGCGCCCAGCGAGAAATGTGGATACCCGGTTATTTGTTGCTTGGGCCGTTTCCGTTATTGCAACAGGGGGGAGCCTCTATTTCAGTGAGATCAAGGGATATCTTCCATGTGATCTATGCTGGTACCAGCGTATATTCATGTATCCACTAACCATCTTGCTGGGCATTGCCTACTTTAAGGATGACGTGGGCATCACCAAATACGTACTCCCACTTAGTTTCGTCGGTGGCGGCATTTCGTTGTATCATGTAACAATCCAGCGTATTTTTTCGGCTACAGGTAATGCCGTCGCTTGCGGTAAGGTTCCATGTTATACCGACTATTTGAACTGGTTTGGTTTCATCACGATTCCATTACTGGCACTGATCGCCTTTATTATCATCATCGTGATGTTGTGGGGTATCGGCAAAACACCAAAATCTTCTTAATAAGAAAGGATAGATGGTGATGAGCGGACAAGCTCGTTGGTTCATGCCCTTTATTATTCTGCTCCTCCTGACCGTGGGATGCTCTTATGAGGAACAGTCACAATCAGGCGAGATACCAGAGATGATCAAGGTGAAACTTGACGTTCCAGAGAAAGCTTCTCTTCATAAACCAACACGGTTGCAGGTGAAGCTTACACAGGGAGATGCACCGTTAAGTCATGCTGACCATGTGCAATTCCAGATCTGGAATGAGCTTGATGATCCGCCTACTGTATCTCCGGAACAAGGTATGATGACAGCGGACGAACTGGAGAATCAAGGGGCTATTACTGCCAATGAGTCAGAGGAAGGGCTGTATGAAATCCAGCATACCTTTGAAGAACCAGGTACGTATGTGGTACAGGTCCATGTTACGCACGGAGCTATGCATAGCATGCCGAGAGCGAGAATTGTAGCGGAATGAAGCAACGGGCGGGTACCAAGGGTTTGGTTCAGGGTTAGCAATAGGTTTATAATGTTAAAGGTATGAAGAATGTTGTAGGAAAAGAGGGTGTTATGGCAACTATTCATGATGTTGCACTCAGGGCAGGAGTTTCTGTAACTACCGTCTCGCGTGTATTAAACAACCGGGGATATATCAGTCAGAAGACTCGGGACAAAGTCTATCAAACCATGGACCAACTGAACTATCGACCCAATGAAATTGCCCGTTCTCTTCTGCGTAAGCAATCAAATGTAATAGGCTTGATTATTCCCGATGTATCCCATCCGTTTTTTGGAGAACTGGCTAGCTATGTTGAGTATCATGCTTACCAGAATGGATTTAAAATTATGTTATGCAATTCCCACATGGACCCTTCAAAAGAGCGTGAATATGTGGAAATGCTTAAGGGTAATCGCGTGGATGGCATTATTATGGGAAGTCATACACTGGAAGTTGATGAGTATATGAATCTGCATTCCCCAATCGTGACCTTTGATCGTAAGATCGGTGAAGACATCCCGTTTATCTCATCTGATAACTATCAGGGAGGGGTTATGGCTGCTGAATTGCTGCTCGCGAAGAACAGACGGCATTTGGCACATATCTGCGGTAATTTGGAATTGCAAATGCTGTCCAATCGCCGGACGACAGGTTTCGTTGATACACTGCAGGCTCATGGAGTCAAACCGGTCATGATTCATGAAACCGATCTGAATGTGTTTGATCAGCATCAGTATACAGAATTGGTGGATAAGCTGCTTGCACAGCACCCGGAGGTGGACGGGCTCTTTGTTACGAGTGATCTGATGGCGGTGCATGCGCTGAAGCAGATCGTGTTAGGTGGGCGCAAGGTACCCGACGATATCGCTATTATAGGTTATGATGACAGTCGTGCGGCAGCGTATACGGTGCCTGGCATTACAACGATCAGGCAGCCGGTGGAGGCCATGGCTAAGCTGGCGATTGATCTGATTCGGCGCCAACTCGCGGAAGAGAAGATCGAAATGGAGCATATTTTGCCGGTTACCATCGTGGAGAGAGAGACGACCTGATACAGGTCGTTTTTTCATATTCGTCCTTTTGCAACGGAAAAATAAAGGCACGATATTTTTTTTAAAATGATATGTCAAACGATTGACATGTCAAACCTTTGACATTATAATTCGATTTGTAAGCGTTTCCTTTTAAACTATTGATCGGGGGCCATAACAAGATGAAAAGAGAACAGAGATGGATGAAATTATCGGTATTGTCATTGATTATGATGCTTGTATTGTCGGCATGTGGAAGTAAAGCAGCAACGGAGTCCAACTCCTCTTCAGAGGGTAGCAGCAGTGAGAGTGTCAAAATCACCTTGCTTAATTCCAAGTCGGAAATTAACAGTCAGTTGGAACAAGCGGCTAAAGAATTCCATGCCGAAAATCCAAATATCACACTTGAAATTGTACCCGTAGGCAGTGGACAGTCTCCGTTTGAAAAAGCGTCCGCCTTGTATGCCTCCGGCAGCCCTACAACGATGATGATGCTGGATACAGGGGATGTCGAGAAATTCAAGGATCGTGTTCTGGATCTCACATCCGAGTCTTGGATGAAGGATGCTGTGGAGAACAGCACAGCGGCTACAACGTTTGATGGCAGAAATTATGCCTTTCCGTTCTCTATTGAGGGATATGGATTCATCTATAACCAGAATGTCTTGGATCAGGCGGTAGGTGGGACATTTGATCCAAAGTCTGTACAGACCACTGCACAGCTTGATGAGCTGTTCCAAAAGATCGCCGCTACTGGAAAATCACCTTTGATTGTATCTCCGATGGATTGGTCGCTTGGTGCGCATTATCTTGGGCTTGCATATGGTGGGCAGTCGCCGGACCGTGCGAAGGTGGATCAATTCATTACCGATCTGAAGGCTGGTCAAGTGGACCTCGCTTCCAACGCCGTATTTAATGGCTTGTTAGATACATTTGATCTGATGAAAACTTACAATATTGACAAGGCTTCTCCACTGTCTGGAACCTATGAGCGTGGACCTGAGGTGCTTGGCAAGGGTGAGGTTGGCATCTGGTTCCAGGGCAACTGGGCATGGCCACAAATTTCAAGCTTTGATACAGCAGATGGAAAATATGGCTTCCTCCCGGTACCTGTGAGCAATAATCCAGATGATTTTGGTAATACGCAAATCTCTGCTGCCGTATCCAAACGAATATTGCTGGATAAGGAAAAGAGCACACCAGCGCAGCAGGAAGCAGCGAAGAAATTTTTGGACTGGATCGTTTATAACGAAAAAGGTCAGGATTTCCTGGTGAATCAAGCCAGTATTATTCCGGCATTCAGCAACATTACATTGGAGCCAACCGATCCACTTGGCAAATCCATTAGTGAATACATCAAGGCAGGAAAAATCGAGGAATCAATGAGTACACTTCCTGCGGATCACTGGTCCAAACTGGGTGCGTCCATGCAGAAATATTTGGCTGACGTCATTGACCGTGCCGGACTTGCCAGCGAAATTCAGGCATACTGGAGCAACGTGAAATAAAGGAATTTATTCTTAGCCCTGTGCAGCACATAGAGAGAGACTTGCGGTACGCCGGAGATGATGAACGTACAGCTTCCACATGAGGTCTGTTCGACTTGTTTCCGGCATAACCGTTAGGCTAATCATTTGGATAGAGTGGAGGTTGACAATGCTGACCGAAAAAGGATTATGGACACGTCTGCGTACCCGCCTGATCTTTACTGGCCCGACATTATTTGCGTTTGCTACAGTGATGATTATTCCATTTTTGTATGGTATTTATTTGACGTTTACGAACTGGGATGGCATTGCCATCGATCAAAACTTTGTTGGCTGGGATAATTACATCGGTGTGTTCAAGGACACCGTGTTCTGGAAATCATTCGGGATGACGCTGGAGTACGTATTTATTACCGTTGTGCTGACCAATGCGGTTGCCTTCCTGCTCGCTTACGCTGTAACCCGGGGAATGAAGGCACAGGGCTGGTTTCGGGCTGGATTTTTCCTGCCAAATCTGGTGGGCGGGATTGTGCTAGGTTTCATCTGGCAGTTTATTTTTAATCAGGTACTCGTCTTTGCAGGACAAAAAATGAATCTCACGCTGTTCTCCACCTCTTGGTTGGCTGATCCGGATAAAGCGTTCTGGGCTCTCGTTGTGGTGACCGTTTGGCAGTATGCCGGTTATATGATGGTTATCTACATTGCAGGACTGATGAATGTGCCGAAGGATGTTATGGAGGCAGCCAGCATTGATGGGGCAAGTAATCGCAAAATGCTGGCGCGCATTGTATTGCCACTGATGGTTCCTTCGTTTATTGTATGCATCTTTTTGTCACTGCAACGGGGATTCATGGTGTATGATCTGAACGTCTCCTTGACCAGTGGCGGGCCCTTCAAGAGCACAGAGATGGTATCCATGCATGTTTATGAGCAGGCCTTTCTTGCTCGTGACTACGGATTGGGTCAGGCAGAAGCCTTTGTTCTGTTTATCCTTGTAGCCGCCATTACATTGCTCCAGGTCTATTTCAGCAAAAAACTGGAGGTCGAGGCATGATGGCTGGACAATCGCGCATTCTCAACTGGATGAAGTTTATTGCATTAATCATTGTCATGATTTTGTTTGTATTTCCTTTTGTGCTTCTAATCGTCAATTCGTTCAAGGCTAATCAGGCAATTACCTCCGATCCGCTGGGCCTGCCAAGCTCCTTTCAATTCGATAATTACGTCAATGCGTTTGACAAGATGGGATATGTATCCGCCTTCAGCAATTCGTTGCTCATTACCATTGCAGGTGTATTACTGATTGCTCTTTTTGCGGCGATGACAGCACATTACTTTGTTCGTCACAAAAGCAAGCTGAATCAGTATCTCTTTTTCCTGATGGTAGCTGCGATGATTATTCCGTTCCAGGCCATTATGATTCCACTGGTTAAAATATACGGATCGCTCAGCCTGCTGGACAACAAGTGGTCGCTGATCTACATGTATATTGGCTTTGGCAGTCCGCTCGCCGTATTTATCTACCATGGCTTCATCAAAAGTATTCCCCTGGAGCTTGAAGAAGTGGCTTTAATGGATGGCTGCGGCAGAGTGCAGACCTTTTTCCGTATCGTACTGCCGGTGTTACTGCCAACAACCGTAACGATTAGCGTACTGAATGTATTGTGGATATGGAATGATTTTTTGCTGCCTTCCCTGGTGCTGACTTCATCCGAGCAGCGAACGCTGCCGCTGTCCACGTTTTATTTTTATGGGACATACACAGTGGATTACGGTCCATTGATGGCTGGTCTGGTGTTGACCCTGCTGCCTGTCCTGATCGTTTATCTGTTTGCGCAGAAGTACATTATTCAGGGGGTCATGCAAGGGGCTATCAAATAAGTTCAGTTGGGTGATAGAGAGAGAGACAGGAGTGAAGGACATATGAATCAGGAACGATACGAGAAGCAGGGAATGGACACAAGGCAAGAGACAGACCCTGGACTGACGAGTTCTTCGGCTCAAACGAAGGAGCGTTATACACTCGCCCGGGCCAACGCATATATCAAGGCGCATCGACATCAGGTTGATCCAACCTATCGAATGGCCTATCATTTGATGCCAGAGGTGGGCTGGATGAATGATCCCAATGGTTTCATATACTTCAATGGGATGTATCATATGTTCTATCAGCATTATCCCTACGAACCAGTATGGGGGCCGATGCACTGGGGCCATGCGGTGAGCCGTGATTTGGTTACATGGTCTTATCTGCCTCTTGCACTGGCACCTGATCAGAGCTACGACAGTGGAGGCTGTTTCTCCGGCAGTGCAATCGTGCAGGATGGCAAGTTGGTGCTGATGTACACGGGACATGTCGTGACTGGCCCCGATAAGGATAACGATTACTTGCAGACACAGAATATCGCTGTCTCGGACAATGGGATTGATTTTGTCAAAAGCGCGATGAATCCGGTCATTCGGCTGGATCAAATCCCAGAGCATACCAGTCCGAAGGACTTCCGTGATCCGAAAGTGTTTGAACGAAACGGTGTGTACTATTGCGTCCTTGGATCAAATGATGCTGCTGGCAAAGGTGTCATTTTGTTATACCGCTCAACGGACTTGCTGAATTGGAGTTATGTCAACGTTATGGCCCAGAGTGACGGGACGCTTGGCGACAATTGGGAATGTCCAGATCTGTTCACACTGGATGGCCGAGATGTGCTGATCATGTCTCCGCAGCGCATGCCTGCACAGGGAGATAACTACCGCAACTTGCATTCGACCGTTTATATGATGGGAACGCTGGATGAAGACCAGGGTGTGCTGAAGTACGAGCAGTACGTTCCGCTGGACTGTGGCTTCGACTTTTACGCACCTCAGACGATGGAGGATGCACAGGGACGACGAATCATGGTGGCCTGGATGGATACATGGGAAACGGAAATCCCGACACAACAGTCCCATGCGTGGGCTGGAGCGATGACTTTGCCGAGACAACTAATTCGTAAGGGAGAACGCTTGATATTCCAGCCGCTTCCCGAACTTATACAGTACAGGTCGGAAGGCAACGAGCAGTATGGTATACATTTAAGTGGTGAAGGACATGATCTTGATCTTGGAATCAGTGGAGACCGTTACGAACTGTATGCTGTATTTGAAGCGGAACAGGCACAACACTTCGGGTTGAAGCTGCGCACGGGTGAAGATGAAGAAACCGTGATTTCCTATGATGTAGAGCAACGTCGTTTATGCTTGAATCGCGAGCAGGCCGGACAAGGGCCGGGGGGCGAACGAGCTGCGACAGTGGAACTGCTTGATGGGAAACTGGAACTTCATATTTTTATGGATGTCAGCTCCGTTGAGGTGTTCATTCAGCAGGGAGAACAAGTCATGACAGGGCGGATCTATCCAGGGCGGAACTCAACAGGTATCAAGGCTTTCTCGTCTGGAACGTGTACGTTGACCGAACTTCGCAAATGGGATTTACGAATTCCCCGATAAAATTCTATCTAAAATTCAGCCTTGACCTTGAAGTATACTTCAAGGTTTATTCTTTTTTTATCAAGAAATATTGGAGGCTGAATAATGAGAATTTTGGAATGGATTTTGGTATTGGTAACCGTAGCTGCTACGGTACTCATGCTGGTGTTTCCGAAGCGCCGGGCAATGACAATGGGGACACTCACAGCTCTGATTCTGACAGTGCTTCTGCATGGCTTGATCAATTCATTTCGCGTGCAGATGATACCAACCTATATCGTCACACTTGTATTATTCATTACATTAATCATTCAAGTCATGAAATCATACTGCGGTGATCGTTATGTTCAGAGCGTGCGGAGACCCGACCGTCTTTCAAGAATAAAGATGACGCTGGTATCGATCCTGGTTCTGGCCTTCAGTGCAGGTTCAATCATACTGACCTGGCTATTACCTGCTTTTACGATGCCTGAACCAACCGGCACATATGCCATTGGCACGTTCTCACAACACTTGGTGGATGAATCTCGCGAAGAGACCAAAACACCCGAGGCAGGAGATAAACGGGAACTTATGATTAATGTGTGGTACCCGGTGGATCGGAAGTCCGCCCAAGGACTGGCGTTAGAACATTACCCTGCTGAATTGGGGGAAGCGATCAGTTTGGTGTTTGGCATTCCGTCTCAGGTGTTCAGTTATCTGGATACCATTCCAACACATGTGGTGCAAGGAGCTGAGATGTCCGCCGTCCAAAGCAAGTATCCGGTTTTGCTATTCTCGCCGGGTATCCGCTCAGCCCGTTTTCAGAGCATGACGATGATTGAGGAACTGGTTAGCCATGGTTACATTGTCGTGGGGATAGATCACCCTTATACGTCAGCACAAGTGATATTCCCCGATGGACGTGCAGTCTCCTATCAGGCTGACCCTGAATTTGCAACGTCAGCGGAATTATATCAATATAATGTAAATGGTATAGGTATCCGTGCAGATGATGCAAGCTTTGTTCTCGATACGCTTACCCAGTGGAATTCACATGACCCGAATCAACTGTTCCAAGGCAAGCTTGATCTAGATCATGTAGGAATCACGGGTCACTCCTACGGCGGTGCAACCACGGCGGAAGCGCTGGCTCAGGATGACCGTTTCAAAGCAGGACTTAGTTTGGAAGGCGGTTTCTGGGGTGAAGTATCCACAACAGCCTTGAAACAGCCGTTTATGTATATCATGTCGGGTGGGACAGCCAAAAGTCTGGACCCGGACGCCACTGCCAAGGATAAAGTATTTTATCCCGAGTTTGAGCCTGATTTGGATCGGGTGATGTCAAATAGTCTTAATGATACCTATTATCTGACAGTGGAGAATTTGTTCCATCAAAGCTTTACGGATATTTCGTTAATTTCACCAAAAATGTTTGCCAGAGGCATGACGCCAGAACATAATGTGGATATAACCAGATCCTATGCGCTGGCATTCTTTGACCGTTATCTGAAAGGGGAAGAGCAGCCATTGCTGCAAGGTTCTTCAGCGCAATTTCCCGAGGTCACCTATGATGCCACGTATACCAAGATACGCAACAAACAAACGCAATAAGTCCGCAGAAAGGTGGAGGCGTAGGCATGGAAACCATGACAAGAGGAATGTTGACCAAGCGTACCGGTGTAAGTATGGCAACCCTCCGTTATTACGAAGATAGTGGAATTCTGCCTGCTCCCCGTCGTTCCTCCAACGGATATCGGGTGTATACCGAGGATTATCTGGTCAAAATTAAGTTCATTAAGGATGCCCAGTTGCTGGGTTACTCCTTAAAGGAGATACAAGAGACCCTGCAACTGCTCAGCCAGGAAGACATGGAAAAGGATACGTTAAAAACCCTTGTACGCGAACGCATCGCTGACATTCAGAAACATATTGACCATCTGGAACAGATGCAGATTCATCTGGCACGACTGTTGCATACACCGGAGGACGATATCGACAATTATATTCAATCGTTCAGGGTGCAAAAGAAAGAGCCGTAATCGCGGCTCTTTTCCTGTTTAGGAGAAAACACTCGTGGACTATCGAGCAGGGAATCGGAGATTTAAAACGAATACATAGTGTAGTTTGCCAATACATAATGGTGGTTATCGTGATTTCAATAATGAAATTCACACCAACAAAAGGAGTAACATTTTCTATGAGGGATTTACAAGGTTTTGTATCCGATTACATCAAAGGAAAAAAACATCTGCATCTTGAGATTGGCGTTATTACAAAGGGAGATATCGAATATCATTCATTGGGCAATCCCAAAAAGAAGAGCGTGGCTGCTCCTGAACATAGGTTGTTCGAAATCGGCTCTGTAACCAAACTTTTTACATCGATCCTTCTATTAGAATTAGAACGTCAACAGCAGCTTTCCACGGATGACACGGTTGGCAAGTACATACACAACGGTAAAAACGATTATTTGAATAAGGTTACCTTAAAAAGTCTTGCGACGCATACCTCTGGATTACCCGGAGTTGCCACAAACCTGTCCTCGAAGAAAAATCGATACAATCCGTATTCAAATTATACGGAGGATGATTTACTTGCTTTTTTATCGGATGCTGACTTTACGGATCAGATGGGTTCATTTGAGTACTCCAATACCGGCGTGGGCTTACTAGGTTATATCCTATGTAAAGTATCAGACAGTACATATGATGATTTGCTGAAAAAATATATCACAGGTCCATTAAACATGACGGAGACAGCAGCTATGCTGAATGCAGAACAGAATGGCAGATTTGTGGACGGACATACGTCAACGGGGAAAAAGATGCCTCACTGGGATACGGGTGTACATGAAGGCGCAGGGGCGATCAAGTCATCTCTTCACGATATGTGTTTATTTGTACAGGCCAACCTGAATGAAGATCATCCGCCAGCCTCTGCAATACAACAAAGTCATATGTCTGTGATGATTGGAGATTCAACCCATCATTACGCCTGGTTTAGTGATAACATCTCGGATCAGAATATACTCTGGCATAACGGTGGTACATTTGGTTTCTCCAGTTATTTGGCTATAAATAAGGAACAGAGTATAGGCATCGTATTATTGTCCAATTATTGTTTTGGATCAGCCTCAATTGTGGATGAGTATCTGGATGCGATATTCAAGTTTATAACTAAAAAAGACCTTTATCCACTCATGCCGCTAGACCCTGTGGGTAATAAAATATTGGAAGCAATGATGCAGAGATAAAAAAACACCTCGAACAGAGAGCACCTGAGGATGTACTTCGGCGCTCTCTGTTGGAGGTTTTTTTTCGTTCTATCTTAATAGTCTTGATCATGACATACCCGCTTCACGCAGAAAATGGTGCACAATCTTCGTCTGATACTTGATACGGGTCGAGCGTTTCAGACTCCAACAGGTCTCCACTGTGACGGAACGGGCTTGTAATAGTCTTGAAGCCGCTGTACGGGCAGATCCCGGCAATTCATGCTGCTTGAGGTTAAAATGACGATCACGAATGGCAATCGACCGATTCATCCGTTCGATAACTCTTCTGCAAGCTGGAATCGTCCGACTGCCGGGATTGGTGATCAACGTCTGTCCAAGCACTCGTGAACTCAGTTGAGACAGGCCGTTGGCTTCATGCAGATCAAGCCACCAGTCGGCCCGATGTTCACGCGCCAGCTGAAAAACTGCCGCAGCGAGGGGATGCTTGGCCTTGCCTGACATACGACGTGGAAACGTACGATTCAGATCTGGCTTGCCTCTGATTTTCTTAGCGTAGGCTTGCTGGTTCACACGTGGCACGATAATTAACAGCCCTCGCTGAATGGCGTGACGACCTGTCGCAATATCATCTGCGAGTTTTTGCGCAGCGGCCATACTCGCCGTTTCATTCCCGTGAACCCCGGATGTAATGAACATCACGGGTCCCGGCATCATGCCACGTACAATGAAGTAGGGAGTAGCGTGTACGGTGGATGCTAGAAGGACATGTTTGGTTACAAGCATGACGCTTCACCTCCGTTATTACAGTACGCCATGTCCCTCTTTCATGTAACGGCGTAAGAACAGGTCTTCATCCTATTTCCTCACAAAATGGGCCGACTAATACACCCGATGAATGATATCTTCAAAATCGGGTTCTTTCATCTCTACATCTTCAATCTCACCCCAGTGCTCCAACTGTTTCAGAATGTTCATTGTGCTCCATTCCTTCCGGTTCACTTCCACGGTGACAATTTGCCCTTCCACTCCTGTAATATGTATCGCGGACGACACAACATCCGGGATGTGAAACGCTCCTCGGAACGTTACCCGAATCAGCGTAGGTAGTCCGATGGTTTCGCGAAGCGACGAGATCGTGCCATCATATGTCAGTTGACCGTGGTTAATCACCATGACCCGGCTGCATAACTGCTCAATGTCGTCCATATCATGTGTGGTCAACAGAATCGTTTTGCCAAACGTTTCATTTAATGTACGTAAAAATTGACGAATATTCCGCTTTGCGTTCACATCCAGTCCGATCGTCGGTTCATCGAGAAAAAGCAGTTCAGGATCATGCAGCATGGAAGCTGCGAGATCGGCACGCATGCGCTGTCCAAGCGAGAGCTTGCGGACAGGCGTGGCCCAGAACGATTCAAGGTCCAGCAGCTCGGCGAACTGGGACAGCCGTTTCTTTTTATCCTCGGCACGGACGCCGTACATCTCGGCCAGAATATCATATGAATCTTTCACGGGCAGATCCCACCAGAGCTGACTGCGCTGTCCAAACACAACGCCCAGTCGACCAACGGTCCTGCGCCTATCCTGATGCGGGTTCATACCGTCAAGCCTTACCTCACCCGAGGTTGGGTGCAAGATACCTGTCAGCATTTTGATCGTGGTAGACTTGCCAGCCCCGTTCGGACCGATGTAACCCACAAATTCCCCTGGGCCGATATCAAAACTGATATCGCGTACCGCTTCCTTGGACACATATTCACGTGAAAATAACGTACGTAGACCTGAGAAACGTCCTTCGCGGATAACAGGAGTTTTGAATTCCTTTTGCAGATGCCTTGCTGTGATCATGTTCATGATTCGTTACGCCTCCTTAGCTACCTGTACTTTGATATTTGGTCATGCCGAATTGCCAGAAACGCAGACTTGCAGCCAGGCTCAGTACGGCAACCGCCGCAACAGCAACAAGAATCCACGCTCCTCCTTCACCCCGTAGCAGGTAGAGTGACGGAATGTAGTTGACGAATCCTACCGGAATCACCGTTAGCAGAATGCCAGACATCCATTTGGGATATAACGTTAGCGGATATTGGGCAGCCGTTCGTGCGGCATCTTCAGTGATCGTCTGTAATTCCTCGATACGTGTGGTCCAGAATCCGAGTGTGGCGGTAGCAAGTCCGATGGAAAAGAGAATGACTGCGCCCGTCAGGATAATGAGCAGGGAGAAGGGAATGGCTATCCAGCCAATCTGTCCGCTGTGCATCATGCCTGCCAAAGACCAGCAGAGAATGAACCCGCCTTGCAGGACTTCCCCAGCCATGATGCGGAAGTTTTGCGGCAGCAGTGCCAGCAATACGGGCATGGGACGAGTTAACAGTTGATCAAGCTCACCATTAACCAGATATTTTTCCAAATGATGAACCTCATTACCGAATGTCCGATACAGTGTTTTGGATAACGTCATGATGGCAAAGAGATAACCGATCTCATGGAGGGACCAACCTTTAATTGCTCCGAATTTGTGCAGCACGAGAGCAACCATCAGAAACTCGGAGATCTGAATTAAAGCGGCCAGTACAGACGCCATGATGAAATTGAACTTGTATTGCATCCGGCTGCGGATGCTTGTTCGAATCAGCATTTTATATAAATTGAACCAGGAAGTCCGTTTCATCCGCCCTGCACCTCCACTTTACGACGTAACACTTGAGTGATTGCAAGACAGATCAACGTCATGAAGACACACCAAAGCAAGGTTCCCCATAACAAGGAGCCATCTTCGAAACCAAGATAGATTCGGGTAGGTACATAGAGCAGAAAAGGGTAGGGTGATATCCAGGCAAGTTGTTCAAGCCAGTTCGGTAGCCACTCCAGCGGAATGAAAAAACCAGCCAGCAGATTCATCATCGCGTGATTGCCCCAGTGAAGCCAGGAGGACTCCGTAGTCCACATCGACGTGGCACCAATGATGTAGTTCATGCAGATGGATAAGTATGCGGCGCCGGCAAGACCAAGTGCGGCATAGAATAGTGTTGAAACGTCTGAGGGCCAATGCAGGGAAAAGACAATGGAGAAGAGCAGGTAGATCGGAATACTTTTGTACACGAACTGGTAGGCAATCTGCCCCCATTCGCGTGCCATCAGGTGGGTGAACAGATGAACAGGCCTCATCAGATCCAGTGCGATCTGCCCTGTCCTGACGGATAGGGGAATACCCAATCCGTTCGTGAGAAAACCCGAGATCCAGAGTGAGGATTGCGTGAACGCAATGTAACTGATCATCCCCTGTGTCCCGTATTCTCCGAGATTATGGTCGGCCCCGATGCCGATCCAGAGGCAGGCATACATGTAACCAAACATGGCGCTTGCCAAGTTATGTACCATGTGTGCCCCGCGGTATTGCAGATTCCGGGAGTAGGCTTTGGAAGCCAGAGTGAAATAAAGCATGTGACACCTCCGATAAGTGGATTGAACGGCGTTTCCGTTCACTTCAGTCAAGGCGAAAAAGAGAGAAGGACAACAGCATACCAATTTATTCCTTCACAGGCAAGACATTTTTTTAGCTAATAATGGTATTAACAGGGGTGTTCATGATTGCGCCACAAGACAACGCTCTATCCGTTCATTTATAATTGAGAGGTAGTATCGCAAACGTTTACAATGTGAAATATTCAAATTTTAAATAAACCGCCGGGCTTGTGCCTGACGATTGAGGATACAGAACGAACAATCCGGCAAGAGAGAAGGATGTCATGAAGAAAATTGCATGGGTCACCGATAGTACCAGTACACTGGATCCCGTTTTTGCGGAGCAAAATCATATCTATATCGTACCGCTGCGCATCGTATTTGGAGAGGAATGTTATCGGGAAACCGATGACATTACATCTGAAATGTTCTATGAGAAACTTGCGGAGGCTTCACGTGCGAGCAGTTCGCAGCCACCCATTGGCGAATTCATTGAACTGTATGAGTCGCTCAAAGACAAGTACGATGAGATTATTACGATTCATTGCTCTACAGAGCTTAGCGGAACGCTGCATACGTCCATGCAGGCTGCAGAGATTGCAGGAGTGACGGTGACCGCAATTGATTCAAAGGCAGGTGCCTATCCTCACCGTGAGATGATTATGCAAGGACTGGAATGGCAGAAGCAGGGATGTTCGGCTGCCGAGATCAAAGTAAACATTGAACAGATGATTGATAACATGTCCTTTTACCTCATACCGGCCAGTCTTCAGCATCTTCATCGCAGTGGACGGGTGTCGGGCACACAGCTGATCATCAGTCAACTGCTCAAGATCCATCTGCTGCTCCGATTTGAAGAGGGCAAAGTGGTTGTGAATGAGAAGATTCGCACGTTCAAGCGGACAAAAGAGCGCATGCTGGATATGCTCAAGCTGGATATGGAGAAAGTAAAGCATGTGTGCATTATGCATGCGAACAATCAGGAAGAAGCCGTCACAATCAAAAAACAGATTGCAGCTCTGCTGCCTAGATTAAAGACCGAAATCATGCCGTTTATCCCTGTGGTGAGTATCCATGCAGGTGCAGGAACCATTGGACTGTGCTGGATTCACAGTGAGAACGGATATAGAGATTAGACGCACAACCACTCATCTATAGACTCTCATAGACCTGGCAGGAAACACACTTGATGTCAAAGTGGTGATCCTGTCAGGTTTTTTCGTATGTCATTGCCAATTCAAACAAACTGTGAGGTAATAAAGAAAACTGTTCTTGTTGGAGGGAAACATGTGTTAAGTCATCGCTTGTTGCTTGTTGAAGATGATCGTTCAATTAGTGAGATGGTCGGGCCGTACTTGGAAAAAGAGGGCTACGACGTCACTTATGCATATGACGGCTTAGAGGCAGAACTTCAGTTCAGCCAGTCCCAACCCGGGTACGATCTGGTTATTCTGGATCTGATGCTGCCCCGCAAAAGTGGGATGGATGTGCTGCAAACCATTCGGGCAGTCAGTCTGATACCTGTGCTCATTCTGTCTGCGAAGGATGGGGAGGTGGACAAAGCGTTAGGCTTGGGCTTCGGTGCAGATGATTACTTGAGCAAACCGTTCTCGTTAATCGAACTGACTGCCCGCATCAAAGCTGCGATTCGCCGCGCCAATTATACCACTCCGCCTGTGGCTGAATTGGCTAAAGATCAGCGTATTCACATTGGAGGACTTGTAGTTGACATGGAGACGTACGAGGTGGAGCGAGAAGGTACACCCGTCAAACTGACATCCAAGGAATTTGGCATCCTGAAGCTGTTGGTTACCCATCCTGGCAAAGTGTTCACCAAGGCTCAGATCTACGCTTCCGTCTGGAACGATCATTATTATGGAGACGAAAATATCATTAACGTACATATGCGTCGTCTGCGTGAGAAACTGGAGGCAGATCCTTCGGCTCCCCAGTATATCAAGACACTCTGGGGCATCGGGTATAAGCTGGAGGCGGAGCAGGGATGACACTGATTTTTACCATCACGACGGGTATTCTGGCCATTGCCTTTATTGTATTGTGGTTGAAATTCCAGAAAAGAAACCAACACCTGACCTATATTCATCAGAAAATATCCGATATTTTGGATCAAGGCACCTTTGAGCGCTTGCTTGTATTCAATAGTGATGATCAAGTTAGCCGGCTTCTGAAAGACATGAACCAGCTGCTCGATCATGCGCACCGCGCTAAGGCCGGTTATGCGAACCAGGAGAAGGAGATGCGTAATATGCTCTCTAACATTTCGCATGATCTGAAAACGCCACTCACCGTTGTGCTAGGTTATAGTGAGACCTTGCTGCACAGTCCATCATTGACTGATCAGGAACGGAAGATTATGACGGAGAAAATACAAGATAAGGCGCAGGAAGTGCTGCGTTTGATCCATTCCTTTTTTGATCTGGCGAAGCTGGAATCTGGAGACACGGAGCTAGTGCTTAGTCGAGTGAATATAAGCGAATTATGCCGGTTGAAGATGCTTTCCTTTTATGAAATGTTGACGAATCTGGGGTTGCACGTGGAGCTGGAGATACCTGATGGTGATATCTTCGTGCAAGCGAATGAAGAAGCATTGGACCGTGTGCTGGATAATCTCATTACCAATGGAATGAAATATGGAGCAGAGGGTAAGGTACTGGGGCTTTCACTTGATCATTCGATAGGTGGACCTGTGACGCTACAGATCTGGGATCAGGGAAAAGGGATTCCTGAGAGCGAGCATAGTCGTGTGTTTGAACGCATGTATACATTGGAGGATTCCCGCAATCGACTCTATCAAGGCAGTGGCCTGGGTCTGACCATTACGAAACGGCTAGTTGAGCGGATGGGTGGAAGTATTCACTTGCATAGTGTGCCACATCAACGGACTGTATTCTCGGTTACCCTAAAGGCTTGGTAGACCCTGCGTTGGCGTGTCCGGTCAGACTTAAGGTTTTTGTAAGATTTGATTAATAAAAAAGAAGACTTTTCTCTTTACAATATAGATATAGGAACCCGGACAGGGGACGTAAAGGAGAACAAGGACGATGAATTATATCGCACGAACAATAGATGTGACCAAAGTATATGAAGGGGTGGAGGTTGTATCCAACGTCAATATGAATATTAAGCAAGGTGAGATCTATGGATTCCTCGGTCCAAATGGTGCTGGTAAAACAACCATCATGAAGATGCTCACCAATCTCGTCAAACCAACCACAGGGGAGATAGAACTGTTTGGGGAGAAGCTTACGCCGACCTCTTATGAAGTGCTGAAGCGAATGGGCAGTATTATTGAATATCCTTTTTTCTACGATAGACTGTCTGCTCGCGAGAATCTGGAGCTTCACTGTGAATACATGGGATTCTACAACAAAAAGATCATCGACAACACGATGGAAATGGTAGGGCTGAAGGATACGGGCAAGAAACCGGTCAAAGACTTTTCCTTGGGCATGAAGCAGAGGCTGGGACTGGCTCGTGCACTTATAACCACACCTGAACTGCTCATTCTGGATGAACCGATCAACGGATTGGACCCTGTAGGGATCCGGGAGATGCGAGATTTGTTCAAGCGCCTTAGTAATGAGTATCGCATTACCCTGTTGGTCTCCAGTCACATTCTTGGCGAGATAGAGCAGATTGCGGACACAGTTGGTGTCATTCGCGGCGGTCGTTTGGTCGAGGAAGTATCAATGGAGAGCATTCGTGGAAGTCAAAATGAGTACATTGAGTTACAGGCGGTGGATATCCGCAAAGCGACCTATGTCATTGAACACCAGCTTGGTTTGAGTAATTATAAACTGGTTGATGACCAAACGTTACGCATCTATGATCCGGGAATCATTCCATCGGAATTAACCACCAAGCTGATTCAGCATGGCATTGAGATCGAATCGATATCCAAACGGGCTCATTCCCTGGAAGAACACTTCATGAAGCTTGTGAAAGGGGATGAAGACGTTGCTTAAACTAATCAGACTTGAGATGCGGAAGCACCGTTTTGCACGTAATTTTGCAGGGGCAGGTATTGCCAGTATAGCCATTCTTCTTTTTCTGATCATGATTGGATTCGTGGATGTGGGAGCAGAAGATTATGCCTATGCCGATTACCAGACCGCCTTTATGATTATCGATACGTTTGCGAGAGCGACCTTTATCATATTTGCAGGGGCTTTATTATCCAAGCTGGTGATCAGTGAGTATAGAAATAAAACGATGAACGTCATGTTCACCTATCCCATCCAGCGTCATAAAATCATTGCTGCCAAATTGATTATCGTGTTTGCTTTTACATTTGTGATGATTATGGTTACCGATCTGTTGATGGGTTCACTGTTGTTGATTGTTAATCATTTCTACTCCTTCATTCCCGGATCATTGACAAATCAGGATATATTGGGACTTCTGGTGAAGTACAGTATGAGTTCTTTATCGGCTGCGTGTATGGCACTCATTCCCCTATTCTTCGGTATGCGTAAGCATTCTGTTACCACTACAATGGTCTCGTCCATTTTGCTGGTTTTGATTGTCTGCTCCGGATTCAACGGGTCGGAAGTTTCCATTCATTCGCTTATTATTATCCCTCTGACCCTTGGAGCAATAGGGATATGGATTGCTTCGATGTCCATGGTTCGTCTGGAGACAAAAGATGTGAACTGAATCATTCGGAAAGCCATGCTCTGTATGGCTTCAGATGCCATTGACATCCGCTCGTACAAGGGATAGGATAATGTCAACTGAGACACGAAGGAGAATGCAACTACCATGACGATTCCAAAAACATTAACAATAGCTGGTTCGGACACGAGCGGCGGTGCAGGTATTCAAGCTGATTTGAAAACTTTTCAGGAGCTGGGTGTGTATGGCATGACCGTACTGACTACGGTTGTGGCAATGGAGCCCGAAACATGGGATCACCAGGTCTTTCCTGTTGAATTAAATGTAGTTGAAGCGCAGCTTCGCACTGTTCTGGACGGCATCGGTTTTGATGCCATGAAGACAGGTATGCTCGGTTCTGTAGATATTATTGAACTGGTAGCAAAACATATTCGCCGTAGCGGTCTGCCACAGATCGTTATCGATCCGGTAATGGTCTGCAAAGGTACAGACGAAGTACTGCAACCGGAAAATACGGAAGCGATGATCGAATTCCTGTTGCCAGGTGCTGATCTGGTTACACCTAATCTGTTCGAAGCATCCCAACTGGCGAAGAGTGGACCAATTCGCTCCAAGGAACAGATGGAAGCAGCGGCAGCAGCAATTCATGCCCATGGCTCGAAACATGTTCTAATCAAGGACAGAGGTGTCATTAGCCCGGGTAAAGCAATGGATCTACTCTATGATGGAACCAACTACGAATGGTTTGAAGCCGATGTTGTCGGCTCCGGATATACGCATGGTGCGGGCTGCACGACGTCTGCGGCGATTACCGCAGGATTGGCTCGTGGTCTTTCAGTGAAAGAGGCTGTTCGTGAAGGTAAAGCCTTCGTGACCAAAGCGATTGCCGGCGGATTCCCGCTGAACCGTTTTGTTGGCCCGACACTGCATGTGGCACACCGTCTGGAGCAACAACGTTAAGTGTTGCCAGGGAGCGCGCAGTAGCGCATCAATTCTGGATAACACACTTCGATTTCATTCAAGTAGCTGTCAATGAGCAGGAGCTTGCTCGTTGATGGCTTCTTTTTTATGCGAATTTTTATAAAAATTAGTAACTTTTGGCTTATATTAATCGTATATATCATGGGAGCATTCCAAAACATGTATGGACACATGAACGACACATGGAATAGGTATGTTATCATCAGAAATCTAAAAAGGAGAGTCGGCCATGATCAGAACAGTGCTTCTGGTGGAAGATGAAAGCCGCATTCGTGAGATTGTGGCCGATTATTTCATAAAAGAACAATGGAACGTCATAGAAGCAGAACATGGAGTACAGGCACTGGAACTGTTAGCTCTGCATGAGGTGGATTTGGTTATTCTGGATGTTTTGATGCCTGAAATGGATGGATGGACGTTATGTGGGCATATTCGATCCCAATCCACCGTACCTATTATCATGCTGACTGCACGGTCCGAGGATGACGATAAAATTCATGGATTTCAGCTGGGCGTAGACGATTACGTTACCAAGCCGTTTAGTCCACGTGTGCTGGTTGCACGTGCAGAGACATTAATGAAGCGTGTTGAAGGTGCATTTGGACGAGAGCAGGGTGTGATTCGCTTCGGACAGGTAACCCTTGATCCATGGGCCAGACGCCTGGAGAAGGACGGAATTGAAGTGGAACTTGCACCAAAGGAATATGATCTGTTGCTTTATTTGGTACGTAATGCAGGCATTGTGTTGTCCCGGGATGCTATTTTGAATCGGATCTGGGGATTTGATTTTGAAGGGGACTCACGTGTTGTGGATACTCACATCAAGAAGCTGCGGAGCAAATTGGGTGATGAAGCCAAGTGTATCCGGACGGTGATTGGCACTGGATATCGTTTCGAGGCAGAAGCATGAGAAGAAATGGCGTAACGATGAAGCTTTTCCTGGTCATGGCAGGATGTCTGGTTCTTTTATATGGGACGACGGTTTTTGCCCAGTTGTTCTGGTTCCCCGACTTCTATCAGCATCAAAAGGTCAGCAGTATGAAGAAAAAGCTGTCCAAGTTCGAACAGCAATATTCCAATGGACATTGGAGTGATTTACAGCTGGCTAAGGAGACCGGGAAGTTCATGCGTCAGAATCAATCACATCTGGTCATTCTGACGAATACCGGAAGACTGGTTAATGACCCGTTCCACATTACGTTGCTTCAAGAGGATGGAAGTCACGTAAAAGTGTCCTTGTCCTTGTTTATCAATAGTGAGAATGCTGGCTGGATTACATCCCATCTGAAATATGGGCAAGAACTGACGGTGAAAGGTCCGGCCAGCGAATCCATGGTCTATCCATTCAAAATCCAGGATGCCACTTCTGCCGCATGGGGAACAGAAAGCTTTCAGGAATCAATTGAACCGGTAAAGGAATGGTCAGGCGTATTAACCGAGGTCGTTCTTCCCAATCTGGCAACGTGGAGTCAGAGGCAGGGACTGCTGGTGCAAGCACTGGATAGCCGGTTCCCTTTATCTACCGAAGACCAACTTGCCTTGGCGAATGGCAAAATGCTCAATGAAGAATGGATGGATAGCTGGAGCGGTGTTCGCAATGTCATCACCATTGCTCCAGTGCATCGTTCCGGACCCGAGCAACAACTGATCTTTTCGCTCACCTCTCTACAGGAGATGAGGGAAGCGAATGAGGCAACACGTTTGTTCTATGCGTATTTCGGCATAGGGGCATTTATATTGATTCTGTTGCTGGCGTTACTCCTGTCCCGAATTATTACGAAGCCGCTCTTGGCGTTGAACCATGTCGCCAAGAAAATGTCTACACTGGATTTCACGGTGAAATCACCCATTCGGCGTAATGATGAAATCGGCAGTTTGTCTAACAGCCTCAATGCCTTATCGGGAACCTTGGGTCGGACACTGGAAGAGCTGAGGCAGGCCAACACGCAGATGCGTACAGATATGGAAATGAAGCAGGAGATTGAACAGCGTCAGCGCAAGTTTTTTGCCGATGCATCACATGAACTTAAGACTCCAATCAGCATTATTAAGGGATATTCTGAAGGGCTGAAGGATGGCGTGAGTGAGAGCAAACGGGAGCGTTACATTGAGATCATTGCCGATGAGGCGATTAAAATGGAAACGATGGTTGAAGAGATGCTGGATCTGGTGCGACTGGAATCCTCAGCGGTTCAATTGAATACGGATGCTGTTGCACTGGCTGACATGATTGAAGATATCGCCGGCCGTCTGGGTCCGCAACTGAAGGACAAAGGATTGGATGTGGTGCTTGTATCCACAACAGAACAGACGGTTGAGGGTGACCGAAGCAAGCTGGAGCAAGTTATTTTTAATATCATGATGAATGCTATACGTCATGCGATACCACATACCGATATAACTATTGAGATCAGCAGGCGTGAAGGTTTTGTCCATATTTCCATTGAAAACAAGGGCGAGCACATTGCTGAAGCTGAGCGGCAGTATATATGGGAGAGGTTCTATCGGGTAGAGCGCTCACGTAATCGTAAAATGGGGGGGACCGGGCTTGGTCTGGCCATTGCGAAGCAGATTCTTGATCTGCATGGGTGCAGTTATGGAGTGGAGAATACACCGGATGGAGTCCGTTTTTATATTATTTTTCCTAAAGCCTAGTACGAAAGGGAGTCAACTCTTATGAAGTCTTTACCATCGATTTTAACCTTGGGGAATCTGAGTTCAGGCATGCTGGCAGTCATTATGGCTATTCATGGTGAATTTGCCCTGGCTGTGATGATGATATGGGTAGCGATGTTCTTTGATCTGTTTGACGGGTATGCGGCTCGTAAATTGCATTGTGAGGGTGAGTTCGGCAAGTCCCTGGACTCGCTTGCGGATGTAGTTTCATTCGGAACAGCGCCCGTGCTGATTCTGTACCTGAATTCCATGATTGAAGTGAGTGTGCTGGGGATGGCCCTGACTGCATTGTTTCCGGTTTGCGGTGCTTTGCGTCTGGCCCGTTATAACTGTCAGAAGACAGCAAGCAGTGGTTTTGTCGGGATGCCGATTACATTTGCCGGAGGTCTGATGTCCTTTTTCGCGCTCTGGAGTCCTTATTTCACACATGGTGTAGCTTATCTTGTCATTATTGTATTATCCGGTCTCATGGTGAGCCAAATCCGATTCCCGTCTCTAAAACAAGTGCTAGCCTCACATGAGAAGGATATTGTGGAACCGAAATAAGGAGCGAGTCAGTATGGAATTTGCAAAAGAATTTATTGGTCAATATGGTTATTTCGCAATATACGGACTACTGGCTCTTGGCGTTATTGGCATGCCGATTCCGGATGAGGTGATGATGACCTTTGTCGGTTATCTCGCCTCCATCTCGGTATTGGATTACTCCGTATCCATCGCCGTCAGTTTCGGTGGCGCATTTACCGGAGGGCTGCTGAGCTACATGATTGGCAAGAAAGCGGGCAGGCCGCTGGTTGAAAAATACGGCAAGTGGGTCGGCGTTAATGCCAAACGATTCAGCAGGGTGGAGTCGTGGTTCCTCAAATATGGCTATTGGTCCATCATCCTGGGTTACTTCATTCCAGGCATTCGTCATCTGATGTGCTGTTTCTCTGGAATTAGCAAGATGGCCATCGGCAGGTACGTTCTCGTGTCGGGCATTGGTGCATTCGTCTGGTGTGTTGTCTTTATCTCAATTGGTTTTTATGTTGGCGTGTTAACTTAAAATGGGACAGCCTGTTGTAACAACAGGCAAGGATGGAAGACCTCTTGAGTGTAAGGTGGTCTTTTTTTGTTTTTCTACGAGTTATAGCGAACTGTGAATGAGTAACGAAAAGGAAATATTTTATGAAAATACAAAAACGCCGCTCTGACCATTCCCAACCTTCTTGTTTAAGGAGAGAATGGATCAAAGCGGCGTGTACTTCACGAACCGTAAAGTTCATTTTAATTAACGCAAGTATAGCTTTATATATGCAATGATTTCAATACCTTTCAATCTTAGCATCCACAGTTACCCACTTAAATGAGATTCTTCAATTCCTCTTTCAACTTGCTTTTCCCCTTTTTTGCGTGCAAAGGTGATTTTAAGGAGTGGTGGAGTAACCAGCGTAGTAACAATAACCATGATCACAACGCTGGTGAAGTACTCCGAATCAAGCAATCCGGAAGCAAGTCCCGTTGAAGCGATAATCAGGGCAACCTCACCTCTTGATATCATTCCTGACCCAATGGCCAGTGAAGATGACATATTAAATCCGGTCAGTCGTGCACCAGCTCCACCACCAATAAGTTTGGTAACAATGGCGATGAGGCTTATAACAACAATAAACCAAATCTGTGAACCCACGCCATCAAAGGTGACATTTAAGCCAATACTTACAAAGAACACTGGAACAAAAATTCCGTAGGCGATCGGTTCCAGTTTGGTTTCGACTTCATGTTTGAAGTTGGTTTGGGAAATGGCGATACCAGCGGCAAATGCTCCAATGATTCCAGCAACACCCATCCACTCTGCAAAGTACGAGAATCCGAAACAAATGATCAGGCCCGCAGTAATAACGGTCTCGGTTACTTTCAGTGGTGCCATCCACTTCATGATGCGTGGAACAAGGAACCAGCTGGCTGCGATAATAATAACAAAGAATAACAACTTCTTACCGATAAGCAAAGAAATCGAAGTGTCTCCTCCACCTGTACCCAGCAAGCTCATCATAACGGCAAGAATGACAACGACCAGGACATCATCGACGACAGCAGCACCAAGGATTGTTGTACCCTCACGAGAGCTGAGTTGATCCATATCTTTCAGTGTCTGAACCGAAATGCTGACAGAAGTGGCACAGAATAAAAGTCCAAAGAACAGTGCGTGTGTCTGTGACATACCAAAGGCTATGGCCGAACCGTATCCCCCGATAAAAGGCAAAATAATACCGCCGACCGCTACGGCAAAGGCCGCCTTCCAGTTTTTCTTTAATTGCTCCAGATCGGTTTCCAGTCCGGCAATGAACATTAACAGCAATACCCCGATCTCAGCCATATAATGCACGAAATCACTTTGCTGAACCCAACCGAGAATTGCAGGCCCGAGGATGACACCCACAATCAGTTTCCCCAGGACCGATGGCTGACCCAATCTTACGGATAGATCACCAGCAAGTTTGGTAAAGATTAAAATAAGTGCAAGAACCAAAATAAATTCCATAGGTGTACTCCCCTCCAGTAGTAGCGTCTATAGGTTAACCAACCCAAGGGCGATCCATTCTCAGCTTTAAAAAGACAAAAAGGCACAGAAAGGCATTAAGAGAGTGCCGTTCTGTGCCTGAAAAAGACAAAGAGGGCCCTTGGTGACAGGCTCCTCCAGTTTCAACGCGTATGTGATTAATTGCATTAATTATACCACAAATGTGGACTCGGGTAAATGGGAACCGGAATGGATTTGATTGAAAAAGGCCGTAAAGGGGCATTTTATAGGGGAGTGCAGCGGTTTTTGTTCAGAGTGTTGTCACTTAACAGCCTGGAATTGGCGAGATATAATGATATAGAACATAGAAGTTAGGATATGAGGAGGATTTTGCATTGGGCAAAAATAACAAAGGGGAGCCGAACATTCCATCCCCGACGAGTAATAAAAATTTCGCAGGCATCATTATCACGATTTCCATTCTCGCTAATGTCATTATTTTATTATTGTTCTTCGCACCGTCGATTGGTTACAAAGGTGATGTAACCTTTGATATTACGGTGTTGCCGCGGTTTAATGCCGTGTTTAACAGCTTTACCTTCATCTTCCTGCTCGCAGCGCTTATTGCTATTATCAAGCGGAATGTGAAGCTGCACAAACGATTTATTCTTGCTGCATTCTCAACGACACTGTTATTCCTCGTGACCTATCTGACGTTTCATTACCTCTCACCAGAGACGTCCAAATACGGCGGCGAGGGCATCATTCGTTCGATCTATTTCTTTATTTTGATTACCCATAGTATACTGGCAGCCCTGATTGTTCCATTGGCATTATTCACACTTGTGTGGGGTTGGACGAATCAATTGAAGAAACACCGCAAAATTGCACGTTGGACGATGCCAATCTGGCTGTACGTCAGTTCTACAGGTGTTGTAGTATATCTCATGATGGCACCATATTATTAATGTTATGAACGTTTCACTGTGCTAATTAGTTTGACTTGCGGGTAATGTTTCCATGGAAGGAGGGTTCACGTTTATGTACAGAGTTGTTTTGATTCGCCATGGACAGAGCATGTGGAATGTAGAGAATCGTTTTACCGGATGGACAGATGTGGATCTGACGACGGATGGTTACGCAGAAGCTCGTAAAGCAGGGAAGATCATGAAGGAACAGGGATTTGATTTTGATTATGCCTATGCATCCGTGCTGAAACGTTCTATCCGAACACTCGATATTGCGCTGGATGAAATGGACCTCATGTGGATTCCCATTACGAAGACTTGGAAGTTGAATGAACGCCATTATGGTGCGCTGCAAGGACTGAATAAACAACAGACTGCTCTGAAGTACGGTGAAGACCAAGTAAAGGAATGGAGACGATCCGTTAACGTATCTCCCCCGGCACTGGACGAAACTGATGACCGATATGTGCAGGATCTGGACAAGTACAAGCGGCTCGGATGCACCATCCCGTTTACGGAGAACCTGATGGATACCTCGAAGCGTGTACTGGAGTACTGGAATGCGGAGATTAAACCGATGGTGTCTGCTGGCAAAAGAGTGCTGATCTCTGCGCATGGTAACACGCTCCGTTCACTCGTCATGCATCTGGACCAATTGTCCGAAGCAGACGTGATGGCGCTCAATATCCCGACAGGCATTCCGCTTGTCTACGAATTGGATGAAGATCTACATCCCATCGGGCACTTTTATCTGACGGCCGATGGTTCGACCTACAAACATGAAGAAATGACCCATGTGGCAACGCCATCTGATTAAACGGGTGTGAACGTTTATGCCTCAACAGAGCAAGTGAAAGATGACCGCTGAATTTTAATTCGGAGGTCATCTTTTTTTCTGCGATCAAGCCTGCACTTCGTTTCGTTTTGCTCCCACAGGGTAATTGTCAAACAAGACACGATGTACATTTATCCTGAAGGAGGAGAAGCACATGTCTAAAAGAAGAGGAATTATCATGACGGCTATCGGCGCAGGTGTGACTTATCTGATGAGGAACAAACAAGCAAGAGATAAGCTGTTTAGCACTGTCTCGGGTATGATGAAAAACTCCAATTCGTCCAATGGAACAAGTAAAACCAGACCACGTGTGGAAGTGAAATAGATTGCGATAGTTCGTTTATCGTTGAATTAAAATGCTGATCATGAGAAACCTGGAGATGAAGTCGTTCCAGGTTTTTTTGTGCAATCAAAAGCAATCCCTTGCTTTTGTGTGAAATGCGATTTTTGCCAGCAAGAATGATACAATGGATACTTGCAGAACGTATGGAGGGAGATGCACATATGAAGAAAAATCGTCTGGGTACATCCGAACTGATGGTGTCTGAGATTGGGCTGGGATGTATGTCACTTGGAACTGAAATGGAGCACGCTGTGGGCCTGGTTCATGAGGCTCTGGATCATGGGGTCAATCTGCTGGATACAGCCGATCTTTACGACGCAGGGCGTAATGAAGAGATTGTAGGACAAGCTATTAAGGGGCGTCGGGACCAAGTCATTGTGGCGACCAAAGTAGGTAATCGTCGTATGCCGGGCAAAGAGGGCTGGTCATGGGACCCGTCCAAAGCCTACATTAAGCAGGCTGTACATGAAAGTCTGAAGCGTCTGCAGACCGATTACATCGATCTGTATCAGCTGCATGGCGGGACCTTGGACGACCCCATCGAAGAGACGATCGAAGCGTTTGAGGAACTAAAGAAGGAAGGACATATCCGATATTACGGAATTTCCTCCATTCGTCCCAATGTGATTCGGGAGTATGTAAAGAGGGCATCCATCGTCAGTGTGATGAACCAGTACAGCATTGCTGACCGCAGAGCGGAAGAAGAAGTGCTGCCTTTGTTGGAACAAAAGGGGATCAGCGTAATTGCCCGTGGGCCCGTAGCTAGCGGAGTGCTTGCCGATTCCGGATCTGCCAAGGCAGACAAAGGTTATCTGGACTATACGCCAGAGCAACTATATACCATTCGGCAAGGGCTAAGTCGTCTTGTTACAGACCAACGCAGTATGGCTCAGACAGCTATCCGCTACGCGTTATCCCATCCTGCCGTAGCAGCAGTTGTCCCTGGTGCCAGTTCAAGAGAACAGTTGCTGCACAATATTGCAGCTTCGAATTCGCCTGCACTCACCGCTGCGGAAATTCAGGAAATACGAGAACTCAGTCCCGCTAATTTGTACAAGCAGCATCGTTAACTCCATTAAGCCTATTTTCAATTGTAACTATACGAGGTACAATGAAGATCAGCCAAAAAAGGAACATATAAGGGAGAGAAGACATATGGAAAGAATTCAAAGTGAACAGCAATATTTGGATACAATTAACTCTGATGGTTTTACCGTCATTAAATTTGATACAACATGGTGTCCAGATTGCAAAAACCTGGATCGTTTCATTGGGGATGTTATCGACCAACATACGGACAAAACCTTCTATGCCCTGGATGCAGAGAAGTTCCAGCCGTTTGCCGAAGAGAATGGTGTACGCGGCATTCCAAGCCTGCTCGTCTTCCAGAACGGTAAGAAAATTGCACATCTGCATAGCAAATGGGCTAAAACACCTGCTCAAATCTCCGAGTATCTGGAGACGCTTGAATCCAAAGTTTAAGCGTACGAAGGCATCAGCAGTTTGTTTAATTAACTTAGCTAAAGAGACCTCTTCTTGTCCTGCGACAGGAAGGGGTTTTTTCTGCTTCATTCCAGCACGCATGATGTGCATTCAAATGTGCATTCGAATAACTGAAGTTGAGAAACAACGCTTGTTTAGAATTTGTTCAGTGCTCCCATGTATACTGTGAGAACAAACTGAATATTTGGAGTGAACAAGATCCGTATGAAGAATGAAATTTTTGAAGAAATGCACCAATTAAGTCACAATGATGACCGAAGATACCGATTGTTGATGATTGGAGTGAAACAATTGCTGCAGGAACAAAAGGAGAATAGATATAATCTGCGTGAGAGATTGAAGAGTCGAAAGAAACAACGGAACATTCAATTAAAAGAGTGGTATTAGCCAGACTGCTTTTTAGAAGTGAACATAAATATGGTTGTCCATGATACATAGTAAACCTAGTCGGCATCACCAATGCTCCAACCCAGCAAAGAAGGAAGTAATGAAGAATCAGACTTCTTCTAATTACGGATATTCCTGTCTCTGAAGCAGCAACAGAATCGTGAAGCAACAGGAACATCGCACAGAATATAAAATATGGCGGCCTCGCTTCCCAAGGGAACGTGAGGCCGCCATTGATTTTGCCTGTCTAATTACTTGAATTGTAATGCTTACATCAGAATAATAAAGAACACGGCTGCCAAGACAAAGCGATACACAGCAAAGACGGTCAGGCTCAATTTTTTCAAAATGGACAGGAACGTCTTGATCGCAAGCATGGCGACGATGAAAGCAGCGATGAATCCAATCGCGAAGATTGGGAAATCACTGCCGTTCAGGTGATCGATACTTTTGTACAGGTCATATCCCGTAGCACCAATCATAATTGGCACAGACACAAGGAATGTGAACTCCGCAGCGGCTACACGGCTTACCCCTGCAAAGAGACCGCCTGAGATCGTTGACCCGGAACGGGAGAAGCCTGGCCACAATGCCAATATCTGGAATATACCCACCGCGAATGCCTGTTTGTAGGAAATATCATCGACATCATGGGTAGTAATCCGCCCACTCTTCCGGCTCCAGCGTTCGGCCACGATCATCAATATACCACCTATAACGAGACTGTACAGCACTGTTTCCGGACCAAACAAATGTGCTTTGATCCAGTCGCGGAATACAAGTCCGATAACTACGGCAGGAACCATCGCCAGGAAGATATGTCCCAGATTGAGGCGGCGGGAGTAAGGTCTGCTCCCTCCGGTGAAGCGGAACATATCAATGAATTTGTTCCAGTACAGTACAACAACAGCAAGTACAGCCCCGAGTTGAACAACCACCTCAAACGTTTTGACTGACTCGTTGTCCTCCGATAAACCCAGCAAGTGGGCAGTCAGAATCATGTGTCCAGTAGAGGACACGGGCAAAAACTCAGTCAAACCTTCGATGATGCCCATAATAATGGATGATATAATGTCCAATTCTCTTCCTCCTTGAAATGCAGGTGACAGCACAGGCTGTCCTGCTTGACCATGCCTGTTCATTTGAACAAGGCTATCACCTATTATGATCACAAATGCACTCAACTTCAACTTATGCTTGTAACCATTTGTTTAAAACTATATTGACAAAAACCTAGTTATCCCATAGGATATAACTTAACTGACTGACTGATCAATCGGGAGGGTTACATGAATGACCAAAATTAACGGTTTGGAACCCGGTGAAGAACGCCGGGACCAAATAATACGCATAGCGATGGAGCGTTTTGCAACCCAAGGCTACCATCAGACGAAAATTTCCGATATCGTCCGTGAGGCTGGTGTGGCGCAAGGGACGTTCTACTGGCACTTCAAGAGTAAAGAAGCCATTGCTTCGGAGATTGTCTTAACGGGCAAGGAGGAGTTGCTTGAGGCGATCGGACAAGGGTACCGCAAGGATGCAGGATCGGTAGAAGATATGGTGAAAGCATCGGAAAGGCTGTTCACTGACTTGTTTTTGTTTGCCACGCAGAATCGCTATTTTATGGAACTGTTGCTCAAAGGCATCGTGACGGAAGAATCCGTACAACGCCTGGTTGAGGAGACACGTAATGCTGTCGAAACTGCGTTTCGTCACAATATGGAACGAGCCATCGAACTCGGCATGTTGCCTAAGGGCATGGATGTACCGCTTCGAGCAGCGTTATTGGTAAGCATGATTGAAGGCATGATATCACGCTGGTTGTTCGGTTCCGATGAGTTGCACAGCAAATTCTCAGCCATGACAGCTTCATCGCTGGCAGCTGAGGCAGCAAGCTTTGAGTTTTACGGACTGCTAGGCACATAAGATTCACATGATTAAACAAATAGCAGGGAATAATGGGTACAACTGCGGTTTAGTCACAATAAAGTAACCAAATGTACAACCAGATTAATACACGACTGAGAGGAAGTTAACGTAATGAACAAAACATATGGATCGAAAACTCGTAAAGGCTGGTCTTTGACAGCGATTCTGCTGATGACCGTGCTGGTACTTAGTGCTTGTGGAAGTAAAGCAACAGATGGTGGAAGCACAAATGGTGCACAGGCAACAAATGAACTGGAGCAGATCAAGTCTGCTGGCGTTATCAAAGTGGGCATGATGGGCACATACGCACCGTACAACTTCCTGAACGATAAGAAAGAAATGGACGGCTACGATGCCGATATCGCACGTGAAGTTGCGAAGCGTCTGGGTGTAGAGGTTGAATTTGTATCCCAAGAGTTCTCGGGTCTGACACCAAGTCTGCAAGCGAAGAAGCTTGATGCCATTATCAGCCAAATGACGATTACCGATGATCGTAAGAAAGTACTGGATTTCAGTGATCCGTATATTACGAACCAAGTTAAAATTATTGTAAAAGAAGACAATAACGATATTACCAAGCTGGAAGATTTCAAAGGGAAAACGATTGGTGTAGGTCTGGGTACAAATGATGAATCATATCTGCGTAATGAAGTGTTGCCAAAAGTGGGAGACTTCACGATCAAAACCTATGACGATGTCATCTCTTCACTCAAAGATCTGAATGCTGGACGGATTGACGCAACAATTAACAATATGTACGCTCTGAAACCGATTGTGGATGCCAATGGTTTTAATATCAAAGCTGTAGGTGAACCGATTAAGAGTGACCAGGCAGGTATTGCTGTTCGCAAAGACAATCCGGAACTCGTAGCTGCACTGAATGATGCTCTCAAAGGCATGAAAGATGATGGCACGTACAATACCATTTTCAAAAAATGGTTTGGTGAAGAGCCTGCGCAATAATGAACCTGCAAGGCGAAGGGAAGATTTGACCGATGGAACTAGTATTTGAGAATATCCCCTTCTTTCTGAAGGGGGCTTACTATACGCTGTATGTAACTGTGATCTCCATGTTTTTTGCGTTCATCATCGGGGTGCTTGTTGCGATTGCTCGTCTGAAGGGACCGATGTGGCTTAGGTTGATCGCAAGGTTTTATGTATCAATCATGCGGGGAACCCCGCTGCTGGTGCAATTATTCGTTATTTACTACGGGTTGGTCGATTATGGAGTGACCTTGGGATCACTCACGGCTGCCTGTTTGGGACTGAGTCTGAATGCAGGTGCGTTTCTGTCGGAGACGTTCCGTGGAGCCATTCAGGCTGTACCCAAAGGACAGACAGAAGCTGCTTATGCAACGGGAATGACCCCGGCTCAAGCAATGAGACGCATTATCTTCCCGCAGGCTGTGCGCATTGCCATCCCGCCGATGGGTAACACCTTCATTGGCATGTTGAAGGAAACATCACTTGTGGCGGCGATTGGTGTTACCGAGTTATTACGGTCAGCACAACTGCTGGTATCACAATATGCATTGAACATGCCATTTTATCTGGCGATTGGTGTGATCTACTGGATCATGAGTATCGGCTTCTCGGCCATTCTGGAACAAGTGGAGCGCCGGTTGGCCCGGGCTTACTGATGGGAGGAGAGAACCGATGATTACAACAACTGGACTTACCAAACGTTTTCAGAAAAATGAAGTACTTACGAACATTGATCTTCATGTCGATGCCAAAGATATTGTTGTATTGCTCGGCCCAAGTGGTTCAGGCAAAAGTACCTTGCTGCGCTGTCTGAATGGGCTGGAAGAGCTGTCCGGAGGACAGATTGAAGTGAACGGCATTGTGGTTAACAGCGCAGATCCGCTGCGAGTCCAGCGTGCCCGGGTACTGGAGATTCGTCGCCAGACCGGCATGGTATTCCAGCAATTCAATCTGTATCCGCACAAGACAGTGCTGGGTAATGTGATGGAAGGTCTTGTTACGGTGAAAAAAATCAAACGTGACGAAGCGGCTGAACGCGGCCGGATTCTGCTGGATCGGGTCGGCTTGTCGGACAAGCAGGATGCGTATCCATCCCGATTATCCGGTGGACAACAGCAGCGGGTCGCCATTGCACGTGCACTTGCAATGGAGCCGGAAGTGATGCTGTTTGATGAGCCGACTTCAGCTCTTGACCCTGAACTGGTCGGAGAAGTGCTTTCCGTCATGAAGGAGCTGGCAGAGGAAGGTATGACGATGCTGGTTGTGACGCATGAATTGAAGTTTGCCCGTAATGTGGCGAACAAAATCGTCTTTATGGCGGATGGATCGATTGTGGAAGAGGCAAGTCCACAGGCGTTTTTTGAACAGCCGAAGCAAGAGCGCACCCGTCGTTTCTTGCAGCAGATAACTGAATTTTGATGAAGATAACAGCGATCGGAAGAACGAACGTACTCGGAGCGGGTATTTAAGGTCATGAACGATATCAGTTCAACTAAACTTTTTGCACAAGAACGGAGAGGACAGAAGAAACCTGAAGAAGCGGAGCGTGCGCCTTTATCCCCTGATTTTCCCCTTGAAGAAGGGAATCAAAAAAATCTGGGGATAACAGCGATCGGAAGGTTATTCTGTCATCGGAGTGGTAATTGCAAACCTTTTTCGCTTGAACTTAACCTATTCTAAGAAAGAAGGATAACATCATGAACGTAACAACCGTATGGAAAGGCAAACGTGCGTTTACTTCCGAAGGACCCTCTGGCTACGCCGTTGGCATGGATGCCACTGCTGCTTATGGTGGTGACAGCAAGGGAGCGACCCCGATGGAATTGTTACTGGCGGGTCTCGGGGGTTGTATGGGAATTGATATTACAATGATTCTGGACGCTTTCCTGGAGAAACTTGAATCGATTGAGATTGAAGCGCAAGGCACACGCAGTGAAGAGATGCCTAAAGGGTTCACATCCATTGATCTGATCTTCAAAGTCGATGGGGATATCCCGGATTATCGAATCTGGAAAGCCATCCAAATGGCCGAAGAGAAATATTGTGCAGTCTCCGCTTCGCTGAGCGCCGATATTCATCCCAAACTGATCCTGAATGGGGTAAGTACACCTCGTCCTTAATAGCATATGAGTAAATCTTTGATACTGAGAAGGCACTTCCAATCGTGGGAGTGCCTTTTTTGGCTTTTCTAACACTTCAACAGGGATTTCGCCCATCTAGGAGTCACTAAACTACTGTCAGTAGGAAATAATTCGGTAAGCCCGGTCGCCATGTTAATGGCGGCCTCTTTTGTTAGAGGTTAGGCTGGCTTGTTGCCTGGCAATATATTACCCATTGGAATGACAATCCGAATTCTGGCGGTTATGTGGTATGATTAATTCTGAGGACAGTACATCCTGATCCTGCTGTTTATATGTAAGCGCTTATACAGATGACGGAAGGTGCAGACATGTTTAAAAGGCTGATACGAACCACCAATAATCTCAAATTAAAGCATAAATTGCTCATTTCCTATGTACTGGTTGTCATGATTCCGGTCCTGATTGTTGGCCTTGCTGTGACCAGTTATTTTCGCCAGCAAGCCCTGGACAATGCAATAGGACAGACAATCATCAATGTGGACAAGATTAAGAGCCAGACGGCAACCATGCTGCGTGTACCAACCGATATATCCAATCTTTTAATGTTTAATGCGGATCTCAAGGAGATCGTGAATAAACGGTACAAGAGTGTTGTGGAGTTAACCTCGGCTTATCTTGCATACAAAGACTTTCAGGAGTACAGGCGTTTGTACCGTGAGATAGCCGGCATTCGTTTTTACTCAACTAATCCAACATTGATCAACAACCTCGAATTTATCCCGGTAGACAAGCAGACGGAAGAGAGCTACTGGTACCAACAGGCACTGAAAACAACCAGCATCGGGTGGTTCTACATTCCGGACAAGGAAGATAATCCTGTACACAAGCTCAGCCTGGTGCGCAAAGTACCTTTTGCCGAGTATCGGACAGAGGGCGTGTTGATGATTGTGATCAATCAGGATGAGCTGAATGGATTGTTGCGTCAGGAACAGTTTGAGACGATGATTACGGACGAGCAGGGTTATGTGGTTGCAGCCAAGAATACCGAGCTGGTGGGTAAAACGCTGGATGAGCTTGATTTTGGTGTTGATCTGCAGAATCAGGCGAAAGGCACCATAGAGGGTGATTTCCGTGGGGAACCATCTAATATTGTTATTGATGAGCTGGGCCCTGGATCGAGTATGAATAGCCTGAAGGTGATTTCGGTTTTTGCCACCAAAAATATCGTCAAAGACGCCAACACCGTCAGCTTGATCGGCATGATTTTTATTATACTGGTGCTGGTCATCGCCCTATTATTCGTATATATCATCTCGTTCCTCACTTCGAACCGATTGCTCCGGCTGAGTAAACACCTCAACAAGCTGGCATTAGGAGACCTGAACGTGACTTCACGGATTGATGGAAACGATGAGATTGGGCAACTGTCACGACAGTTCAACTATATGGTGAAAAGTATCAATGAACTCATGACGCAGGTGGTAGAAGCGACCGAACAGAACAATCAATTGGAAATCGCCCAAAAAGAGATTAAACTGAAAATGATGGCGAGCCAGATCAATCCACATTTCTTGTTTAATGCACTGGAGTCCATTCGGATGAAAGCGCATATTAAGGGAGAAGCAGAGATTGCTAACATCGTCAGGCTGTTGGGCAAGCTGATGCGCAAGAGTCTGGAGATTGGCAGTGGAAAAACAACCTTCCGGGCTGAACTTGAAATGGTACGTTCTTATTTGGAAATTCAGAAATTTCGTTACGGCGACCGCCTTGCATTCCAGATCCATATCGATCCCGAGGTGGAGAAGATGTACATTCCGCCTTTGATTATTCAACCTTTGGTTGAGAATGCGATTGTCCATGGTCTGGAGAACAAAGAAGGTACAGTCCGTGTTCATATAAGTATTCGTTTAGTAGAGAACATTGTGCAGATCCGTGTGGATGACAATGGTGCAGGCATAACGCCAGAACGACTGGCTGAGGTGATGCAGTTTATCTGTGGACCGGAGGAACAGGAGAAGAGTCGGATCGGCATGCGTAATGTACATCAACGCTTAACATTGACGTACGGGGAGCCATATGGATTACAGATTAAGAGTGTATATGGGGAAGGAACAGAGGTTTCTTTCACTTTGCCAGCAGGAGGGGACCAACATGTATAAAGTGTTTTTGGTGGATGACGAACCGAGCATACGTGAGGGGCTGACAACCATTATCGAGTGGGAAAAATACGGATTCCAGGTCATTGCTACAGCTGCCAGCGGGCGTGAGGCCATCTCCCGGTTTGAGGAATTGGAGCCTGATCTGACGATTATTGATATTCGCATGCCCGGTATGACCGGGCTGGATGTGATTGAAGAAGTGCGCCGGAGTCATCCGGATTCGCACTTTTTGATATTAAGTGGTTACGCGGATTTTGATTATGCCAAGAAAGCCATCAGTTTTGGTGTGGATGGTTATCTGCTCAAACCGGTGGATGAAGAAGAGATTATTGGTGAACTGGAGCGTATTGCTACAATCCTGACCCGTGAACGGGAGACAATGGCACGTCATGCTGGTGAAGATACCGTCTTTAGGGAGCATCAGATCGAGGCTTTGCTCTTTGACAGTCTGGAGGGTGCGGGTAGCATGGAAGAAGATAGCCTGGGGCTGCACTGGCCTCACTATCAGATTGTGCTGCTTGAGATGCATGTAGCCCCCGACCTGCAACGGGGAAGTGTTATGAAACGCAAACTGATTGAAGCATTTGACCATAAAGACCGAGGCATTGTATTCTCGTTCCATTCAGGTCTGGGGCTGTTAAGTAAGGAAACAATCACATCCGAGTCATCTGCAAGAAATCTGTATGATGAGCTGGAAGGGCTTCTGGGAGAATGGGAGGTTCACATGTATGGTGCTGCAGGAGAACCCGTACATTCCACTTCTGAAATTGCGCGGTCATACACGCAGGCGAATCGTTTACTCGGGGAACGCTTCTTGTTCACGGAGCAACGCATCATTCTGTGGACTGAAGGCAGCGAAAGCATTGTTAAGCCAGAAGTTGAAGCTGGAGACGGAGAACAACATGAGCCAGTTGAGGACGAACTCGCGGACAAGCTATATTATGCGTTAGACATCCGCAGTAGTGAGTCCGTTATGCGGGTACTGGGTGAGATGGAAGAGCGCCTGGTTCCATATCACCGAACAGAGCAAGCGATCAAGACGGCGTTCTCACAGGTATTTTCCCTGGCGTTCAACAAGCTTGCAGCGACGAATCAACATATGCACTCCATTATGCAGGAACATTCGGTTCTGATTAATGAAGTCTATCATCAATTTACGATGTCTGATCTCAAAGTCATGGCAGCGGAGCATTTGAATCGACTTATTCAACGTATGGGTGGGGGAAGCAAGGATACTGTATTAAAACAGATGATTGAATTTATCCAGCGTAACCCTGGCGAAAATCTCAAGCTAGAGGTACTTGCTGAAGTGTTTAACTATAACAGCAGTTACTTGGGTAAATTGTTCAAGAATCATACTGGAGAGTATTTCAATGCATTTCTGGACAAGGTTCGTATGGAAAAGGCCAAGGAATTGCTGGACGAAGGACTAAAGGTCCATCAGGTTGCGGCGAGAGTGGGGTATGCAAATGTGGACTACTTCCACGGTAAGTTCAAGAAATATGTAGGGGAATCCCCTTCCGCTTACAAACAGGCCAGAACCCAATCATCAATTAAAGGAACGGCTACGGATATAAACGAGGAATAAGTACGGAGTGCTGGGCCTTGCCCTTGCCTATTGTGTAAAACGTTTTCGGTATTGCTGAGAAATTCCCAGATTCATCATATTGTCCATGCACTTCCCATGATAAGCAATGGTCACGGAATGCTTCACATTTTAGACTGGATTTACAAGAATCCAGATGAAGGGATGGCTATACGATATGAATTTGTCTGATATAGGCGCTGTACGTCATACATTGAACTTAAATGGAACATGGCAGTTTTGTTTGGATCTGGAGTCCGATAAACTCGTTGAACAAGAGATATTACCGCCTTCACAGTGTGAAAATACATCATGGGAGACCATTCAGATTCCCGGTTCATGGGAAGAGCAAGGATACGGAGATGAGCCTGAATACGAAAGGCTCGATACCTGGACCAAGGTACGCGAATATGAAGGCTCAGCCTGGTATGCTCAGGATGTTCATGTTCCATCAGATGATTCTGGCTGCCAGTATGTATTCAGGTTGGAAGGGGTCCGCTGGACAACGCATCTCTGGATCAATGGACAATATGCAGGGCAGCAGGATAGTCTGGTGAATCTACAGAAGTGGGATGTTACCTCTCTGGTGAAGCAGGGGGAAGTGAATCGGATAGAGATTCGCGTGGATAATACGATGAAACTTCCGCTGGCGGGTAGCCATATTCATTCATTGCATACGGCCACAGCCTGGGGTGGAATCACGGGTGGTGTTTATCTGGACAGTCTGCCCCCATGCCGACTACAGACGTTAAGTATTCAACCAGATGCTGCAAACGGAATCATTCTGGTTGATTGTACTGTAAGCGCTGCCGCAAATGATTCCGCTAGATCGATGCAATTACATGTGGATATCCAGCATCCGGACGGCACATGGCTTGATCGATATAGTTATAATGTGAATCTGAGTGATCCATTACATGTGGATATAAGCTCAGCAGGGTTAACTGAAAGTAACGCTGTAATAGATCAGTGGCGATTGGAACTTGGAACAGAAAAGTCTATCGCAAGATGGTCGGATGAATCCCCTGAATTATACAAAGCTGTAATCTGTCTCCATGACGGTGAACAGGAACTGGATCGGCTGGAGCAATCATTTGGTGTACGCTCCTTTGCAGCAAACGGGAAGCAGCTTGAGTTGAATGGGACACCAGTATATCTGCGCGGGTACGTCGATTGCTGTATCTTTCCACTGACGGGTTATCCCGTCTGGGACAAGGAGCATTATCTTCAGCAGTTTCGAGTCGCCAGATCGTATGGCTTCAATCATGTCCGATTGCATGGGTGGAGCGCGCCGGAGCCTTTCTGGAAGGCGGCTGATGAAGCGGGCATGCTGGTACAGGCAGAACTCCCACATTGGTCCCGTTTCTTTGAGCAATCGGATCAGTCTGCGCCAGCTGAAGTATTGTCCTATCTGACACAAGAACTGGACGGGTTGCTTCAGTCGCTGCATAGACATCCTTCATTCGTCATGTTCTCCATGGGGAATGAACTTATTGGTCCGAATGGCCACCCTGAACTCAATGCATTAGTATCTAGGGCAAGGGATATGGACCCAACCCGGTTATATACGGACAATACAGGTTTTGGACAGCTTCCGGCGCAAGGGCGGGAAGGTGATTATTATATTCAGTCGTTGAACTGGCATCCCCCGTTGGAATCCGCATATTCTGCTGTGCCGGATACCACGCTGGACTATCATGCAGTCACCCGGCTTGCGGAGCATCCCGTCATTGGGCACGAACATGCACAGTACACCATGTATGTGCGGCCCCAAGAGCGAGCCAAGTATACTGGCGTATTGCGTCCTAGCTGGTTACGACCGATCGAAGAATCGTTAACAAACAAAGGCATGATGGAGGACCTGGAGCATTTTCAACAGGTCAGTGGTACCCATCTGGTACGTTCCTTAAAAGAAGCCATGGAGCGAATTCGGCGAACACCGGACGCTGCGGGCGTACAGCTTCTGGACATTCGCGATTTTCCAGGGCAGGGACATGCTACGACGGGCATTCTGGATGTATTTTGGGATGACAAAGGCATTACAACACCAGAAGAATTCATGCGTTTCAACGCAGATGTGGTGCTGTTGTTAAGCTGCAAGGAGCGTACATTTTACGCCGGAGAACCCATTCATGTTGATGTACGCATCTCTCACTACGGTAAGGAGCCGTTTGAGGACGCGGTCATTCAGTGGAGGTTAATAAGCGATGATGTGATACTCACTGAAGGAGCATGGAAGACCGGAGATATCCAATGTGGGTCTGTCATGTCACTGGGAAGCATCGTCGCTACCGCTCCTCATGTAGGGGCAGCAGCTTTTCGGATCGAAGCGGAGCTGATATCAGGCGATTCGGAAAGAACTGTAGCGAATGTATGGCATGGCTGGTCGTTTCCTTTTTATCAGTCTCATCCGAGTTCGAATCGGTTCTGGAATACCGTGGCAGAGTTGAAGCCATTCCTGGGTGAAGCGTATGATGATTGCGTAGATCGCATCGATGGATTTCAGTTGTTGAAAAATCGGGAGATTGACTTGGTTATCGTTCAGTCATTAACACCCAATGTCGTTGATTATGTGGTTAACGGGGGGAGTGTTTGGTTACAGCCAACCGCAGAAGGGTTATATGATTCAGTGGAGACCAAGTATCTGCCTGTATTCTGGAATTACCTGATGTTTGCTACACAGCCTGGTGCAACGATGGGCATGTATTTGAGAGAACAGCTAGCACTACTAGGCTCCTTCCCGCATGATGGGGCTTCGGACTGGCATTGGTATCACTTGGTGAACGGTACACCAGCGATATGTTTGGATACGTTGCCCGGGGTGGAGCCGCTGATCGAAGTGGTGGACCATTTCCATCGGGCCAAACGACTCGCTTATGCCTTTGAGGCAAAAGTAGGAAAGGGCAAGATTTTGGTATCCTCACTTCCGTTTGCCAATCTGGCTGTAATGAAGCGTCCGGAAGCCGCCTACTTATTTCAGGAGATACTTGCGTATCTGAATGGAGATCACTTCCGTCCAGCAACCTCCATATCCGTAGCGCAATTACTCGGCATCGTTAAACTGCAAACCATTCAGTTTACATTGTAATCAGAGGGACCCGAAAGGGTCCTTTTTGTATGCCACGTAGTTGAAGTAAACGATTACTATAAAACGTTTTCGATATTTACCACTTTAGATAGTATTTAACCTTAATATTCCTTTTATATCATTTAAAAGTAGAATTTATCACTGATTTTAACGAATTAATGTCTGATTATATATGTCTATATCTAATTTTTATATGATTTTCTCTAAAATCCAGATGGTATTTTGAAAACGCTCTATCGAGTATGATTATTTTATAAAACAGAGGAGGGGGAACGGAGATGGAAACGCTAACAAAAAAATCCGCTTCCGCGAACAGAAGCAGTGACCCCAAACCGCCTTTAAAGAATCGGCGGAACGGAATTTGGGACAGAATGAAACAGCAGAAATATCTCTATCTCATGTCATTGCCATTCGTAGCTTGGGTTTTCGTATTTAACTATCTGCCACTATGGGGATGGACGATGGCTTTCCAAAATTATAAACCTGCCAGATCATTTGGTGATCAAGAGTGGGTTGGTTTTAAACACTTTGTAGAGCTTTTCAGTGATGATCGTTTCTATCTGGTACTTCGTAATACGCTTGCAATGAGCTTGATGGGACTAGTTGTCGGTTTTATCGTACCGATATTCTTCGCTATTCTCCTGAATGAAATGAGAGGCATGTTCTTCAAACGTGCCGTGCAAACGGTATCATATCTGCCTCACTTTGTATCCTGGGTTGTTGTAGCCGGGATCATTACGAAGATGCTCTCCACCGATGGAGGGATTATCAATGATCTATTGGTAGGACTGAACATTATCGATCAGCCGATCCAATTCATGGCCAAGGGGAACTTGTTCTGGTACATTGTAACCGCTTCAGATATGTGGAAGGAAACCGGTTGGAATGCCATCATCTATCTGGCGGCGATTACAGGTATCGACAATGAGCTGTATGAAGCTTCCCGTGTAGATGGAGCCAACCGCTGGAGACAGATGTGGCATATTACGCTGCCTGGCATACGGACCACGATTTCCGTACTTTTCATCATGTCGATTGGACATCTTATCAGTATCGGTTTCGAGAAGCAGTTCTTGCTTGGCAACAGTCTGGTCACAGACTACTCGGAAGTACTTGATCTATACGCGCTCAATTATGGTTTGAATATGGGACGATTCTCATATGGTACAGCCATAGGTATATTCAACTCCGTTGTCAGTATCATCCTTCTGTTTACTGCGAACGGCTTGTTCAAAAAATTCACTAAAGAAAGCATCATGTAGGGAGGGGACGACATTATGGCGAACAAAGCATTCAATGCTACTCGGGGCGATAAACTGTTCGATATATTCAACATCCTCGCGATGACCATGGTGCTGGTTGTAACACTTTATCCATTCCTTAACGTACTAGCCATCTCACTCAATAACTCGACAGATACAGTACGTGGCGGAATTTACTTGTGGCCTCGCGAATTCACATTACAGAACTACAAAACGATTTTCCAATATGATGGATTGCTACAAGGTTTGCAGATCTCCATTCTGCGTACACTTGTAGGTACCGTGCTCGGATTGATCAGTTCATCCATGATCGCCTTTACACTGAGCAGACCTGATTTTGGACTTAGAAAATTTGTTTCCACAACGCTCGCGCTCACGATGTATTTCTCCGGTGGTCTGATTCCGGTGTACATTCTGATGCGTGACTTGAACCTGATCGGTACATTCTGGGTATATGTATTGCCTGGCATGATCAGTGCATTTAACGTGTTCATCATCCGTTCATTCATTGATGGCCTGCCATACTCATTGCAGGAATCCGCGAAGCTGGACGGAGCGAATGACTTTACGATCTATTACAGAATCATCTTGCCACTGTGTAAACCAGTGCTTGCTACCATCGCATTGTTCCTGGCTGTAGGTCAATGGAATGCGTGGTTCGATACGTATCTGTATAATGGTTCAAAGGCACATCTTACCACGCTCCAATATGAGCTGATGAAAGTATTGCAAAGTACGCAGCAAGGCTCAGGTGCTGGACGAAATGCCAATGATATGGCGCAGCAAATGACACAGATTTCACCGGAATCGATCAAAATGGCGATTACGATCGTTGTAACGGTTCCAATCCTCATTGTATATCCATTCCTTCAGAAGTACTTTGTTGGCGGTATGACACTGGGCGCAGTAAAAGGTTAAACAATTGGGTACAGGCTGCCACATAGAGCGGCCGTACATCTACAAATGAAGCATCAGGATACCCGAAGCGCAGCCATTTGGTCTGCGCTTCACCGTATAGGGCTGCGGTGTGGTATTCATGAAGCTATAGACAGGGACAAAAAAGTCCCGGATAAGACAGACATATGAAACAGGGAGGATTACCATTATGGCAAGTTCCAAAATGAAGATTGCACTGGCACCAGTGCTTGCAATGTCTTTACTCGCAGGTTGCGGTGGAGGAAGCGGCGGTGATACGTCGTTCAAGGATACAAGCGCAGAGACAACTCCACTTACTTTTGATTTCTTCAGCGTTGACCCAAGTCCGAACTGGAATGGCATGAAGGATGAAGTAGGTAAAGTCCTTACGGAAAAAACAGGGATAACCCTTAACGGTGAATTTGCCGTTAGTGGTGGTCAAGATAAGATATCCTTAATGGCGGCGAGCGGAGACTATCCGGATATCGTCTCCCCCAAAGGAGAACTCAGCAAACTGGTGGATGCCGGAGCAATGCTCGATCTGACAGATCTGATCGACCAATATGCTCCCAATCTGAAGAAGCTGTATGGTAATTACATGGACCGGTTGAAATACAGTAATGAGGATCAGGCTATTTATGTGCTGCCGACGTATTATGCGGTAGACCAGAAGTACTTTGATGCAGGTGGTGGATTTGGCATTCAGCACCGTGTACTGAAAGAACTCGGATACCCGGAAGTGCGTACACTTGAGGATTACGAGAATGTATTGAAGGCGTACAAAGAGAAACACCCAACGATTGATGGTCAGCCAACGATCCCGTTAACACTGGACGCGGATGATTGGAGAATCATGATTACCGTAACGAACCCTGCCTTCCAGGCAACAGGAGCTCCGGATGATGGTGAATACTACATCGATCCAGAGACATATGAAGCAAGTCTGCATTACAAACGTCCAGAGGAAAAAGAGTACTTCCGCTGGTTGAACCATATGTACAATGAGGGACTGCTTGATCAGGACAGCTTCATCCAAAAAACAGACCAATACAAATCCAAAATTGCAAGTGGACGTGTTCTGGGTGTCATTGACCAGGATTGGGGTTATTCCGATGCAGAAAATGCACTGAAATCTGCGGGCAAGGATGAAGCAACGTATTCACACTTCCCGGTAACCCTGTCCGAGGATATCAAGGATCATGCCTACCAAGACCCTGGTTTTGTATCCGGTTGGGGTGTAGGGATTACAACATCGAATCCTGACCCGGTTCGTACGATCAAATTCTTCGATTACTTGGCTTCTGAAGAAGGGCAAGTGCTGATGAACTGGGGAATTGAGGGCAAACAGTACGAAGTGAAGGACGGCAAACGTGTCATTCCTGCCGACGTTCTGGATCAGAAAACCAATAATGCAGCCGTATTCCAGAAAGAAACGGGTATTGGATTGTACACCAATCTGTCCGGTCATTATGGAGACGGTGTGAAGGATTCAACGGATAACTACTACACTACGAATTTCCCTGAACAGATCGTGGCAGCGTATTCCGATGCAGAGAAAGAAACACTCAAAGCTTACGGTGCTACGACGTGGAAAGATCTGTTCCCGAGTGAAGACGAGTTCCCAATCAAACCATGGGGAGCAGCATACAATTTGCCAACACCAGGTGACTCCAACTACAACGTCATCTTCAAGAAAACACAGGATATCATTCGGAAACGTATCCCGGAAGCCATTCTGAGTACTCCTGAACAGTTCGATGCGATCTATGACGGCATGATTGCAGAAGTGAACCAAGCAGGAGCAGAGGATATGGAGAAACAATACACTGAACTCGTTCAAAACCGTGTTCAATTGTGGAGCGGTGAAGAGGCTAAATAAACGATTAGTCAGTCAGATTAAAAACGAAAAAGAACCCAGAGTATCTGGGTTTTTTTTATCTAAAACGTTTTCTAAAAAACGTTTTCAATTTTATAAATTCACTATTGACAAGGGATATAGGAGCGATTATTATTCAAGTATGAAAGCACTTACATTTTCTTGTACACCACGTGGCATACACCTGAATCTCAAAGTTAACACTTGCAGAAATGAAGAGGAAAAGGGTAAGAAAAGAACATTTTTTTATTTTTAAGAAAACGCTTCTAATGTTATAAAAACAAGAAAATTACATTTGTTTCATTTGGTCACGGTATGTGCAGGTCAGCCTGTTATACAAATATACAGCTTCATTAATATCCATAAGGGGGATTACACATGAAGGGCAAAACACCAAAAACATTCGCAATGCTTCTGTTAGCCAGTGCACTTGCAATTACAGCAGGATGCAGCGGCAGTGGAGGAGGAACTAATGCTTCAGAAAAGCCGGTTGATTCCGGAGATACAACCAGTCCAGTGACCTTTACATTCTTTGGTGCAGACGCGAGTCCGAACTGGAATAACATGAAGGATGCTGTCGGTCAAGAGATTACTAAGGCAACGGGAGTTACAATTGAAGCTGAGTATGATGTGAATAATGGTGGTGATCAAAAGATTCCTTTGATGGCTGCCAGTGGTGATTACCCTGATATTATCTATCCTAAAGGCAACTTGTCTAAGCTTGTGGATGCAGGCGCGATGCTGGACCTGACCGATCTAATTGAGGAGCATGCTCCCAATTTGAAAAAAATCTATGGTGATCAGATGAACCGTCTGAAATACAGTTTGGAAGATCAAGCCATTTACACGATCCCGACTAATATGGGTGTAGATAACGTTGCGTTTGATGCTACGGGCGGATTCGAAATTCAACAAAGAGTATTGAAAGAGCTCGGCTACCCTGAAGTAAAAACGCTTGAGGACTACGAGAACGTACTGAGAACGTATTATGAAAAACATCCAACGATTGATGGTCAACCGACTATTCCGTTAACATTGAATGCAGATGACTGGAAAATTATGATTACGGTAACGAACCCTGCATTCCAAGCTACGGGTGGACCGGATGACGGTGAGTATTATATCAACCCTGAGACGTATGAAGCCGTTCTACACTACAAACGTCCTGAAGAAAAAGAATATTTCCGTTGGTTGAACAAAATGTACAATGAGGGTCTGCTTGACAAAGATACATTTGTTCAAAAGGATGACCAATACAAATCCAAAATTGCCAGTGGCCGTGTACTTGGTCTAATCGACCAGGAGTGGAACTATGGTGAGGCAGAGAATGCTTTGAAATCATCTAACGGTGGCGATAAAACATATGCCCACTTCTCCGTATCCCTGAACAAGGATATTGTGGATCATACGTTCCAACCGACAGGATTTGACGGTTATGGTATCGGAATCACAACTTCGGCCAAAGATCCGGTACGTATTATCAAATTCATGGATTGGCTTGCTTCCGATGAAGGTCAGGTCCTGAGAAACTGGGGTGTTGAAGGCCAACATTACCAAGTCGAAAATGGGAAACGCATCATTCCGGCTGACGTACAAGATCGCAAAACCAATGATAACTCTGCTTTTACCAAAGAATCAGGCGTAGGCATGTATAACGTATTTAGCGCCAGATACGGTGATGGTGTGAAAGATGCCACAGATAACTATTACACAACGAATTTCCCTGAACAGATTCAAGCAGGTTACACTGCAGCTGAGAAGGAAACGTTGAAAGCCTATGGTATTACAACATGGAAAGATTTTTATCCTTCCGAAGATGATCTGAAGCTGAAAGATTGGGGGGCAGCATACAACATGCCTGTACCATCTGACACGGATTACAACGTAACGTTCCAGAAAACACAGGATATCGTACGTAAACGTATTCCAGAGGCGATCCTTGCCAAACCTGAGAACTTCGACAGCGTATATGATGGTCTTCTGGCTGAACTCGATAAAGCGGGTGCAGTAGAGATGGAGAAACAATACACGGTTTGGATCAAAGAACGTGTAGCTCTCTGGACTGGAAAAGATGTGAAATAAGCTTGAAAACCAAGCATGAAAGCTATTGATTTTCATAGCGAAAAAAGCCCTTGAGAAAGGGCTTTTTTTATTGTTGACGTGAGGTGATGGATAGCCTATAATCTATCATGTAAGCACTTTCAGTAAGCGGTTTATCTCATTTCCGAAAACGTTTTACGTCTGTTAGAAGAAGAATCTTTCTTTTTGCAGAATCGAAACGTCAGCTTTAGTAAACACGTCGGAATGAACGATACCGAAAGCGCATTCAAAAAAAGTGGTATCCTCAGGCATAAAGCCTGTTATACAGATAAAACCTTCATAAATAATAGGGGGAACTAGACAATGAGAGGCAAAATGAAAGGCAATACACCCAAGACGTTTGCAATGTTGATGCTCGCAAGTGCAATGTTGGTTACAGCTGGCTGTGGGAATTCGGGAACCAAAGAGACTTCGGAGTCCAGCGGAACCGAACCGATCACAGTTACATTCTTCGGGGCGGATGCTAGTCCAACCTGGAACAAGATGCAAGATGCTGTTGGTAAAAAGATTACGGAACAAACAGGCGTTACCATTGAAGCAGAGTATGATGTAAACGATGGTGGTAACCAGAAGATTGCGCTAATGGCTGCCAGTGGTGACTTTCCTGATATGATCTACCCTAAAGGTAACTTATCTAAGCTTGTGGATGCAGGCGCGATGCTGGATCTCACGGACCTGATTGAGGAGCATGCTCCCAATTTGAAAAAAATCTATGGGGAACAGATGAACCGTTTGAAATACAGTCTGGAAGATCAAGCGATCTATACCATTCCAACCAATATGGGTGTTGATAATGTTACGTTTGACGCTACAGGTGGATTTGAAATTCAGCAAAGAGTATTGAAAGAGCTTGGGTACCCTGAAGTGAAGACACTTGAGGATTACGAGAATGTACTTAGAGCCTATTATGAAAAACATCCAACCATTGATGGTCAACCAACCATTCCATTAACATTGAATGCAGACGACTGGAAAATCATGATCACGGTAACGAACCCGGCTTTCCAGGCAACAGGTGCACCGGATGATGGTGAATATTACATTGACCCTGAAACGTATGAAGCAAAATTGCACTACAAACGTCCAGAGGAAAGAGAATATTTCCGCTGGTTGAATAAAATGTACAATGAAGGCCTACTGGACAAAGATGCCTTTGTTCAAAAGGATGACCAATACAAGTCCAAAATTGCCAGTGGCCGTGTCCTCGGTCTGATTGACCAAGAGTGGAACTATCAAGAAGCGGAGAATGCGCTTAAATCATCGGGCAAGGATGATGCCACATATGCTCACTTCTCTGTATCACTTAACGATAAAATTGTGGATCACACGTTCCAACCAGCCGGTTTTGACGGTTATGGCATTGGGATCACAACTTCGGCCAAAGATCCAGTGCGTATCATCAAATTCATGGATTGGCTTGCTTCCGATGAAGGACAAGTTCTGAGAAACTGGGGTATCGAAGGTGAACATTACAACGTAGAAGATGGTAAACGCGTGATTCCAGATGACGTTCAGGACCGCAAAACGAATGACAACTCCAATTTCAGTAAGGAAACAGGAATTGGGATGTATAACGTATTTAGTGCAAGATATGGTGATGGTGTAAAAGATTCTACGGATAACTATTACACAACAAACTTCCCTGAGCAGATTGTAGCTGGTTACACGGCTGCAGAGAAAGAAACGCTGAAAGCTTATGGTATCACGACTTGGAAAGAGTTCTATCCGGCTGAAGAAGATCTGCCAGTTAAGGATTGGGGCGCAGCGTATAACATGTCCGTACCATCCGGTACAGACTATGAAGTAACTTTCCAGAAAACGCAGGATATCATCCGTAAACGGATTCCGGAAGCTGTTCTGACTACACCAGCAAACTTTGATGCAACCTATGATGCTTTACTGGCTGATTTGGACAAAGCGGGTGCAGTTGAAATGGAGAAACAATTTACGGTTTGGGTTAAGGAACGTGTCTCTCTGTGGACAGGAAAAGACGTAAAATAATATGGATTGTCTGCGATCCATGGTTACACAAGGAAAGGGCCCTATATGGGGCCTTTTTTTTGTGGAATGATGTGATGATTTGCATTGACGCAAATTTTGAAATCACATATAATTTTATTATTGTAAGCACTTACCGAAAACGTTTTATGTCATAACAAATATACAGCTGATTAAGGAACAGGAGCTAATCATGTCCCAACACAATAACCAAACTAAAATCAATCGTCTATGGTATCGACAACCGGCAAAACGCTGGGAAGAAGCATTGCCCATCGGAAACGGCCGTCTTGGAGGCATGGTGTACGGTGGCGCAGCAGAAGAACGAATTCAGCTCAATGAAGATACATTATGGTCAGGGTTTCCACGGGATACGATTCAATACAGCAGTCAGCGGTATTTGAAGCAGACGCGAGAGTTGATCATGTCTGGACAGTATGGTGAAGCTGAGGATTTGTTGAACCGTGAAATGCTTGGTCGTGATGTAGAGGCCTACCAGCCGATGGGTCATTTTTTATTGCACCATGAGGGTCTGGATGATCTTTCATATGATGCATTTGAACGGGAGCTTGATCTGGAATCGGGTATTGCAACCACAACCTACTCATTGGAAGGAACTCAATACGTACGTGAAGTGTATTCCAGTGCTTCGGATGATCTGATGGTCTGCACATTAACTGCTGATCAGAAGGGCGCTATGAGTGTAAGTGTTACGCTAGACAGTCCCCATCCATATCGAGTTGAGACTTCGGGAGATGCTCTAACCATGTTCAGTCGGTGCCCAAGTCATGTGGAGTCCAACTACTTCAGGGATCACCCGGAATCCGTCCTCTATGAAGAGGATCGGGGAACGGCTTATGCTGTCCGTGTAGCATTTACGGCAACTGGCAATCAGGTGAAGGTCTCCAATCTGGAAGGCAAGTTACATATTCAGGGTGCTGATCAGGTTGTGTTTTATCTGGCAGCAGCTACGTCCTTTGAGAGTTATGATGTGTTGCCTGTGAAGGATCATCTTGTATTGGAAAAGGAATGCAAGGATATGATCTCCAAAGCGATCACACATGGCGCGGAAGCGCTTCGTTACCGACATATTCAGGATCATAGCGCGTTGTTTAACAGAGTCTCTATTGATTTAGGGGTATCGGCTAACGCCGAATTACCTACAGATGAGCGGCTGCAGGCTTATCAGGCAGGGCAACAAGACCCTGGGCTTGAGGCACTTTATTTTCAATATGGAAGATATCTGTTAATGGCTAGTTCGCGTCCGGGCAGCCAGCCTGCCAATCTGCAGGGAATCTGGAACCATCAGGTAGAGCCGCCATGGCATAGTGATTACACAATCAATATCAACACGGAGATGAATTACTGGCCGGCAGAAGTCTGCAATCTCAGTGAATGTCATGAGCCGCTGTTTGATATGCTGACCGATCTCAGTCATACAGGACGAAGAACGGCGCGGATTCTGTATGGAGCTCGTGGATGGACTGCTCATCATAACGTAGATATTTGGAGAACCTCTACACCGACAGGTGGAGATGCAAGCTGGGCTTTCTGGCCGATGGGTGGCGTGTGGCTGACCTCGCATCTATGGGAGCATTACCAATTTACCGGGGATCAGCGTTTTCTTGAGGAACGTGCGTATCCCATCATGAAAGAGGCGGCGCTGTTCTGTCTCGATTGGCTGGTGGAAGGGCCCGATGGTTATCTGGTTACGATTCCATCCACTTCACCAGAGAACAAATTTCTCACAGATGCTGGGGAGGCACGCAGTATATCCATGGCTTCAACGATGGATATGACGTTAATTCGTGAACTGTTCAGCCGCTGTATTGAGGCCGCGAAGCAATTGAATCTAGATGAGTCATTGGCGAGCGAGTGGGGTGAGGCTCTGGACAAACTCTATCCATTCCGAATTGGAAGCGAAGGACAATTGCTGGAGTGGTTTAAGGATTTTGCCGAATCCGAGCCAGGGCATCGTCACGTCTCCCATCTGTATGGACTGTATCCGGGAGAGCAGATCAATCGAGTACACACACCGGAATTGGTAGAAGCAGCACGGGTATCGCTTGAACGTCGTATCTCACAAGGTGGCGGGCATACAGGATGGAGCTGTGCATGGTTGATCAATCTGTATGCACGACTGCTGGAGAGCAGCCAGGCACATCAGTTTGTGCGCACGTTGCTGGCCCGGTCTACACATCCGAATCTGTTTGATGACCATCCACCATTCCAGATCGATGGTAATTTTGGAGGCACGGCCGGAATCGCGGAGATGTTATTGCAGAGCCACTTGAACGAGTTACATTTACTGCCGGCACTGCCTGAACTCTGGACTCAAGGTCGTGTTGAAGGGCTTCGTGCAAGAGGTGGCTATACGGTAGCGATAACGTGGACAGACAACAAGCTTGCGTCATCGGTTATTAAGGCAGATCGAAATGAGTCGTTGACCCTTCGCAGTGCTTATCCGCTGCGTTTGGAAGGAAACGAACAAGCCAAGGCAGAGCTTACGCCTCAGGGCGATTATGTAATTATTTTAACCATGACCGCAGGACAGACGATCCGCGTGTCATCATGAGACGGAGGAGCCAACCATGACCATTTTTAAATTTCCGCAAGATTTTCGCTGGGGAACAGCAACAGCTTCCTATCAAATAGAAGGAGCGGCACAGGAAGGTGGACGCGGGGTATCTATCTGGGATACGTTTGCGCGCACACCTGGCAAAGTATATAACGGAGATAATGGAGATGTCGCGTGTGATAGTTACCATCGGTATGAGGAAGACATCGAACTGATGAAGAAACTCGGGATTAATACATACCGGTTCTCCATTGCCTGGCCGCGTATTATTCCTGACGGAGATGGTGAGATCAATCGGGAAGGTCTGGACTTCTACCACCGCTTCGTGGATGCATTGATCGAGGCTGGAATTGAACCGTTCCTCACACTGTATCATTGGGATCTTCCGCAAACGCTGGAGGATGACGGAGGCTGGGGCAACCGCAGAACTGTGGATGCTTTTGTGAAATATGCCGAAGTGATTTTCAAAGAATTCTCGGGCAAAATCAACTTCTGGCTGACCTTCAACGAACCATGGTGCATCGCGTTCCTGTCAAACCTTCTCGGGATTCATGCGCCAGGAAACAAAGACCTGCAGACGTCAATCAATGTTGCTCATGGATTGCTGGTCGCTCACGGTAAAGCCGTTCAATCCTTCCGTCGTTTGGGTACAACCGGACAGATCGGTATTGCTCCGAACGTATGCTGGGCTGAGCCATACAGCAAATCTCCTGAGGACCAAGCTGCCTGTGACCGATCGATTGCGCTCAATACCGATTGGTTCCTTGATCCAATCTACAAAGGTTCATATCCGCAGTTTATGGTGGATTGGTTTGCAGAAGCGGGGGCTACCGTGCCAATTCAGGAAGGCGATATGGAGATCATCTCACAACCGATCGATCTACTCGGCATTAACTATTACACGATGGGGATCAATCGCTTTAATCCGGAGGCAGGTGCTCTGCAATCGGAAGAAGTTGATATGGGCCTCACCAAAACCGATATTGGCTGGCCTGTGGAATCACGTGGTTTGTATGAATTTATGCATTACTTGCAAAAGTACGGCAATGTGGATGTATATATCACAGAGAATGGTGCCTGCATCAATGATGATCTGGAGAATGGCAAAATTAATGATGACCGCCGGATTGCCTATTATGAACAGCATTTGGCTCAAATTCACCGCATCATTAATGACGGCATTAACCTGAAAGGGTACATGGCATGGTCACTGATGGATAATTTCGAGTGGGCAGAAGGCTACCGGATGCGTTTTGGTCTTGTTCATGTGGACTATCGTTCACTCGTGAGAACACCGAAGGAGAGTTATTACTGGTATCAGAACGTCATCAAGAATAATTGGTTGGAGACACGGAACGAACATAATCCCCAATAGTTTTGGGTGGCAGGTTTTAAGGGTAAAGCAGGTCCTCATTATATATGGTTCCCTTATTAAAGATAAAAAAGACGGTAACTTTGGAGTATTCCATTGTACCGTCTTTTTTTTGTATTTTTACCGTTGAAAATGAGTAGTTCATAAAGGTTTCATAAGGTCAAGTGCAGTTCCTGTTATGAAGAGACGTTTTTTGGGTTATAAGAAGTATGAATGAATTGAAAAATGTTTTGTCAACAGTTGAAACTAAAATAAAGTGTCCAAATTGCGAATAAAATTTGAACATTTGTTGACTAAAAATCATACTGATGTGGTATATTGGTATAAGGAAAGCACTTACAAAAAGGGAAAAGGAAGTGTTTACTATGGCATCGAAGACAGCAATGGTTAGCCAATTGGAGCGCAAAGACAAAAATATGCGGCGCGCCGTCTTGACGATGACAGTTCTGGCATGGGTCGCACTCATTACGGGAGTGATCATGTGTCTGATCAATCTGAATGAATTTAATGATCGTAATCTTGGTTTGATGGTTGGTATTGGATTCCTTGTAGGTAGTGTGTTTATTTACGTTATTGCCAAAGCAATTGGCCTTGTTCATACACGCCGGGAAGACGAAGGCGCCGATTAATTATAATCCTGCGTTTATTCGTTCATAATAAGACTGGATAAGTACCCGGAATCCAGTCAATAAAGCCCTTTGCGGATTCGTTGACATTGTTCAACGGGACTGCAAAGGGCTTTATTTTGTGACTTGATGTGTAAAGATTACAATAAGCAAATATCAACCATGCAAGCGATTTGTGAGAAAAAATTCACACATTTAAGGTGTAAAATCGACAAATTTGTTAACAAGAACAAAAAAGTTGTTCATTTCTGATATCTTTAGTAGGAAGAGAGTAGTATACTGATTTTTCAGTATGAGCGAATTTAAGGAGAGGGGATCAAAATGAACAAGAAACCTAGGTCGCTAATCCGGATTATCATTCCGGTTGTCCTGACGTTGGTTACAATTGCATTGATTGTCTGGCCAATGCTGGCAGGCGGACAGTACGTTGTTCTGGATCCGAAGGGGCCAATTGGCGCTTCGCAGAGAGATTTGATTGTCATCTCGACAATTTTGTGTGCTGTCATTATTGTGCCAGTACTCATTTTGTCTGCCGTAATCGTATGGCGTTACCGCGACAAGCCGGATAACAAAGCTGCTTATGAACCTAACTGGTCTCATAGTACGAAGGCGGAGGCAATCTGGTGGACGGTTCCAATCATCATTATTGGACTGCTTGCCATTGTTACTGTTCGTTACACGTATGATTTGGAGCCTTCGAAGCCGTTGGCTCACGAGAAAGCACCAATTACCATCCAAGTGTCTTCACTGGACTGGAAATGGTTGTTTATGTATCCTGAGCAAGGGATTGCAACGGTCAACACGCTGAATATTCCGGCAGACCGGCCCGTGAAATTTGAACTCACTGCGGATTCACCGATGAACTCATTCTGGATTCCGCAACTTGGAGGACAGATTTATACGATGTCGGGTATGGCGATGACCTTGTATCTGCAGGCAGATCATGAAGGCAAGTACTGGGGTTCAGGCGCTAACTTCACAGGTGAGCATTTTGGAGAAATGCGTTTTGATGTGAATGCTACATCGGACGAAGATTTTGACAATTGGGTAGCTGAAGTGAAACAGAGTTCTCAGGCGTTGACTACAGAAGGTTACAAAGCACTGGCTGAACCAGGAACAAGCAATGTTGCTTATTATTCTGCCTTCCCAGAAGGATTGTTCCAAAATATTGTGACCAAGTATGTCGTGGATGGTCAAAGTGCTCACAGTAAGCATGGAAGTTCAAGTGAAGCTTCTGGAGCCATTCAAAGTCCAACCGATGTGTCCAATCAAGATGAGGACAAGAGTGCTAACTAAAGATTCGAAAGGAGGCCCCCAATGTTAGAGAGACTTAAAGAGTTTGCATCGGAGTTTTTCGTAACTGGCGACCCGCTGATCTATGGAGCAGACGTGGCCATCGGTATTACGATGATTACTATCGTAACGGTGCTGACTTATTTCAAAAAATGGGGCTGGCTCTGGCGTAACTGGTTAACTACCGTCGATCATAAAAAGATCGGTATTATGTATATCATTGCTTCCATTATCATGTTGTTCCGTGGTGGTGTGGATGCATTGATGATGCGTCTGCAGCTGGCTATGCCTAACATGGATTTCTTACATCCTGAACATTATAATCAGGTCTTTACAACTCACGGCACGATCATGATCTTGTTCATGGCGATGCCATTTATGTTTGGTTTATTTAACGTTATCGTGCCATTACAGATCGGAGCAAGGGACGTTGCCTTCCCGTTTCTGAACGCATTGAGCTTCTGGTTATTCTTCCTGGGAGCAATGCTGTTTAACCTGTCCTTCGTTATCGGTGGTTCACCGGATGCGGGATGGCTGAGTTATCCACCTCTATCGGAGCTGTCACACAGTCCGGGGGTCGGACAGAACTTCTATATATGGGGTATACAGATATCGGGTATCGGTTCCCTGGCTACCGGTATCAACTTCCTGGTTACCATCATTAAAATGCGTGCGCCAGGCATGAGATGGATGAAAATGCCGATGTTCACATGGTCGGTATTCTCCACTTGTATCATTATCTTGTTTGCTTTCCCGATCTTGACCGTGACACTTGCATTGTTATTCCTCGACAGGTTTGCCGGGGCGCATTTCTTCACACTTGATCTGGGCGGTAACCCAATGATGTATATCAACTTGATCTGGATGTGGGGTCACCCTGAGGTATACATTGTCGTCTTGCCGGCATTCGGTGTGTTCTCCGAGATTGTAAGTACCTTCTCTCGGAAAAAACTGTTTGGTTACAAGTCAATGGTATTTGCAATGTTAATTATCAGCTTCCTGTCCTTCTTCACATGGGCGCATCACTTCTTCACGATGGGTTCAGGAGCGGACGTGAATGCATTCTTCGCCGTAACTACGATGTTGATTGCTATTCCAACAGGGGTTAAGATATTTAACTGGCTGTTTACCATGTATCGAGGAAGGATTCGCATGGCGACTCCGATGATGTGGACACTTGCCTTTATCCCGTGCTTTATTGTCGGGGGTATGACAGGCGTTCTGTTATCCGTTGCTCCTGCTGACTTCCAGTTCCACAACAGTTACTTCCTGATTGCCCACTTCCACCAAGTATTGATCGGTGGCGTTGTCTTCGGATACTTCGCTGGTCTGTATTACTGGTGGCCTAAAATGTTCGGTTTCCAACTCGAAGAGAAACTGGGCAAATGGGCATTCTGGACTTGGAATATTGGTTTCTATGTCTGCTTCATGCCGCAGTACGCTGTCGGTCTGATGGGTATGACACGTCGTCTGAGCACATACGGCTGGGATACTGGCTGGTGGGAACTGAACTTCGTATCCACAATCGGGGCGTTCCTGATGGGTGTCGGATTCTTGTTCCAAGTTGCACAAATTGCAGACGGTATTCGCAAATACAAAACACTTAAAGCTTCCGGCGATCCATGGGATGGTCGTACGCTCGAGTGGTCGATTCCTTCACCAGCTCCTGAATATAACTTCGCTGTTACACCGCGCGGAGATGATATCGATGAGTGGTGGGAAGAGAAAGAACGTCGTGCCAAAGGCATCTATCCGCCTGAGCAACCGCTTGAGCCGATTCACATGCCGAAGAATTCCTCGATTCCGTTCATCATGTCTGTCTTCTGGTTCGTTGCTGGTTTCGGCTTCGTATTCGGTTGGCTGTGGATGGCGATTCTCGGACTTGCTGGCGTAGGCATCTGTATGATCGCCCGTTCATTCTCTTACGATACGGATTATTACATTCCGGTCGACGAAATTAAGCGTACCGAAGCGTCGTTAAGGGGGTCGGTATAGATGGCTCAAGCAGCCGCTAAGCACGGTGAGAATCATGCGCATGGTCATGACCATGGCCACCATGATCCACAGGAAATGAAAATTCTCGGATTCTGGTTCTTCCTGATTTCCGACGTTATCTTGTTCTCCGTATTGTTCGCAACCTTCATTGTGTTGCGTGACAATTCGGCGGGCGGACCGATTTTGTCCGAACTGATCAAAATGCCTGGCGTTATCGCCGAGACATTTATCTTGCTCACGAGTTCATTTACGAGCGGACTTGCCGTTCTGGCAATGAACCAGGGTAAAGTGAAACAATTGATTAATTGGCTGATTGTTACAGCTGTTCTGGGTGCAAGCTTTATCGCCCTGGAGGTTTACGAGTTTGTTGAGATGGTTCACGAAGGTTTTAGTTACACGACGAGTGCGGCTTCTGGTGCATTCTTCACCCTCGTGGGTACTCACGGACTTCACGTATCGCTTGGTCTGATCTGGATGATCGGGCTCATGTTCCAACTGAAAAAACGTGGGATTACCGACGTTACTCGCGGTAAGATCAACGTCATCAGCTTGTACTGGCACTTCTTGGACGTCGTATGGATCTTCCTCCTGTCGATCGTCTATCTCATGGGGGTGATGTAGATGGCAGAGCACAACTCACATGATTCCCACGGCCATGAACAACATGGCTCACTGAAGTCTTATGTCATCGGCTTCATTCTGTCCGTCGTACTGACAATCATTCCACTTGTGGTGGTTTTGAACGACATGATGGGCAAAACAGGAACACTCATCGTGATTCTTGGTACAGCAGCACTTCAGTTTGTGGTTCAACTCTTCTTCTTCATGCATATCCGTGAAACAGAGAAACCACGCTGGAATGTCATGGCCCTTATTTTCGGATTACTGATTATGATGACCATCGTAATTGGTTCGATCTGGATTATGCTTAACAATGCTGTTGCACATTAATTGATATGATGAAAGAGCTTCACGACCTTGGAATTCAAGGTTGTGGGGCTCTTTTTTTTTTCTAAGCAGAAGTTATCGCATATTTCAATGAAAAAAAAGTTGGATTATATCATAATAAGTCGTTGATGAAATAATTTACCAGTGATACTATTGTTATACACTGTCAATATATTCAATATTTTAGCTAGGCTATTTTAGCAAAATTATTTTAGGAGATGTACCAATGAAAGCTAGGGTAATCCGTTATTATCGTTTTGGCGAACCAAGCGAAGTGTTATGTATGGAAGAAAAAGATGTGATACTCCCTGGCCCCGGTGAATTAGCAGTGAGGATGTATGCTCGGCCTATTAATCCCTCCGATATTATTCCTGTTCGAGGAGCTTACCCGCATCGTACTCGATTACCAGCTGTTCCCGGGTTTGAGGGTGTGGGGGTGGTAGAAGCAGTAGGACCGGGAGTATCCAATCAAATGTTGGGGCGCCGTGTCTTGCCGCTAAAAGGCGAGAATACTTGGCAGGACGTCGTGAAGACTTTGGATCGACATACGATTATTGTGCCGAATGATATCGATGATCACTCAGCCAGTCAGCTCTATATTAATCCGGTTACGGCTTGGTTGATCTGTACAGAGGTACTTAAGCTTACGTATGATGATACCCTGATTGTGAATGCAGGGGGATCTGCGATCGGGCGAATCTTTGCACAGATCTCAAAAATCTATGGATTTAAATTGATTGCGCTTACGAGAGATGATCGTCATACTGCTGAACTGTATCGTCTTGGAGCAGTTTCTGTTATCAATACGACGAAAGAGTTGCTACAGGCTAGAATTGCGGAATTAACAGATGGATACGGTGCTGATGCAGCAGTGGATTGTATTGGAGGGACAGACGGGGAACAATTGGTGAGCTACCTTAAGCCAAATGGTACGGTCATCAGTGTAGGACTACTTTCGGGGATCACACCGTTATGGCATGAAGCAACCCAGGGAACACAAGTTCATGTGAAACTTTTCTGGTTAAAGCATTGGGTGGAACGCTGTTCGCAAGAACGCTGGGAACAGGTATTTCATGAGGTGATGGAGCTGGTCAGAGCAGGGAGGCTTGTCATGGCAAACATTGGGGCGACGTATGACCTAACGAATGTACAACAGGCTATTGCAGCGGCTGAATCGGGTATCGAGGGGAAGGTTCTCTTATTACAGTAGTACATAAGACTTGGAAAAAACTCAACATAAAGAATGCGTAATTAACAACTAATTCATATTGGGGGCCTTGTTGTGAAGATTAAAGATATGATGTTTACTGCGATTATGGCAGCCGTTATTGCAGTACTTGGACTGTTACCTCCGATTCCACTACCATTTATACCTGTGCCAATTACAGTTCAAACGCTGGGCGTGATGCTGGCAGGCAGTATCCTTGGTGCCCGATTGGGAGGGGTAAGTCTCTTGCTCTTTGTTGTTCTGATCGGTTTAGGAGCTCCATTGTTGTCCGGTGGCAGAGGGGGCTTGGGTGTTCTGGTTGGACCTACAGGCGGGTATGTTCTTAGTTATCCGATTGCTGCTTTTGTGATTGGGTTGCTAGTTCAACGTACATCCGTTGCAGGCATTAAATTTTGGAACTTTCTACTGAGCAACATCGTGGGCGGAATCCTTGTTGTGTATGCAGTGGGTGTTCCATTCCTGTCCTTTATAACGGATGTACCAATTACACAGGCTATCATAGGCAACCTTGTTTTCATTCCAGGCGACCTGCTCAAAGCAGTGCTTGCTTCACTTATTGCTGTTAGAATTCTCAAGGTAAGTCCTACAATGATCCAGGATACGAAGAGGCAGACTCCGGGGGTCTAACATCATGATACTCAGAGACTGCACATTCCTAAGCACTTCTGTACAAGTAAATCGCGCCAAGTGATGGAGGTACTACAGTGATTCATTTTTCCAATGTAACGTTTGGTTATGCAAATCGAGCAACAATATTAAACGATATTAACCTTCATATTCGTTCTGGTGAATACGTAGCGTTTGCTGGAAGGAATGGAGCAGGGAAATCCACCATAGCTAGGTTAATGAACGGGTTAATCCTTCCAACCACAGGCCAAGTAACTTTTAATGATTATGTGACATCCAATGAAGATGATTTAAGTATCATTCGTCAGAGAATTGGAATGATCTTTCAAAATCCAGAGAATCAAATTGTGGCATCTACAGTGTTTGAAGATATTGCCTTCGGCCTGCAAAACGTTTGTGTTCCTACTGAAGATATTGAGCGTCATGTAACAGAGGCATTGAGGCAAGTGGGAATGCTGGATTATTATAATTCCGATGTATATTCGTTATCAGGAGGGCAAAAACAGCGTATCGCTATTGCGGGAGTTCTCGCTATGGGACCAGAAGTTATTGTTTTTGATGAATCTACCTCCATGCTCGACCCGGAAGGCAAAGATCAGATTGCATTGCTGATGGGAGAGTTGCATAAACAAGGAATTACGATTGTAACGATTACGCATGACTTAGAGGAGATTGCAGCATCTTCGAGGGTTATTGTACTAGATCAGGGTGACATTTGTTATGATGGATCGCCCGAGGCCTTGTTTCAGGGCGAATACTGGCGTTTTCCCGGGATAACGGCTCCTTTTGTCGTCGAGGCAAGAGAGACATTGAACCGGAAGGGGCTACACTCTTCTTCAGCACTCACTCTGGAAGATTTGGTGGATGATCTATGCAAATTACACTAAAAGAAGTGGACTTCTCGTATCATGTTGGAACACCACTGGAGAACAACGTATTGAGCAACATTACACTCACCATGGGCGATAACCGTATTTTTGCTGTTGTGGGGAAAACGGGATCAGGCAAGTCAACTTTTGTACAGCTGCTCAATGGACTTCTGCAACCTACAAATGGAACAGTTGATATAGGGGATTTTCGAATGACAACCGATCGAAAGAAAACGCACGTTCTCTACGATAAAGTAGGTATTGTATTCCAATTTCCGGAGCATCAATTATTCGAGGATACGGTATTAAAAGACATTTCCTTTGGTCCCAAGAACTTGGGCTGGTCGGCCGAAAAAGTTCGTAGTACATGCTTGGATGCATTACACATGGTAGGTCTGGATGAATCTTTCTGCAATAGATCACCGTTTGAATTGAGTGGCGGAGAGAAGCGGAGAGTGGCAATTGCAAGTGTGTTAGCGATGAACCCGGAGGTACTTATTCTCGACGAGCCAACGGTAGGGTTGGATTCGGAAGGAAAAGAGCAGCTGATGGAACTCTTTTGTTCCTGGCAGCAGGAACAGGGGAGTACGATCATTATGGTGACGCACGATATGGAGACTGTTGCTGAGTACGCCGAAGAAGTGATTATATTTGAACGTGGTCAAGTGCAACAACATACGACTCCGCTCCAATTGTTCACCGAATATCAAGATGAGTTGAAAGATATGGGATTAAAGCTGCCTAAAGCGCTCCAGCTCGTGGAGGCCATAAATGTAAAATTGAACGTTGAATTGCAGCTGGAGTCGGTAAAGAAAGAATGGATTTTGTCATATATTGCTGATTTTTTTCAGAGGAAGGAATTGTAGTTATGTCCTTATCTCAATCCTTTATCATTGGTCAGTATGTCCACAGAAACTCCATCATTCACCGACTTGATCCAAGAGCGAAGCTCGTCATCGCGTTCCTGTTCATGTTGTCTGTCATGCTGTTGAACTCATGGCCTTCATACGCATTGTCTGCGGTGTTTGTGGCGTGTGTAGTCACTATATCGCAAATACCACCCTCCTATATTATTAGAGGACTGAAACCTGTTTGGCTAATAGTCATTGTCACATCTGTGTTTCACATTTTTCTGACACAAGGGGGACAGTTATGGCTTGAAGCGGGAGTATTCTCGATCTACGAGGAAGGTGTCATTAAAGCAGGTAATATAGCCATTCGCATCATTCTTCTTCTCGTCATCGCTTCATTGTTGACGCTTACGACAAAGCTGGGTGATCTCGCACAGGCTATTGAAGATCTGCTGAAGCCTGCCAAGCGGCTGGGTGTTCCTACACAGGAATTTGCATTGATGATCTCGTGGACGATCCGCTTTATTCCAATCCTGTTGAATGAAACCGACAACGTGATGAAGGCACAGCGGGCAAGAGGTATTCGTTTTAATTCCGGTAATATCGTTCGTCGTCTGCAAAGTTTTATCCCAATTGTAGTTCCTATCCTTCTGCTAGCGTTCCAGAAAGCCGAAAGTGCTTCACTGGCCGTTGAGGCACGCGGATATAGCCCAGGCATGAATCGAACGCAACTGAGAACGTTAGCTTTCAAAAAGCTCGACTATAAAGTGGTGATCATATCCATTTTTTGTTTCGCACTTTTGTTGGCATTACGAAAGTGAGGTAAGCTATGAGAATTTATCCGACAACCCTACATGAATATCACCGACTCATTTCAGTATCTAAAGGTGATCAGCCTGCGACAATGTGGTTTAGGCAGGCATCTTACTTGAACGTATACACAGGGGAAGTTGAACAAGCGAATATCTATCTGTCCGGAAGTCGTATTGCCTACGTTGGAGCGAAGGAACTACCCACTTCAGACCAGACCCAGGTCGTTGAATTGGAGAAAGGTCAAGTTGTTGTTCCAGGATATATTGAACCTCATGCACACCCATGCCAAATGTACAACCCTTATACTTGGGGAGAAGCTCTGTTACAAAAAGGTACGGTCTTGTCCATTAATGATAATCTGTCTTTGTTAACGTTTCTAGGAACTGAAGCTTTGTCATTCATTGAGAAGTTGGAGGAGACAAGTCACCATATGTTCCTATGGTGGTGTAACATTGACCGTCCTGATCGAGCTGATCCAATGACTATGGAAAAGTGGCTGCAACATAACCTTGTGATACAGAGCGGGGAACTGACCGAATGGCCCAAACTGCTGGCGAACGACGAAGTATTGCTAGAGCAGCTTTATCTTACGAAGGCTCATTATGGGATGAGAGCGGAAGGACATTTGCCTGGCGTTTCTTATGAAAAAATAAGTACCATGGCTGCAGCGGGCATCACAGCTGATCACGAGGCTCTTCATGCCGACGATGTACTTAGACGATTAAAAGCGGGGCTATACGCCTCTCTTCGATACTCATCTATTCGTCCTGATTTGCCACACCTCCTTAAAGGGATGAAAGGTGATTCCCGGTTCAATATGAACCGAATGATGCTAACCAGCGATGGACCGTCACCGAACTATGTGGAGAAGACGAGCTGTGCCAGCATGATCAAGATCTGTCTGGACACGGGAATACCTGTAGCGGATGCCTATCGTCTTGCTACCTTAAATCCGGCAGTATATTACGGTCTGGATGAAGACTTAGGCGGGATTGCACCAGGCAGGCTGGCTTGTTTGAACATCTTAACCTCCATAAATGAACCTGAGCCACTGCATGTCCTGCAACGAGGTGAGTGGGTGGTCCATAATCAGACACGAGTGATGAAACCAGATGAATCAGGGGTACGCACTTGGCTGCACTCCACTTTTCCGTCTCGTCGAACGATCGTTAACCTGAGGCTGGACCAGATGGAAACTCTAACCGACACCGGTATTGAACTGGTGAATGATGTCATCACCCAATCGTACCATTTTGATCCCCGAGCGGAACTGGGAACAGATGAGAACTGGATGACATTTCTGGATGTTAACGGAAGTTGGGTGATCAATACCCGAATCAAAGGTTTTGCGTGTGGGGTCAAGGCATTAGCAAGTACGTACAACGCTTCGAACGATACACTTTTGCTTGGGCGATCTCTGTCTGCCATGCGCGAAGCGTCTCAGGAGTTGGAACTTCGCGGGGAAGGTATATTAGTATATTTTGTGGATGGGGAGCAATTGTACATTCCTCTTCCTCTCAGTGGAGCTATGAGCTTGGAGAGCGTGGCATCAATCGGCGCTAGTGTCGATCAGTTCAATGAGAAAATGCGTGTCCACGGTTACCGATTTGGTGATCCTCTGTATTCTCTTTTATTTCTGACAGCTTCACATTTGCCGTATATTCGTGTATCGAATAAAGGGTTGTATCTGGTTAAAACAGGTGAGATAGTGCTCCCGGCTACCCCCTTAGTTAATACAGTAAGGAAGGTGAAATGATGTTACTGGCTGATGCGATACGCATACATGCTTCCCAGAATCCAGAGAAAACTGCCATCTTTGAAGATGTCCGGCAGATTTCGTACGCCGAACTATACCATGGAATAAAGCTGGCAGCAAATACAATTCTGGCTACTGAGGAAGATTTCGAAGCCGATGAACTTCCTCTTGTCGGCCTGCTGATGAACAATAGTGCCGCGATGATCGAATACTTTCTTGCAGCCACCAAAATTGGAATGTGTGCTGCTGTATTTGATCCCAAGTGGAGCGATGCAAATCTGACGGAGGTTATTAATGAATGTGAACCTCGTGTGCTTGTCATAGATGTGGAGTTCAAAGCAAGAATACCTCATATTCCATCGTCAACAAGGGTGATTACTGTGGATACAGGTGAACCTCGTTCTCTCAGAAGGGAAGAAGTCGAACCGCAGCGTTCCTCAACTGAAGATAGCCTGTTCTACATGGGATATACCTCTGGGACGACCGGACGACCGAAAGGCTATCTCCGTTCTCAGCGTTCATGGATCGAGAGCTTTGCATATGCGCGTGAAACATTCGTGCATGATGCAGGAGACCATGTATTGGCGCCGGGTTCTTTGGTCTATTCACTTACGTTATATGCGTGCATTCAAACGTTGTATATTGGCGGGACATTCCATCTAACAAGCAAATTCCGAGCGGAATACGTATTGGAGACGTTAGCAACACATGCAGTTACACATCTTTATCTGGTACCTACGATGTTTGAAGCACTCTACAAAGCGTTCATGGCTTCTGATTCAGTTACTGCGCTGCCATCCGTCAGATCTCTCATTACGTCAGGTGATAAATGGTCGCCAGAATCAAAACGGAAGGTGACAGAGGTATTTGAAAATGCAGGTTTGTATGAATTTTATGGTGCATCCGAGCTAAGCTTTGTCACAGTACTTGATCCGGAAGGAAATCGGTATAAGCCTGATTCAATCGGTAAACCGTTTGCCGGTGTGCAGGTATCCATTCGTGAAGCGGATAGTACGGAAGCAACCGAAGGTACAGTAGGGCAATTGTTTGTGAAGAGCCCGATGATCTTTGCCGGATATTATGGTTCCGAGGAAGAAACCAGCCAAGTTGTACATGGTGAATGGGCAACTGTGGGAGACCTTGCAACACGTGATTCCGAAGGCTATTTATATCTGGTTGGTCGAAAGAAAAACATGATTATTAGCGGAGGGCTTAATATATATCCGGAGGAAATCGAGAAGCTGTTGTTAACATTGGAAGGCATTGAGGAGGTCATCGTTGTAGGTGTACCCGATGTATACTGGGGCCAAAAGGTGAGCGCACTTATCAAGCTCAAAATGGGTAGCGAGGTTAGTGATGATGAGATTGTATCATTGTGCCGTCGTGAGCTTGCTACCTACAAGTGTCCAAAGGAAATTATACGGGTGGATGCCTTCCCCTATACAACGAGTGGAAAGATTTCGCGAACAAAACTGAACGAGTTACTGAAAATAAAGATATGAACAATATGTTGATTCCTGTTATTCTCTCCGCGAAGCGAACTGCAATCGGCAAATACGGGGGGATGTTTAAGGAGACACCGCCGGAGATACTGGCTGCAGAAGTCATTCAGGCCATTTTAAGCGAAATTCCCATCCCCCCCGGTGACATTGATGATGTTCTATTGGGGAATGCAGTAGGCGGGGGAGGTAACATCGCCAGGTTATCCGCGTTACAAGCCAAACTTCCAGTAGAGGTCCCTGGCGTGACGATTGATCGTCAATGCGGATCTGGTCTTGAAGCTATTCATTTAGCAGCGAGGCTGATTCAATCAGGTGCCGGGGAAGTGTATCTGGCTGGTGGTGTCGAAAGCACAAGTCGTGCACCCTGGAGATTGGAGAAACCCTTGTCTCTGTACGGGAGTGCAGTACCTCAAGTAATCACTCGCACAAGATTCTCTCCGGATTGGATCGGAGATCCGGATATGGGGAAGGCGGCTAACAACGTTGCTAAAAAGTACGGTGTGACTCGAATGGACCAGGACGAATATGCGCTTTCCAGTCATAAGAAAGCGATTGCTTCAATACAAAGCGGGCGTTTCGACAACGAAATCGTTCCATTGTCTATCCCGGAGGGTAAGCAACTTAGAATCATTCATACAGACGAATGTCCTCGGGCGAATACAACACTTACGAAGCTTGCAGCATTGCCATCTGTTTTCGAACCGGATGGTACAGTGACGGCTGGTAATGCATGTCCATTGAATGATGGTGCCGCTATCGTTTTAATCATGTCAATGGGAAAAGCATTATCGTTAGGACTTACACCCCTAATGAAATTTATCGACAGTGTGGCAGTGGGGGTTGACCCGAACTACTTGGGTATCGGTCCGGTTCCTGCCGTTACCAAGTTGCTCAGCCGAAATCGCTTGGCAATGGAAGACATTGATCTTGTGGAATTCAATGAAGCGTTCGCTTCACAAGTCCTGGCCTCTTTAAGAGAACTGCATATTCCAACTCACATTGTCAATGTGGGAGGCGGGGCACTGGCGCTTGGACACCCGTTCGGTGCTTCGGGAGCTATTCTGGTTACACGTCTATTCAACGAGATGAGGCATATAAAGGGGGCTCGGGGAATCACAACACTGGGTATTGGTGGCGGGATCGGGCTTGCATCAATGTGGGAGAAGTGCGAATAGGAGGAAACAGCCTTTGTTGTTAGAGGGACAGGTAGCAGTCATTACGGGTTCCAGCCGAGGAATTGGGCGTGCAACCGCAATACGTATGGCACAAGAAGGAGCCAAGGTAGTTGTCAACGGTGTACAAGAAGGTGGGGTATGGGACGTTGTTCAGTTGATTCGGGATCAGGGTGGGACCGCTATTGGGGTCGTTGAATCCGTCGCAAGCATGGCCGGTGGTGAACGCATCATATCGGAGGGTCTTCGCGAATTCGGCAAGATTGATATCCTGGTGAACAACGCCGGAGTTGTTCACGATAAGATGGCCCATAAAATGAGTGAAACCGAGTGGGATCTTGTATTGAATTCGCATCTTAAGGGAGCCTTTGCTTGTATCCGGTCCGCTCTGCCGAGCATGAGGGAACGAAGGGAAGGCAGCATTATTAATATGATCTCCGTGGCGGGCTTGACCGGAATGATCGGGCAATTAAATTACAGTGCTGCCAAAGCCGGATTGATAGGCATGACGTGGACACTTTCGCTGGAACTTGAATCTTATGGCATTAATGTGAATGCAGTTTCTCCCGCAGCGCGTACTGACATGACAATGCCCTATATCGAACGGGCGAAGCAGACCGCCGAAATGAAAGGTGAGCCGTTTCCCGAGTACTGGAAAGTAGGTTCAGCGGAAGATGTGGCCGAATTGATGCTTTCCTTATGTCTGCCGCGTTGCCGTAGGGTTACCGGTCAGATCTTCTCTGTTAATGGTGGAAAGATCGGTGTGTGGTCCCCTCCAGAGCACCGTATAGTTGCCACCCAATCCAGTAGGGAGAACGGTTGGGAAGCAGGCGAACTCTTTGAGCAAGTGTTGTCAGCCTACGTGAAAGTGTAGAACTATTTCCGAAATATACGAATTGATGGAGGAAATTTTGTTGAAGAAAAAACGCATTTTTATTGGGATGATGGCCGGGATGGGGAGAGTGAATCGTTGTCTTCCCATAGCACTAAAGTTACGAGAGATGGGACATGAGGTGGCGTTCACAATCTGGGGAAATGCCGGGGTCGCGATGGAACAGATGGGTTTTACCTATATTCCGATTCCAGTTATTCCTGCTCCCAAGGGACAGGTTTTCCACCCAAGCTTCAAGGATATGAATCACTTTTTGTCCATGATGGGGTACTCGGACCCTGTTTACATGCGAAATGAGCTTGAAGCTCGTCTGCGGGTAACCATCGGTTTTAAACCGGACCTTGTTATTTCCGATTCGAGTGTCCCCGCAGCGTTCATTGCCTGTAAGCTGGGCATTCCTCTCGTTTCTATGAATCAGTCCAGCACACTTCCAGGAGGTCTTCCTTTTACAACGAATTATGGATTATATGGAGACATACCAGATGTCACGAATGTGTTGAACGGAGCGTTGGTTGAGTATGGTCTGCCTGAAACGGACAACATTCTCACATTTCTGGCGGGTAATCTTGCCCTTCTTCCGAGCATACCGGATTTTGATCCGGTACAGATCGGGAAGCAGCCCGTTCCAATTGAATATATCGGTCCCGTGGTATGGAGAGATACAAATGAGACAGGAATGCCTGCGAACTGGTTGATGAAATCAGACAACAACAGGCGGCCTCGTGTATTTGTGTACACAAGTCGTCTCGTGGAATGGGGGGTGGAGAGTGGTGGTCATATTTTCAGGGAAGCCGTTAGAGCACTCGGTAACACTTCGACGGAACTTTTGATTGCTACTGGTTTTAATCCATTGGAAGGGGACAGCGTGGATGTTCCCCCTAATGTACACTTCACCTCATATGTATCGGGAGTTATGGCAGCCGAGCATAGCGATGTCATGATTCACCATGGCGGACATGGTAGTTGCATGACAACGATCTTAACAGGCACGCCGTCGTTGGTCATTCCGACCTGGGCAGAACGTGAGTTTAACGCCAAGCAGTTACAGGACGTTGGCGGTGGCAGAGTAATGTCCCCGGATGAGGTTACGGGGTCTGCTCTAGCTGAGACCGTTAACGCGATGATGACTAATGGAGACATGGATAAGGCTGTGGCGCTGAAGGAAAACGTCTGTGCTTCGCAGTACGGAGGAGCCGAGCGTGCAGCTGAACTCATTCGTCGGTTGTTGTAAAGAGGGGGCAAGGTTCTATTGAAAAGTCTTTTGGTTGTCCTGAGAAGCCCGGCCTTACTTTTATTATCCGTGTGCATTTTTTTTATTGGTTTGGGATACGGGTTAACGCTACCATTCATGCCATTATTCGGAGTAGAACGGGCAGGAATGAGCCCCTTATCATTAGGGATCTTTATGGCGTGTGGATCGTTAAGCGGCATTATCATTAGTACGCTTTTTAGTCGATTGTCCGATAAAAGGCCTGTGCGCAAGTGGATCATTGTTGGATCATGTGTATCTGCCTCTGTAGGTTATGTATTCTATGCAAATACGGATAGTTACATTGTGTTAATGCTGGTTTCCTGTACTTTCATGGCCTTGTCATTCTCGGCCTTTCCGCAATTATTTGCTCTTGCGAGAGAAGTGGTCGAGAGGGAGGCGAGTGAAGATGTCACCGTTGTTATGGCTGTATTGCGAGCTCTGGTGTCTCTGGCCTGGATTCTTGGTCCTGTAATGGCGTCTTTTATAATCTACCAGTTCTCGTACACAGGCCTGTTTCTGGTTGTTTCGTTGATGTACATGCTCGTTGCCATATTTGTACTGATGATTCGAGCACAAGAGAGTCGGGAACCGGGGGGTGGAACGGAATTATCATCTGACTCCGTACGCAGTTTCAAGCGCCTGCTGATGGCGCCGCAGATTATATTTTCATTACTTGCTTTTATGGCATTTGAGTTGGCTAATACGATGGGGGGCATTGTAACTCCCTTATATGTTACGCAAGAGTTGCAAGGCGGGAAGCTGGACGTTGGCATGATCTCGGGTGTTAACGCAGCCTTGCAGGTCCCCACCATGATCATTTTGGGAATACTGGCCAAAAGGTTTGGTAGTATCACAGTTATGAAATGCGCGGGATTGTTTGGAGTCGCCTATTTTTCACTATTTTGGTTTACCCAATCGGGATGGCAGATCATTGCTATCCAGATATTCAGTGCCATTTTTATCGCGATTGTACTTGGAGTTGGAATGACGTTTTTTCAGGATTTGGTTCCTAAAATGACAGGCACGGCCACAACGTTGTACAACAATGCAAACATCATTGGTTCCATGGGTGGTGGATTACTAGCCGGAGGAGTCGGAAATTATTTTGGTTTTAAAATAGTGATTGCCTGTTCGGCAGCACTTGCCTTCCTGGGATTTGTATTATTATTGGTGCCAAACGCAAATAAAAAGGTAGTACGGCATGTGGGAGGAGATACGTATGAAAGCTAGTGTAATTATTCTATCGCATAATCAGAAAGAAGTGATTCAGGCCTGTTTGACTTCCTTATCTCGACAACGTTTGTGTGAAGGAGATCAATACGAAGTTGTTGTTATTGATAATGGGTCTATAGACGGCACGGGAGAGATGATTGACGGGCTTACGTATGATTTTCCTATACGATATAACTACATTCCTTCTACAGAGCAATCAAGTCGGGCAGCGGCACGAAACAAGGGGATTACTATCGCGAATGGAGATGTGATCGTCTTCCTTGACGGAGATCAACTCGCCGGACCGGACTTTATCTATGAGCATTTGAGAGTGCACAAGCTGGCCGAGGGGAAACTTGTTATAGGGTTTCGAAGATATTTGAGTGAAAAGAGCATTGATATAACATCGTTAAATCCGGGATGGGTGCATACTGCTATTACATCATCAGAAGCAGATGAACGATTTCAGCTCATGGAACGTTTTTCGGAAAATGGAAGCGCATTCCGCACAGCGTGGCATCTGTCTTTCAGTTGCAATTTCTCGGTAAACAGAGAAATACTGATCCGATCGGGTATGTTTGACGAAGGGTTCAAGGGGTGGGGGTTGGAAGACAGTGAGCTTGGCTATCGTCTGCAACAGACTGGGGGAACGTTCGTATTGAACAAAAAAGCGTTAACCTTCCATATCTTTCACCCTTCCGAGTTTGATGAGAATCGTTATGATGGTTGGAAAACGAATCTGGATCATTTCCTCGAATGTCATCCGATGTTTGAAGTACAGGCGCAAAACATCTTAAAAGAATTTTTTAATCCAGGAATTAGAAAATCATGGTGGGATTGTTATATTCGCTTCGAGAAGGTTGTAAGAGCACATCAGGGTTACGAGGGGGATCGATTACCTGTCAGCATCATTGTTGTCTATGCCGAGGGCCCGGAACTGATCCAGACCATTTCGGCAGAAGCTGCGTATAGAGAAGTGTTGATTATAGATAAGACACCATCATCGGACCTGGATATCTTTTGCCAATGTATTAACGAAAAATTTGATGTTTTGTATTACGAGCATCCTTCGGAAGATCAGTTAATCGACTTATATCATCAGTATGCAGTCAGGGGAATTGTGAAACATGAAATTTTCAAGTGATCATGGATCAGCTGTTATGGCCGCAAACGATGACTTTTTATATGGGAGGTTGACATGAATTTTGAATTGACAGAGCAACAGAAGCAGATTCAATCCGCCGCACGCCATTTTGTGGACGAGCTACTGATTCCGTTGGAACCTGAATTATTGCGTAACGAGCGTGAGGGAAGACCCGGGATCGAACTTAGGCAGATTAGAGAGCTTCAACAAAAGGCGAAAACACAGGGCCTGTGGGGTATTGAGACACCAGAAGAGTATGGGGGAGCAAATCTTGGAACGGTCACTAGTGCACTCCTGAAAATGGAGCTAGGACGCACGTGTATTCCGTTTGTCTTCGGAGGGGAAGCAGACAATATCCTGTACCTTTGCGACGAGACACAGCAGAACAAGTATTTGCTTCCTGTTATTGCGGGCGAGAGGCAGTCCTGTTTTGCAATAACGGAGCGTTCGGCAGGTTCCGATGCAAGTCGAATTGAGATGAGGGCTGAGCGTGTGGCAGATGGTTGGGTACTCAATGGGGAGAAAGTATTTATCACAAATGGAAACGAGGCAGATTTTGCGATTGTTTTTGCAGTGACTGATGTCCAGGCAGAGCCGGGCAAAGGGATCACTTGTTTTCTGGTGGACCGGGACATGGGATGGACGTCAGAGCCGATTCCTACGATGGGTGGGGATAAAAGTCCTTCTGTACTTACGTTTAACCACGTGTTCGTGCCAAACGGAAATGTGCTCGGTGAAGAGGGGCAGGGGTTAACAACAGCAATGCAGTGGATCAGTCGAGGGCGTTGGGTGATTCCGGCTATTGCTGTGGGTGCGTCTGGCAGGCTGATCCATATGGCCATTGACTATGTTAAAGAACGGTCGACATTTGGAGAGCAGTTGGCAAGCCGGCAGAGCATCCAATGGATGATTGCCGACTCTGCGGTTGAGCTGGAGGCTCTGAAATGGCTGGTATTATACACGGCTTGGAGGGTGGAGCAGGGGCTGGATGCAAGACATCATGCGACGATGTCCAAGTTGTACGGTGCAGGTAGAGCAAACGATATTGTGGATCGGGTCCTTCAGATTTTTGGCGGAATCGGATATTCGAAGGACTTGCCGATCGAGCGTTGGTATCGGGAAATGCGAGTATGGAGAATCTTCGAGGGCACAGACGAGATTCAACGCATGATTATTTCCCGCAATCTGCTCAAGGGTCATGTCCGAATTGGAGAGTGGGATTAACGGGCCATGTAACGAACGGATCCTTCATAGGCTAGCAAGTCAGACGGAACACCCGCTCGATGTTCAACATAGACTGTGATACTGCATTCCAGATGGGAGAGGTTATCCGTGTTGATGACACTCACGAGGACACGGACGACGTCCCCTTCCATCACGGGTGAGCGAAATCGGTATTTTATATCGCATAGAATCCAGTTATCCAACCCCAGCATTTGTAGTCGGTTTCCAATCATGCCACCGATAAGCATACCTTGTGCAATTCGGCGAGGTGCACCTGCTTCATGTGCTTTGAGAACGTCCAAATGAATTGCGTTGTTATCGCCCGATGCGGCTGCATAGGCTATGAGCATAGCGCTGGTTATGGTTCCAAGACAAGCGTCGAACAGGAGCTCACCAGATGAGGGACGGTGTTTCCCATCCCACTGATAATATATCTCCGAGGGATATTGCGGATACACAGGCTCGAGTTCGGAATACGAAGGCTGCAACGCTGGAGAGTCCAGAAGTATTAATGTGGTGTTAGTAACGAGTACGGGGTGTTTCATGACGTCCGTAACTTTCATTGTACAATCAAGGAGATGGATGTTCCCCATAGATCCAGTTGTTTCGCGTACGTTTGCAAGTTCAATCCGGTAAAATAAAGCTGCATCATACTTCAATTTACATTGGTATGTAAAAGATTGTTGACCATGGATCATAATTTTCCCAGGCAGGTCCATCCAGGGTAAGTGTGTCTGTTGCCACCATATCATCGGAAAGGTGAGAGGAATGGATCTTGCGTCGGGACGAAATTCTTCTGGAAAGCCTTGCGTGAATTGGACAATCTGATCTGTGGTAATAACCATTTTCTTGGGAGGAGTAGGTACTCCGATCCACGATTGGTAATCCATAGCTTGCATCTCTCCTTTGACTGACCATGTCTTGTATTATATCGAAGACAGTTAGAATCATAAATGTTTTTATCGCAGAAATTTCTTTTTTCGAAAATAAAGGTACACAAAAGATACATAATGAACTAAAATGAACTTATATGAACCTTATCAAACTCAATCCCAACTAATTTAAATGACGAAAGGAATGGATTAATAATGGAAAATCGTTATGCTGCACATCCGAATGAAGTGAAAACGTATGATACATCTCGCCTGCGTGAGGAATTTTTGATGGAGCAACTGTTTGCAACCGATGAATTGGTAACGGTGTATTCTCATGTGGATCGTTATATTGTGGGAACGGCTGTACCCGAGAGCAAGGACATTACCCTTGAAGTGAACCTGAAAGATATCGGAACGAACTTTTTCCTGGAGCGTCGTGAAATCGGTATCATTAATGTCGGTGGTCACGGAACAGTGACAGCGGATGGACAAGGTTATGAGATTGGAGCGAAGGAATGTCTCTACATCGGTAGAGGGGTGAAGGAAGTTGTGTTCACGAGCAGTGACAAGGCTCAACCTGCCCAATTCTATTTTGTATCCACACCGGCTCATCACACCTATCCAACAGTAAAAGCAACACAAGAACAAGCTCAGCCGAATCATCTGGGCAGCATCGAAACTTCCAATGAGCGTACGATCTATCGTTACATTCACCAAGGAGAAGGTGGGATTCAGAGTTGTCAGTTGGTGATGGGCATTACCGAACTCGACAAGGGTAACATGTGGAACACGATGCCTGCACATACACATAACCGCCGTTCCGAAGTATACTTGTACTGGAACTTGCCTGAAGACGGCGTTGTGTTCCACATGATGGGCGAGCCGAACGAAACGCGTCATCTGGTTGTACGTGATCGCCAGGCGATCATTTCCCCAAGCTGGTCCATTCACAGTGGTGTGGGTACAAGCAATTACACCTTCTGTTGGGCGATGGCTGGTGAGAACCAGACGTTCGAAGATATGGACGGCGTAGCGATGAAAGACCTGAAATAATAAATTACAGATGTCTGAGTTAAATTGACAGGGTAGACACTATAACTCATTCATTTTGACTCAGGTAGTATAGGAAGTTGATTATGATGAATCCATTGAAAAGACATGAAAAAATTATGGAGGCTCTGCTGGAGCGCCAGGAAGTAACCGTCAGTGATCTGAGTGAGTTGTTGCAGGTGACTGGGAAAACAGTACGAGAGGATCTCGACAAGTTGGAGAGTATGGGACTGCTCGTACGTGTCCATGGTGGTGCTATGCTGGCTCAGAATGACCAGTATGGCATCTTGAATAGCCGCGGAGTTACCGAGAAGCATCATCCGGAGAAGACGGAGATTGCTGAACGTGCCCTTGCTTACATTCGACCTGGAGATATCGTTGCTCTCGATGGTGGCAGCACCACGCTGGAGATGGCCAAACGTCTCGATAATCAACCACTGACGGTGGTGACCAATGACCTGTTCATTATTGCGGAGCTGACCAAGAAGGAGCAAGTGCGACTGGTTGTGCCTGGCGGGGCTCGTGTACGGAATATGTTGGTTGGGGATGATACGGCTTCGTTTATCTCCAGTCTTAACATTCATAAAGCCTTTATATCCACGACAGCCCTTCATCCGGAATTTGGATTATCCATATACACGGGAGATCTGGTTCCTTTAAAAAAAGCAATGATATCTGCCTCGCAGCAAGTATACGGCGTTGTGGATCATTATAAATTCGGACAATTTGCACTGCGAACTTTCGCCCAGTGTTCCGAACTGGACTACATTATCAGCGATAGTCGTTTGGATGAAGAGACGGCTGCCTTATACGAGCAGAGCGGTGTCACAGTGGATTATCAAAGTTAACCTCATTCATTATTCATGGGATTAAAGAACGGACGGATCTAAGGATTGCATATCAAAACCATGCGGAGGAATCATTCATGAACCCATTTGATTTAAGCGGACAAGTTGCACTGGTGACAGGTACCTCGGGAGGACTTGGACAAGGGATGGCTATTGGCTTGGCAGAAGCAGGTGCTGATGTGGTGCTGGTCTCTTATTCCAAGCCTGCTGCAACGGCAAGTGCCATTGAAGCACTCGGACGCAAAGCTTATGTGATTGAAGCGGATTTAAGTCGTGAAGATGAGTTGTCGGCTGTGTTCGAACAGGCGCTTGCGTTCCAGGGCAGAATTGACATTCTCGTCAACAATGCCGGAATCATTCGTCGCACACCTGCGGCTGATCATGCAGGGCAGGACTGGCATGATGTAATTGGTCTGAACCTGAACACTGTATTTTTCCTGAGCCAATTGGCAGGCAGACATATGATTGAACGCGGAAGTGGCAAAATCATTAATATTGCATCCATGTTGTCCTATCAAGGTGGGATCAATGTGCCAGGATATACAGCCAGTAAACATGGCGTTGCCGGTTTAACCAAAGCACTCGCCAATGAATGGGCAGGGAAGGGAATTCAGATTAACGGTATCGCACCTGGTTATATGGAAACCGATAATACTACCCAGATCCGTGCGGACGAGAATCGGTACCGGGATATTACAGCCCGTATTCCTGCGGGGCGCTGGGGAACACCTGAAGATCTGAAAGGCCCGGTTGTCTTTCTGGCATCTGCCGCTTCGGATTATCTGAATGGTCATGTGCTGAATGTCGATGGCGGCTGGATGGCACGTTAATCGTTTGATAATCGGATTAGCATAAGGAGGCAGTGAGATGAAACTTGGTATTCTGGCACATACATTTGGCAAACAGCCTACAGCACAGCTTGCGCAGACGATTGCGGATAACGGATTTAATTCCGTACAGCTGGCGCTGGCCAAAGCATTATCAGATGTGGACTCATCGAATGGCAAGCTGAGCCCAGGGCTAGCGAATGAGATCGGAGATCAATTTGCACAGCGCGGGGTGAAGATTGCAGTACTTGGCTGTTATATTAATCCGATTGACCCTGATCCGGTAAGACGACGTGCGGACATTGATCGATTCAAGGAACATCTGCGTTATGCCCGGGATTTTGGTTGCAGCATGGTAGCAACAGAGACCGGGGGCTTGGACACCTATCAGGATACACATCCGGATGGATATGAAGAGAAGGCGTGGAGTGTGCTGAAAGAAACGGTTGAGGAGTTGGCTGAGGAAGCGGAGAAATGGGGCGTGCATGCGGCGATTGAGCCTGTGTCCACACATACCCTTCATACACATGAACATATGACACGTTTGTTTGAAGAGATTCCTTCATCCAATCTGGGGATGCTGTTCGACCCGTGTAATCTGATCAAGCAACCACATGCTGCAGATCAAGGGGCTTTCTTGCGCGAGGTGATGGAATCGCTGTATCAGCGCATGATTGTGATCCATGCCAAAGATGTAGCCTTTGATGCACAGGGAGAGAAGTTTAATCCGGTACCTGGGGCAGGGATACTGGATTACCCGTTATTTTTTGAATTGCTAAAAACGTATAAGCCACATATCGATATTTCACTTGAAGGTGTAACTGCGGAGGAAGCTGTACCTGCGGCCAAACATTTGCGTGAAGTATGGAGTGCAGTTCACGTCTAACAAAATCCTGGATGAGGTATTGCATACCGAAGCCAAAGTAGCTGAAAAACCTTTGCGAGGGCAAAGGTTTTTTTAGTACAGAAATCAATAGTGTACATATTTAATTTTTCTTATCGGAACAATCGGAAATAAGTCTTTTCAAATGCGACATCTTGTGAGAGAATATGGAAAACATACGCCACCATGCGAAGACACCAGGAACTTAAAGAACGTATATATCGAGGGAGGATTCAGATTTATGTCAAACGAACGTGAGCTTTCATTTGAAACATTGGCAATTCATGCAGGCCAGGAGATTGATCCAACCACCAACGCACGAGCTGTACCCTTGTATCAGACAACATCCTATGGATTCAAGGACACCGAGCATGCAGCTAACTTGTTTGGTTTGAAAGAGTTTGGCAACATCTATACCCGTCTGATGAATCCAACAACCGACGTGTTTGAGCAGCGGATTGCGGCGTTGGAAGGCGGAGCTGGAGCGCTGGCTACAGCTTCTGGTCAGGCAGCCATTACGTTTTCACTTCTAAATATTGCTGGTGCAGGCGATGAGATCGTGTCTTCGGCAAGTTTGTATGGAGGTACATACAATCTGTTCTCGACAACTTTGCCGAAACTGGGTCTGGACGTGAAATTTGTGGATTCCAGTGATCCTGAGAATTTCCGGGCAGCGATTACGGAGAAAACCAAAGCATTGTATGCCGAAACGATCGGTAATCCAAAGGGGAATGTACTTGATATTGAAGCGGTAGCAGCTATCGCTCATGAACATGGAATTCCTTTGATCGTGGATAATACGTTCCCAAGTCCGTACCTGCTTCGTCCCATCGAACATGGCGCAGATATTGTCGTGCACTCTGCAACGAAATTTATTGGGGGTCATGGTACATCCATTGGTGGCGTTATCGTGGATAGCGGAAAATTTGACTGGAAAGCAAGTGGCAAGTTCCCTGGATTGACGGAGCCGGACTCCAGTTATAACGGTGTTGTATATACGGAAGCGGTTGGACCGATTGCTTATATTATCAAAGCTCGTGTACAACTTCTACGTGACTTGGGTGCAACGATCTCTCCATTCAACTCATGGTTGTTGCTGCAAGGACTGGAGACATTACATCTTCGCGTAGAGCGTCATAGTAGCAATGCCCTTGCGGTTGCGGAATTCCTTGAGAAACATGAGGGTGTGTCTTGGGTAAGTTATGCAGGTCTGCCGAGCCACGGTTCTTATGAGCTTGCACAGAAATATCTGCCTAGAGGGCAGGGTGCCATTCTGACATTTGGAATCAAAGGTGGTGCGGATGCAGGCCGCAAATTGATTGAAAGTGTCAAACTGTTCTCTCACCTTGCAAAACGTGGGCGATTCCAAGTCACTGATTATTCATCCGGCAAGTACAACTCACGCGCAGTTGACCGAAGATGAACAAACTGCAGCAGGCGTTAATCCGGAATTGATTCGTCTGTCTGTGGGTACGGAGAACATTCAAGACATTATCTATGATCTGGAGCAAGCCATCAAAGCAAGTCAGGGAGCAAGTGTAGGCGCGTAAATGGTATTAAGTGGATGTGTAAACAATCACTTAAGTGGTATGCCATAAACAGGTCATATTGAATATTAAAATGATGGTTAAAGCCGTTGTCCTCCGGGACAGCGGCTTTTTGTCTTTTTGAACACGCATTTATGAGTAACCATCGAAAAAAGCCCATTTACAAATGTGGATCACAGGCATATACTGATTAAAAGTTGTATTGAGTAAACACAATTGCATAAGTGCAAAAATGATTATCATTCTCATTCGAGATTATTTCAAAATCATTCACAAAACCATGCTGCTGCGGGATTCCCGCAGCAGCATGTGTCATTTTTAGGGCATTAACAATGGCTCTCATTCTCAATACAACTTCATTTTTGGGAGCGGAATTTAGCAGACTCGTCATCCGCAAACCTACCATTCGAAAGGAACGTGATTCATATGCAAGCGATACATCAACCACTACACAGACAGAAAAAAACGGAACAGCGCTTATCCCAAACACCAGGCCCAAACCGGGGACGTAAGCCTGATTATCGAGCCATGTTGCAGAATAAAGAGATGCAATCTGCATTGGGCAGCGGACTGTTGATGCTGATTGCCTGGGGAACTGCACCGTATTTTGGTACCTTATCCATCATGCTCTACATTGTGGCGTATGCGGTTGGCGGTTGGACCAAAGCGAAGGAAGGTATTGAGACACTGGTGAAGGACCGTGATCTGGATGTAAATCTTCTGATGATTGCCGCATCCCTTGGGGCAGCAGCCATCGGTTACTGGAATGAAGGCGCGATGCTAATCTTTATTTTTGCACTCAGTGGTGCGTTGGAAAGTTATGCGACAGAGCGCAGTCATAAGGATATCTCATCGTTACTCGCGCTGAAGCCGGAGACTGCACTGCGTATTGAGGACGGACAGATGAACCTCGTGGCTATTGATGATCTGGAGCCGGGTGATCTGCTGTTGGTCAAACCGGGAGAACTCATCCCAGCAGATGGTGTCGTGTACCGGGGGAGTTCTTTTATCAATCAGTCATCCATCACCGGAGAATCCCTGCCTGTGGACAAAGTTGCGGGGGATGAAGTCTATGCAGGTACGTTAAACGGGGAGGGTGCTTTATACGTAGAGGTTACAAAATCGGCTGAAGGGTCACTGTTTGGCAAAATCATTAAAATGGTGGAAGAAGCGCAGGCAGAAGTGCCGGATTCCCAGCGTTTTATGGAGCGGTTTGAAGGAATTTACGCACGCATTGTTGTAGGGGTGACTTTACTTGTGATTGCAGGAACTCCACTACTGCTTGGCTGGACATGGAATGAGGCATTTTATAAAGCCATGGTGTTTCTGGTGGTTGCTTCGCCTTGTGCATTGGTGTCTTCCATCATGCCTGTTATGTTGTCCGCGATGTCCAGCAGTGCGCGCCGTGGCATTCTCTTCAAGGGTGGTGCCCATATGGAGAATATGGCTCGCACGCGAGTCGTGGCTTTTGACAAAACAGGTACATTGACCATGGGCACCCCTCAAGTCACCGATATTATTACGGCTGAACATGTAGATCGTACCCAGCTGTTAGCTGCGGTAGCGGCGATTGAGAACCTCTCGATGCATCCTTTGGCTCGTGCCATCGTAGATCAGGCGAACAAGGAGAACATTACACTTCAGGAAGCGGAGCACGTACAGGCTCTAACAGGCTGGGGTATCGAAGGAACTATAAATGGTGTGGTCTGGAGCATTGGCAAAACAAATGTAATGGAATCGATGCAGTCAGAGAAGATAAAAGACGCTAACGTTGATGATCCAGATGGACATGGTGCTAATCATGTAAAGGTATCTTCTGAGTGGGGCGATGTATGCTCCCGTCTCGAGGGGGAGGGGAAAACCGTATCCATTGTTATGGCTGATGGTGAATTAGTCGGGCTGATCGCGATGCGGGACACGGTACGGCCACAGGCAGCAGCTGCAGTGAAAAAGCTTGAAGCGTTGGGTGTAAAAGTTGCCATGTTAACAGGAGATCGAGCCAGATCAGCTTCTGTAATTGCCTGTGAAACAGGAGTAAGCATGGTCTATGCAGATTTGCTGCCTGAAGATAAGGTGAAGCAGGTCCAAGCGCTCCGCAAACAGTATGGTCCTGTGTTAATGGTAGGGGATGGTGTCAATGATGCACCGGCACTTGCAGCAGCTACTGTGGGTATGGGGATGGGATTGTCCGGCAGCGGGACTGCACTGGAGGTCGCTGATGCGGTATTGATGAATGATAACATTGAAGAGATCGCTTGGGTGATTGGGCAGGCTCGTCGAGCTCAGCGTACGGTGAAACAGAATATGTGTTTTGCCATCACCGTTATTCTGGCCTTAATTGCGGGTAACTTCCTCCAGGATGTCGCATTGCCTTTGGGTGTGGTAGGTCATGAAGGCAGTACAATTCTGGTTATTCTGAATGGGCTTAGGCTGCTACGGTAATCAGATTTGAAGAGACGATTCGAGGATAAAGGGAGCTGTGAAATATGGGACGTTATGTACAAGTGGAACCAAATGTAAAAGTATATGTTGAAGATATTGGCGAAGGCACCCCGGTTATCTTTTTGCACGGCTGGCCTGTTAATTATAAAATGTTTGAATACCAGTTGAATGTACTGCCGAACCATGGCATTCGTGCCATTGCGATAGATTTTAGAGGATATGGCTTATCGGATAAGCCTTCCACAGGATATGATTATGATCGCATGGCAGATGATGTTCGTGCCGTTATTGATGATCTGGAGCTGAAAGACGCCGTGCTCGCAGGATTCTCCATGGGTGGAGCGATTGCAGTACATTACATTGCTCGCCATAAGGGACATGGTGTCTCCAAGCTGGTCTTGTTATCTGCGGCAGCCCCCGTGTTCACACAGCGCGAAGGTTATCCGTACGGATTGACTCCAGAGCAGCTGAACGAGCAGATCATTGAGCCGATCTTTGCAGATCGTCCGAAGTTGCTGGAGACATTTGGCGGCATGTTCTTCGCGAAGAAACACAGCCAGCCATTCATGGATTGGTTCCACGCCCTCGGCATGGAAGCTTCATCTTATGGTACCATTCGCAGTGCAATGGCGTTGCGGGATGAGGACTTGCGAGGTGACCTGAGTTCCATTCAGGTTCCAACAGCCATTTTGCACGGGAAAAAAGATGAGATCTGTCCGTTTGAGTTCGCCGAGCAGATGCACCAAGGCATCGCTTCGTCTCAACTGATTGCTTTTGAAGAGAGCGGTCATGGTGCATTCTATGATGAATTGGAAAAATTCAATTCGGAACTGATTCGTTTCATCCAATCCTGATCAGGAGAGGGCGCAATACCTTTGACAGACGATCCCAGTAATTTCATGGAATCTTCATTTGTGGCTAAACAAAGAACCCGGTCGACAGTCTTGGACTGTTCGCTCGGGTTCTTTAGTCTTCAATTAAAACAGTTCGGTCAGACCAATCATCGTGATGAGCCCGAGCAAAAAGGACATCGTCGCCACACGTGCATTGCCATCGCCGTGACTCTCAGGGATAAGTTCCTTATAGACGATGAACATCATCGCACCGGCTGCAAAGGCCAGACCATAAGGCACAAGACCAGCTACGAGACTGCTCAAGGTGTAACCAATCATAGCTGTAATAATCTCTACCGCTCCGGTCAGGGTGGCAATACCCAGCGCTTTGAAGCGGCCAATGTTCTGGTTCACGAGAAAGAGGGCCACCAAGAATCCTTCCGGTGCATTCTGCAATCCGATGGAAAAGGCAATGAGATTGCCCAGGCTCTCATCTGAGCTTGCATAGCTGACGCCAACGGATAACCCTTCCGGCAGGTTATGCATGGTGATGGCTGCAATAATCATGAAGGCTTTGGTTTCAATTTTAAAAGGCATTTTCTCGGGATTCTCCAGATCGACGTGTGGAATCTTCATCTCCAGCACCAGTAGAACCAGGCTACCAAGCATAATACCAAATGCAAGTACAAAGAGATTCGATTGGCCAAGCGCTTCCGGAATGAGATTATAGACCGAGGCCGAGGTCATAATACCTGCGGCGTATGCCAGCAAGATATCACGCAGACGGTGCGATATTTTGCGCATAAATAGAATCGGTACGGCCCCTAGGCCGGTAGACATGGCTGATATAAAACTGCCAATGAGTGCATCGTTCATGCTTCCATTTTCCCTCCTGATGAAGACTTCTTCATAATCGCTGCCGAGCATTGACACCGTACATAAAAGAGATCATAATGAACAACAGATTAGAATGATTATAAATTAGAATTCCGTTTCTGCATAGGACAATTCTCATTTCACAGGCAGGACTTGTGGACATGATATGGGCTTTTCGTTCTAGTGTATGCAAAAGCCTAAGCTTTTGATGCCGGAGGGCCTAACCTTTTTGCAGAACCCGGGGGAGGAACTATACATGTATAAATCAATTATTATTGGAACAGGCCCTGCAGGGCTGACAGCAGCAATCTATCTGGCACGTGCCAACTTGAATCCACTTGTTATTGAAGGACCACAACCTGGTGGCCAACTGACAACAACGACTGAAGTGGAGAACTTCCCAGGTTTCCCTGATGGAATTATGGGTCCTGAACTGATGGACAACATGCGTAAACAAGCTGAGCGCTTCGGTGCTGAATTCCGCACAGGCTGGGTGAACAACATCGATATGAGCGAGCGTCCATTCAAGATTCAAGTTGAAGGTATGGGTGAACTCGTATCGGAAACATTGATCCTGTCTACAGGCGCATCTGCTAAATACCTCGGTATTCCTGGCGAAGAAACAAATGTGGGCCGTGGTGTCAGCACATGTGCAACATGTGATGGATTCTTCTTCCGTAACAAAGAAATCATCGTCATCGGCGGTGGCGACTCTGCTCTTGAGGAAGCAAGCTTCCTGTCCCGTTTCGGTTCCAAAGTAACGCTGGTACACCGTCGTGAAGAACTGCGTGGCTCCAAAATCATGCAGGATCGTGCACGTAGCAACGAAAAAGTAGAAATGGCTTTGAACCGTACACCACTCGAAGTACTTGCTGGCGACAACGGCGTAACCGGACTGAAAGTGTTGAACAACGAAACAGGTGAAGAAGAAGTGATTCCGGCAAGCGGCGTATTCGTAGCGATCGGTCACACACCAAACACTGGTTTCCTTGGCGGACAGATCACTACGGACGAACACGGTTATATCCTGACTACACCAGGTACATCCGAGACAAACATCCCAGGCGTATTTGCATGTGGTGACGTACAGGATACACGTTACAAACAAGCGATTACAGCTGCAGGTAGCGGATGTATGGCTGCCATGGACACAGAGAAATACATTGAGAGCTTGGAGCACAGCGCAGTTGTTCTGTAATAGAATGAGCTGATTCCAACCAAACTATAGATTAATATAAAACCATATGAGGTGAATTAAACATGGAAAACGTAATTGTATATACATCAACGAACTGCCCTAACTGCAAATCCGTAAAAACGTTCCTGGCTGACAAAGGTATCTCTTATGAAGAGCGCAACATCGAAACTAGCGATGAATTTGCACAACAAGTATGGGACATGGGTGTACGTGCCGTGCCATTGACTGTAATTGGTGAACACCGCATTCTGGGTATGAACAAAACCCAATTTGCCAAAGCATTGGACGCTTAAATCAGGCTGATTATCTGAATCATCATGTGATGAAAGAAATTTTCGATTCATATGCAATTCCGGTTTTCGCGAGCCGTTAGGATATAGAAAGAACCGTACCCGGAAGGGTACGGTTTTTTGTGCAAACGCAGAATATGATCTAGAAAAAAATACTCATGAAAGTCTGAAATACAACATACACCAGCAATCCTGACAGCATGTACATGAAACCAGCCTTCTTTTTGCTCTGGAACAATCGGAGTATGCCAAGGCTGAACAGGGGCGCAAGCACAATCAGGAACAGGAGTACGGTGACAAACATTTGCGCCGAGATATCTGAAGTATCCACGTAGGTCACGCTTTTTTTCACTCCGTTTCGTTATCGGAATTAACACAGCTTGATTCACACAGCCATGACAAAAATCACATAACCCCATTATACATCTGGATTTCTTTAACAAAAAGGGAGGAAATGGGGCGAAATGATGTCAATTTTCATCTGTTATTAGACAGACACCCTAATTTTTCCTAAAAACTGGGATATCGCAGAGTAAGCGGCACCAACGCGGGTGGAACGGCTGTCCAGAGCTGCCCACTCAATCTGCAAACTGCGGCGGTGATAAGGTAATGTACGTTCCTCAACAACTTGTTTTAACGCTGTTTCAATCCAGGGACCTGCTTCAGAGAGCGGACCGCCAATGATAATACGTTCCGGGTTGAAACTGTTAACGATATTGGTGATGCCAATCCCCAGTTTGCGTCCAATCGTGTTGTATAATTCCTGAACAGCCTCATGGCCTTGCTCCGCATAATGAATAAGCTCTCGTGTGGTATGAGCAGGTAATTTTAGCTGATGATCGGGGTGCTCGTAGGCTTTTTCCGATGCATATAACTCCCAGCAACCACGATTACCACAGGAGCAGGGAAGACCTTCAGCTTCAATGGACATATGGCCTGTTTCCCCTGCGTAGCCCCACGCACCTTTGTATAATTCACCATCCACCATGATGCCTGAACCAATCCCCATGCCTGCACTGATGTAGATCATGTGACGGACACCGATACCTGCCCCAAAATTCAACTCTCCATGAGCACCAGCATTGGCTTCATTATCGATCGTTACAGGCAGTTCAAATTCTTCTTCAAGCATCGAGCGCAGAGCTACCTTCTCCCACCCCAAGTTGGGTGCAAACAGGACCGTTCCTGACTCATCCACCATGCCGGGCACCCCGATGCCAATACCAATGACTCCATGAGGGGAAGGAGGAGCTGCTTCAATGAGCTGCTTTGCTGCGAATTTCAATTGCTCCAGAACAGATGACACGTCATGATGTTCCAAGGTCACTGCGTACTCTGTAATGATGTGTCCTTCCAGATCTGTAAGCACGCCTTTCAAATGGGTCACACTGAGTTCCAGACCGACTGCATAGCCTGATGTCCCTCGGAACAGCAGCATGAGTGGTTTACGTCCGCCGCTGGATTCCCCAGGGCCAATCTCCTGCACCAGGTCATCACTGATCAGATCAGCAACCAGGTTGGATACCGTTGCTTTGTTCAGCCCCGTAACCTCGGACACTCGTGCGCGAGAAAGAGGGGCATGGCGCCGGATCGTATCCAGAACGATCGACTTGTTTATTTTTTTGACCAGCATCTGGTCTCCGGTAATTTTCATATGGTTAAGGCACTCCTATTCTTCTGATAAAAGGGGTCTGACCCACATCCGAAACAAGTTATTCGACTATTATAGCGTAAACAAACATGTAAAAAACAATTTTGTTTTACTTTGTTTAACCAATAGACAAAGTAAATTCGATGTGATAGGATAACGGTGTAAACGATTTCTTAAAACTATTGAGGAGGCATTTTACACATGGCCTATTTTGAATCCGTTAATAAAATTGCATTTGAAGGTAAAGATTCCAAGAATCCTTTTGCTTTTAAACATTATAATCCGGAAGAAGTTGTAGCCGGCAAATCGATGGAAGAACATTTCCGTTTCGGCATGGCTTACTGGCATACATTAACTGCAGGCGGCAGTGACCCGTTCGGTGCGGAGACAGCTGTTCGTTCGTGGGATAAATACTCGGGTCTGGACCTCGCGAAAGTACGCGTGGAAGCGGCATTTGAATTTTTGGAAAAAATGAATCTCCCGTTCTTCTGTTTCCACGATGTGGACATTGCACCAGAAGGCAACAACCTGCGTGAGTTCTACAGCAACATTGATACCATTGTTGATCTGATTGAAGATCATATGAAATCCAGCGGCAAAAAACTGCTCTGGAACACGGCGAACATGTTCTCGAACCCACGCTTCATGTTTGGTGCAGCATCCACTTGCAACGCAGACGTGTATGCTCACGCTGCAGCACAGATCAAAAAAGGTCTGGAAGTGGGTAAACGTCTGGGCGCTGAAAACTATGTATTCTGGGGCGGTCGTGAAGGTTACGACACATTGCTGAACACAGACATGCAACTGGAGCAAGACAACATTGCTCGCATGTTCCACATGGCTGTAGACTACGCGAAGGAAATTGGCTTTGACGCACAATTCCTGATTGAGCCTAAACCGAAAGAGCCAACGAAACACCAATATGATTATGATGCAGCAACTTCCATAGCTTTCTTGCAAAAATACGGTTTGGACAAACACTTCAAACTCAACCTGGAAGCGAACCACGCTACACTGGCTGGTCACACATTTGATCACGAAATCCGCGTTGCTCGTACAAACGGCATGCTCGGTTCCCTCGATGCAAACCAAGGCGATATGTTGATCGGTTGGGATACGGATGAGTTCCCGGTTGATATGTACGATGCTACGTTGACAATGTATGAAGTATTGAAAAACGGCGGTATCGGCCGTGGTGGTGTGAACTTTGACGCGAAAGTACGTCGTGGTTCCTTCGAAGCAGACGATCTGTTCCTGGCACACATCGCAGGTATGGACACGTATGCAAAAGGTCTGAAAGTAGCAGCGAAATTGATCGAAGATCGCGTATTCGATGACTTCATCGAAAAACGTTACAGCAGCTTCAGCGAAGGTATTGGCGCAGATGTGGTTGCAGGTAAAGCAACACTGGCTTCCCTTGCTGAGTACGCGTTGAACAACGAAAGCCCACGCAAAAACCAATCCGGACGCCAGGAATTGCTGAGAGCACAACTCAACCAGTACATCTTGGCTGACTAATAGCGGATTCGGCAGGGTTGGTGCACGTCTACCACCGATGGTTACTCAACTCATATGTGTTGGACATCAGTTTCCAAGCTTGCCTATGCACAAGATTAGCTTGTACCATGGAACGCCTGAACAAGCATGACATTCGGACCGTCCCCGACTTTCCCATGGGAAGACGGGGGCGGTTTTTTGATTAAACAAACAACGCGGTTTTTAAATTTTTGATATAAATGTTTGTCTAAGATGGTACATGCAGAACGAAGTGAGCAGAAAGGACCCGAGGAAGCGAAGCGTTCGCATTTATCCCCGGATTTCTCCCTTGCCAAAGGGTATAAAGGAAATCTGGGGGTAACGGCGATCTGAGGGTTTTCTGATCACGGAGTGACCACATGAGCATCAAGGTTTCATTTATACAATCCTGTTACAAACGAGAGGAGTTAACCTATGAGTTACGTAATCGGTGTCGATCTTGGAACCAGTGCGGTCAAAACCGTGTTGGTCAATCGTGAAGGAAAAGTGGCATTTGAAGCATCCGAGGCATACCCGTTGTACCAGCCCAAGGCTGGATACAGCGAACAAAATCCCGAAGATTGGGTAGAACAGACGATTGTTTCCTTGCGCAAGTTGCTGGAAGTGTCTGGCGTGCAGCCTTCGGAAATCGAGGGATTGAGCTTCTCCGGTCAGATGCACGGACTGGTGTTGGTGGATGCAGAAGGTAAACCGCTGCGGAATGCAATCCTGTGGAACGATACACGTACTACGGCTCAGTGCCGTCGCATCGAAAAAGTGCTGGACAGCAAGCTGTTAAGCATTGCACGGAACCGTGCCCTTGAAGGCTTTACCTTGCCAAAAATACTGTGGGTTCAGGAGAATGAGCCTGAATTGTTACAGCAAGCATCCTTATTCCTGTTGCCGAAAGACTACGTGCGTTATCGCCTGACCGGGGATTACGCTATGGATTATTCTGATGCAGCGGGAACTTTGCTGCTGGACGTTGCAGGCAAGCAGTGGAGCAACGAGATTGCAGAAGCATTCGAGCTGCCAATCTCCCTTTGTCCACGTCTTGTGGAATCGTTTGATGAAGTGGGCACGTTGCTGCCTGAGATTGCGGATCAAACCGGTCTGGCGGCTGCGACAAAAGTATATGCAGGTGGTGCGGATAATGCTTGTGGTGCCATTGGCGCAGGCATTTTGAGTGAAGGACAGACGATGTGCAGCATCGGAACGTCCGGGGTTGTGCTTTCCTACGAAGAGCGTAAAGATCTCGATTTCGAAGGCAAAGTGCACTTTTTCAATCACGGGGAGAAAGATGCCTTCTATATTATGGGTGTAACACTTGCCGCAGGATACAGCCTGTCTTGGTTCAAGGATACGTTTGCAGCGGACAAATCGTTTGATGTACTCTTGCAGGGCATTGATCAGGTTCCGGCGGGCAGCAACGGATTGTTGTTCACACCATATATCGTTGGGGAGCGTACACCTCATCCGGATGCGAATATCCGTGGCAGCTTCATCGGTATGGATGCAGGACACAAGCTGGAGCACTTTGGACGTGCGGTGATGGAGGGCATTACCTTCTCGCTGCGCGAGTCCATTGATATTCTGCGTGGTGCAGGCAAAACCGTCAATGAAGTCATCTCCATTGGTGGCGGTGCCAAGAACGAAGCTTGGTTGCAAATGCAGGCGGATGTCTTTAACGCCACGATTGTGAAGCTGGAGAGCGAACAGGGTCCTGCGATGGGTGCAGCAATGCTGGCTGCCTATGGTTGTGGCTGGTTCCCGTCCTTGCAGGAATGTGCAACAGCGTTTATTCGTCCAGCGAAGTCCTATGAGCCGAACCCGGAAACGGTTGCCGTCTATGATGGACTGTTCGCACTGTACCAGGAAGTCTATGGACAGACACGTAGTCTCAATGATCGTTTGGCTGAATACCGTTAATTCATTTATTTCACTACATTAATCTTGTGATTACATTTAAAAGCATCCGCGAAGGCGGGTGCTTTTTTGTCGTTCATCAAGATTAACCCCATGAAAGGTTTACTTGGCCTGCATATCCGCATTCCGGCTCTGCATAGATTGGAAATAGAGGATTGTGATTCGTCCAGGCATCGTGTATCCGACATTTTAATAGGTAGAAGCTTGAGCATGGGGGTGAAGCTTTGGATGGACATGAGGAACATGGAAGACCACATATTACCTTGTCGATGATCGTTCGTAATGAAGAGAATCGCTATCTCAGGCAGGCACTGGAGAGACATCGTCCCTGGATTGATCGCGCAGTAATCATTGATGACGGAAGCACGGATGGAACGGTCGCGCTGTGCAGGGAACTTCTGGATGGTATTCCACTCGTATTAGTGGAGAACGCTGCTTCACGTTTTGCAGACGAGGTAAGCCTGAGAAAACAACAATGGGAAGAGACGGTGGCGACCAATCCGGAGTGGATTTTGAATCTGGATGCGGATGAGATTCTAACCAGTGACTTTGGATTGGTACGGGATCTGCTGCTCACTGGCAATGAAGATGCGATCTATTTCAGATTGTTTGATATGTGGAGTGAGACGCATTACCGGGAAGATGAGTTCTGGCAGGCGCATGCCTATTATCGGCCATTTCTGATTCGTTATCACCCGGGGATGAGCTATGAATGGAAGGAGACACCCCAGCATTGTGGTCGTTTTCCGTTAACGATCCAGCATTGGTCCTATGGATGTCATGCTCCCCGGGTGAAGCACTATGGTTGGGCGCGGGAAGAAGACCGCATCCGCAAATATGAACGCTATCAAGCACTGGACCCTGAAGCAAGATACGGTTGGAAGGAACAGTACGAATCGATATTGGATCAAGAGCCACGACTGTTGGCATGGTTCGAATAAAGAGAGGGGGAGTGAGCACGTTGAAGAAAGACCCGTTACGCAAATCGCAAGAAGAATCCCAACCTCAAATAGAGCTGAATTCACAAGAGAAAGAGAATGAGAAAGAAAATCAAAAAGAAAATCAAAAAGAGGAGCAACATGAGAGCCAGAAAGAGAGCCATAGTAATCATCGACCGTCCAGAAGTTCTGATAAATCGCTGGAAACCCGCCAATCGGAAAAGCTTGAAGAGCTTGGCCAGGAAAGAATACTGATCGCCAGCCCGGTTCGCCAGACAACTCCGGTGCTCCGTGAATTTCTGGATTCTTTGCATGCACTGGAACGAACAACAGTGAAGACGGATTATCTGTTTGTTGATGATAACGTGGAAGAAGCCGCATCGAATATATTGCATGAATTTGTGCTTCAGCATGAAGGGACGGTTATTCAAGCAGATGAACATGGTAGCGATAGTCCTGACAACAAAGGGGTGTACAGCAAGGATGAGGGAGGACACTATTGGCAGGAAGAGCAGATTTGGCGTGTAGCCGGTTTGAAAAATCGCATATTGCAATATGCACGCGACAATCACTACGATGCGGTTTTCCTGATTGATTCTGACTTGGTGCTGCATCCGCGGACGCTGGAGCAACTTGTATCGAGTGGCAAAGACATTGTATCCAATATCTTTTGGACCCGCTGGCAGCCGGATGCCAGGGAAATGCCACAGGTATGGCTACAAGATGAGTATGCCTTGTATCGCCGCGGTGGCAAAACATTAGACGGAACCGAGACGGAGGACGAGGGCACGCAAACAACTGCTTTTCTAAATCAGCTGCGGATCCCGGGGTGTTATGAAGTTGGAGGGCTAGGGGCATGTACCCTTATTCGCAAAAATGTTCTGGCAGCAGGAGTTTCATATGACCAGATTCCCAATGTATCCTTCTGGGGCGAAGATCGTCATTTTTGCATCCGTGCTCAAGCACTGGGTTTTCGTTTGTTCGTTGATACTCATTTCCCTGCGTACCACATCTATCGATTGTCCGAACTGCCGGGGGTATCCGCCTTTAACCGCAGGGCCAGACGAGGCGAAGAGACGATCAGTATTACCCTGTGTATGATTGTGAAAAATGAAGAAGCTTCCCTTGCCAGATGTCTGGACTCGGTCAACGGGATTGCCGATGAGATTGTAATCGTGGATACCGGATCAACGGATCGTACCCGTCAGATTGCTTCCAGATATACGGATCGTATCGTTGACTTTGAATGGGTGGATGACTTTGCAGCAGCACGCAACTATGCCTTCGATCAGGCAAAGAGTGAATATATTCTGTGGCTGGATGCCGACGATGTGTTCGAACCGGAAGATCGGGCGAAACTGATCGCCTTGAAACGTTCGCTGGACCCGGATGTTGATAGTGTCACGATGGATTACAATCTGTCATTCACAGCAGATGGCAAGGTAGCCTACAGTCTGCGCCGGAATCGTCTGGTGCGTCGGGATCGGCAATTTCGCTGGATTGGCGCGGTGCATGAATATCTGGCTGTAGCGGGCAATCTGCTGCATAGTGATATAGCGGTTACCCATAAGAAAGATAAGGAGTATACCGATCGGAATCTGCGGATCTATCGCAAAAGGGAACAGGCCGGAGAGGAATTCGGGCCGCGTGACTTGTATTATTTCGGTAATGAACTGAAGGACCATGGACAGCATGAGGATGCGGTGAAGTACTATGAGAAGTTTCTGGATACCGGGCTCGGCTGGGTGGAAGATCAGATCGCTGCTTGCCAGAAAATTGCGGATTGTGAAGCTGCACTTGAACATCCGGAACAGGAAGTCACGGCGTTGTTCCGATCATTTGCCTATGATTTGCCAAGAGCCGAGATTTGCTGTCGATTGGGTGGTTATTTTGCCGACCGTGAAGATTATCGCAAGGCCCTGTTCTGGTACGAACAGGCGACTCGTGCTGTACGTCCTGATGATCCTATGGTAGTGCTGAATGAAGCAGCCTGGACCTGGATGCCGCATCTGCAACTATGTGTGTGTTATGACCGGATGGGTAATCGTGCCAAGGCCCGGGAACATAATGATATCGCACTCGCCTATCATCCAACACATCCGAGCATGTTATATAACGATCGATACTTTAAAGATTTGGAGAAGGATAACGTATTGGAAAACGCTTAGTATTTTCAGTCGAAATGCGGCCTCTTTCGTGGAATTGAATGGGTGAATCAGCCCATGTTCCATGGAGAGGTTTTTTGCATTGTGATAAAAGTACATCATAGAGTTGGTGACAGACGCATTCACATTGAAAAATGGATTAATGTATTTCATCCAGGGGAGGATATGCTTTACAATAATGAATAACGGAAAAGCGGTGACCATGATTGCCTGTCTTCGGCTGCCGAATTGATGAAGCAAGGGGAACTGGATATGAATCTGACGGAAGTACTATTGGAGTCGAGGCTGGTTGCGATTGTGCGTGGTATAAGCCGTGAAGCGGCAGTAACAGCTGGACAAGGTATGACAGGTGGCGGCATCCGACTGATGGAAGTCACACTGAACACACCTGGAGCACATGATATTATTGCAGACTGGCGTGAGCGGCATGAAGGAAAGGCTTATGTTGGAGCGGGTACGGTACTGAATGTGCAGATGGCAAAGGAAGCGGTCGCTGCAGGAGCACAATTTCTGGTGTCTCCCAATGTCGATCTGTCTGTCATTGAATATGCTGTAGAACATGGTGTCGAGATCTGGCCTGGAGCCATGACACCAACGGAAATTGTCGCTGCCCATGAAGCGGGAGCACGGGTTGTGAAGTTGTTTCCGATGGCGAGTCTGGGCATACCGTATCTGCGGGAGATCAAAGCTCCACTGAATCATATTCCACTGCTGGCAACAGGTGGTGCCACACTGGAGAATATTGCTGACTACTATGCAGCAGGCGCTGCTGCAGTGGGTCTGGGAAGTGCACTTTTACCACGAGAAGCTCTTGTAGCAGGAGATCATGAGCAGATTGCAGCATGTGCACGGAGATTTGTGGAAGCAGCTGAAGCCTAGACTCCAGTGTCATATGAGGGATATGTATATTTGGGTATATATATGAAGGTGCCTTTAAATTAATTGTTGGATCACTCTTTATCATAAAAACCGATGTCCTTTAACGTGCCGTTCATTCTATTGTTTTATGATGGATGTATGCCAGAATTCGGAGAGGAGAGATGCCCTGTGAAAGCTAAAACAATGATAGGCGGCATGCTCGCCGTGGCCGCAGTAACGGCAGGTGGATTATGGAAGGCAGCGGTAAAGAGCCAGACACCCAAGAAGATTCCAATCACACTCACACCCCCAATGCCATTTGAGGATGTGACCTTTGACAGTGGGGGAGGTCAGGTGCATGGCTGGTTCATCCCGGCCAGAGCCGACATTCCGAAACCATGGCCGCTCGTTATTATTGCACATGGCTGGGGCTCCAATCGCTCCCGTGTTCTTCGTTACGCACGTCCGATCTGGGAAGCAGGATATGCCTTATTTATGTATGATGTGCGTAGTCATGGGGCCAGTGATCCGGTTCGTGCTGCATCTGCCTACCTGTTCCGGGATGATCTGCTCGCGGCGTTGCAGTATACGACTGCACGACCAGAGATTGATGCGGATGCCATCGGTGTGCTTGGTCATTCTTTGGGGGGATTGGGTACGATTCTTGCAGTGACGGAGGGAATTCCTGTATCAGCAGTGATTACAGACTCGATGCCATCGCAATTTGAGGTAATCGTCAGTTCAGAGCTGAGGCGCCGGCGTTTGCCCTTGTTTCCACTGGCCCAGTTAATTCCGAGAATCTGGTTCTGGCGACTGGGTGAATCTCTGAAATCTTATCGTCAGCGTGATCCGGTGATGATGCTGAATGAACGGCGCAGGGGGATGCAACTGCCGATGCTTATGGTGCACTCCAAGGGAGATAATTTCATTCCCCCGAGTGAGCTTGAATATTTTATGTCCAAAGCCGATCCGCCTGTTGAACATCTATGGGTCAACAGCGGAGGACACAGTTGTTCCGAGGAAGATCCCGCCTTCTGGGACACCGTTATTCCCTTTTTGAAAACCCATGTCCAAGGTCAGGCGAAGTTGAACGATTCGTCTAAAGCGAGTAATTGACAAGGTAGATTCAGCCTACATAAGAGTGCAGGCTAACAGAGAAAACGCCAACGTAATTGGCGTTTTTTTTGCTGTTACTAGCAATATGCAGAAATTCACATTTGTAAAATTGCCCCGAAAACGACGATTAAAAAGGAAGCTTATGGTATCATAGAATAGACTGGCAATATTCATGCGAGGTTATTTGTTATGCTTCTTTGTATGAAATTGAAGGGAGAGGTCCAGATTTGAGTTTGAATTGGAAGTTTAATTTACGATTGAAAATGTTCGCAACCAAAGCAACAACCGCAGCGATGGCAACACTGCTGCTTGCTTCGCAAACACCAGGTTTTGCAGGCAGTGCATCAGCCGCGCAAGCAGAGCAGTTGACCGAAGCGACAACGGGGGAAAATGAACAACTAGACGCAACGAGCAATGACGTGCCTGAGGGAGCGAAAATCTCATCCAGGCAAGCCAGTGAAAATATACTGAAATTATTTCCATTGTTAAAAAAAGCAACGATCTCATCTGCACGATTCGATTCACCTAATTCCTATCCACCGCCAGACTACAAGGCATGGGAGATCGGGTTTCAGATTACACAAGGCAATCATACGTCGGGATTCAGTGGAACTGTACATGCAGGCACAGGGGAAGTGTTAAGTGTACATTTGCCGTCGGATGTCATGGATAAACATGTCTCGGCATCGGATGTTAAGCTAACCAAGGCTGAAGCCGAAGAGAAGGCCGTTGACCTGTTGTACCAAGCGATTCCAGGTCTGAAAGATACAGAGTATGCTCCGCTTGGAGATCTGTATTCTTCCATTGAACAACAGTCATTATTCGGCAGAACAGAGTATCGATACGGGTACCAGTTAAAACATGATGGATTGTTATCTGACGCAGAGACAGTCTACATTAATGTGGACGAAAGTGGTTTGGTGACAGGTTACTCACGAGGTACTATCGAAGCCAAGTATCCCTCATCGAAACCGGCAGCTTCAGAAGAGAAGGCCAGACAGCAGTTTGAAGAACAGTTCGATGTGGAACTGGCTTATATCGCCAAAGATCGTCTATCTTCCAAACAGGGTCAGCAGTATTACCTTGCATATACACCAAAAAATATCAGTATCGTTCCGATTGAAGCCAATACGTTGGAACGGATTAATACATTAACAGGTAAAGCTGTAGATGAAGATTCTTTGCAGCAGGATACGAAGTTGAAAGGTGATGTAACTCCTTTTGTTCCGGCCAATGGTACGAGGGTAAATGTTCAGCAGGCCGCCAATCGGGTCGCAACAAACTTTGATATTCCCAAGGGTTATAAGCTGGAACATAGCCAGCTGGGCAAGGGATATTACTCAAGTCCGAACAATCAGGTGTGGAGTCTGAGCTGGAGTGATCGAAGTGCCAATATGTCCTATATGTTCATGCGGGATATCTCGGCACAGGTAGATGCAGTTACCGGGCAGATCTACAGTTATACGATGATGCAACGAATGGGACCGGAGATGGAACAGGAGAAGCCGGCTGAGGAGAAGGCAGGCAAATTGGTAACCCGGAAGCAGGCTGAGAAACTGGCGATGGACACAGTGATTGCGCTAGTTCCAGACGCAACGGAGCAGTTCCGACTGGCTAACGTGATTGAGGTGGATGATGCTCGCACATTTTTGTTCCAGCGTTATCTGAACGGAATTCCGGTTAAGGAAGATACGGCACAAGTACAGGTATTGAACAACGGGACGATTAACGAGTTCTATACACGTATTGCGGCAACGCCTGAACAACTGCCAACAGATGTTAAGCCAGCCATCAGTTATGAAGAGGCCAAGGTACTCTATCTGGAGGAGTTCAAGCTGATCCTAGCATATTCCCGTTATGGCGGATATGGTACGAACGGTGGTCAAGTCATCCCGGCGGGGGTGAACCTTGCTTATATGCCTACACGTAATGAGAATTCGATCTATGGTAACTATGAAGCACTGGATGCGAACACAGGAGAGTGGAAGCTTTTATACGGGGACACAAGCTCTGTAACCAAGGCCGAACCTACGGATATCTTGGGTCATGTGGCCGAAGCAGCTCTACGCAATATGACACAGCATGGCGTATTGCTTGCTGATGAACAGGGACGCGTATTCCCGGATCGTGTGATCACCCGGGGAGATTGGTTTAACTATCTGGCAAGAGCGATTAATCCAAATATGGATCTGTACTACAGTGGTGACGGAGATGACAAGTTATACGCTGATGTGACACCTGACAGCCCGTATTATAAGGCAGTTCGGGCATTAATCGATCAGCGCTGGCTTGCCGGAGCGGACCCTGAACAGAATTTGAATCCACAGGAAGAGATGACACGTGAAGAATTGGCAGTGCTGCTTGTACGTATTTTACGCTATGAGAAGCTGGCCGGATTCTATACGTTGCCATCGGATCTTCCGAACATTGCGGATGCCAGTGCCATTACAAGTAAGGGAGCGGTTTCCCTGAGTTTGAAGCTGGGATTGCTTCCTTCGATTGAAGGACGATTCATGCCTGCACGCAAAGTGACGGTAGCTGAAGCGTCACAAGTATTGGAACGGCTTGCCAAGCTTCAAGGTAAGACAGATACGTTTATGAGTGGTAATCGCCTGTATTAGACGAGGAATCACACATATCATGCCCAAGCGAATCATAGGATGAAGATAACGGGTAATCGTGATTTAATGAACTGAAGATCAAAGGGACCTTCCATAGAAGGTCTCTTTTGATTTGCTTTGACAAAACTAGAAGAATGACGACAGAGCCTTTTGTGATACAATAGGGCGTGAGAACTTTGCAAAGAGGGGTGGGTTCCTTTCATGGGCAAGAACGGGAAACGTATTATTACCATATTGCTGGCAGGCTGCCTGATTGCTGTAGCGTTGCCACGCACAGTTGATCTGGATCAACTATACGCTGCATCAGGAACCTCAGATATATCCACGGCAACAGATTTGCGCCAGACCTTGCTTACCGCAATGTCACAGCGAACGGAGGAACTTGTTTTTACATACAAAGGCAATGTGAAAGGCCTCAAAAAACAATTACAAACCTCCATCGATGAGGCAATGAAGAGTGACCCCTATATCCAATATACCGTTAAAAGTTATGCATTTAATTATAAAGGCTCCAATGTGTCGGCCGAGGTGCATGTGACTCTCTCCTATCGGGAGACCAAGGAGCAGACCGATTATGTGAATCGTAAAGTCACAAACGTGTTGAAAGAAATCATCAAACCCGGCATGACGGATCATGAGAAGGTCAAGGTCATCCATGACTGGATTGTGCTTAACCTTTCCTACGATACTTCGTTGAAGAAATATACGGCCTACGACGGGCTTGTTACAGGCAGTACCGTATGTCAAGGATACTCATTGCTGGCTTATCGGATGCTGGAGCGAGTAGGTATCGATAACCGGATTGTGGAAGGTACAGCGGGCGGGCAGCTTCATGCCTGGAATATCGTGAACCTGGACGGCAAGTGGTATCACATGGACACCACCTGGGATGACCCTACCCCTGACCGCAAAGGTAAGGTGAGCCACAGCTATTATTTGCTTAGTGATGATGAGATGGCACGTGACCATATCTGGACAGGCAAAAGCAAGTACCCTGCTGCGCCTGCCCCGTATCGGGAAGCTTTACTGAAGCTGGTGAAGGCCGGAGATAGCAAAAAGGCTGCCTATCAGAAGCTGTACCATGCTCTCGACTATTCCCTGTATGATGAACAGGATGCCGTCAAAGGCCATGCTGCGCTGAAGACCAAGGTTCAAAGTACACTGAAGGAAGGCGGAACCTCGCTCACGTTCAGGTACAAGGGTACGGAGGCTGGACTGATTGAAGATTTGCAGGATTTGTACCAACTTGGCATGAAATCGATATCTTATTATGTGTCCAAAATGGAAGGTACTACGGATCTGCGCGTCAAAATTAACTGGACACTATAACAACCGTTTGAACAGGATGCTCCGCTTGAGGAGTGTCCTTTTTTTGTCGTGTTTTGTCTGAAATAACGATAATTTGGAGAATGTCTATTTTTTGTATATGTCGCTTTGCTATTCTAATCTTCGGCGTATGCCAACACTACGTACGAGGAGGATATGCAAACAATGAGGAAAAAAGTGAGCATAGTGATCATTGCTCTGTTACTGGTCATGCAAATGATGCAGGGTTGGATATTTACACCAACAATGCATGCTCAGGATGAATTAACTAATTTGCCAGCCAGTGCAATCAGCGATACAGCATCAGAAGAAGGTTTGGCAAGTTCGGAAGAGGTGAACAACGTTGAGGTTGCTGCCACTCCGGAAGAAGAGGGGGAGGGAAACCTCAACCAGAGCAGTTTAGCAATCGCAGCTGCAGGTCCGGTAATTACAGATCAATTGATTACCAGTGTGCAGATGTACAATCAGGAACCAGAAGACAACGGGAATGGCACGATTGAAGTCAAAGGAGATAAAATCGAGGATATTCGACCACGCATTCAGGATGAGGTGGCTGTAGTCTTTACATGGGGACTTGCAGATGACAACCACAACTACAGCGATGGCTCTACGTTCACCTTTAACTTGCCCGATAAATTCATCATCGGATCGCAGCTTAAGGGTAATCTGGATGGCGGTGTTGGGGAGTATGTGGTGAATCCAGATGGCACAATCATATTTACCTTTAATGAACTGATCGAGCATGCGAAGCTGGAAGGCAACTTTTACGTGTGGATTAAGTTCGATGAGAGCAAGATGGAAGATGGCTTGAAACAACAGATAGACTTTAGTTCCGTAGGGCAGGGCATCATTGATGTGCATTTTGCCAACACAGCCGTAGATAAGTTGAAGAAATCGGGAAGCGCAAACAAAAATAACTTCAACTCGGATGAAATTAAATGGACCGTAGATTTTAACCAAGGCGAGAAGGCTATGAAAAATGCTGTTCTAGCAGACACGTTCCCAGCAGAGCTAGAGCTCAAGGGCAATATCGAAATTCGCGAATTGGAAGTGCAATTGAATGGATCTGTAAAAGAAGGCCCAGTAATTAAAACGGAACCACAGTTTCCAATTCAATTGGGAGACACAGATAAGGCCTATCGTGTAACCTATACGACAAGTGTTAAAGCACCAACCACTGCTCCGTTCACCAATGTGGAGTATCAAAACCAGGTTGCGCTTACAACGGATCAGAGCGAGCACGACGAAACAGATATTGGCCGAGTTCGTGTGAGTTTTAATGAGCCTTTGAACAAGTCAGGGCAAGATAGTGCGTATGATCCGGTGACACAGACGGTCACATGGAAAGTGCAATATAACTACAATCAGCAAGAAATCATGCAAACGAATGCATGGATTGAAGACCGCTTTGATACGGCAAAACAGCAACTGATCAATAATTCCGTCAAAGTGTATCAAGTGGACATTAATGCAAGTGGAGCGGCTTCGAACAGAACACTGATCAATCCAAATGAATACACACTCGAAGCGATGGGTACAGGGTTCGATGATGGCTTCAGATTACATTTTAAGAACGATATTACAAAGGCCTATGAGATCGAATATGATACACAATCCATTCATCGTGTTTATACAAACGACACCATTACGAACACAGTGAACATGTATGATGGTACTTCCAAAACAGGCCGAAGAGACATTCAGGAAGTCATTTTTGCAAAGAGTGTAAAAAGTGAAAACTTCAACACAAAAGAAATTGAATGGCAGATTGTTTTGAACCGTGATTTGCAGGACATGACGGATATCGTCATCACCGACAATTACGAAGGCAGACATATGAAACTGATTCCGGGTAGTCTTCAAGTGAGTGGTGTTAACAAAGACGACTTTGAACTGACTACAGACCCGGCTGATCCAACGTATGAAAAAGGATTCTCACTTCGCTTGAAGGACGGCGTAACGCTCAGTACGGAGCATGTTATTACTTATAAGACAAGCTTCGATCCCACAGCGGGTATGCCAACGAATGATGAATATCGCAACTCAGCCAAGATCGATTGGGAAGAGTCTGATGTAAAACAGACTGCGATTACCAAATCTGCTGCGGTCAAACCGCAAGACTACACGATTCAAAATGGTAACAAAAAGGGTGAATATAGCGCCAAAGATAAAAAGATCACCTGGACAATCGATGTAAACTACAATTTGTTTGATATTCAGGACGCAATCCTTAAGGATGCTTACACTGGAGACCAATCTTTCGTAGACGGCTCATTGAAGGTTCATGAGTTAGAGTTGCAGGGAGCCAATAATGTTACTGCTGTAGGTAGCGAGGTTCCGCTCACACCTGGTCAATTCCAGCTGAACCCGGACGGTAAAGGTTTTGTGTTGGATCTGGGTAACATGGGCAAAATGGCTTATCGCATTCAGTACCAAACAAGTCTGGATGGACCATATTCTGTCGTAGGAGCTTATGCCAACCAGGCTGTTCTGACGGATGGTGAGGGTGGTGCAATACGATTTAATAGATCAGCCAGTGTTACACCTGCCAACGGTGGTGTATACGTGCGCAAAACAGGGAAGCAAGAAGGTACAACGGATAAAGCATCATGGACGGTAAATATCAATCCAAGTCAATCTTTCATTCCTGCGGGTAACCAATTAACAGATACCTTGTCAGAGAACCAGATTTTATTGGCTGATTCATTGAAATTATATGCAACCAATTTACCTGCCAACAATTCAGGCAATGTATCCGCCAAAGCTGGACTTGTTGATCCGGCTGATTATGAATTGGACGTGGAGGGCAATACATTTACCTTCACCTTCAAGAAAGATATCCATACTGCATTCATTTTGGAATATCAGTCTTATATTAATGCCGATCATGGCGCCCGAATTGAGAATAAGGTTGAATTTGCAGGCCAATCTTCCTCGGTAATCGGAGAAGGTAATCTGTCGGGAATCAAAGTTTCCTTGGCTGGAGCAGGTGGAGGAGCCTCTACAGGTCTGGGCAAAATCAGAATTCACAAAGTCAGTGATACAGGAGTTCCGCTGGAGGGTGCAATATTTGCAATCTATAATGCGTCTGGAACTACGCTTCTGGAAACATTGAAACCAACGGACGAGAATGGTGTGGTTGAAAGCTCCAGAAACTATCGATTAAACAATCTAACCAACGGTGTACCTTATAAGTTAAAAGAGTTATCTGCACCGGCAGGATACTTGGTTGATCCTGAATATGGCTCTGCCTCAGGTAAAACGATTGAATTCAAGGATGCGGATATCGCTTTTGAAATTGAAAACAAAAAGATTCGTCAAGGCTTTGAATTAACCAAGGTAGATGCGGTGGACTCAGCCAAGGCACTTAAGGGTGCAACTTTCGAATTGTACTCCAAGGACGGCGCAACGCGAGAGAAAATCGATGAGTTAACGACAGGGGAAGATGGGAAGATCGCCAAAGGTGGACTTTCGCCAGGGGATTATGAGCTGGTAGAAGTCGTGGCACCTGAGTTTTATCAATTGGATGCTACACCAATCCCGTTTACGATTGTAGAGAATCAGACGGAGAGTATTACACTGACGAAGTCGAATGCAATGGGTGCAGGCGGTAAACTTGTCGTTACCAAAGTAAATGCCAAGGATAAGTCCGTATTAAGCGGAATTGAATTCGAATTGCGTGATCGTTCCAACATTGTCATCGATACAAAAGTAACCGACCTAAATGGGGTCATTGAATTCGATGGTTTGGACTATGGTTCATATACGTTGGTAGAGACCAAGGCAGAAGGCTTTGTTATTGAACAGCCGGAGACCATCGTATCTATTATCAAACCGGAAACTCAATTAACCATTGAAAATAAAAAAAATGATCGTTCCGTGAAATTGATTAAAACCAATGCGGGTCGAACTCAGCACCTTCAAGGAGCTGTGTTTGAATTACGGGCCCAAACTGCATTGATGGATGCAAATGGGAATTGGGAGTTCCACAAGGTAACAGGTCTAGATGAAGCTTCACTGACAACCAATCAACAAGGTGAAATAGTACTTGGAAGGCTTGGATATCAATAAATATCAGTTGGTTGAAATAAAAGCACCTAACGGATACATGTTGGAAACAACACCAGTACCATTTGAAATTACGAACATACAAACCGAAGCCGTAGTTGTGGAAAAAACAAATCAGGCTATCCCGGTATCGGGTGGTGGGTCTAGTGGACCTTATAATCCGGGAACACCTACTACGGGTGTAACACCAGATCCAGAGAAACCAGTAACTCCAGAACCAGGAACGCCAAATCCGTCGGTTCCAGGCACGGTTGTAACTGAACCTACAGAGTCTGGGGGAGGAACCGAAAGTCCGACAGATGAAGAATCCGGGGTAGTGCCACCGACACCAGGCGATTCCAACGGTGACGGCACTGCACCTCCAGTTGGGGATACAGATGCACCGGATGGGGATGGTGCACTTGCACCTCCTGCTGGAACGGATACAGAAGGATCACAGGGCAATGGAAATTCTGCATCACAGACAAACGGAAATTCTGGATCTCAGGGAATGCTGCCACAAACAGGTGAAGAGAGCACAATGGCTTACACTGCTGTGGGCATGATGCTGATGGCGTTAGGTAGCGCGGGATTCATGTACTTCCGCCGCAGACAACAGCTTCATCGCTAGATCAAAACACGCAGTATCTAAAATTTATCGTGTGTAGATAGAATACCCTCTAGCATTCACTACGAAGACTTAGCGTCGACGTGTGAATATGCTAGAGGGTATTTTTGGTGATATTTAGGGAGAATCAGGTCCCCGTAACATTCGGTTTCACTTCAATAGCTCTTACAATTAGGCGATGTGTTGGATTGACGAGTGGATCACAGGTAATCAAGGTAAGGACCTGTCCAAGCCCGGGATCCTCCAGCACAGATAAGTCAGTTGGCTCCACAACGGATATCTGGTCTACCTTGTATTGGATAATCGTTCGATCTGCCAGGGTGACTTCCATTGAATCACCAATCTGGAGTTCTCCCAGACGATTGAACAGCCGTCCTTTTTTGTGGGCGCGATGAGCGGCTATGGCAGCATTACCTTTGTTCCCGATACTGGTGGTTTCGACAAGATGGGTTGCAGCTACCTTCATATTGCCCTCCGTTGCACCCTCCAGAATCGGTAAGCGGACATCAATCTTGTCAATCGATAGCACCCCCAACGTATCCGAGGAGGCCTCTTGCACTGTACCTGTATTTTCAGTAGTCGGCTCGGCAGAAGCTGCATCCTGTATGCCTTGTTCGAAGGAGTGATTAAGCTTAGATAAGCCGTTTTGCAATTGCTCCAGATCGTTCATGACACGGGTTTGCTGCCAGTCATAATACGTTTCCCGCAGGAAAGGAAAGCTGATGATCAGGATGCCCAGTAGAACGAGCAGAATAGAGAATTTTTTCATTATATATCAACTCCCGTTATCCAAGAAAAATAGTATACCTTTCTCTATTCTACTTACGGATCTATACAAAATATGGACAGGAACAGAAGTACATACAGGAATTGATCAGGGGGAGAGTCGACCCAAAACAAAATATCCCCGTATCGCTACAGTAGAAAAACTGCAACGCCACGGGGAGGTTTTTTTTAATATGAAGTTAAATCGTAGCAACTGTATAAGTTAAACTAACCATTTACATGAGAACGTAAAGGACAGAAACAACCTGATTCTTCGTTAGTGCTTATCAGTTGGTGAATCAGTAGGTGTGAAATCACATTCCTGCAGCGGCACCACTTTGGTCTTTTTGATCCATTTGTAACCGAGCCACAACACCAGGAACAGGGGTACGCTCAAGTAGGCAACGATGGCTCCACTCCAGTCGATCTGATCACCCGTAAATGCCTGATAGTTCTGCCCGATGATCACGATGATACACAGGACAAAAGCAAAGATCGGCCCAAACGGGAACCAGCGTGCACGGTAAGGCAGATCGCTCAGATCCCTGCCTTGTGCAACGTATGCACGACGGAAGCGATAATGACTGATAGCGATACCCAGCCAAGTGATAAAACCACACATACCGGATGCATTCAGCAACCAGGTGTACACAATCCCATCACCGAACAGGGAGGCAAGGAACGCCAACATACCAACAGCTGTTGTAAGCAAAAGTGCATTCATTGGAATGCCCTTTTTGTTCAGCTTGCCCAGGAAACGAGGGGCTTTACCGTCACGGGCAAGGGCATAGAGAACCCGGCTCGAAGCGTACATGCCTGAGTTACCGGCAGAGAGTACAGAAGTCAGAATAACGGCATTCATCACGGAAGCAGCAATGGCGAGGCCGGCTTTCTCAAACACCAGTGTGAACGGGCTGACACCGATATTCTCCAGATCACCTTTGAGCAGATTCGGATGCGTATAAGGGATGATCAGACTGATCACAGTAATCGCTAAAATGTAAAAAATCAGAATGCGCCAAAATACCTGACGAATTGCACGAGGTACATTTTCGCGCGGGTTTTCACTTTCACCGGCGGCTACCCCGATAAGCTCGGTACCTTGGAATGAGAATCCAGCAGCCATGAACACACCAAGTACAGCGAAGAATCCGCCATGGATGGGCGCATCACCGATGGTGAAGTTGCTGAAACCAACCGCTTCTCCGCCCATAATACCAAAGATCATGAGCACACCAACGGCCAGGAAGATGATCACGGTAGCAACTTTGATAATGGCGAACCAGTACTCGGACTCTCCATAGCCTTTAACGGACAGCACGTTCAAGGCAAAGATCAGCACGAGGAACAATAAGCTCCATAACATGGACGAACTGTCAGGGAACCAGTATTTAATGAGTACTGTAGCGGCAGCAAGCTCTGCTGCAATGGTTACCGCCCAGTTGTACCAAAAGTTCCAGCCCATGGCGAACCCGAGAGCAGGATCGACAAAACGTGCGGCATACGTATTAAATGAACCGGAGTCCGGCATAAAGGTAGCAAGCTCACCAAGGCTGGTCATTAGGAAATAAACCATGATGCCAACGGCTGCATAGGCAATTAATGCTCCACCAGGGCCTGCGGTTGAGATGGCGGTACCACTTGCGAGAAACAGCCCGGTACCAATCGAGCCACCTAGGGCGATCATCGTCATATGGCGTGCGCGTAATCCTTTTTTCAGGGAAGGTCCAGTTGTTGTTGGGTTACTGCGGTCTTGCATGGAAACACTCCTTCATTCGATATACTGATGTTTGCGATACTTGAACTCATAAACAAAAAGACCACAGGCATCAGCCTGCGGTCTTTAATATTTCAATGTCCGCACCATGTCCCAGATGATTAAGATAGCTCAACACAGAAGAATTCATACCTTTATATAAAGGAAATGTACTTCCGTGACAGTTCTGCGCCTTTCGACAGCAGCCCCAGCTCACCGGACCGTATAAGGAACGTCCAGCGAGCTTCGGCGGGTACACCTTTCGGCTGATCTCATAAGCGGCTCCTTAGCGCCTCCATCAGCGTACTGATCGCACCCGCGACCTCTACCTCACCATCAATGGATGAGGTGTATCTATTGTCTATGAAATTATGAACAACACAACTTAACACCGTGTGTCCTGTTTAGTAAACAGACAATCAGTATAACGCGCATGGTTTTTCAGTGCAATAACAATTGTTGGATGTGAGGTCTAAGAGACCACTATTCCTCTTTTTTGTTACGGCCAGCCATCTGCTGCCATACCGTTCCAGCAGCCTGTTCGCCCGATTCGATCCGTTCCAGAGCCATCTTGGCCTGCAGGCTGACTTCGAATTCGGGATCATCGGCTGCAACTCGCAAGGCTTGTTCTGCTTCTTCTGTTCCGACCTCATATAGAAAACGAGCTGCACGCCAGCGTACAAGTTTACTTTTATCGGATAACGTGGCTGTCATAGCTGGGGTTGCAGCAGGGTCACCGATATCAGACAGGGTGTCACCGGCAGTACGGCGTACCGCAGGAGAACTGTCCTGGAGTGCTTCATACAGCAATTCCATCGCTTCCGGTGTACGAATGTCACCCAGGTATACGACAGCCAAGCGACGTATCTGCATTTTGTTGTCATGCAAGGCATGGGCTACGAGAGGCAGTCTTTCTGCCGTAGGCTCCATGCCGTCAAATGCCGCATAGCGAACATTCCAGTCCTCGTTTCGCAGAGCCTCTTCAAGTTCGGCTCCATCCAATTCACGGCGGCGCTCCACGAATTCTTCGGATTTGGTACCATGTTCAATGGCCTGTTTGATAACCTGCTCGAGTCGTTCCGGGGGATAAGCGGCTTCCAATTCCTGTTCGACTTCACGTGCGATGTCCGGTAACTCGCCATATCGAACGCCGTAATCACTCAGTTTACGTTCTTTGATCATTGTTGCACTGGCGACTTCTGTCACGGCTTTGACAAAACGATCTGACAACGAGATTCGTTCTTCCTTGACCCCGGCCTTGACCCTAATTTGCATCGGTACGCCACGGAAGAATTGTACAAATACCTGTGCTTCTCCGAAGTGCTCGCCTGAACCATCTTCGGATTCAATCCAGTCCAGATCAATGCCTTGCTGTCCAAGGCGATTTTGGACTTCGCCCAAGATAACGGACCAGTCGGCATTTCCTTTACGATCAAGTGCCACAAAGTCTGTTGTGTGGAACACACTCTTCACACCGGGAATATGAAGCATCTGGCGAATGAACGCCGGAGCAGATCGTTCGTTGTCCAGAGTATATGTTTTGCGAATTCCGTCCTCCAGACGTTCATCGAGATGTAACATCATCGTATTTGGACTCGGTGTTGGTTCAATGGAAACAATATTCATCAATGTAACCTCCTATAGTACCAGATTCATCTTTAACTTCCCGTAAATTAAATCACACGGGTATTTCTCTATTTTACATCAATGTGTGGAATCTGCGAAATCATCCAGAAGTGAAGTGGACGTTTCTAACACTTAATGTGAAGAAGTACGAAATTTGTTAACACTTCTTTCATGTTCACGCACAAACATTTTTAAACGAAAATTGACACAATAAAGATAAGAATCAACTGGAGGTTATACCTATGGAACCCATTACCGTGCTCTCGGATGGAAAACGTCGTATTGCATATGAGAATATTATTCAATTGTTCAGGAACTGGATTGAGGACTCAACATCCGGTTCTGCGATAGAAACACATCGGGGAAGTTGGGAAAATGCCCGTTATTGTATTGTTGATTATCACGTTGCCGAAGAAGCGGTGTCAGCAGCAAATGCCATTCGGGCTTTTATGCCACAACTTCCGTTACTGGTCATTACAGATTTCCAATCCCTTATTCGGAAGCGTCACCTACAACAGATTACAGGTGCGGGTGAGATGAAGATGATTCTCTGGAACGAGCAAGACCCGAATCAACTGATCAAGGATATGGAAAATTGGTTGCATTCTTCGTCTATCCATAAATCAGAAATAGCCATACCACCCATCTTATCCATGAGATAAAAGAGGGATATGGCCAAAAGTGTTTAACTTTTTAATCGTTACGATCGTATTAGATCACATATTTATAGCCTGTTCCCCAAACCGTCTTAATATAACGTGGGTTCTTGGGGTCAGGCTCAATTTTTTTACGCAGACTTGAGATATGAACATCAATGGTACGATCCAAATAAGCGCGTTCGGAGCCTTTGATGCGATCCATCAGCTCATTGCGGGTGAACACTTTACCCGGATTGCGGTACAATTCCTTCATAATCTCAAACTCAATATGAGTGACCTCGATTTCAACGCCATCCACAAACAGAGTTCTCCTGTATTCATTCACATTCACATGTCCAGTAACCTCTGCCTGCTTGTCTTCTTTTACCGGTTTATCCTTATAGGAAATGATTGATCTTCGCAGCAGTGCTTTAATCCGGGCATCCAACTCTTTCAAACTAAATGGTTTGCACAGAAAGTCATCCGCACCATTATGTAATGCACGAAGTCGATCATTCAGCATGGTGCTTGCCGAGATCATCAGAATGGGCACAGTGGAGTGCTGGCGAAAGGCTTCTACGAGATCATTTCCATCCATTTCAGGAAGCATGAGATCCGTTACAACAATATCCGGCTGGAATTGTGGAAACAGTTGAAGTGCCTCGCGGGCATGATGAACCCGTTCAGTGATGTATCCTTCCTCCTCAAGAAAGAAAGCAATCATGTCGGCCAGATTTTTCTCATCTTCTATAAGAAGTACTTTGATAGTCATAGGGTCACACTCCTGGTGAAAATAATATGTTAAGAAAATGCTAAAAAAACAAGGTGAATTGCGAATAAATGCCGCAAATTTTTTAATGTTTCTATCCCAAAATATAGGATGTATATGTAGAGAAAGAATAAGCTTTTTGCATGAACTTCAATATTCTAGCATGAATGCAGTTTGGTTGCCGATCAATCAGAATTTCCCAAAGCTACACCAAGTATTAATTACAGTATAATGGATCAGAACGAGTTAAGGGGAAAAAAAGTAATATTGTATCCGCTTAAGTTTATAGGGGGAACCAACGTTGTTGTTGAAAACAGAAGAAACAATGATCCATGAGGGCAATTGCTTATGGATCGTATAAAGGCAAGACAAATGCTGGATTGGGTCGTGTTGAAGCTGAGAATACCCTGGATTGGGACCAGCATTCTGATTATTCTGGGCTCACTAAGCACTATTTTTCCGTTTACTTTATTCTATGGTGTACAGTTTATGATTGGTAGCGCGGCAGCACTCGTTGCTCTTCGTTTGCATGGGGCCATCTATGGATTTTTCACCCTTACAGTTATCCATCTCCTGAATACCGTCTTTGTCGGCTTTGTGCCGCACAATTTAACTGTCATGCTTGCCCACTTTATGGAATTAATCTGGATGCTCGTTTGGCAGATCCGCTGGAAGAATGGCAGCTTAATCAAGGCTAATGCTGTCTTTTGGGTAGTGATGTTACTTCCTGTTATCTATGCCGGGCATTTTATGTTGGGTTTAAATATAGACGATTTGAAGTATGAGTATATGTATATTGCTGTGATTGGTATGGTGAATGCGCTGATTGCGGGAATTGTAGTTGATTTTTGGATCACCACGGGTGAACACAAATCAAAACGCATGGGAACCATTCCACTAACAAGAATTGCTTTTAAATACGTAGTCGCCTTTGTGGTTTTTGTTTCTCTCGTACTGTTATCTGCAGATAGCCGCAGACAATTGGGTCAAATGAATGATGCCATATTACGTGATATGAAATATGCAGCAACTGCGGTTGTTCAGGACATTGATGAAGAGTATGTAACCTCCGAGAATATGGATCAGAATATGGCGCGTTATCATCATCTACTGGGTGTGAATGTGATTCTGCTAGATCGGAATGATACAGTCGTCGCTTCTGGAATGAATACACTTCAGGCGGGCGATTACCTGGACATGGACAGATTCCGTCTTCTGAAATCAAGGGATAACCTCTTTCTGTTAAGTTCCGCAAATATCCATTACAGTGATGTATTGGATCACTGGAAACAAGCCTCTTTTATCTATGAAGCAGAAATGACAAGGTTAACACCTTATCGGGTATTCATTGTGACCGACTCGTCCAAGTATTACCCCCGAATCGAATCCATTTATCTGACCACGCTGCAATCCCTGTTCATCATCATCGTGGCTTCCATGATCGTAGCGGCTCCTCTCAGCAGTAAGGTTGTTAGCCCGCTGTTAAGACTGACCAGGATGACAGGCTCTCTTCCGAGACTGCTGTTTCGAAATGGGAAGATGGAGTGGCCAACCAGCCATGTAACCGAAGTACAGATCCTGATTGGTAATCTGCGCAAAATGGCCGATGTGCTGCTGGAACAATTCGAACAGATTCGTCACGATAAGTTAACGCTGGAGGATAGGGTTATTGAGCGAACCAAGGAACTCAAGAATAGTGAAGAGGTCAAACGTGCCATTATTGAATCCTCTATTGATGCGATTATCGCTGTGGACTCCAATGGGCTGATCGTTGAGTTTAATCCGGAGGCTGAAAGAATGTTTGGATTGCGTCGGGAAGAAGTGATCCTGCACAAGGAAGCGCCATCTCTTTTTCAAGGGGCCAGCTGCAAGGAGATCAAGAGTTTGCTGGAGCGATATGAATATGTTGAAGGTAAAAGATACACCATCGTTGAAGAAATTTCAGGTATCCGACGGGATGGTTCCGTATTTCCGATTGAGTACAAAATTGTTGAGATCCAGTTGGGCAAAAATGAGACATTATATAACCTGTTTATTAAGGATATTACAGAGCGGACCAGAGCAGAAGAAGATCGTGTACGTCATGCCCTTGCGCTAGAGAAGCTGAACTCGGAGTTGTTCAATGAGAAGATTGCCATCCAGGAACAGCGAGATATCAGTGAGCAATTTATTGAATCCGTACGGGAAGGGCTCGTGATGTCTGATCGATCAGGGACCATAACCATCGTCAACCGAAGGATAGAAGAGATGTTTGGTTTAGGTGATTTTATGGGCAGATCCATTGAAGATTTGGCGCAGGCGATTGATACGATGGTATTAACGGACAACTTCAATCTGATGGAACAGACGAGAGCATTCCTGAATGGAGAAACGGCGTTTATCGAGACCGAATTTATATTCAATAATGTGGATAAAAGTGTATTTTCCTTATACATGAAGCAGATGGATGTCCCAGGTAAAAACCATGGGTTTCTGCTGGTGTTCCGTGACCGGACAGGAGAAGAACGGCTGGATCGGATGAAAAATGAGCTGATCAGTGTGGTATCTCATGAGCTTCGAACGCCTGTAGCCACCATTATGGGATATGTGGAATTAATGATGATGTATGACCTTCCAGCAGCTCAGCAGCGGGAATTCATGCAGACCATCTCTTCGGAGGGCAAACGGCTGAGCAGTTTGCTCGATGATGTACTCGATATTCAGCGTCTCGACAACGAAGGTATGACTTACCACATGACGTATGTACCGCTGGTGGAGTTGGTAGAAGGGGTTGCCGAACAGTGGAATATGAAGTCTGCCCAACGGATCTACGTGCATACGTTTAATGGAGACTTTTTTGCTTATGCTGACCAGAACAGGATGGTTCAGGTTCTGCATAATCTGGTGGGCAATGCAGTTAAGTATTCTCCGGGAGCCGATCGTATTGATGTTACGTTATGGGAAGAAGAGGAATGGTTATGTCTTGATGTGCGTGATTACGGAATAGGTATTGCGGAGCAAGAGAAGGACATGCTGTTCAACAAATTCTATCGGGTCGATAATTCGGATCATCGGCAGATTGGTGGAACAGGAATTGGATTGTACATTTCCCGTAAAATTGTAGAGGATCACAAGGGTACGCTGACTTTTATATCTGCACCGGACAAAGGAAGTACGTTCAAGGTTCGACTGCCCAAGCAGGACGTATTGGTGTGAATTTATTGATGGATGAAGAATTTCATTTCACTTTTTTATGAAAAATGTTTATGTAAGATACCTACGGATAGAGCCTTTGCCCTTCAGCGCGTGAGCGTGATAAGGGGAAAGGCTTTTTTTGTTTTTCAATTCCCCGGATAAAAAAACAACTTCTTTTGCAAACTGTCTATAGAGCCATAATTTGCATCCCATGCAAAAGGAGGACGGCAGGTATATGTTCCGTAAACAAGAGAAAACACTCATCATCGTCTGTCTGGTTGCAGCTGTGGTTGTGCTGTATGCCGTTGTGAAGAGCATCATCCGAATCATGAGTTATTGAGATACATGTTCAAGCAGAGTAACTGCTGTCGTACATAACGATTATGTGAAAGAGGAGTGTAACCATGTCATCCCTGGACCCTGTTTTGCTCAGCCGGATACTAACCGGCCTTACCCTGTTTGTACACATTATTTTTGCCTCTATTGGTGTAGGTGTTCCACTTATGATTGCCTTGGCCGAGTGGCGAGGACTCCGAACCAATGATATGCATTACACCTTGCTGGCACGCCGGTGGGCGCGAGGTTTTGTCATCACCGTTGCCGTGGGCGTCGTTACAGGCACCTCAATCGGATTACAGCTCAGTCTGCTGTGGCCGATGTTTATGCGGGTAGCGGGTCAGGCAATCGCCCTGCCGCTGTTCATGGAGACGTTTGCCTTTTTTATAGAGGCGATCTTTCTTGGAATTTACCTCTATACGTGGGATCGTTTCAAAAAGAAATATACGCATATGCTGCTGTTGATTCCGGTAGCTCTCGGCTCATCTGCATCTGCGATTTTCATTACAACGGTGAACTCCTTCATGAACCAGCCTCAGGGATTCACCCTGATTAATGGCATCATGAAGGACATTCATCCGATTGCTGCCATGTTGAATCCGGCAACGCCAACCAAAGTGTCCCATGTACTCGCCTCATCCTACACCTTGAGTGCAGGTATCCTGGCGGGGATAGCCGCCTTCAGTTTGCTTCGGGGACGGGATCATGTGTATTACAAAAAAGCACTGAAACTCACGACGGTATCTGCGCTCGTATTTGCCATTAGCACCGTCATGATCGGCGATTCCTCCGGTAAATTTCTGGCGAAATATCAGCCGGAGAAGTTAGCTGCCGCAGAATGGCATTTCAAGACGATGAAAGAGGCACCGCTCGTTTATGGGGGTATTTTGGATGAGAACAATGAGGTGAAATATGCGATTGAGATTCCGTATGCCCTTAGCATTTTGGCGGGAAATCGTCCAGATACGGAAGTGAAAGGTCTCGAAGAGTACCCTGCGGATCTGAGGCCACCATTGTCTATTCACTATATGTTCGACCTGAAGGTCACAACCGGAGTGATCATCCTGATGATTCCTGTGTTATATGTACTGCGGCGGTGGTTACCAGGGCGCAAGCCATATCCCAAATGGCTGCTGCTTGGCATTGTCTTGCTGGGGCCTCTGGCCATGATTGCCATCGAGCTGGGGTGGATGTTCGCTGAAGTTGGCAGGCAGCCTTGGATCTTACGTGGGTATATGAAGGTGGCGGAAGCGGCTACGACGTCAACTTCGGTAGGATGGATGCTGGTGTTGTTCATCTTGCTGTATCTAATCCTGTGTTTCTCGTGCATTCGGGTACTCAGCAAGCTGTTCCGCAACAAGGAAGCAGAGAAGGAACTGGAGTCTCTGGGGCTTGAAGGAGGGATCGTGCATTGAGTTTCGAAATTGCAGGCATCGCAATATTGTGGACGTTTTTGTTCGGTTACCTGATCGTTGCTTCGATTGATTTTGGCGCCGGATTCTTCAGCTTTTACAGCATTTTGACCGGGCACGAGAACAAAATTCATAACATCATTCAGCGCTACCTGTCTCCCGTGTGGGAAGTGACGAATGTGTTTTTGATCTTTTTTGTGGTGGGTCTGGTCGGATTTTATCCGGACAGCGCCTTTTATTACGGGACAGCCTTGCTGGTGCCGGGTTCCCTAGCTATTGTACTGCTTGCGATCCGGGGCGTGTATTACGCCTACAATACCTATGGCAATCATGGGCAGAACAGCCGGATCTATATGGCATTGTACGGGGCGACGGGATTGCTGATTCCGGCGGTATTCTCCACCATTTTGGCAATATCCGAAGGCGGGATCATTGAGCAGGTGGGCGATCAGGTGTTTTTTCGCTGGCGTGAATTTTTGACGAATCCCTATACCTGGTCGGTTGTTTTGCTTGCATTGGTTAGTGTGCTCTACATCTCGGCGATGTTTCTATCCTATTATGCGAAGCGGGCGGGGGATGAGCCGGCATATGAGGTGCTTCGAGAGTACGCGCTGCTCTGGAGTTTGCCTACCATTTTTGCAAGTTTTCTGGCTTTTCTGCAAATTAACAAACAGAATCCCGAACACTTTGAGCAGATGGTGAATATTTCGTGGATGTTCATCGCTTCGTTTATTTGTTTTGTCATTGCCGTGTCGCTGGTGTGGAAAAGTAAATATCTAGGTTGGTGCTTTGTTGCTGTCATGCTTCAGTTTGCCTTTGCCTGGTATGGTTATGGGCGATCCCACCTCCCGTACATTTTGTATCCTTACATCAATATTTACGACAGCTTTACGAATCGTACGATGGGGATTGCGCTCATTACAGCGTTTAGTCTGGGGTTACTCGTGCTCATTCCTTCGCTTGTGCTGATTATGAAGCTGTTCCTGTTTGATGCCAATTATGTGCGCGGTAATTCTGGTAAAAAGAAAGGATGAGTCTGTTCATGCACCCAAACATGTTCTTACTCATGACTCCCTTGCTGGATCCACTATCTACTGAGGGAGTCACGGGGATACCCGGTATAACCGGATTGAGCTTTTTTGAGACATTCACCATTATGTACGCCCCTCCACTGATCATTGCGGCTGCTATTGTCTTTCTGTTTGTATATCTGGCCGTATATAAGAACCCAAAGGATTGATTGACTGGTACGTCCATTCCCGTTTGGGGTAATCTCTTGTTAAGAAATGAGGAAGGGAGGAGGGCCCTTTCATGCCGAAAATCCGTTATAACAATATCGATAATGTAAGTACGGACAAAACGCTGAAGGAATTCAAACAATGGAGGGAGCAACGGCGGAGCAAAGTGAAGGACTACTCCTACACCGTGCCCAAACACCCGCCTGAACTGGATTATCTGCATGCCAACCGGGATGACACAAGTATTACCTGGATTGGTCACTCCACGTTTTTCATTCAATATTATGGATTGAACATCGTGACTGACCCGGTGTGGGCCGAAAAAATGGGATTTCAACGAAGGCTCGGTGCCCCCGGCATTCCGATTCAGGATATTCCACCTTTGGATGTGATTCTGATATCCCATTCCCACTATGATCATCTGCATCTGGCTTCCTTGCGTAAGCTGATTACAGCTAAGACATTGCTCATCGTACCCGATGGTCTGAAGCGCAAGATGATTCGCAAAGGATTTCATCGATGCCAGGAGATGAAATGGTGGGATCATATGACACTTGGCGGAGTCAAAATAACTTTTGTCCCTGCACAGCACTGGACGCGCCGAACGTTGTTTGATACCAATACGTCCCATTGGGGCGGTTATGTATTGGAATCGAATCATCCGGCAACGACTTCAGCAGCGGAAAGTGCTGCAACAACGAGCAATCAGGATGAATCATCCACGGAATCAGGGAAGAACGAAACATCCAAAACATCAGGCGGCCCGCCTGTGTTGTATTTTGTGGGTGACACAGGTTACTTCCAGGGTTTCAAAACGATTGGAGAACGCTTTGACATTGGGGTTACCCTGATGCCCATCGGTGCCTACGATCCGGAATGGTTCATGACTTCTCAGCATGTGACACCCGAAGAAGCGCTGCAGGGGTTCGTTGAATCCGGTTCACAGCTCATGGTTCCAATGCATTACGGCACATTCAAGCTGGCGGATGATACGCCCAAGGAAGCGCTGGATCGACTGGAAGTCGAACGTGAACGCCTAGGCATTGGTAAAGAGCGGATTCGGGTGCTTGGTCATGGCGAAACACTCCGCATTCACCACGAGGAAGGTAAACGGGGCTAACAAAAGCGAGCCAAATATGTTAATGTAGGGGTATGCCTGCATGAACAGTACATTTACCAAATCTTTAATAAGTAAAAAGCGGCCAATTTTCGAATTTGCCGCTTTTTTGTGTTATAATATGGTGCCAGAATAGGCATCGGGATATTGAATCCATGATTTACGCAACTTGCTATTCATGCAGTATGCAGATTAACCAATAAAGGATGGTATGCTTAATGATCAGTACAAGCGGCATCACGCTCCGCTACGGAAAACGTGCACTTTTTGAAGATGTAAATATCAAATTCACACCAGGAAACTGTTACGGCCTCATCGGCGCCAATGGAGCCGGTAAATCAACATTCTTGAAAATTTTGTCCGGTGAAATTGAATCAAACTCGGGAGAGGTGCACATCACCCCGGGCGAACGTATGGCCGTTTTGAAGCAAAACCACTTTGAATATGATGAGTATCCGGTTCTTGAAACGGTAATTATGGGTCATAGTCGTCTCTATGCCATTATGAAAGAAAAAGATACGCTGTATGCCAAAGCGGACTTCACTGAAGAAGACGGCCTGCGTGCAGGGGAACTTGAAGGTGAATTTGCCGAGTTGAATGGCTGGGATGCTGAGCCGGATGCAGCGGCACTCCTGATCGGTCTGGGTATTGACCGTGACATGCACGATAAGAAAATGAATGAACTAAGTGGTAACGAAAAAGTTCGTGTCCTGCTTGCACAAGCATTGTTTGGTCGTCCAAACAACCTGTTGCTCGATGAGCCTACCAACCACTTGGATCTCGAATCCATTCAATGGCTTGAGAACTTCTTGATGGACTATGAAGGTACTGTTATTGTGGTATCCCATGACCGTCACTTCCTGAACAAAGTATGTACGCACATTGCGGATATCGACTTTGGTAAAATCCAGTTGTACGTAGGTAACTATGACTTCTGGTATGAATCCAGCCAATTGGCACTTGCGTTGCAACGTGATGCCAACAAGAAAAAAGAAGAGAAGATTAAAGAGCTTCAAGCCTTTATTCAACGTTTCTCTGCGAACGCCTCGAAATCGAAACAGGCAACTTCCCGGAAGAAACAACTCGACAAAATCACGCTGGATGACCTTCGTCCATCGAACCGTAAATATCCGTTTATCAACTTCAAACCTGAGCGTGAAGCCGGTAAACAATTGTTGACCGTAGATCGTATCAGCAAATCTATTGATGGTGTAAACATGCTGAATGATATCAGCTTTGTCGTGAACAAAGGGGATAAAATTGCATTTGTTGGCCCGAACGGAAATGCCAAGTCACTCTTGTTTGATATTCTTATGGGTGAAACGGAATTGGATAGCGGCGAATATACTTGGGGTGTAACTACAACTCAAGCTTATTTCCCGAAAGACAACTCCAAATATTTTGACGGTGTAGACATGACTCTTGTGGATTGGCTCCGTCAATATTCCAAAGATCAGGATGAAACGTATCTGCGTGGATTCTTGGGACGTATGCTCTTCTCAGGTGAGGAATCCTTGAAAAAGGCAAGTGTACTCTCCGGGGGCGAGAAAGTTCGCTGTATGCTGGCGAAAATGATGCAGACTGGTGCTAACGCATTGATTCTGGATGAGCCTACGAACCACTTGGATCTCGAATCCATTACAGCGCTGAACAATGGTATGATTGATTTTGACGGCACCATGCTGTTCACTTCCCATGACCATCAATTCATTCAAACCATTGCTAACCGGATTATCGAAATTACGCCGAATGGCATCATCGATCGCCAAATGAGCTATGACGAATATCTGGAAAGTGATGAAATCAAAGAACTGCGCAATAAAATGTATCCGGTAGAAGCTTAAACTAAGCATCATCTACGGCACATTATTATAGGAACACCAAAGAACCGCAAGCCTCTGTGAAGAGATCTTGCGGTTCTTTTTGTAATTCAATGGGTTTCTCTGCGGCTTTAAGACCTAAGATCCACCAGTACGGCGACGTTGATTGTTAGGCTTTTTGTTGTTTTGACTCTTCATCGCTTTAGGTCCGCCTTCAAAGTAGGCGCTGGATTGATTACCGGAATTTGCTTGTTCTTTCTTCTGCGCCAGCTTTTGGCGTATAGCATCCTGCAAACTGACCTTTTTCGGTTCGTTATTTTCGCTCATCGTTATTTCCCTCCCGGTCTTACAGTGAGCCGTCCAGATTGGACGGGATGTACCTATTTTATACGTTTTACAAAAGCCCTACAAGGGCAACCTGATAAAATGCTCAAAACCTTTGGTTTTACCCAGGCCAACATTTTTTCTCATTAACTACAGCCCTGCCGTCTGGCAACTTTGTTTCGGCTTGCCTACAGCAATGCAGCCTGGCAACACTGTTTCTGTAGACCCACACGCTCCGCATTTGTTAACATGGAAAAACCGTAATACGAAACGTTAAAGGAGTGTCGCCCGGTTTGAACGCTTATGAAGAAATTCGAAAAGGGGAGCGAGGGGCTTGGGTTAGTATCGTAGCCTATCTCGTTTTGTCCGCCTTTAAGCTGATCTGTGGATATTTATTTGCTTCCAGCGCCTTGCTGGCCGATGGTTTTAATAACCTTACGGATATTGTGGCATCCGTTGCTGTATTGATCGGGCTTCGAATCTCCCAGAAACCACCTGATTCGGATCATGCCTATGGTCATTTTAGAGCGGAGACTGTTGCTGCCTTGGTGGCTTCATTTATTATGGCTATGGTTGGGCTGCAAGTATTGGTTGAAGCCGTTCGCTCCTGGTATGAAGGAGCCTTTGTTGCTCCAAATCTGTGGGCGGCAGCGGTGGCTGTAGTCTGTGCTGTGGTGATGTTAGGTGTATATCGTTACAATCACCGTCTGGCTAAACAAATTAATAGTCAGGCTCTGATGGCTGCGGCGAAAGATAATCGTTCGGATGCCTGGGTCAGCATAGGCGCTGCAGTTGGAATTATAGGTGCGCAGTTCGGACTTCCATGGTTGGATAAAGTAGCTGCCATTGCTGTAGGTCTGTTGATCTGCAAAACGGCTTGGGAGATTTTTCGGGATTCTACACATCGTCTTACCGATGGATTTGACCAGAAGGAACTGACGGATCTCAGATCCTCAGTAGCACGCGTTCCCGGTGTTGAGATGATCAAGGATGTAAAGGCACGTGTGCATGGCAGTCATGTACTTGTGGATGTAGTCATTGAAGTGGACGGAGGCCTAAGCTTGATTGAAGGCCATCAGATCTGTGACCGTGTTGAAGAGCGGTTGAAGCGATCGCATAACATCATGCATGTACATGTACATGTGGAACCAAAGACGGAAACGGAAGAAGTCACAAGGAACCCTTGAACAGGGAGTGAACATCTTGGAAAATCAAAAGAGGACAGCCGCGATTGTGCGTGCTGTCCTCTTTACTTATCATTAGAACGATTATACGATGTTACTTAATGGCAACGTGAACCCAAGCTTTGCCTTTCCAAGTGTATACTTGTACCCACTCGCCGCCATCGAATCCATCAACAACTTCACCTGTTGTATCGATGATCTGGGAACCCAGTGCACCGATTGGTTTACCGTTAGGTGCATCATAGAACCAAGTGCGCTCCAGAAGGTTCAGCAACATCGTTGGTGCCAGTACTACATCGCCTGGTTTTACAACTGGTTCGTCAAATAACTTATCTGTTGTAGGAGAAGGGTTATTACCATTAGTGCTGTAGGTAGCACCGGTTACTGTCTCAGTAGTACCTTCTACTGTTTCTACAGCAGGTTTGTTCACTTCAACAGCCGGAGTTGTTGTCGTTGTTGTAGCTTCTGTTCCTTTTTCCGGAGTCACCGTTCCAGTAACCGCTTCCTCAGCACCCGCAGCGGCAGCCATCGAACCCATCAACGTTAAAGCAGCAGCAAAACTTACGATTTTTTTCATTTTGTTTTTCCTCCTCGGTAGGTATGTAAAATGTTGTCCTGATTACAAGTAACCAAGCAAGCACCCTTATGAATCACAAATTATAACAATATTTTCTTGAATCCTCCAGTGTCAACAGGCTCATATGTGGGTATATAGCAAAGCCTGTAAATATCATACTTCAGTGGGATAAAACCGGGTTGGCTATCTCAAAAAGGTCCTGTTTTTTGGGATTCATACGAGAGCGGATTGGAATAAAGCAGAAGGGAGTGCAATACATAATATAGAAAAGTTGACCTATGCCTGAACGCACAAAAGCCAATCGGCTTAGTAGCACGATCGGCTTTTGTATGTATTCGTTAGTAAACATTCAGTCATATCAGAGCCTGAGGTTATCGCATTCGGCTGCGTCCCGTAATCAGGGAGATTACGAACAGTACAACAAAGATGAAGAAGAGTACTTTCGCGATTGAAGCAGCTGCTTCAACAATACCGAAGAATCCAAAAATACCTGCTACCAGTGCAATAATTAGAAATAATACAGACCATTTCAACATAAGTATTCATCCTTTCGTTACTTGATTGTGCAGTGAGTTGTGTTCACCTCACCGCCTTGTGTAGTCTAACTTTAACCGAGTGCTAACCGCTTGAAACATTGGTTTTTTTTCCAAGCGAGGGCATATATGAAGGGATATATATTATTGTTTCGTCCGGGAAATCGCCGGGTAACTATAGCAATAACAAACTGATGCACATATGGAAAGAGAGGTTCTTCTATGATCTATCAAATTAGCGTGGCCCTGATTGCAGTGGCATTTGCAGTACTGGTATTCTTTTTAATTCGTACCTTGAAATCCGCTCAGGGTTCTTTGGACAATGTCTCACAGACATTGCAGGAGGTACAGAAAACCATTGATGAACTTAGTTATGAAGTGAAGCAGACGGTAAGACATGCCAATGATATTACGGTGGATGTACAGCACAAAATGAAAAAAATTGATCCTGTGATGGAATCTGTTGAGAATCTGGGTGAAGTGTTGAATGAAGTGACGGCAGCAGCCAAACAAGTCTCCACAACGCTGATGGCGAAATTTCAGACCAAACGTAACAACGCTGAACAGACCAAGCATGCTGAATCAGTTCATGTAACTGCACCGCCTGCTACATCAACGGATCGTACCCTGCAATCCTATGAAGCTACATATAATGGTGAAGCTAAGGGCGGGAAAAACTGGATGAAGTATATTGATCTTGCAGCGAATGTATGGCAACGGATGCGCAAGTAACATGACCGCTTTGTAACCCATGAAGAAGCCTTCAGAGCGGTGATGAACCTGATGAAAGGGTGAGAATCATGATGAAACTACTGCTTGTGATGTTTAGCGTAATTTCTCCCTTTTCCGTTCAACCGGCAGCGGTACCCGCTGCTCACGATATGCAATGGACGGCAATGGAAGAGAAGGCGCCAGAGGTAACTCTGGCTGTTGATCGAACCGAGACTTTCCAGCATTTTCGGACTCTGAATGGCATTTCTCTGGATGACACCATGGATGATCTGTTGGCCAAGAAGGGCCAGCCGGGGCATAAGCAGGAAGATCCTTATCTGGGGTGTCCTGAATATCACTTTCATGATGTGAAGGTTGGCTTGTGTGAAGATACGGATGTCATTCAATATGTGCATATCGATGCATCTGAGAATCATATCATGTTAAACGGAAAGAGAATTGAGACGAATATTGAAGCGATCCATCATGCTCTCGGGAAACCTTATTATGTGGCAGAGGACGGAGAAGTGTTTCTCCGTGGAGACCAGGCTCTGAAGGTATATATGAAGTCAGGATCTCAGCAGATTGAAGGCATTGATCTTTTTGATGATACAGTTTCCTAGGATTGGTTATTACCGAATCGTTTCAACCCCATATAGTATGGTTATATACTAAGTAGCTCGATACAGAAGATTAAATCAGAGGAGAGTGGAAACGATGAATTCAACCAATGAGCAAGCTTATGCAAAAGTGGTAGAAAACGGAGTCCAGGCGGTAGAAGCGGTGAAAGAATTGCAGATTACCGGATACCTTGCTGATCAAATCTTTGTTCTCGCCCATGAGAAGGATCGTACAGATCGAATTGCCGATACAGCAGATGCCAAAGAAATTGGCATAAAGGAAGAAGGCGTATTTGATTCCTTGGCGAATCTGTTCCGCTCACGTGGTGATGAACTCCGGGCCAAAATTGTTTCGATGGGCTTTACCGAAGCCGAAGCGGACTTCTACGAGAGTGAACTCGACAAAGGTAAAGTACTTGTTATTGCTAAAAAGAAAGATTAACCCGATATACTTGCAAGTTGAAGTTTGCTGAACATGGACAAGCTTCTGAATCATTTATGTAAAATGCTTAATCAAAAACATAGATAAGGAATGGGGCTTTCCCCATTCCTTATCTATGTTTTTGCAAGTTTGGAAGCGGGATCAGGACGCTGCAAAAACAGGGTAGGTTGCGGGGAGAATCTCCAGCGATGGTGCCATTTACTGATAGAAGTTTTTTGTTTTTACGATTATAGTTATACTAGGAATTATTATGTCTACTGCCGTTTTGTATGCAAAATTTGTATAATCAACGTTCGTTTTAACCTAATAAGAATCGACAAACCCGGACGCCACAGATAAGGAGATATCAATGAGAATACTTATTGTTGACGACAATCCGACGAATGTCATTATCATTCGAGAAATTCTGAAAAAAGAAAACTATCGTGACATTGTTACGGCGAGTTCCGCCATGGAAATGTTTGAAGTGTTGGGAATTGGGGAGGAAAGCAACGAACTTCGTCCAAGACCGTCGGATATTGACCTGATTTTGCTAGATATGATGATGCCCGAGATGGACGGCATCGAAGCCTGCAGTATTGTGCAGAAATTTGAGAATCTGAAGGATATACCGATTATTATGGTGACTGCCATCGGAGACTCCAAGAAACTTGCCGAAGCATTGGATGCAGGTGCATCCGATTATGTGACCAAACCGATTAATAAAGTCGAACTGATGGCCAGAATTCGACTCGCACTTCGTTTGAAACAGGAGAAGGATTGGCATAAAGAGCGTGATCAACGTATTCAGGATGAGCTCAAGTTGGCAGCGATGGTCCAAAATGCTGTTTTAAGTCCGGCAATTAGGGACCCGCTGTTCCAAGTGCATGCCATCTATAAACCATCCTTTGAGCTTGCGGGTGATCTGTATTCTTGGTACCCCCTTGGGGAAGGCCGTTACGGAGTACTGCTGCTCGACATGATGGGACACGGGATATCTTCATCCCTGTTTACCATGTTTATCGCTTCTGTGTTGAAAGATACGGTTACCACTTATGTGGATCCAGAGAAGGTCATTCAGGAGTTGAACCGTCGTTTTAACCAGCTCCATCTGGAGAAACAATTGGTGCAGTATTATTTCACGGCAATTTATCTGGTCGTTGATACACGTATGAAGCGCATTGATTATGTTAATGCAGGGCATCCACCTGCTTTATTTTTCCGAAACGACGGCAGTGTCACCACATTTGACAGTGTCTGCTGTCCTGTTGGTTTATTTGACAAAATGGATATTGAACCACAAACGATCCATTACGAGGGCGACGGGCATATTGCACTCTATACGGATGGATTATTGGAAGCTGTTCAGGGTGGGCAGGAACAACAACATGAATTCCTGATTGAAAAACTGACCGGGTCACATCAGTGGAATGAAGCTGCCATGCAGGCCATGTTTTTTGACGACGAAATTCCCCAGGAGCGGGATGATGATAAATGTCTGGTCTGGATTACTTTGGATAAAGGGGCGGGGGATGAATGAAGATCAGGAATAAACTGCTGATTGGTTTTACCGCTCTGATGGCTATTTTGATCGTGCTCACGTTTGTGAGTTATGAACGGTTAAACAGCAGTAATAAACAGATTGATCAGATGTATCAGGAACGTTATCTCAAAGTAAGGTTCACATCTTCTGTACGTGGAGAGGTCAATGATATTGCCAAAGTGCTGGCTAACTTGTTATTGAATCCGAACAATTCAATTAGTGCTGCTGAAGGTGACCTGAAGGATATGAAGGATCGGGGGGATGGTTACCTCGTAGAAGTAAGAAACCGAGCAGACAGTGCACCTGAACATCAACTGGTGGATCGTGTGAATACTGCGTGGACCGCTTATACTTCCTATGCAACGAGACAGATCAACCTGATGTCCCAAAGAAGGATAGAAGATGCGAATAACTACCGCAATTCAACAGGACTCGCGGTGCAAAAAGAAGCTGTGGATAGTTTGAATGCTCTTTCACGTTATCAGGACCAAGAGATTGATGCCGAGATCAAAAACGCTAATGCAGCGTATACGAGAGCAGTGCAGATCACGATAAGTATCATGATTGCGGGGTTGTTGCTTGCATTGGGTGTCATTATGTGGGTGCTGCCGAGTATTACACGGGGTCTGAACACTGTATCTATGATGATGACCAGCTTTGGTAAAGGGCGTTACCGAACCATTCGGCGCATACAGGTCAAATCCACCGATGAGATTGGTCAGATTGCCAGTGTGTTCAAAGATGTATCCAGTGATCTGGAAGAAAAACTGGAGATCGAGAGGGCTTATGCGCAGGCTCAGCAGGATCAAAACTGGATGAGTTCGAACATCGCAAGAGTCCCGGAGCTGCTTCGGGGGATTGGCTCCATTCGCCAAATTTCACAGATGTTTATCAGTGAGTTCACACCTGTGCTTGGCGCTCAGTTGGGTGTCGTCTATCTGATCGATGAGGAGAAACATCCCGACGAACTGAGACGTTACGGTGCATATGCATTTGAAGAAAACGAGGATGTTGGTAAAGAAATGTATCGCATCGGTGAAGGCCTGATTGGTCAAGCCGCGCTGGATATGACACCGATTATTCTGGAAAATACGCCTGAAGATTACGTGCATATTGGTTCAGCATCAGGCTCAACACGTGCTGCGGGTATCATGATCTATCCTGTCGTGTTTGAAGATGAACTGATTGGTGTAGTTGAAGTGGCTTCCTTTGGAGGTTTCAATGAACTTCACAAGCAGTTGTTCACACAACTGATTATGAACCTGGGCGTGATTTTGAACAACGTTCGACGTCGTTTGCGTGTGGAGGAGCTGCTGCGTGAATCCCAGGCACTGACTGAGGAACTGCAGGTTCAATCGGAAGAATTGCAGACACAGCAAGAAGAACTTCGTCGTTCCAATGAGAATCTGGAGGAGCAGACAGAGGCGCTTAAACGTTCCGAGGAATTGCTGCAGCGTCAGCAGGAAGAACTGGAACATTTCAATACGGAACTCATTGCCAAGACGCGGGCGCTTGAAGAGCAGGTGCGTGAAGTTGAAGAGAAAAATGACGAGATTGAGAAAACGAAGACACAGTTGGAACAGCAAGCTACACAGCTGTCGATGACAAGCAAGTACAAGTCCGAATTTTTAGCGAATATGTCACATGAACTCCGTACACCATTGAACAGTCTGCTCATTTTGTCCCAGTTATTGTCGGAGAACAAGGGTGGAAATCTGACTGACAAACAGCAGGAATATGCGCAAACCATCTACATGTCGGGCGCGGATCTGCTGAAGATGATCGATGAGATTCTGGATCTGTCCAAGGTGGACGCAGGTAAGATGGATATCAATTATGAGACAGTTCGAATGGAAGAGCTGACCAGCTTTGTTCAGCAGAACTTTGGACCGATGGCGAATAAAAAGGAACTGAACTTGAATATCGATTTCGACAGCGATCTACCGGAGTGGGTATACACCGACAGTCATCGCGTCAAACAGATTTTACGGAATTTGTTGTCGAACGCATTTAAGTTCACCAATCGAGGTTCGGTTAGTCTGATTGGACGACGGATGAAACCGGAAGAGCTGCCGGGTTATATGAACACCAATCAGGAATATCTCGGATTCAGTGTAAAAGACACCGGCATTGGTATTCCATCGGATAAGACGGATCTGATCTTTGAAGCGTTCCAGCAAGTAGACGGGACCACAAGTCGGAAATACGGTGGAACTGGTCTGGGATTGTCCATTAGCAGGGAATTGGCACGTTTGCTTGGTGGCGCAATACAGGTGGAATCATCCGAAGGGGAGGGTAGCTGCTTTACCTTATACCTGCCGGATAATCATGAAGAGGAAGCCTTGGCAGAGGAAGGTGCTTCAAGAGAAGCGGCAGTATCCTCAGAGGATCTTTATGAAAAGTCCATCGAAGCACGGACCATGCTTTCAAGTCATCAGTCCATCCTCTCTCCTGATCTGGAACGGAGCGTGGGTACGGATCTGTCTCCTACCCATACTCCAGATGTCACCCAGATCGAAGATGATCGGGAGAATCTTATGGAAGGTGACAAAATCCTTCTCATCATTGAGGATGACGTGAACTTTGCACATATTTTGATGGATATGGCGAGAGGAAGAGGATTCAAAGCACTTGTTGCCCTTCAAGGTGATAAAGGACTTGAAATGGCACGTCAATATCTGCCGGATGCCATTATCCTGGATATTCAATTGCCGGTGATGGATGGTTGGACCATTCTGGGCGAGCTGAAGAGCAGTTCGGCAACACGCCACATTCCGGTTCATGTGATTTCAGTTATTGATGATATGAAGCAAGGTCTGATGATGGGCGCCATTGCGTATCTGAAAAAACCTTCGAGCAAGGATTCACTGGATAAAGCATTCTCGCATATCAAATCATATACCGAGAATCAATTGAAACGACTGTTGATCGTCGAAGATGATGAAATTCAGCGTAAAGCCATTATTGAATTGATTGGTCATGATGATGTTGCAATCACCGCTGTATCGACAGGTAGCGAGGCGTTGAATGAATTACACAGCCAGCGTTATGACTGCATGGTACTGGATCTGATGTTAACGGATATGACCGGGTTCGAGTTGCTCGACCAGATTCGCGATGATGAATATCTGAACGATCTGCCGATTATAATTTATACAGGCAAAGAACTGGATTCCAAGGAAGAAATGAAGCTGCGCAAATATGCGGAATCCATCATTATCAAAGATGTGAAGTCACCGGAACGTCTGCTGGATGAGACTACTTTGTTCCTGCATCGGGTAGAAGCCAATTTGCCGGAAGACAAGCGTCGCATCTTACAGAAACTACACAACAAAGAAACGTTGTTTGAAGGCAAGAAAATATTGCTTGTAGATGACGATATTCGTAACGTATTTGCCCTTTCAAGTGTTCTTGAAGGCTATCGGATGGATGTGACGTTTGCTGAGAACGGCCGAGAGGCTTTGGAGATTTTGAACAAAAATCCGGAATTTGATCTGGTACTGATGGATATGATGATGCCAGAGATGGACGGTTATGAAGCGATGACAAGAATCAGACAGATCCCGCAGTTTGAAAAGTTGCCGATTATTGCGCTTACGGCCAAAGCCATGAAAGAGGATCGCGGCAAATGTATTGAGGCTGGAGCATCTGATTATGTGAAAAAACCGATCCAGACAGATCAATTGTTATCCTTAATGCGCGTATGGCTGTATTCGTAAATTCATTATTCGTATGTTCATTGTTTGGGTAATGAAAGACAATACGACGAATACGCAAGTAACAAATGAAGAAGTGGAGAGAACTTATGACACCGTGGGAACCTACCGAGACGGGGGCAGATTTGGTCCGTATGCCGCAAGATGAAGAGCGCGAGCTGATTGAGATTGAGTTGCTGTTGGAAGGCATGCACCGTTTATATGGATATGATTTTAGAAACTATGCACTGCCATCCCTGAAACGAAGAATCTGGCATCATGCACATGCTGAAGGTGTTAAGAGCATATCCGGTTTGCAGGAGCGTGTTCTTCATGACCGTTCCGCGTTTGACCGTTTTGTACAGAACTTATCCATCCCTGTAACGGAAATGTTTCGAGATCCTTCGCTTTTCCGAATGTTTCGGGAACAGATTATTCCTATCCTGAGAACCTACCCGTATATCCGAATATGGCATGCGGGATGCTCTACGGGAGAGGAAGTTTATTCCATGGCCATCATGTTGCATGAGGAAGGACTGTATGACAAGGCAAGAATTTACGCAACGGATATGAATGATCGCTCTTTGCAACAGGCCAAAGAAGGCGTATACGGTATTGAGAAAATGAAACTATTTACTACAAATTATTTGGAGGCAGGGGGTACCAGAGCCTTCTCCGAGTACTATACAGCGAAATACAATTCGGTGATATTTCATCCTTTTCTAAGGAAGAACATCATTTTCGCCGAGCACAACCTGGCAACAGATCGGTCATTTAACGAGTTTAATGTTATCTTTTGCCGTAATGTCATGATTTATTTTAATGATGAACTGCGGAACCATGTGCATGGGCTGTTTCATGAGAGCTTGAGTCACTTTGGTATTCTGGTTCTGGGGTCGAAAGAATCGATACATTTTACAGAGTTCAGTGATACCTATGAGCCGTTAGACCGGACCGAAAAAATATACCGGAAGATCAAATAGGGGGTTAGGGTTAGCCATGGGGCTCAATGAACCAATCCACATATTATTGGTAGATGACCGCCCTGAGAACTTGCTTGCTCTTGAAGCAGTTCTGGAATCGGAACAATATAAACTCGTTAAGGCAACTTCCGGAGAAGAGGCACTCCGCTGTCTGCTAAAAGACGAATTTGCGGTTATCGTTCTCGATGTGCAGATGCCTGGAATGGACGGAATTGAGACAGCAAAGTTAATTAAGGCACGGGACAAGTCCAAGGATGTGCCGATTATATTCATCTCTGCGAATAGCAGAGAAGCGGAGCACTTGTTTGCCGGATATTCAGCCGGGGCCATTGATTACATGGTTAAACCATTTATTCCTCAGATTTTGAAATCCAAAATCGAGGGCTTTGTGGAGATGTTCATTACCAATAAACGTTTGAAGACACAGACCATGCTTCTTCACCAGAAGACACAGGAACTGGAGAAAATGAACCAACAACTCATTCAGGCTAAAGAAGAAGCAGAAATTGCAGCCAATGCAAAGACCGAGTTCCTGGCGATGATGAGTCATGAGATTCGTACACCGATGAACGGAGTTATCGGTATGGTTGATCTGCTGATGGAGACGGAACTGAGGGAAGATCAGAAGGAATATGCAGACATCGTTCGTCGCAGCGCGGATGCACTTGTCACGGTCATCAACGACATTCTTGATTTTACCAAGATGGAATCAGGCAAAATGGAACTTGAAGAGCATCCTTTTGAAATTGTCTCCTGTGTTCGGGAAGTGTTGGGATTGTTTGCTGCAGAAGCAGGCAAAAAGAACTTGGAACTGGATTATTTCCTGGAAAATTCTGTCCCTGAATTAATCTATGGAGATATGGCAAGGCTCCGCCAGGTTCTCTTGAATCTTATTGCCAATGCGATCAAATTTACTGACCAGGGTGGAGTGTATCTGATCGTGTCAGTTAAGGAAGAAAAGGATGGAGAAATGGCATTGGAGTTTGCAGTTAAAGACACCGGGATAGGTATCGCTTCAGACAAAGTTGATCGCCTGTTCCAGCCGTTTTCCCAGTTGGATACATCCATGACACGTAAATACGGTGGAACTGGCTTAGGACTGGCAATATGCAAGACTCTGGTTGAAATGATGGGTGGACAGATCTATCTGGATACAACAGAGCAACGGGGAGCGACGTTTGTATTTACAATTCAGGCGAAACGTTATGTAGAAACTGAACTGGTCCAGAGGAACGGGGAAGAGAAACCAACGGATGTGAAAAATGAGAATAAATATCCTACGGTATTAATCGTGGATGATCATCCTATTAACCAGAAGTTGATGGCGATTATGCTCGGTAAGCTTGGGTTGCTCTCAGACATTGCTGAAGATGGGCAGAGCGCACTCGATATGATAAACGGCAGCCGTTATCCCTATGACTATGTGTTTATGGATCTGCAGATGCCTGTGATGGACGGTTTGGAATGTACACGGCGGATTCGAGAGAGTCTTTCCCAGTCTGAGCAGCCAACCATTATAGCCATGACTGCTAACGTGATGGAAGGTATTCAGCAGCGCTGTATTGCTGCCGGCATGGATGATTATATTAGTAAACCGGTGAAAATGGGCAATGTGAAACAGAAAATAGCCCAGTTTCAGAAACAACGACAAATGTTAGACCCAGGCCCTTCAGCCATGAATCAGGCCAATTGAAACATTTTCCAAACTTCTTTCTGTTTCACTCGTGCTGAAGTTGGGTTATTAGGTAAGGAAACCATTGATCAGGAGAGAGATGTCTAATGAATACAAATAAAAATGAAAAATTCAATGCAAGAACTGAAACACAGGACGGCGTATGCACGGTGTATCTAACTGGCGAACTGGATTTGTCGGTTGCTCCTGACTTCCGTTTGGTGATGGAGCCGCTCGTGGATAACAAGGAACAGGATCTTGTGATCAACATGAAAGAATTGAAGTATATCGATAGTACAGGGATTGGTATCCTGTTATCTGTTCTGAAGGCAAGACATGGAATGGAAGCTCGCTTTGAAGTACAGGAAGTTCCTGCGCAGATTCAGAAACTTTTTGACATGACGGGCATCGCCAAATTCTTTGTCACACAGAAGAATTCCCAATAGGAAAGGATCGAAAAAGGAATGAATGCAGAAGTTCAAAGAGTCACCCTTAATTTACCTGCGACAGCTGATTACGTTGATATTGTAAGACTCAATCTCTATGGAGTAGCATCCAAAATGGGATTTTCTTATGAAGACATTGAGGATATGAAAGTTGCTGTATCCGAGGCCTGTAACAACTCTGTATTGTATGCCTACTCACACGAAGGCGGCATGGTTGAAGTTGTATTCGAAGTGGATGGCGAAACATTGTCCATTATTGTCAAGGACGAAGGTGCCAGCTTCGAGAACATGAACCCTGCTGTGTCACGTGCCGGTCTACACGACAAAGAACTGACGGAAGCACAGATTGGCGGACTTGGGTTCTACCTGATGCAAGCCTTGATGGACGATGTCAGTGTGGAAAGTGAGACGGGCAAAGGTACGAAAGTAGTACTCGTAAAACGTCTTGCAAGAAGTGAGGAGAAAGTATGAATGAAAAAGTGACTCCCCCAGAGTCCATGTCTGAAGCTATAGGTTTGATCTGGGAATACCAGCAGACCCAAGATAATGAAATTGCAACAGTTCTCATCCGTAAATATGAACCAATGGTCAAGATGGCAGCAGGTAAAATCGCTCGGAATCGCCCCGATCTATACGAAGATTTGTATCAGACCGGGCAGATGGCCTTGATTCGTTTGCTTAAGCAATATGATATCAACCTAGGTATTCCGTTTGAACCATATGCCATGAAGAGTATGATCGGTCATATGAAGAACTACTTGCGTGACAAATCCTGGTATATTCAGGTGCCCCGGAGGATTAAGGAAAAGGGAGCCCTTGTGCAACATGCCATTGATGAGTTAACCGTCAAGTTGGAGCGCTCACCCGGTGTGAACGAAATTGCTGAATACCTTGATTTGACTGCAGAAGAGACGATTGAAGTTCTGGCTGGTCGGGAATGTTACCACTATGTATCACTGGATTCTCCTTTATCTCAGGATGATAGTGCAGCAACATTGGGAGAACTGATCAGTGCAGATGTTAATGACTATGATTCGGTCGAAAAACGGATGGACTTGCAACAGGCATTGGGACAATTGAAGGAACAAGAGCAGCAGGTACTTATTCTAGCATTCCAGGATGGCCAATCTCAGCGGGCAATTGCCCAGAAGCTTGGTGTTTCACAGATGAGTGTATCTCGGATTCAGAAGCGAGCTACAGAGAAATTGAAACAGATCATGTCTAATGCTTCAATGTTATGAAAAATGGAACCCTAATGTTGTTGAGTACGGCATAGAGAAGGACACGTAATTCCATTGGAATACATACGTGTCCTTTTTGGGATTAAAAAGGTTGTATGCAATAAACATATGTGCAGGAGTGGATATTGTGATTGTGAACCAAATCAAGCTGGAAGCTCGTCGCGACAAGTTATCTTGCTCAGACCATTGGCAGTGGTGGGATTGGGTTGCACCTGATACGGATAACATGAAAAATGCCTTGGAGGAGCTGACAGAGTCATTTCCCGATATGCAGTATTGGCTCGATAAAATTCCGGAAGTGGAATCGAATTATCTGTCCGTCCGTTTCGTGAATGGTACTGAGCCCGTCATATTTGGCTCCTTGTTGTATGCGATTAAAAATGAGAGAGATGACAAAAGAAAAGATAATCAGATGTTCTTTTATGTCGATCGCACCAACCTGGTTACCTTGAATATGGATGACAATACAAGAGGCATTATGAAGACAGATGAACGTGCGAATATGTTGCAACAATGTACAGTGGCAAGGGATGGCATGTTCGTACTTTTTCGAGCAATACTGCATTACTATCATGTGGGTATGGATCACTTTGAGAAGAACCTGCGTGATCTGGAACGGAAGATGGAGTCTCGTAATGCACGTACCTTGATGGACCAGATTCTCGCTGCCCGATTTGAATTGTTATACTGGAGCAATCTGTTTATCCCGTACTCGGAACTCATGGCCGCTGCCCATGAAGCTTACCTGAGTGAGATGAAAGACAATCGTTTCTTTCTACAGCTTCAATATCGTGTGGAACGTATGGAGCGTCTGTTCAATCATTATGAGAAAGAGATTGACACCTTAATCTCTATTGATAATGCCATCTCAGGGGTTCGTGGGAATGAGATTATGAAGACGCTAACCATAGTTACCGCTGTGTTCATACCTGCCACGGCAGCTGGCGCGATATGGGGGATGAACTTTGAGAACCTGCCCTTTATCGATAAATCATGGGGAGTTGTACTGGTCCTTGTTGTCATTATTTTAAGTATGATCAGCATGTATGTATGGCTGATGATGAAAGGATGGACAGGAGATCTGCTCAAAGTGAAGTCTTCCCAGCCTTCAGCTGAAGAGACAGAGAAAAAAGGAGCCACTGAAAAGCGTAGGGGATAGCCTATTGGCTAGTCCTCTTAGTTTTTGTAATCTTCAATATAACCAAGTAAGTCAGCGATATATTGGCCCACAATCGGCATATTCACGAATTGGCTGAGAATGAATGCCAGCAAACCGAGAACAACAAAGGTACCCACAGTCAGACCGAGACCTCGTGCCATGCCCGCTGTGAAATTGGTAATAATCCGCTTTTTGGGACTGCTATAATTCTCAATAATATCCTTGATCTGTGCTCTCTCCAGACTGTCCGCGATCTGGTCCAGACGGGTGTTCAATCGCTTTACCTCATGACGCAATTCAAAAGGATGATCGCTTGTATCATACTGCTGTGCCGGTGTTGCTCCCGTAATTGGAGTATTACCGTTAATTGTAACTTTACTCATATTAATTGTCCTCCTCAACTCGCATTGGATAAAAAAATAGCCAGCTGGAGTGCAGCTGGCTATTGGTCACTCGATCTGTATCGCCTTACAGGCTAGTCGAGTTAATTTCTTTACGTGCATCTTCCTTCGCTTCAACGGAAGCGGCAGCCACTTCATCAGATGCACGGGATGCTTCGTTAGCCACATCAGCAGACGCTTTTCTCACAGAGTCCATTACGTCATTGCGGCCTTGATTTACCGTTTTTGCAATATCGGAAGTTTTGGAAGAGACCGTTTTAGCCAGTTCAGTGGCTTTGTCACTTACAACAGTTGCCACTTCTTTGGTGCGGTCAGTAACGATGCCCACTTTCTCGGAAAGGTCACCACGCAATTCACGTCCCGGTTTAGGCGCAAAGAGTAGTGCTGCTGCAGCTCCCAGCAAACCCCCGATGAAAATACCTTTTGCGAAAGTTGAACCCGTCTGTACAGGATATTGCTCTTCTGCTTTATTCATGTCTAATCACTCCTTCTTCAATTTAAGAAACAAATACGAAACAACGAACACCTTGTTGCCCGAATCAGGCAGCCTGTCTTAGCAGTCTGGACACAAGCCCCAGCAAGAAAACAAAGAGCGCTGTACCAATGATGGCAGGGATGATGGCAAAGTTACCGATAACTGGTCCCCAGTTACCAAGCAAAAGTGCTCCCAGCCAGGCTCCGGCAAATCCGGCAATCATTGCACCGATTATGCCTCCAGGCATGTTGTGACCGGCAAGTGCATCTCCGATCAAACCGATGATGACAGCCATCACAATGCTGATAATGATGCCCCACATAACAACCGCCTCCTTTAAACTTGATGTAGGATGTTGTCTGTTCGCGTTTGCTTACTTCGTATATAAACCCCGTGCAACCCTGTGAAACAATAAAGATGAGGATGAATGAATTGGAAATCAGAGGAATTCATTCTTTAGCGGCGCTGTTTAATGCCCTTAACCATGCAGAAGATCCATGCCAATCCAGCAGTAAATCCAGTAAATACATCCGTAGGATAATGAACGCCCAACATGATTCGGCTGAGGCCAATCAAGAAAATAAAACTGATACCACATAGAACAGGAAGCCACACACCGGAAGAGTTATGTCGCTGTCGTTCAATGGCCCAGATTACAAAGAGCATGCCGTAGAAGCCCATGGAGATCATGGCATGTCCGCTGGGAAAGCTGTACCCGTGAACGACCAGCAGATGATCCAGTTCAGGTCTGCTTCGTCTGAAAAATTCCTTCAATAACGTGTTCAGAATCCACATCATGGCAAAACTTCCGGTGAGCGCATATCCATATATAACAAACCTTGGACTGCGTTGAATGAAGAAAAGAAGAGCAAAACCTCCTGCAGCCACAGCAGAGATTTTGAATGAACCCAGTGCGGTTATGAATGCAGTGTAAGGGAATAGATGAAGACGTGAATCTGAATTCAGATAAAATAATTGCTGAATTTGATCATCCAGACGAATAATAACATCAGCACCCAACCAGGCACCCAGACCTGCCAGGATGAATACGACCGATGCGCTGAGGGCCAGACCAGCCAAACCCCAATTGAGGAGTGGACGTAATAATGTGCCTGAATTTGAACTGAATGAGGCTGGTGAATACGTTTTGCGCGGCATAATGAGTTTCTCCTTCAGTTATTGTAGTAGATGAACATAGATGATAAAGCTATACCCGAAATGCCTGTCGAAAAAACTGTAAAAACGTCGCTTTTGTACTATACTATTTAAGATATCCCATGCGGCGTCGTGACGCAAAGCAGAGATGAAATCGGGAGCACAAAGGAGAGAACTCGCATGGAGAGTGCCTTGTTAATTAAAGAATACCGTGCAGGCGTTATGGAATGCGCCCATTACGGACACATAAGTATTACGGATGAGTATGGCCGAATCGTATACTCGGCTGGTGACCCTCATTTCAGAGCGTTCACTCGCTCATCTGCGAAACCTTTTCAAGCCATTCCAGGTATTCGGGCAGGAATTGCCAGTCACTATGGCCTATCAGCACAGGAGATCGCCATTATGTCCTCTTCGCATCGCTCGGAACCGGAACACATTCGGGTGCTGGAGCAGTTATCCGGTAAGATCGGATTGGGAGAAGAATGCCTGATCTGTGCACCAAGCTATCCGCTTAATGAAGAAAGCCGTAATCAATGGTTACGTGGACAAGGAGAGAAACGGCGCATCTTGCACAACTGCTCCGGGAAAACATCTGGGAATCCTGGGGTACAGTCAGATGAAGCAGGTTGATCTGGGCAGTTACGCTGAACCGGATCATCCGGTACAACGTGAAATTCTTGAAACCTTTGCCGACCTGGCAGGTATTGAGGAAAAAGAGATTGAGCTTGGGACGGATGGCTGCGGCTTTCCGGTATTTTCTTTGCCGTTGTCGGCATTGTCGAATGCTTATTTGAAGCTCGCTTGTCCGGATCTTATTGCTGATCCTTCCACAAGAACAGCTGTAGAGACCATAACATCAGCTATGAATGAACATCCGTTGATGGTAGGTGGCACGGAGCGTGTAGATTCAGTGCTGCTGGAAGACGATAACATTGTAGCGAAGGGTGGATTCAAGGGGGTATTCGGATTTGGTCTGAAAAAAGAAAGACTGGGAATCACCTTCAAGGTGCTTGATGGTTCCGAGGAAGAGTGGGCCTTCATTACCCAATCCATACTGAAACAGATTGGTTATTCCAATGAGAGAACCATTGCACGATTGGCTGAAGTGTTCCCTTCGGACATCCGAAATGATGCGGGTACCCTTGTAGGTCATGCAGATAGTGAGTTCATTCTCCACTCACTTGAAGATAGCGTATAACCTTAAGAAGGGGCGTGATTAGAGTTGCCGGACCCCGGGTAAAGATGACATACCAACTGGTATTCATCTATACAATTCATATACACGCATGGACTGCCGCGGTAATGTGGCAGCTCTAAACCCTTGGAGGTGGATGAACATGATTAAAGTGGTGACATCGGAAGAAAGGCACACGTCGGATCGAGGTTGGATACACAGTGAATTCAGCTTTTCCTTTGCGGATTATGATGATCCAAGCAACGCCCATTTTGGCTGTCTGTTGGCTCATAATGAAAACACGCTGATGCCGCAAGAAGGCTTTAAGAAACATCCACATCATGATCTTGAACTTGTCAGTTATGTCATTTCGGGTACACTCAAACATACGGATAGTATGGGAACAGAACAATTGCTTGAACCGGGTACGGTCCAGGTGATGAGTGCGGGTACGGGAGTGGAACACTCCGAGACCAATCCGTCAGCGGATGAACCGGTACGTTTCCTCCAGATGTGGTTTTTGCCATCGGAGCGTATGCTGAAACCTTCCTATACGAATCGGAGAGTAGAGCCGCAGGAGCATTTGAATCGTCTATGTCCGATTGTATCCGGGCAAGGGGGCGAGGAAAGCGAAGGCGCATTGCCTATTTCCCAGGAAGTAACCTGTTACCTGTCCCATTTGGAGTCCGGGAAGAAGTTGATGTACCCGCAACACGAAGATCGACGGACACATCTTTTCCTGATCAGTGGACATGTAGAGATTCATTGTTCGGATGGTAACTTCAACCTCAAGCCGGGGGATGCCGCACGAATTCGTAAAAGCTGTGATCTGCAGATCACGAGCACAGACAGTGAACCTGCCGAATTTGTTTTGGTTGACCTGCCTTAAGGATGGGATGTATTCTGTAAAAGATAGTCTGGAAATATAAATATGTGAAAAAGGACCTGTTCCCACGGTGATGTGGAAACAGGTCCTTTTTAGGCTTGCTTTTGAATAGGACTTCATAGAAGTCGCAAATGATCAAAAGCAACACTTTGCTAAGATTTACGAAGATTACCCAGTTCCGAAGCGACAGCTTCCACTTCAGAGATACTGAGATGTTCCTTGCTCAAAATCATTTCATACAGGTCAAACAGATCTTCATATTTCTCAAGTGGGAATGAAGAAGCTTGCATGGCGGCACCGCTTGCCATACGAAGTTTGGTTTTGATCGCTTCAATCATATATTCCATATTGGCTGCTGTTGCTTGTGTTAAATCCATCGTTAAGTTCATCCCTTCCGTATCGGAAACTCTTGTTATTGTATCATGATTGGAAGCGCTCAGGCTAATGCTTTTGCGAGGAAACCAAGCATCGGTTACAATGATGGATACAACAACAGGATTTCATGGAAACCTGAGTGTACTGGAAGGGAATTCAGCTTGGCAGCGTATAAGCGAGAAATGGTTCGCCATCAAGGAAGGGAAGTCCGCAAAGGCGTGCCTGCAGAGAATCTGGTCTTATTTTTCAAAAACATCGTTCAACTTCATTCTCCAGCTGAAATCACGTTTGTCTGCATTGGTACGGATCGTTCCACCGGGGATGCTCTGGGTCCACTGACAGGAAGTTTACTGCAAGAGAGTGGAATGGAGAACGTAATTGGCACGCTGTCTTCCCCTTGTGATGCAGATACGCTGGAAAAGAAATTGGCAATTATTCCTGCACACCATGCCATCGTAGCGATTGATGCATGTCTGGGTCCAAAGCAGGCGGTAGGTACATACTATCTCTCGAATAACCCACTCATTCCGGCCCAATCGGTCGGAGGCAAGCTACCCCCGGTTGGACAATACAGTGTAGCAGCTGTGGTTAATGCGAATGGACCAAGGCCCTATTCCATTTTGCAGATGACCTCGCTTCACTTCGTCATGGGGATGTCCCAAACGATTGCAGACGCCGCAATTGAAGCATGGAAATGGAGACAAACGTTTCATTCATGATATGTAGGCTTAATAATATACAACCTGAATTATATCATTCGCGCAGAGAGAGGGATTCATATGGAAAAAGTGATGTGTGATGGAACGACGATTTGTTATGCCGAACAAGGTAAGGGAGAAGCACTCATTTTGCTCCACGGATACTGTGGCAGTTCATCGTATTGGGATGAGGTCGTACCTGAACTGGCACGCAGCTATCGCTGTATCGTACCTGATCTGCGTGGACACGGAAAAACAGATGCACCTGTAGGAAGTTATACCATCGAACAGATGGGCAACGATGTATTACAGTTGATGGATGAGTTGAATGTGGAAAAAGCGGTCCTTTTGGGACACTCGATGGGGGGATACATTGCGCTCTCGATTGCGCAACGTCACCCGGAGCGTTTGAATGCATTTGGCCTGATTCATTCGACAGCCTATCCGGACAGTGAAGAAGCCAAGGAAAAACGCCTTCGTGCTGTATCCACCATTCAGACCGAAGGTATCGTGAATTTTGTAGATGGACTGGTTCCCGGACTGTTTGCACCGGAACATGTAGAATCGCTATCTAAGCATGTAACACGTGTGAAGGAAATTGGTTACCAGACTGCTCCTCAAGGTGCTGTTGGTGCTGCACTTGCTATGCGAGAACGTCCGGATCGCCGCGATGTGTTATCGGCTACACCTTTACCTGTGTTGCTGGTTGCGGGAGAAAAGGATGCTGTTATCCCGCCAGAACGTACATTTACAAGTGACAAGCCACATATCGTGCAAGCCGTGATTACGGGTGCAGGTCATATGAGCATGTATGAAGCTCCTGAAGAATTAATTCAGGTCATTAAACAATTTATGGCTGGATTATCGAAGTAATTGATGAAGTGATTTATGTTGATTTCATTAGAATATAGTTTGGTATCTGGATGATTCAACCTTTTGTGGAGGAGGAGTAACCAGTTCCATTTCAACCGAGCCCCTGCCACGTCCCTTTGGGATAGGCAGGGGTTTAGTGTGTTCATGGCCAGAGCAAAGACACGCGTGTCTTGTTTTTGGCTTTTTGTCATGGCATGAATTAAAATAAATATAAAGGAACGATATGAGAACGATTGGATGTATAGGGTCGAATGATGAGGGGGCATACAGCATGTTCAGAAAAGATTATCTGCTCCGCATGATGGAGGAAATGACTGAAGCAATAGGCAAAGTGTTCACGCTCAAACAGCAGCGTAAGCACACCGAGGCATTGTCTGAACTGGATGAGCTGATGCGCAGGCAGTTTGGTTTGAATTTATCTCTACTGAACTCATTGCCAGCGGAGGATGTTATTGAAATGTTCCGTTTTCGCGGAATGATTGAGGTAGACAATCTGCAGCAGGCCGCGAGGCTGATTGAAGAAGAGGCTTACATTTATCAAGAGAAGACCAAAGTGGAAGGCATAGATGATCAGGAGAGAATGGACGCAGAGGATGAGGCTGTCATTCGATTGATGAGATCACTTCATTTTTACCTGTATGCATTGAATTATGGCGCTAATCCCAAGTTGTTGGACGCACCGGAACGGGTGGAGGGTGTGTTGGGGCTTACGAAAGAATATGAACTTCCTGCCCGGACTGAAAGACAGCTTGCCCTCTATCGTGAACAACAAGGACGTTACGACCAGGCAGAGAACAGTTGGTATCGATTGCTCCAGCTTGGTGATGAATTCCCGATGAGCTACCGAGATGATGTACAGGCGTTCTATGAAAGGTTGAGCCAACTCACGGATGAACAACTGGAGCAGGGCGGTCTGCCACGGGACGAAGTTGAAGAGGGACTAGCTGAACTAAGTCGTCAAGAGATGAACTCATAAAATATGGATTGGATCAAGGCTTGTTACATGCCTTTACTTGGAGAGGGAACGGAATTGTGGTATGGTAACGGTTGACCAAACCAAACCGAAAGTGAGATGTACCCCGTGGATTCATTGCGAAAGCTTATACAAGACATCTTTGAACAGAATTCGCTGATTACAGCGACCTGGAGCCAGCTGCGCAGACGGGACAATGTCTCGTATACCAAAGTGCAAGTTAAGCCGGTGACACTGAAGAATCAGCTGCATTATCAATTTGCATTTCATTATAACAACAAAGTGCTGCACGAGAATTTGACTCCGGCTGAAGCGGCTGAGCGCATGACTTTGTTATGCGAAGAGACGTTTCGTCAAGGGCTGCTCTGTACGACCGAGGCAGACTATCAAATTTTGATCAGCAAAAAATATAAAGTATCCATTCTGACCAAATCTGCTTCCAAAACTGCGGTGGATCTGTCGCATAATCGCAAGAAGCAATATGTATTGGAAGAGGGAGTACCCGTATCGTTCCTCGTTGAACTTGGTATTATGAACGAAGAAGGTCGTGTGCTGGCCCGCAAATATGACAAGTTCAGACAGATCAACCGTTTCCTCGAAATGGTGCAGGATGTTATTCCGCATCTGCCTGAGGGACGTCCACTGACCATCGTTGATTTTGGTTGCGGCAAGTCTTATCTGACATTTGCGTTATATCATTATCTGTCTGTACAACAACGTCGTTCACTCAAGATTATTGGATTGGACTTGAAGGCAGATGTAATTGAACACTGTAATGATCTGGCTAATCGATTGCATTATGGCGATCTGAAGTTTCTGGTTGGAGACATCGCGGACTACGATGAATTAAATGAAGTGGATATGGTTGTCACGCTGCATGCCTGTGATACAGCTACCGATGCTGCTTTGGAGAAGGCAGTTCGTTGGGGGGCTTCTGTTATTTTGTCTGTTCCTTGCTGTCAGCATGAACTGTTTGATCAAGTAGAGGCTTCCGTGATGAATCCGTTGTTGTCCCATGGCATCCTCAAGGAACGTTTTTCCGCACTGGCTACGGATGGGATTCGTGCCAAGTTGCTTGATCTGATGGGATACAAAACACAATTGCTTGAATTCATCGATATGGAGAATACGCCTAAAAACATATTGATTCGTGCTGTTCGCGGTCAGGCCGGCGAAGTGACGGAGATGTGGAATGAATATACGGCTTTCCGTGATTTCATTCATGCCGATCCATATTTAGAGCGGGCTTGTGCCGATTTGCTTCCTGGCGATGGCAAGCAGGCCAACGGGAAATCAAATTCGAGCAAAGAAACCGTTCAAGATTCCGCAAATTGCGACCTTTGCTGAGTGTGCCAACGCCAATCCAGGGACATACTGTAACTAGGGCCCCTGAATGTAAAATGATATTTAATGCACATACTTCGTAGCAAGCAACATCATAACTGTCAGATGTATATCAGGCAGAAGGACCCGTTATCGGGATCTTCTGTCTTTTTGTTATGCATATGGAGCGGTGGAAGGAAGGTGTATAAGGATGAAGAATAGGACAATGGATAAGGGAGTTGTAAGGTATAGACGAGGGTATGCGGCGAATGAGGAAATGATGGAACAGTTGTTTGAAGGGTCTCACCACGCAAAATGTACAGAATGTGTAGATAACAGGGACTTATGTAATGGGGACAATAGGGATAGTAGAGACAGTACATTTAATAGGGAAGGTACATACGACAAAGAGGATACGTATAAAAAAGATGATAAAAATAATCCAAGTGGAGCTATCCAGACCGATGCGTCAGGGAGTTTTTCTCAAAATTTGATGTGTAAACGTTATTCAGGATCGGGGTGGACTGTTGGGTTAGGCATACTCTCCATTGTCTTGCTGCTTGCAGGATGTCTGAGTCGGGGACTGTACTATTCGGCTGATCTGTATCCTGTCCTTTTGATCGCAGCAGGAAGCATATTGATCATGTTTTTTCTTTTTTTTGTCGGTATTCGTCCACAGAAGGAGAGTGAACGAATACCCATGTCATTGGTACAGTGTCAGGGGAACATTGAACGAATCATTGAAAAAATATTTCGATTTCCGGGAATGTGGCGAGTATTGTGGCCGCTGGAAATGATGACATGTTTTGGTCTACATGCATGGGCAGGCTCGGTGAGTAAACAGGGCAGCATGGATGAGATGCTGGGGTGGAGCCTGCTTGCGATGTTTACTCTGCTCACCGCATTACTGGCTGCGCGCACGGATGGTGCGCGTTGGTTAGCCTGCGGTTGGCAGATGGCAGGCGGCTTGCTTGTGCTAAGCGGCATCCTTGCCGTGTGCGGGATATTGCCGCTGCCCTTCGGGGTAATGCGGACTGCTGACCCCGAGATCAGCTCCGCCGGAGCAAGGCTCGGCGGATTATTGCAGTACCCGAATGCGTACGGTGCCGTTGTTGGCATGTACGCATTGGAGCGGCTGACAGCCGCCGCGGGAGTCATAGCCCGGCCTGTGCCGGCCGGGCGACTCATCGCGGCAGTGCTGCCGCTCATGCCCGCGCAAGCCGCGCTCCTGCTGAGCGAGTCGCGCGGCGCTTGGCTGGCGACCGGCTGCGCCGCGGTCGCCGCCTTTGCTTTGCAGCGGCGCGGTGCCCGCCTGCCGCTGCTGCTGGCCATGGCCGTGCCACTCGCGTGCGCGGCCTGGCTGTACCGCCAGCTGGCTGCTGCCCAGCTGGCGCCTGCACCCGTGCCCGGCCTGCTGGCACTGGCCGGGGCATGGGCAGCTGCGCTGCTCGGCACGCTGCTGCTGTGCCGTCTATGGCACAGCGGCGCCGCCAAGGCTCCGCGCACCGCTGCCCTGACGGCCATCGTGCTGGCGGGAGCCGCAGCCGCACTGATGGCCGTGGCCTCCACCGCCGATCGCCTCGCGGCGGGTGTCGGCACTGGGGTGTCCCGCCTACAGATGTGGCGGGACGCCCTCCAGCTGTGGACCGAGGCCGCATGGCTCGGCCACGGGGGAGACACATGGCGCAACATGTTCCGCGCCATTCAATCCTCGCCTTATGTTGGAGGCGAGGTTCACAACGGCCTGCTCGATCTCGCCCTGGACACGGGCATGATCGGCATCCTGCTTGTCGCAGGGTGGTTTCTCCTCACCCTGCGAAGCATCTTTCATTTTGCACCGCAGCTCTTTCCATCGGTGCTTGTTTTTGGCCTGCATGGGGCGATGGACTTTGACTGGAGTTTTATATTATTTTGGATGCTTTTCATCTGGCTTGGTGCTTGGGCAACTGCATTGAAGACGGAAACAGAGGGGGTCCAGCGATCCGGCGTAACTGTGGAATACGCTCCCTTCAGATCCAAATCGAGATCTAAATCCAGATCTCTTTTCTTGCGATATTTACCAACCCAATCTCGTCCATTATCTGTCCCGATGCGTTCCTTCCTTCATATTCTTCCGCGAGTAACTGCTCGGCTAATAAGGGTATCCACAGTGATGATCATCCTTTTCTGGATTGGTGGAACAGTTTGGCTGACCTCCCGATATGCAGTAGCAGAAGTGCAGTACCGTCAGGCGATGTCTGAACCGGAGGGCACTCCAGCACAGAAGGTGCATCTTATGGTTGCCCTTCAGTCTAACCCGAATCGACCGGATATCGTGATATCTCTTGCGCGAACGCTCCCGGGACGAGAAGCAGAATCACTTCTTTTGAACAGCCTGTCCCATTCCCCAATGCACCCTCAGATTTACATCGAACTGGGACGATTGGCAGCCCAATTCGGCGAAGGACAGCAGGCAGGAGAATATTTTGAACAAGCGATCGCATTGAATCGGTATGATGGCATTGGCCAATCCACGGCTTTGTATTGGATGGAGCAGGCAGCGCGGCGGGAATGGAAGGCAGGATATAGAGATCGAGCCCGACAGACTGCCGCCGCTGGTGTACAGATGTATGAACGGTATCAACTGCTGGCTGAGGAAGTGGAAGCAGGGGACGTTCGTAATGATCGTCGTTTTGTACTGGAAGAACATGCTCCAGGCTATGGAGAGAACCTACGTAGGCTTGCTTCGGCTTCTTCTCCTCCGTTTACTCCAGAGTTGACCAAGCGGAGCCCTTAAATCACTGCTGGATCTTACCCAGGCGATATAATGTTGGATGTCAGCGTCTAAAAAGTCTGGGAGTCCAACCTGGCTGCTCCTCGCGGAGGGTATGCGATTTTCTAAGGAACACAGGACGTCTTATTTGGCCTCTAGCTCCTCTTTTTAAATTGTAAGGAACATCAGACACGTTATTTCCCGAAACTCCCTAACAAAAACGTTATAAAAGGCCAAAAATCCCGAGATAACGTGTCTCAGATTCCTTAGATTTCTAAAATGCTTCAAATCCTTGAATAAGACGCCTCAGATTCGTTACCACTCGTGGGCTTGAGCATGAAAAATTACTCGGTGTTCATGTTCATATTCCCAGCTTATATTCATGCCCACCTGGAGGTCGGCTCCATGCTCTGCTCCAATCGCAAGGGGTCGCCCTCGAATCCTACCTGGAGCGAAGCTTTACATCAGAAGGGAGAAACTCGCATTTATGTTGTCTCTATCGCTTGCTCGTACGTGAAGGACGCATTAACATCACACGTTAAGGACACAGTGCCCCTACCTGTTTCTAACATGTTCAGATTTGCTTCAGCTTTGCTGCGTCTTTCAGTAGGTTTGAAGACATAGCTACCTGCCTCATTCCTCCATATCTATAGACGATACCCGCCAAATGCGTGCTGAAACGCATCTTTTAATGGTTCAACATCTACTTCCCACATCGCGGCGATCTCTGCACTGACATCCGTGTTCCACCACTCACATAATTTCTTGCGGTTGTCGCGATTCTCCCCAATCCAGAGCAGATTTGTGATCACCTTACCGTAATAATATTCTTCCGCCTGCTTCATCCGTTCGGGAGAGACATATACTTTTAGCCTTTTGGCTGTCCGGTACAATTCCTTGCTGCATGCCCGGCGAATTCCTCTGGCGGAAGGAAGGTTTCGACCGGATTGCGTATGTTTGACCGGCGGAGAACCGGGTATTGACTTGTGTGACATCTTCTCACGCTCCTCTCCCCATACCATATGCGGACTGCTGCGAACGGGACACTATCCCAACCTCGTGAAGTAGCAACGTCCACAGCCCTGTGATAAAATAGGGACGAACATCCATGGTGCGGAGGGGCACCGCCAATCAGGATGGAGAAAGAGGGTTGAGATGGACTTTATTCATAACCTTGTTGGCCAATTGTTCGATTGGATTCAAAGTCTTGGGTACTTTGGAATCATGCTTGGATTAATGTTGGAAGTTATCCCAAGCGAAATTGTGCTGGCGTATGGAGGTTTTCTCGTTTCACAAGGTAATATCAACTTCTTCGGTGCTATGATTTTTGGTACGGTGGGCGGTGTGATTGCCCAGTTATTTATTTACTGGATTGGCCGTTATGGTGGCAGACCTGTACTTGAACGCTACGGTAAATACATACTCATCCAGAAAAAACACATCGACCATTCCGAGGAGTGGTTTCGCAAGTATGGTACAGGTGTCATTTTCACAGCGCGTTTTGTTCCGGTGGTAAGACATGCAATCTCCATCCCGGCTGGCATCACGAAAATGCACACAGGCAAATTCATCTTGCTTACTACACTCGCTGTTATACCTTGGACTGCATTGTTTATATATTTAGGGATGATTCTTGGAGATCAATGGAAGCATATTGATGAGAAAGCGGCACCATATGTTATGCCTATTTTGCTTGTCGCTCTCGCCCTTATGATCGTTTATGTACTTATTAAATGGATGAATGCTCGTAAAAAGAAAGGAAGTGTCTAGTCATGGGTAAACCCAACTTGTCTCACAAATTCGGTAAAGGTCTGCCACCGAAGGATTTTATCGAGAGTATGACCAAGAACCAAAGTGAATTTCAGGCCAATTATGATAGCTTTACTTGGTCGAACGAAGAGGATCGTGAGTTCTTTGAGAGTCTGAACCATCGCGATGATCTGCGTGTGTTAATTCTGGCTGCTGACTGGTGTGGGGATGTTGTCCGTAATATTCCGGTTGTGTTCCAGGCGCTTGAAATTTCAGGAATCCCAACAGAAGTTCTGATCATGGAGAACCATCCGGAAGTGATGGATGAGTTCCTGACGATGGGTGGCCGCTCCGTGCCAGTCGTTATTTTTGCAGATACAGGTGGTCATGTGTTAGGTCAGTGGGGACCTCGTCCGCAGCAAGTACAGGAAGTCATGATTGAATTCAAACGCCTTAATCCGGATCGTGAAGCAGCAGATTATCAAGAAAATTTGGCTGTAGCGCGTCAAGAGATTGGTAAACGTTATGGGGAAGGAACGGAGTCACATGCGGCCATTATCCGTGAGCTGCGTGAACTGATTTCGGGTTACTAAGCCGATATGCTTAACATTCGTACGTTTACACTAGGCCCGCTTCAGACCAATGCGTATCTCCTACAAGGAGATGATCCGGGTAAAGCCGTCATTATCGATCCAGGCATGAATCCAGGGCCGCTGCTTAAGGCGATCCAAGACTTGGAGATTGAAGCCATTCTCCTTACTCATGCTCACTTTGATCATATGGGCGGGGTAGATGAGATCCGTAAATTGAAGGGATGTCCCGTTTATCTTCATGACTTGGAGAGCGACTGGCTTACCACCCCGAAATTAAATGGATCTTTGAATTGGCCGCAGGCGACACCACCGCTTTCGACAGATCCGGCTGAATATGCCATGGACGAAGGGCAGAAGCTGAATCTGATTGGGCATACGTTTAAAGTGTTCCATACACCTGGACATTCCCCAGGCAGTGTAAGTTTGCTTTGTGATAACGACCTGTTTGCCGGTGATGTGTTGTTCCGCATGGGTGTGGGCAGAACGGACCTGACAGGAGGGCGTGAACGGGATCTGATTGATTCAATCCAGAACAAGCTTTACACCTTTGCTGATGAGGTTAAAGTATATCCAGGTCATGGTCCCAAAACGACCATTGGTTATGAGAAACAGAACAATCCTTACGTGTCCGCAAGATAATCCGACATGATATGTGAAGAAAGTCTGGACAAGTGACAACTTTTTCATTAGAATAGCAATTAGTTGTTACAAGCGTTAAGGCATCATCTAACTGAAGCATTACCAAGAAACACCCAACCTCGCGAAGCACGCAGACTGTGGTCTATACCCGGTTTGCGTTCTTTTTTTGTTTTCAGCCCCTTTTTATCACAGAATTAGCCTTTTTTACGCTACATAGAGATGCAAGATGCGCTTCATCACAAGACAGTTTGAGACCAATAGCAAGTTAGCAGCAAGTACAGGTTGATTTAGAAATGATGAGTTTAAGAAAAATAGTATATAAGTTGAACTAATCATTTACAGGATAACGGAGAGGACAGAAAAAACCTGAAAAAGCGAAGCGTTCGCCTAAAAGCTTTCTGAAAGAAAGCTGCATCGGAAGCATAAGCCATCACCGGATTTTCCCTTTAAGAAAAGGGAATCAAAAAAACTGGGGATAACAGCGATTGGAAGAGTTATTCTGTCATCGTAGTGTCAGTGTAAATAATCTTTAGTTCAACTTATATAGATCATGAGAGCGGGGAATATCAAAGTGGAGAAACCAAGAGTTATTCCGTTGAATCAGCGTGTCGAGTATCCGATCATTGAAGAAAACCGTCGCATATTGGAAAGTGGGAAAAGAGAAACAGGTACTGAGCGAGCTTTAATACATAACCCCAGCGTGACCAATGAAGTGATGAAGTCTCAGCAGAATATATGGACAAGCCATGTTTTAAGAAACGGAGCCCGTAACCAACCGTGGTTCGATAAGCTGCAAGATTACCGGAATCAAGTCTGATTGCCCGGGAAATTGTCGGGTTTTAATTTTTTTAGAAATTTCATTGAACGTTTTTGCAGAGCCTGTCGTATTAACTCCATATTGAACGGGAAGAAGGTGATTTCATGATAAAGGCAGCTGAGCTGGAAGAGGTACGCAGAGCGGTATCGGGAGACGATAGCGCGCTCGCAGCGTTGTTGCAACGTCACTACACGTTTGTGTATAAGTATCTTGTTAAAGTGACGATGGACGCGAACCTCGCAGAAGAGACGGTGCAGGATACGATGATTCGTTGTATGGAAAATATCCATCGATATGATGGCACGTCTGCCTTTTCATCATGGATGATCACCATTGCGACCCGCATCTATATCGATAAGACAAGACGTAAGAAGAGAGAACAGAACTGGCTTACTCTCATCCGGGATCAGGCTGTACGTCGATTCCGCTGGCAGCTTGAGACTCGGAATGAAGAATGGACAGATGTCATGGATGCGATGACAAGACTGACACCCGAGCATCGTGTTGCAGTGCTACTGAAGCATTATTATGGATACGGGTATGACGAGATCGGGGAAATGCTGGGTATTCCTGCGGGAACGGTGAAGTCACGCACAGCTTATGGTCTCCGTCAGTTAAGAAAGGAGCTGGAATAAGGGTGAGCAGATCAGATGATGCACAAGAACAAGAAGTTGTAGAACGATTGCAGCAACACATGAAAGTGCTGGATGATGCATTTGAGCCGACAAGTATTCCTTCTTTGGGTGCACTTGAAGCCCAAGTCAGGGAACGGAGACAGATTAGACGTCGAGCCAATTGGATCGAGATGATATGTTTCTGGTTGGTTGGATTGCTTGCCATTACCTTCGGGGCATTATTTTTTGTATCTGCTCCAGCTCTATATCTGGGAATCCAGGCTTTAGGTACAGCTGTTGCGGTGATTTTGGCTGTGATCTGGGCCGGACGGCGACGGAAGGAGGTTCGTCATGAATAAATTGCATTATTCATTGGATGAGATTTCTCCACTATGGCTTATATTGCTTGGCATTTTTCTCCTGGTTCAGGGCACATGGATCTTTCAGGACGCACGCAGACGTGGACGTTTCCCGTGGTTATGGGGATTATGGGGCATCACAGGATTTCCCACGCCGCTCATAATATACTGGTTTGTCGTAATTCGATCACAGCGCAAGCCAGGTGCACGTAATCCGAAATAACATCATTTTAAAAATGGAAAAAAAGATTTTGCACAAATATGTTGTTTAATTCTAGTATTCCTAGACATCGTTATTCTTTTCTAGTAGACTATACAAATAAATATTAATGATAGACTACCAGGAGGTTAGACGATGCTGCGATTAGGAGAGAAGGTTGTCATCGTCGCGGATGCGTTTGAGCAGAATCTTCCTGTGGGGGAATATGGTTTCATCATCGCTTATGACCGGAATCCGGACAATGCGTTCGATTACGTGCTTCGAGTGCCGCAGGTGAACCGGAACTTTTTTGTTCCATCCGGCGACGTCGATCTGGAAGAGGTTCTGCTGAAGCAGGAAGCTGAGCGGGTCGAGCGAGAAGCGTTGATAGATTACGCCCTTGCGACACACAATGAGAAGCTGTTTCATCATCTGATGAACGGAGATTTTCAAGCTGTGGAAGAGGAAGAGGAAACCGCGAACGATGTTATGTCACAGGCGGATTTTATAAAGCAGGTTAATCTGCGTGCATGGATCTAGAATTTTAAGAGTCGGCTGATGCCGGCTCTTTTTTATTTTTAAGTTTGATTTTAGCTTCCCGGAAGCCTGTCAGGTCATTTGCATTGAATTGTCGAACTATCTCACCTATAATGAAAAAAGTTATCTTGAGACTTTAGCCCGTTAAACGAGCGATTCGTTTCAGGTCGTTTCGGGAATCAGAACGAATGAAGGAGGCATCCGCTAATGAGTATTTCGAATAATGACGTTCAGCATGTGGCCAAGCTGGCCCGGCTCAACTTGACTGCTGAAGAAGAACAGACCCTGACAGGTCAGCTGAACGCGATTTTAAAATATGCAGAAAAGCTGAATGAGCTGGATACGGAAGACATCGAACCCACCACTCACGTTCTGCACGTAAGCAATGTTATGCGTGAAGATGAGACCAAAGAAAGCCTGTCGATTGAACAGGTGATGCGCAATGCACCGGAAGAAGAAGACGGGCAGTTTAAAGTGCCTGCTGTAATGGAATAACGGATAACCGGAAGGAGGACAAAAACTGTGAGTTTATTTGAACAATCGTTGCCTGAGTTACATAACAAGCTGCATACCAAAGAGCTGTCGGTCAGCGATCTGGTGGAACAGGCGTATCAGAACATTGGCGCGCATGATGATAAAGTTAAGGCATATTTGGCACTGGATGAAGAACAAGCACGCGCTCGTGCACGTCAACTGGATGACCGTCTGGTTAGCGGCGAGGAGAAAGGTTTGCTCTTTGGTCTGCCTGTAGGTATTAAGGATAACATCGTTACGAATGGACTGCGCACGACGTGTGGCAGCCAATTCCTTCGTAATTTCGACCCGGTGTATGACGCGACAGTTGTCGAGAAATTGAAAGCTGCGGACACCGTAACTATTGGTAAACTCAACATGGACGAATTCGCCATGGGTGGCTCCAATGAAAATTCAAGTTTCTCCCCTGTACGTAATCCATGGGCACTCGATCGTGTTCCAGGAGGTTCCAGCGGTGGTTCTGCAGCAGCTGTGGCAGCGGGAGAAGCATATTTCACTCTTGGATCAGATACAGGTGGTTCTATCAGACAGCCTGCTTCGTATTGCGGTGTTGTTGGATTGAAGCCAACGTACGGACTTGTTTCCCGCTTTGGATTGGTAGCATTTGCATCTTCCCTGGATCAGATTGGACCTTTGACGAAAAATGTTGAAGATTCTGCTTATGTATTGCAAGCCATTGCTGGATATGACGCCAAAGATTCGACTTCTGCAAAAGTAGAGATCCCGGATTATTTGAGCGGACTGACAGGTGACGTCAAAGGGCTTCGCATTGCTGTTCCGAAGGAATACATCGGTGAAGGCGTCGATCCACAAGTGAAGGAAACAGTTTTGTCTGCATTGAAAGTTCTTGAAGGACTCGGGGCAACATGGGAAGAAGTATCCCTTCCGCATACCGAATATGCGGTGGCTACGTATTACCTGCTGGCTTCTTCAGAGGCTTCTTCCAACTTGGCTCGATTTGATGGTGTACGTTATGGCGTGCGTGCAGACAATCCGGATAACTTGCTGGATCTGTACCATCAGTCCCGCAGTCAAGGGTTTGGTCCGGAAGTGAAACGACGTATCATGCTTGGAACATATGCACTCAGCTCGGGTTACTATGATGCCTATTATCTGAAAGCACAGAAGGTACGTACATTGATCAAACAGGATTTCGACAATGTATTTGCCAAATATGATGTCATTATTGGACCAACTGCGCCAACTACGGCGTTCAAACTGGGTTCACAGGTGGATGATCCACTTACGATGTATCTGAACGATATTTTGACTATTCCGGTTAACCTTGCTGGTGTACCTGCTGTTAGCATTCCATGTGGATTCTCGGATGGATTGCCTGTTGGCCTGCAGATTATCGGTAAAGCCTTTGATGAAACAACCGTATTGCGTGTAGCGCATGCGTTTGAACAAAATACAGAATTCCACAAGCAGCGTCCGCAGCTGTAGACTGCCCGGAACGGAGGAATATAGAAATGTCCGCATCTAAATATGAAACGGTCGTTGGACTTGAAGTCCACGTGGAGTTGCATACCAACTCCAAAATATTCTGCGGCTGCTCCACAGCTTTTGGAGCTCCGCCGAATACGCATACCTGCCCAGTCTGTCTCGGACATCCGGGCGTACTGCCTGTCCTGAATCGTCAGGCGGTAGACTACGCCATGAAGGCAGCGATGGCCCTGAATTGTACGATTGCTGATGTCAGCAAGTTTGACCGTAAAAACTACTTTTACCCCGATTCACCAAAAGCTTATCAGATCTCGCAATTTGATCAACCGATCGGTGAGAACGGCTGGATTGATATCGAAGTGAATGGTGAAACGAAACGAATTGGCATCACACGTCTTCACTTGGAAGAAGATGCAGGGAAGCTTACACATATCGATGGCGGATACGCGTCTTTGGTGGACTTCAACCGTGTCGGTACTCCACTGGTGGAGATTGTATCCGAACCTGAGATTTCCTCTCCGGAAGAAGCACGTGCGTATCTTGAAAAATTGCGTGCAATCATGCAGTACTGTGATGTATCGGACGTGAAGATGGAAGAAGGTTCACTGCGTTGTGACGCCAACATCAGTTTGCGTCCACATGGACAGGAGAAGCTGGGAACAAGAGCTGAGCTGAAAAACATGAACTCCTTCCGTGGTGTGCAGCGTGGTCTCGAATATGAACAATATCGTCAGGCTGAAATTCTGGATGATGGCGGTGAAGTGGTTCAGGAGACGCGTCGCTGGGACGAAGCTCAAGGAAAAACACTGTCGATGCGTGGTAAGGAACAAGCGCATGACTACCGTTATTTCCCGGACCCGGATCTCGTGAAGCTGCATATTGATGAAGCCTGGAAAGAGCGCATCAAAGCTACCATACCTGAGCTCCCAGACGAACGTAAAGCTCGTTATACGGCTGATTACGGATTGCCTAGCTATGATGCAGAGGTTATTACTTCATCCAAGGCTATAGCTGATCTTTTCGAAGATAGCTTGAAATTCACTCAGGATGCCAAATCCGTATCCAACTGGATCATGGGCGACTTGCTGGGTTACCTGAATACGAGCAATCTTGAGGTGACTCAGGTCCCACTGACAGGTCAAGGTTTGGGTGAGATGATCGGACTGCTGGAGAAGGGCACCATTAACAGCAAAATCGCCAAAACGGTATTCAAGGAAATGCTGGAGAGCGG